>NZ_CP034447.1:5142500-5877796 GCF_003952485.1 Mesorhizobium sp. M1E.F.Ca.ET.045.02.1.1
CCTTCCGACTGGCCGGCGAGAAGCCGGTCGATGTCGACGGCATCGCCGCCCATCTCGACCGCGTCGACGGCTTTCCTGAAGGCGCGCACGACCTCGCTTACATAGCCTTTGCCGCGCTGGCGCCCTTCGATTTTCAGCGCAGTCACCCCGGCGGCCTTCAAGCCTGAAATCATGCCGCCGGCGTTCAGGCTGACGGGATCCTCGAACAGATGAGACGTCTTCCCCTCGGCTTTGAATTTGCCCTTGCAGAGAGTGGGATAGCCCACCGGCTGGCCGCGCTCGTATCGATCGATCGTGAAGCCCGACAGCCGCGCCGTTGTGCCGCTCGGCTCTTCGTCATAGCTCACCATCTCGGGCGGCGAGCAGACACCGTTGAGATTCGGCGATTTGCCCGTCGCATAGGAAGACAGATAGCAGCGACCCTCGATCATCACGCAAAGACCGCCAAAAACGAAGGCTTCGGTTTCCACGTCGATCGCGCGGCTCAGCGCCGCTATCTCCTGGAGCGAAAGAACCCTTGGAAGCACAACGCGGCGGATGCCGAATTGAGCCGCATAGAAGCCGATCGCTTCCGGCGTCGCCGCGGCGGCCTGCACCGACAGGTGAAGTCGGATCTGCTTGTGGTTCTTGGCCACATGATCGAGGACGGCGAAATCCGCGGCTATGATGGCATCCGCGCCGCTTTCCGCCGCTGCGTCGGCAGCTTTCTTCCAGATGTCGACATCGTCGACGCGCGCAAAGGTATTGATCGCAACCAGCACCTTGCTGCCATGGTCGTGCGCAAAGCGGACGCCCCCGGCGAGCTCATCCCTGGAGAAATTCAGCCCGGGAAAATTGCGAGCGTTGGTCTCATCGCGAAATCCGCAATAAACCGCATCCGCGCCGGCCTGGACGGCTGCCCTCAACGCAGCAGGCGTTCCCGCCGGACAGACAAGTTCCATGCGTGTCGTCGTCATGCTTCCTGTGTCCCGCTGGGATTTTTGTCGACCAACCGGCGCGCAACGCTCAAGGCGCCGAGGATACCCGTGTCGACACAGCGGGCCAGGATGCCGTGCAGTCCGAGCAGGTCTGCAGGACGAAGCTCGGCATCCTCTATCGTATTCCTCAAGGCAAGCACCGCTTCCGTGCGCCCGCTTACCGAGATCACGCGGCTGAAGAACATCGCGTCGCCGTCAAGCGTACCGTCAAGCAGGCCCAACAGGGTCAGAAGCGGTCCTTTGATCTGCACGTCCGACCGAGCAGCCTCGTCCTTGCTCACGACACGGACGCTGGATCGTTGTCCCTCCGGAACCACACGGAACGCGAATGCGAGGTCGACAGGATCGATACCGAAGCAGGCCGACCGGGATTCGCCAAGGCGCTCGAAAAGGCCGGGCCGCCGCCTGGCAAGCGAGCGCAAGGACAATGTCAGCAACGGCCCGAGCGGCAGCCCTGCGACCGCCGGAAACAGGTGGCGAACAAGTCCTGGCAACATTGGCTCGGCGTTTGGCGGCCGCATCTTCAAGCGCTTTCCGGTCTGGCTTCGATCAGGAGGGTCCCGCGGCCTAGGCGTCGCATCTCTTGCGGAGCAGCTTCGAGAAGTTCTCGCTGTTGGGGCAGAAATCGCGATAGTGGCTGTCGAAATCGAAGGCCTGCATATGATCGTGACATCTGCGGCGATGGGGGCACGAGATGCAGGTTCGGGACATGAAACGGTCACGCGCGAATTCCAGTGTATGAAAGCTGTCGGGATCGATCCCGACTGAAAGCATCGCCAAAGTGAGGAAATCTTCCGAGGCATAAGGCAGATGCATGGCGTCATCGAATTCGCCAGGCGACATGCCGATGCCATTCAACATGCCTGTGCATTCCTCCGGTCCAAGCGCCCAGAATTCCCGTCTCGCGGTCTTGCTCCGTCCGCGGTCCTTCAGACCGGCGATCGCCGACCGGCATGCTTCAAGCGCGTCGTCGACTAGGTTGCTGGCCATCTGAACGTCTCCCGGCACTGTCTCGATATCGGCCAGCCCTCAGGCGAGTGGACCGGTGAATACAAGCTACAGCGCGCAAACGGCCCGCTCTTTGACCTAGCGCAATGTTTTCGAGCGGCTGTCGTGAGAGAACGGCGTCGCCGACGGACCCGGTCGTGCCGGATTTCGCCATGCATTATCGCCTTCTTCCTCAGTTCTGTGATCTCGGATCCTTTCTTTCGTACCTGGACGAAAAGGGCCAGCTTCGCGAAATCCGCGCCCCGGTATCGACACGGTTCGAGTTGACGGAGATCCATAAAAGGGTGATCGCGGCGCGCGGGCCGGCGCTGCGCATGACCATGCCGACGGACGATCGGGGCGGCGGTTCGTCCTTTCCGGCCGTGGCAAATATCTTTGGGACGCGGGAACGCGTCGCCTGGGGGCTTGGCACGGACGCTCGCGGACTTGAAACCCTCGGCGCTCTGCTGGCGTGGATGAGGTCCCCCCAGGTTCCGCAGAACTTGCGCCAGGCCCGCCATATGTTCTCGGCCGCGCGCGGTGCGTTGGCGGCTCGGCCGAAGATCGTATCGTCATCAAGACTATGGAGGGATGCGGAACCGGATTTCGCAATCCTTCCCATCCAGACCTGCTGGCCGGAGGACGCGGGCCCCCTCATCACATGGCCGATGGTCGTCACCCGCCCGCCGGGCGATGGCGATCCCAGCAAGTACAATCTGGGCATATACCGGATGCAGGTCATCGCCCGGGATCGCGCCATCATACGATGGCTGCCCATGCGAGGCGGCGCGGCCCATCATCGCATGTGGCGGGCGAGGGGGCTCGAGATGCCTGTCGCCGTCGTCATCGGCGCGGATCCCGCCACATTGATAGCAGCGGTGATGCCGGCTCCCGAAGGCGTATCGGAACTGTCGCTGTCCGGGATGATCAACGACCGACGGGTTGGATTGTCGCCATGCAAGAGCATCGAGCTCCATGTTCCCGCCAGTGCCGAGATCGTGCTCGAGGGAACCGTCTCACCCAACGAAACGGCACAGGAAGGCCCCTTCGGCGACCACACCGGATACTATAACGGCGCTGAGCATTTTCCCGTCTTCAAGCTCAAGCGTATTCGCGCGAGGGACGGCGCAAACTATCTCACGACTTTCACCGGGCGCGCGCCCGACGAGCCGTCCGTCCTCGCCGAGGCGTTGCTCGACGTCTTCAAGCCGCTGCTGCGCCAGCAGATACCGGAAATTCTCGACGTCTGGCTGCCGCCGGAAGCCTGCTCCTACAGGATCGCGGTCATATCGATCGTCAAGAAATATGCCGGACAGGCGCGGCGCGTGATGATGGGGTTCTGGTCGCTGTTGCCGCAGTTCTCGATGACCAAGATGATCGTCGTCGTGGACGACGACATCGACATCCGGTCGTGGCCGGACGTGATGTGGGCGGTCGCCACGCGCATGGATGCCTCGCGCGACCTGATGACGCTGGATCGAACCCCTATCGATTCCCTCGACTTCGCGTCGCCCCTGGAAGGGCTTGGCGGAAAGATCGGGTTCGACGCGACGCGCAAGATCGGGTCCGAAACGTCCCGTGAGTGGGGGAAGGAGCTGAAGATGTCGCCTCACATCGTTGAAAGGGTCTCCGAGCGCTGGGACGAGCTTTTTCCGCAGGCTACCGGTCCGGTGCGGAAATGACCAAACGGATCATAGTCGGGGTTACCGGCGCGTCCGGCTCGGTGCTGGCGCTTGAGACCGTACGACAACTGGTCAGAGCTGGAGCGGAAACGCATCTTGTCACCTCAAAGAGCGCGCGCATGACCATTGCGTACGAGCTCGGCGCCGACGGATTGGCGCAGCTTGCCTCGCTCGCCAACCACACCCACTCCCCGCAGGACCTAGCCGCGCCTATCGCCAGCGGCTCCTTCAGGACGGACGGCATGATCGTCGTGCCCTGCTCGATGCGGACCCTTGCGGCGATGGCCCACGGCCTGGGCGACAACCTTCTTACCAGGGCGGCCGACGTCGTCCTGAAGGAGAGGCGCCGGCTGGTGGTCGTGCCGCGCGAGGCGCCCCTGCATGAAGGGCATCTGGACGCGATGCTGAGGCTGACACGGATGGGAGCGATCGTCGCGCCGCCGGTGCCGCCATTTTATGTCAAGCCGGCGTCGATCGAGGCGATGGTCGTCGAGATGGCCGCACGGCTGGTCAGTTGGGCCGGCGTGGACCCCGGCGACAAGCTGACCAGATGGGGCGAAAAGAACGTCGCGACCCGCCAGTTGTTTTGATGGAGCCGCGCAATGGGAGGGAATATCCCGGCGAATTATGAGGAGCAGCAAGTCGCGCCATATGATGTGAGGCGGCTTCATACGGCAAGGAAACAGTCGGCCGTCATGTCGATGTTCGACGGCCTCGAGCCGGGCCGGACATTCTCGGTGATCCTGGACTTCGATCCCCGCCGATTGAAGCGTCAGCTCGAATCATCTTTCGCCGGCGACCTCATCTGGGTTTGCCTTGAGGTTGGGCCGCCGGAATGGCTGATCGAAATCGGGAAAAGAAAACCGGCTCGATGATCCGCCGGCTTGAGGTTTCAACTAGCGTACAAGCGCGGTGAGAGCGGCAAATTGACCGAGCTGCCGCATCGAAAGCGCGCCGTCCCTTGCGATCGTCGCGATGTCGTCAAAGAGAAGGGCGAAGTCCTGGTAGACACTGCTGTCCGGTTCGGCCTCTCCTATCTCGTCGAGATCCTGCAAGAACAATAGAATGGTCTCGATGTGCGCGCGTTGATGGCGAGCGTTGGTGAGATGCCCGCGAGCCGCCGGCCCTATCTCCGAACTGGCAAAGCGGGACAGCGTCTCGTCCAGCTTGGAGCGGCACCGGCAATCCAGCCCCGCCTCGGCGATCAGCCCCGCCAGCCGCGCAACGGTGATCGCCATTTCCGCGGCGCTGTTTTCGGGAAGACCGTGCTTCATATTCTTCTTCTCCCGTCGCGGACAGTGTGCCTGGAGTCGCTGTGCTGTTGACCTGCGCCCTGGCAGCCTGGCCGAAATGAAACCTGGAACCAGATCGGTGGGCTACTTCAAGAATAATCTTCAAGATAATCGATGCTTCCGGGGGATGTTTGCGCTGGAGCAAATACCAGATCGATCTTCGCACCTATTGCGCCTTAGTTGTCCCGATGGCGGGCGACGCCAGGCCCGCAGGGTGTAGAGCGGCCACAGCACGGCACATTGCCAATGTTGAGACCGCAACACCATCGACCGGGCACGGGGCGGCGGAGCGAAGACTGTAAATCGCACCACGGCATTTGCCGGCGATCACGGATCAACCGAATTGAGTGGCCCGGCAACGCGGTAGTCCCATCGGCGGATCCTTCCGCTTTCGTTGCGATTGCCAAATTAGATTGCAAAGTCCGCTCCGTCGATAAGCGGGTCGGGCGTGCATGCGGCGGCAAGGCGGCGCGAATCGAGGATTGCGATCGTCTGGCCGTCGACCCTGATGCCCGACTGTCCCAGGCTCGACAGCGCGCGTGAAAATGATTCGCGCGTGATGCCGAGCTCCGAGGCGATGAGCGTCTTCTCGAACGGCAGAACGGCTCGATCCGGCGTGCCCTGCCGCTTCGACAGCGCCAGGAGATAACATCCGACACGCTGGGTCGCTGTCCTCAATTTGAGGTTCTTGATCTGACGGACCATGCGTCGAAATTGGTGCGCGAGGCTTCCGATCACGGCATGCGCCAGCAAAGGGTCCGCATCGACGGCCGTGCGGAACGCCACCGCATGAATCAACAAGAACCGCGAAGGCTCGGGCACCCGGGCCTGCATCAGATAAGGCGCATCGCTCAGGACGGCGGCGGGGATGATGAGATCCGGAGCGCTCACAGCCTCGATCAGGACTTCACGACCTTCGGCCGATCGTCCGAACAACTGCGCGGACCCTGCCAGCACGATCAGCTGGAAATTCGGCACGTCGCCTTGTTCAAACAGAACAGTGCCTGGGGACACGCTATGCACCATGGCATGTCGCAACAGGTCATTGCGGCGGGACGCGGGTAGCCCCCGAAACAGCGGCAGCTCTTCCGGCGCCACGTCGCCATGCGTCATTTCGCCCAGCAAATCTTTCTTCTCCGATTTCAGGTCTTTCGGCCATCGCCGCATTGTCTGTGACAAATGTCACGCCGCGCCTTGATTTAGATCAATGCCTGACGATGCCGGCTTAGCCATTTTGGCCTCGATCGGGCGAGAGTCCGATCCTTGAGAGCAACTGTCGAAGAGGCTGCCGGCGATGAAAACGACCGTCAATGCGAAGTCCGGTCAAATCCTGGGCGCAAGCACGGCGGCATTCACGGTCTGCTTCGCGGTCTGGACCATCTTCTCCATCATCGGCATCCGCATCCGCCAGGAACTCGGCCTCAGCGAGACGCAGTTCGGCCTGCTTGTCGGCACGCCGATCCTGACGGGTTCGCTGCTCAGGGTCGCGCTTGGCATTTGGACCGACCGCTACGGGGGCCGCATCGTCTTCACGGTGAACATGTTCGCGGCCGCGGCCGCGACTTTCCTTCTGTCCTATGCTCACACCTATCCGCAGATGCTGGTCGCGGCCCTCGGCGTCGGCATCGCGGGCGGCTCCTTTTCCGTCGGCGTTGCCTACGTGTCGCGCTGGTTCCCGCCGCAAAGACAAGGTACGGCGCTCGGTATCTTCGGCGCGGGCAATGTCGGTGCCGCGGTCACCAAATTCCTCGCCCCCTTCGTGCTCGTCGCCTTCGGATGGCAGGCCGTGGCTGAGGTCTGGGCAGCGGCCCTCGTCGTCATGGCCGTCATCTTCTGGTTCATGACGGATGACGACCCTGTCATCGTCGAACGTCGGCGGTCGGGCATCAAGCCGAAGAGCGCCTGGCTTGAACTCGAGCCTCTGAAGAACGTCCAGATCTGGCGTTTCGCGCTCTACTATTTCTTCGTCTTCGGCGCCTTTGTCGCGCTTGCGCTCTGGCTGCCGCAATATCTCATCAATGTCTACGGCCTCGACATCAAGACGGCCGGCATGATCGCGGCCTTCTTCTCGGTGCCCGCAAGCCTGTTTCGTGCCTATGGCGGACACCTTTCGGACAGCTTCGGCGCCCGCCGCGTGCTCTATTGGACCTTCTTCGTGTCGGTCGTGACGACCTTTGTCCTGTCCTATCCGCCGACCGACTACCTCGTTCACGGCGTCAACGGCACGACAACCTCCTTCCACATCGAGATGGGCCTCTTCGGCTTCATTGTCACGATATTCGTGCTCGGCTTCTTCATGGCTCTCGGTAAGGCCGCCGTCTACAAGCACATCCCGGTTTATTATCCCGACCATGTCGGGTCGGTCGGCGGCCTTGTCGGCATGATCGGTGGCCTCGGTGGTTTCGTGCTGCCGATCCTGTTCGGCCTGCTGCTTGACCTGACCGGCCTTTGGACGAGCTGTTTCATGGCGCTTTTCCTGCTGGTCTCCGGCGCGCTGATCTGGATGCATATGGCCATTCGCCAGATGGAACGCGGAACTGTAGGCGAGGCTCTCGCCAAGCTCCCGCCTTTCCCCGAGATGCAGGACATGCCCGCGCCCGTGGCAAAGACGCGGACGGGCGGCCCCCTTACCGACTGGCGACCGGAGGACAAGACCTTCTGGGCCGAAACCGGCCGCCGTATCGCCAAGCGCAACCTGTGGCTTTCGATCCCGGCGCTGCTGCTTTCCTTCGCCATCTGGCAGGTCTGGTCGGTCGTCGTGGCCAAGCTTCCGCTCGTCGGCTTCACCTTCACCACAGACCAGCTCTTCTGGCTCGCCGCTCTGCCCGGGATATCCGGGGCGACGCTGCGCATCTTCTATTCCTTCATGGTGCCGATCTTCGGCGGCAGGCTCTGGACGACGCTGACCACCTGGTCGCTCATCATACCGGCGGTCGGCATTGGCTATGCGGTGCAGAACCCCAACACGCCCTATGTCGTGCTGTTGATGCTGGCGCTGCTCTGCGGATTTGGCGGCGGCAACTTCGCCTCCTCAATGGCCAACATCTCCTTCTTCTTCCCGAAGGCGGAGAAGGGGAATGCGCTCGCCCTCAACGCCGGCCTCGGCAACCTCGGCGTCAGCGTCGTCCAGTTCGTCGTGCCGCTGGCGATCACCACCGGGATATTCGGCTGGCTCGGCGGCGATCCGGCCATGGTCAAGGGACCAGCCGGCGATGCGCCCTTATGGCTGCAGAACGCCGGCTTCGTCTTCGTCCCGTTCATCATCCTCTCGGCCTTCGCGAGCTGGTTCGGCATGAACGACATCGCTTCGGCCAAGGCGTCCTTCAGCGAGCAGGCCGTGATCTTCCAGCGCCGCCACAACTGGATCATGTGCTGGCTTTACACCGGAACCTTCGGATCCTTCATCGGCTATTCGGCCGGCTTCCCGCTGCTGACGAAGATGCTGTTTCCGGACGTCAACGCGCTCCAGTTCGCCTTCCTCGGCCCGCTCGTCGGCGCCCTCTCGCGCTCGGGCTCGGGCTGGCTGGCAGATCGATATGGCGGCGCGCGGGTCACCTTCTGGGCCTTCGTGCTGATGATCGCTGGCGTTTCCGGGGTGTTGTGGTTCATCGGCATCAAGGATCAGCCCGGCGCGTTCCTGGGCTTCTTCGCTTCCTTCCTGCTCCTGTTCTTCGCCACCGGCGTCGGCAACGCCTCCACCTTCCAGATGATCCCGGTGATCATGGCCAAGGAGTTGGGCCGCTTGCTGCCCAAAGCCAACGCCGAAGCCCGTCGCCAGCAGGCGGAGAAGGAGTCCGCCGCCATCACCGGCTTCACCTCGGCGATCGCGGCCTTCGGCGCCTTCTTCATCCCGAAAAGCTACGGCACCTCGATCGCTCTCACGGGCTCGCCCAACGCCGCGTTGTGGGCGTTCCTTCTGTTCTATGTGAGCTGCCTTGCCATCACCTGGGCTGTCTATACCCGCAAAGGCGGCCTTCTCCACGACATCGAGCGCGCCAAGCGCGGCGCGCCCGTCCATCCGGCCGCAGCCGAATAACCAGGGAAAAATCAATGTCGCATTTTCTCGACCGGCTAACCTTCTTCCGCAAGACCGTCGACAGTTTCTCCGACGGCCACGGGATCGTGACCAACGAGGACCGCTCCTGGGAAGACGGCTACCGCAAGCGCTGGCAGCACGACAAGATCGTGCGCTCCACCCATGGTGTGAATTGCACAGGCTCCTGTTCGTGGAAGATCTACGTCAAGGGGGGCATCGTCACCTGGGAGACGCAGCAGACCGATTACCCGCGCACGCGGCCCGATCTGCCCAACCACGAGCCTCGCGGCTGCGCGCGCGGCGCCTCCTACAGCTGGTATCTCTATTCCGGCGCCCGGGTGAAATACCCGATGATCCGCGGCCGGCTGCTGAAGCTGTGGCGCGCCGCCCGCGCCAAGATGACGCCCGTCGCGGCCTGGGCCTCGATCGTGGAGGATGCGGACAAGCGCCGGTCCTACATCTCGATCCGCGGTCATGGCGGCTTCGTCCGCGCCACCTGGGACGAGGTGAACGAGCTCGTCGCGGCAGCCAATGCCTACACCGCCCGCAAGCATGGCCCGGATCGCATCATCGGCTTCTCGCCGATCCCCGCAATGTCGATGGTATCCTATGCGGCCGGCTCGCGCTATTTGTCGCTGATGGGCGGCGTGTGCATGTCGTTCTACGACTGGTACTGCGACCTGCCGCCGGCAAGCCCGCAGACCTGGGGCGAGCAGACCGACGTGCCGGAAAGCGCCGACTGGTACAATGCCGGCTTCATCATCGTCTGGGGCTCCAACGTGCCGCAGACGCGCACGCCCGACGCGCACTTCTACACCGAGGTGCGTTATAAAGGCACCAAGAGCGCGGTCGTCTCACCGGACTATGCCGAAGCGACGAAGTTCGCCGACATCTGGCTCAATCCGAAGCAGGGCACCGACGCCGCGCTGGCGCTCGCCATGGGCCACGTGATCCTGCGCGAATACCACCTCGACCGCAACGTGGCGTATTTCGACGATTACGCCCGGCGCTACACCGACATGCCCTTCCTGGTGCGGCTTGCCGAGCGCGAGGGCAGGCTCGTCCCGGAGCGCCTGCTGCGCGCTTCCGAGATCAGGGGAGCCCTCGGCGAGAAGAACAACCCGCAATGGAAGACGGTCGCCATCGACGAGGCGACGGACGCGCTGGTCGCGCCGCTCGGATCGGCCGGCTACCGCTGGGGCGAGCAGGGCAAGTGGAACCTCGAGGAAAAGGACGGCAAGGGGAGGGATGTCCGGCTGAAGCTCACCCTTGCCGGCGACGGAGCCGACATCGCGGCCGTCGACTTCCCTTATTTCGGCGGCCGCGCCAGCGAGCATTTTGTGGCCACCGAGCATGGCGACATCCTGACCCGCAATATCCCGGTCCGCACCATCAAGACCGTCGACGGGCCGGTGAAGGTGGCGACAGCCTACGACCTGCTCATGGCCAATTACGGCCTCGACCGCGGCTTCGGCGGCGCCAATGTCGCCGCTTCCTATGACGCCGACGTGCCGTTCACGCCCGCCTGGGCCGAGCGCATCACCGGGGTGAAGCGCGACGCCATCGCCACCGTGGCGCGCGAGTTCGCCACCAATGCCGAAAAGACCAACGGGCGCTCCATGGTGATACTCGGCGCCGGTCTCAACCACTGGTACCACATGGACATGAACTACCGGGGGATCATCAACCTCCTGGTGTTCTGCGGCGCCATTGGCCAGTCGGGCGGCGGCTGGTCGCACTATGTCGGCCAGGAAAAGCTGCGCCCGCAGACCGGCTGGACGCCGCTCGCCTTCGCGCTCGACTGGGCGCGCCCGCCGCGCCACCAGAACTCGACGTCGTTCTTCTACGCGCATACGGACCAGTGGCGATACGAGACCCTGACGGCGGCGGAGATCCTGTCGCCGACCGCGCCCGAAGGGGACTGGAACGAGAGCTTCATCGACTACAACGTCCGCGCCGAGCGCATGGGCTGGCTGCCTTCCGCGCCGCAGCTGAAGCAGAATCCGCTCGACATAGCCAAGCGCGCTTCGGCGGTCGGCCTCGAGGTCAAGGACTATGTGGCGAAGGCGCTGAAGTCGGGCGAGCTCGACCTTGCCTGCGACGATCCCGACGATCCGGCCAACTGGCCACGCAACATGTTCGTGTGGCGCTCCAACATCCTAGGGTCGTCGGGCAAGGGCCACGAATACTTCCTGAAGCATCTGCTCGGCACCAAGCACGGGGTCATGGGCAAGGATCTCGGCACCGAAGGCAAGGTGCGCAACAAGGAGGTCGCCTGGCACGACGAGGCGCCGCAAGGAAAGCTCGACCTTCTGGTCACGCTCGATTTCCGCATGTCGACCACCTGCGTCTACTCCGACGTCGTGCTGCCAACCGCCACCTGGTATGAGAAGAACGATCTCAATACGTCCGACATGCATCCCTTCATCCATCCGCTGTCGGCGGCTGTCGACCCTGCCTGGGAAGCGCGCTCGGACTGGGACATCTACAAGGGCCTCGCCAGGGCCTTTTCCGACATCGCGCCGGAAGTGCTGGGGGTGGAGAAGGACGTCGTCCTCACCCCCATCCAGCACGACACGCCCGGCGAGATCGCCCAGCCCTTCGATGTCGCCGACTGGAAGCGCGGCGAGATCGAACCGATCCCGGGCAGGACGATGCCGGCGGTGAGCGTCGTCACGCGCGACTATCCGAACCTTTACGCCCGCTTCACCGCGCTCGGCCCGCTGATGACCGAGATCGGCAATGGCGGCAAGGGTATCAGCTGGAAGACGGAGCACGAAATCGCGGCGCTGGGCGCGCTCAATGGCGTCCAGCCCGCCGGTGCCGCCAAGGGATTGCCGAAAATCGAAACGGACATCGACGCCACCGAAGTCATCCTGATGCTCGCGCCGGAGACCAACGGCGAAGTCGCGGTCAAGGCCTGGGAAGCGCTCTCCAAGGCGACCGGCCGCGAGCACGCCCATCTCGCCATCCCGAAGGAAGACGAGAAGATCCGCTTCCGCGACGTTCAGGCCCAACCGCGCAAGATCATCTCCTCGCCGACCTGGTCCGGCATCGAGAGCGAGAAGGTCTGTTACAATGCCGGCTATACGAACGTCCACGAACTGATCCCGTGGCGCACGCTGACCGGGCGCCAGCAGCTCTATCAGGATCATCTTTGGATGCGGGCCTTCGGAGAAGGTTTCGTGACCTGGAAGCCGCCGGTCGATCTCAAGACGATCGCTCCGGTCAAGGGGCTCAAGTCCAACGGCAACAAGGAAATCGTCCTCAACTTCATCACGCCCCACCAGAAATGGGGCATTCACTCCACCTACACCGACAATCTCCTGATGCTGACGCTCAATCGCGGCGGTCCTGTCGTGTGGATTTCCGAGACCGATGCCAAGGCCGCCGACATCGTCGACAACGACTGGGTCGAGGTCTTCAACGCCAACGGAGCGCTGACCGCCCGCGCCGTCGTCTCCCAGCGCGTCAAGCAAGGCATGATGCTGATGTATCACGCCCAGGAGAAGATCGTGAACACGCCGGGCTCCGAAATGACCGGCAACCGCGGCGGGATCCACAATTCGGTGACGCGCACGGTGCTCAAGCCGACGCACATGATCGGCGGCTATGTCCATCAAGCCTACGGCTTCAACTACTACGGAACTGTAGGCTCCAACCGCGACGAGTTCATCGTGGTTCGCAAGATGGCGGCCGTCGACTGGCTCGAGGAACCCCTGGAAGCCAATGCCCCTAAGGAGGCCGCAGAATGAAGATCCGCGCACAGATCGCGATGGTGCTGAACCTCGACAAATGCATCGGGTGTCACACCTGCTCGGTTACCTGCAAGAACGTCTGGACCAACCGGGAAGGCGTCGAATACGCATGGTTCAACAATGTCGAGACCAAGCCCGGCGTCGGCTATCCCAAGGAGTGGGAAAACCAGCAGAAATGGAACGGCGGCTGGCGGCGCAAGAAGAACGGCAAGATAGAGCCGAAGATGGGCGCCAAGTGGCGCATCCTCGCCAACATCTTCGCAAACCCTGATCTGCCGGAAATCGACGACTATTACGAGCCGTTCACATTCGACTACCAGCATCTGCACACAGCGAAGGAGTCGAAGGCTTTCCCCACCGCCCGTCCGCGCTCGGCCATCACCGGCGAGCGGATGGAAAAGATCGAATGGGGGCCGAACTGGGAGGAAATCCTCGGCGGCGAATTCGAGAAGCGGTCGAAGGACGTGAACTTCGAGGGCGTCCAGAAGGACATCTACGGCCAGTTCGAAAACACCTTCATGATGTATCTGCCGCGATTGTGCGAGCACTGCCTCAACCCGGCCTGCGCGGCCGTGTGCCCGTCAGGCGCCATCTACAAGCGCGAGGAGGACGGCATCGTCCTGATCGATCAGGACAAGTGCCGCGGCTGGCGCATGTGCGTGTCCGGCTGCCCCTACAAGAAAATCTACTACAACTGGTCGTCGGGCAAATCGGAGAAGTGCATCTTCTGCTTTCCACGCATCGAGGCGGGCCAGCCGACGGTTTGTTCGGAAACCTGTGTCGGGCGCATCCGCTATCTGGGCGTGATCCTTTACGACGCCGACCTTATCGAGGAGGCCGCCAGTACGCCGCAAGAGAAGGACCTCTATCAGGCGCAACTCGACGTCTTCCTCGATCCGAACGATCCGGCCGTCATCGCCCAGGCCCGTGCCGACGGGATACCCGACAACTGGCTGGAGGCGGCCAAATTGTCGCCGGTCTGGAAGATGGCGATGGAGTGGAAGATCGCCTTTCCGCTGCACCCGGAATACCGCACCCTGCCGATGGTCTGGTACGTGCCGCCGCTCTCGCCCATCCAGTCGGCGGCGGCCGCCGGCAAGATGGGGCTGGACGGCGATATGCCCGACGTGCGCAGCCTGCGCATCCCGCTCCAGTATCTCGCCAATCTGCTGACGGCGGGCAATGAGGAGCCCGTGGCCCTTGCGCTAGAACGCATGCTGGCGATGCGAAGCTACATGCGGGCAAAGACGATCGACGGCCGCCTCGACGAGTCGATCGCGGCGCGGGTCGGCCTTACGGGCGCGGCCATCGACGACATGTACAAGGTGATGGCGATCGCCAATTACGAGGATCGTTTCGTCATCCCAACGTCGCACCGCGAATGGAGCGAGGACGCCCAGGACCTGCGTGGCTCCTGCGGCTTCTCCTTCGGCAACGGCTGCTCGGGCGGTTCCACCGAGACCAACCTCTTCGGCACCAAGCAGACCAAGCGGCCGACAAACCCGATGGAGATCGCGTGATGGCGCCGCTCTCGAACAGGACCTTCAAGGCGCTCTCGGCTCTCCTTTCCTATCCGACCGAGGAACTTTGCGCGGCGATCCCGGAAATCACCGCGGCGGTCGCAGACGAGGGACTGGTATCGGACGAAGCAGGCAAGCACCTGCAGTCCTTGCTTGCCGATCTGGCCACCCTGGATCTCTACGACTTGCAAGAGCGCTACGTGGAATTGTTCGACAAGACGCGCCGCCACTCGCTGCATCTCTTCGAGCACATCCACGGCGAGAGCCGCGATCGCGGCCAGGCGATGGTCGATCTGGCCGAACACTACCGGCGTGGCGGCCTTGCCGTCGCGTCAAACGAATTGCCTGACTTCATCCCGCTTTTCCTCGAATTCCTCTCTGCCCGTCCCTTTGAGGAGGCGCGCGGGCTGCTCAATGAAACCGGCCACATCTTCTCACTGTTGGAAGAGCGGCTCGCCAAGCGCGACGCAGGCTATGCCGCCGTATTCACGGCCATACGCTCGATTGTCAGCGAGCCGGCCGTGGCCGTGGGCGCCGCCGAACTCGACGAGCCCGACGACCTGGCGGCCATCGACGCCGCCTGGGAAGAGACCGCGGTCGCATTCGGTCCCGGGAATGCGACCGACGGCTGTTCCGTCGACCGACTAAGAATCCAGATGCGCGCCGCCAATCGCGATGCGCGCAGTAGCGTTGCCTGACGGAGGAAAGCCATGTCCGACACAATCAACGCCGCGCTCTTTGGCTGGTATCCCTATTTCTGCCTGACCATCTTCCTGCTCGGCAGCCTGATCCGGTTCGATCGCGAGCAGTACACCTGGAAGACGGGTTCCTCCCAGCTGCTGCGGCGGCGTCAGCTCCGCTGGGGTTCCAATCTCTTCCATGTGGGCATCCTGGTGATCTTCGGCGGCCATTTCGTCGGCCTGCTGACGCCGATCTGGGTCTTCGATGCGCTCGGTGTTTCCCACAGCTTCAAGCAGGGTCTTGCCATCACCGCCGGCGGCATCGCCGGTGTGGCCTGCTTCATCGGCATAGCGCTTCTTGCCCATCGTCGTCTGTTCGATCCGCGCATCCGCAACACGTCGGCGCCGGGTGACATCGCGATTTTGTTGCTGCTCTGGCTGCAGCTCACGCTTGGCCTTTCAACCATCTTCGTCTCGCTCGGCCACATGGATGGCCATGAGATGGTGAAATTCATGAACTGGGCGCAAGGCATTCTCACCTTGCAGCCGGCGGCCGCGGCCTACGTTGCCGACGTCAACCCGATCTTCAAGGCGCATCTCCTGCTCGGCATGACGATCTTCCTGGTCTTCCCGTTCACGAGGCTGGTTCATGTCTGGAGCGCGCCGGTCTGGTATCTCGGCCGTCCCGGCTACCAGGTCGTGCGCACACGCTTCGCGGCCCGCCGGCCACCTGCGCCGGTGCCAGCGATGCGGTCGTCCGAGCCGGTTCGGCGGCCCGCTGCCGCTCCCTCCCATCAGCCTGCGGAGTAGACCATGGCCGCGCTCGTCATCGATCATTCGGCCGGCCGCAAATCGTCCGAACATCCGCACGAACACCGACCCGCAACTCCTGACACGGCGCCCTCTCGTGAACGCGTGGCGATGCCGCCGGTGACCGTCAACGGTGTGGCGATATCGCGAAAGGCGATCGCCGCCGAGGTGCAGAACTTTCCCGCCCGCAATCCCGGCGAGGGCTGGCGTGCCGCAACCCGTGCGCTCGTCATCCGCGAATTGCTGCTGCAGGAGGCCCGGCGCCTCGATATCGCCGTGGAGCAGCGGATCGATCAGGATGGACGTCGGGAGACCATCGAGGATGCGCTGGTGCGCGGCCTGATCGAGCGCGAGGTTCGCGTTCCCGAGGCGGTTGAGGAGGCGCTGTGTCGCTTCTATGAGAACAATCTTCGCCGCTTCATGACGCCGCCCCTCTATGAAGCCGACCATATTCTCATAGCGGCTCGTCGCGATGACAATGAGGCCTTTGCCGCCGCGCGTGAAAAGGCGCTGTCACTCAGGTCCAGCCTGGCCGCCGCGCCTGAGCGTTTCGCGGCGCTGGCGCAAGACTGCTCGGATTGCCCGTCGGGAGCTCTTGGCGGCAGCCTCGGCCAGATCGGACCGGGCGACACGACGCCGGAATTCGAGGCCGCTCTCATCGATCTCACCCCGGGCGATATCTCGCCGCCGGTGGAGACGCGCTACGGCGTCCACCTCATCCGGTTGACGCGACGCATCGATGGCCGCCAGCTTCCATTCGAGGCTGTGCGGGAACGCATCGCGTCCTACCTGGCCGAGCACGTCAGCCGGCAGGCGACGGCGCAATATGTCTCTCTCCTCGTCGGCCGGGCGGACATCGGCGGAATTGCCATCGACGGCGCATCCTCGCCGCTGGTTCAGTGAGGCGGACGCGATGCTCGGAGATATCATTGCCTCGCTGGAAGACCCGAAAGCAGCCATGGCAATCGTTGCCGCTTTCAAAGAGCCGGGCTTGGCAGCAAGACTGACCGCCGCCGCCGATGCGTCCGGTCGCTCGCCGGCCGATATCGTCGGCTCGGCCGTTCGCAATTTCGTGGACACCGCATCCGACGATCTTTGGACGCAACTCATCGGTATCATGAACCGCGCGCAGGATCCGGGACTTGCGGCCATGCGCGCAATTCTCGAAAAGACGCTGCCGGACGTCGAGCCATGACCATGCCGGCAATACTGCCCGATAGTTGCTTCTGCCCAGGCGCAGGCGCCGTGCCCTTCGAAACGGCGCGAAGCGCAGGCATCGCATTGGCACGGCCGCTGGACCAGCCGGAAATGGTTGCGTTGGCCGACGCCGTTGGACGTCTTCTGGCCGCGGCCATCGAAGCGCCCCGTGCTATTCCGCCTTTCGATCAGGCGGCAATGGACGGCTATGCGATAAGCCTGACCGGCAGGAGAGGCGTGCCTCTGGTCCTCCCGGTGATAGGTCGCACGATGGCGGGTGATCCGCCAGGTGCGCTGGCTCCGGGCGCTGCGCACCGTATCATGACGGGTGCGGCATTGCCCCAGGGCGCGGACACTGTCGTCATGCAGGAGCAAACGACGCGGCGTGGCGATCTCGTGCAGCTCGCGTTCGACGCGGCGCCAGGCGCGCATATTCGCAGGACCGGCGAGGATGTGAGGCAAGGAGCCTGCGTTCTTCGTCCAGGTCGCATGATCGGCTGGCCGGAAATCGCGCTTCTTGCCGCCATCGGGATTGACCGCGTCCCGGTTGCGCGTCGCGTGCGGATCGCCGTCGTCACGACCGGCTCCGAGCTCCGCAAGACCGGCGGGTCGCTTGCATCCGGCGCGATCTATGACGCCAACGGTCCGCTTCTTGCAGCTCTTCTGAGAGAGCCGAACACCGATGTCACATTGTCGACCGTTCACGACGACATCGCGGCCATCGCGCGAGTGCTCGAAGACAGCGCGAGATCGGCGGATCTGGTCATCACCGCTGCCGGCATGTCGGTTGGCGAGGAGGACCACGTGCGCAACGCCGTAATGCGTTCCGGCGGCCAACTCGAGATCGTCGGTGTCGCGATGAAGCCCGGCAAGCCGCTGGCAATCGGCAAGATAGGGGAGGCGTGCTTCGTCGGATTGCCAGGCAACCCGCAGGCCGCGGCCTTTGGCGCGCTCGCCTTCGCGCGCCCGATCATAGCGACCCTCCTCGGTCTTGTGCCGCCGAGGGGCATCACCGCCGAGTTGGCCTTCACATGTTCCCGCAAGCCGGATCGCACGGAACTGGTGCCGGTCCGCCTTGATATCGAGCAGGGGCGATTGACCGCCAGCCGCAGCGGGCCGGATGGCTCGCACAGAATGATGCCGATGGTGTCGGCCGACGCCGTCGTGATTGTGCCCGGTGCGTCGACGCCGGCCGAGCCTGGCATGTCCGTCGAAGTGCTTCCATTTAGCCTTGGGCGCTTTGGGAGATAGACCGATGGCCCCGGACATCGCCAATCCCGCTGCTCCGGACCGATTCCGCCGCGCCTGCTGCTCGGTCGGCAAATTCAAACTTAAGGAGATTTCCCATGCAGGGTGTTCGTGCTGACTGTCCGATTACCGCTATCGTTTATTCAAACGGCGCGGAGTTCGAAGCATTCCTGCAGGAAATTACTACCATCATGGCCGAGCGGGGCGTGCGATTGGCCGGCCTCGTCCAGCTGAGCGAAAAGAAACCTGATCGGGTGAAATGCGACATGCACCTGCGGGATCTCGCTTCGGGCGAACTCCACAGCATATCCGACGATCGAGGTCCCCACTCCCGAGGCTGTGTTTTGAATACCGATCGGCTGCTCCGCGCCTGCGAAGCCGCCGGAACTGAGTTGTCCGGCAAGACCGATCTTTTGGTTCTTTGCAAATTCGGAAAGACCGAGGTCGAAGGCGGTGGCTTCAGGGCTCTCATCGCAAAGGCGCTGGAACTTTCCGTACCCGTGCTGATCGGCGTTCCCGCCATCAATCTCGCGCCGTTCCGCGAATTTGCGGCCGACCTCGCCCGGCAAATCGAACTGCCTCGTCTGCCGTCCGATCGGTTCGCGGCGTTGGACCGTTTGCTCGACCGCAGCGTGACGGCGCGCGGCCCCTATCAATCCCAGGACGGGAGAATAGCCGGTGCCGAGGTGGCTTAAGACCATCGTGCGTTCCGTCGTTGCCGGCATTGTCGTGGGTGTTTCGGCGGCTGTTGTCAATCTGACGGGGGGGCCATCGGTTTTGATTGTCTTGGTGGCGATCCTGATAGTGTTCGGCGTCTGCGGCGATTTCCGCCAGGGCTAACGCAATTCCAGGAAAACTGTGAGACGGTTTTCCGTCTGGCGGTGGCCGTGAAGGGCGCTGCGAACGCCCAGTGGCCAAGCATGATGCCGATCAGCGTCAGCGGAATAGGGGTCAGGATCCAGTGGCAGCTTGAATGAGCTGAACTGCGCGATGACCAGGAATATTCCAGGCTGTCCTGGTCGATCGAAAGCCGGAGCCGCTCGGGCTGGTTGTGGAAGCTGTCGTCGACGTCGACGATGAAGGGGATGCTGGCGAAGGTCTCGCGAACTTTGGCCGCGACAGCGCGGCGGGAATCCCTTCCAGTGATTGGCAATTGCGAAATGCGTCGGTTCGCAATGATGGCCCGTTTCATGATTCTGATGCCGCGGAGCGGTAGAGACGATGTTGAACGACCGAAAGGTCGAGGTAGGCTCTAGCTTCACAAACATTCAAGCCATCGCGTCTTTGCGATCTTCGCGCGACAAAGCACTCCGTCTGTCACCAGATGTTCTGGTCGCACTCGGTTTGCCGCGCCTTCGCCAACCAGCTTGCGTTTGGACAAAGATCGGAAAACTGCGGCCGTTCAGAATGCTGCGGCATTGTGGCGAACCGGCAGATCGAATGCGCCTGATCGTCGATACCTTGGCAGACGTTCGCTGGAGCGCTCGGCAACGATGATACAACGATGGATTTCAGCACCGATCTTTAGCTTTGGCGATGCCTCACGGAGGGAATCATGATGCACTCCGCGCTGTCGCGCTGGACGATGTCCTACTTTGCCGCGGCGCTGCTCTTTTTTGTTGGCGCGCAAGCGCTGATGGTCGCTGGCTACGGCTTCCCCTCGGTGGTGGCGGAGGCGCCCGAGACGCTGGTCGTCGTTCATATGGTGACGATCGGTTGGCTCAGTCTTCTAATGTGCGGCGCGCTGTTCCAGTTCGTGCCTGTGCTGATCGCCAGCCCATTGCGCAGCGAGCGGCTGGTATTGCCTGCCTTGATCTGTCTTCTGGTAGGCCTTGGATGCCTGCTCGGCGGCTTTCTGGAGCTCGCGGGTACGCTCGAGACGGGAGTTCCGCTGCTTGCTTTCGCGGCCGCGTTGCTGCCAGCCGGCTTTGCTTTGATCGCGAGCGTGCTCTGCCGCACGCTCTGGGGCGCCCGCCTTCCACTGCCGGCGCGTTTCGTTGCGGTAGGCCTGCCGAGCGTGCTCGCCACCGCCGTCCTCGGCGCTCTTTTCGCGCTGCTGCTGTCCGGTTACCTTCCAGCACTGGCCGAGGTCGACTTCCGAACGCATGCGCTTCCGGTCCACATCGCGGTCGGACTCGGCGGATGGCTGAGCTTTACCGCCATCGGCGTCTCCTATCGGCTCCTGCCCATGTTCATGCTGTCGCCGGACAGGGAGCGTCGGAGCAGCCGTGCGGCGTGGTGGACAGGCGCGGTCGCGTTGCTGCTCATGGTCTTGGCGACGCCTTTTGCAAGCCTGCTAGGAACTCCCGACATCACGACATCTGCCCGTACAGTCGCCGTTCTGCTCGGCGGCGTATGCCTCGTCCTTTACGGCGTCGATCTGGTCTTCTTCTACCGCCACCGCAAGCGGCGCGCGGTCGAACTCAACAGTCGGGCAGCGGAGGGAGCCTTTCTGGCGCTCGCCTTGTCGGCTGCACTGCTGCTTGCCTTACTGGCAAGCGGCACGCTGGAGCGGTACGTCGGCGCTCTGCTCTATCTCGTGGCATTCGGCTGGCTTAGCGGGCTCGGTCTTTCGCAACTCTACAAGATTGTGCCGTTCCTGACCTGGTTGGAATGCTATGGTCCCGTGATGGGCAAGAAGCCCACTCCGCGCGTGCAGGACCTCGTCGCAGAGCCGCGTGACCGAATCTGGTTTGTACTCTATTTTCTCAGCGTGACGGCCGGCACAGCCGCCCTGCTTGCCGAGCAGCCCCGCCTGTTTCACATCGCCGCCGGTGGGACGCTGCTCGCCACCCTGGCTATCGTGACCGAACTCGTTCTGGCCCGTCGCCTGAAGAATGTGCCCTACGCCCAGCGATTGCCCGAAGGTGCCTTGCCGCCGCGCCTCTTCCTGCCCAGGCCGAATTGAATCAAACAGATGGAGACCGCGATGACCCAATCCGACTACGAACTCGACGTCCGCCCGATCCTGGCCCAAGGCGGCGAACCCTTCGGCGCTGTCATGGAGGCGGTAGCCACGCTCGCTCCGGGCCAGAACCTGTGCCTGCTTGCGCCCTTCAAGCCGGTTCCGCTATTTCATGTTCTGGGCCAGCGTGGCTTCGAGCCCACTGCGCGGGAGATTGGCAACGGTGACTGGGAAGTGATCTTCAGGCCGATTGCCGGACGGCAGGATTCCGCCGTTGCGGAAAGGGACTCCGCAACCGACCGCACTTCTGACATCGAGACCTGGCCGGAGTCGGTCGTCGAGCTGGACAACCGCGGTCTCGAACCACCTGAGCCGATGGTGCGGACGCTGGAAGGCGTGGAGGCGCTGTCGCCTGGCGAGACATTGGCGGCCCTACTGCCGCGCGAACCGGTGTTCCTCTTCGAAGAGCTGGAGAGGCGTGGCCACCTCTGGCGCGGAGCGTTCGAGCCGGAAGGGCACTATCGCGTCGTGATCCGACGCGGTTGAGCAACTGCAAGTCCACGGACGCGCCCCAAGTTTGCTTAAACGACCGCATTCGCGGTCCGCGACTGACCCGCGATAGGGTTCTTGCTCGACGACACCATGATCGGGGCGGGAGCGGATTGCGCAGCGAGTCGGGGGAGCAGCGCCCAGTTCGAGGTGTTCAGCTCTCTGTCTTCAGCGCCCGGCCTTCGGCAAGCATGAGCAGGCGGTGGGGTTCGACGACAGTCACCTTCTGGCGTCCGCTTTTGATCAATCCCTTTTCTTCCCAGGCGGACAGCAGGCGGCTGACCGTGTGCAACCTCGTTCCCGTCATCTCGGCGATGTCCTGGCGCGAAAGCGGAAAGTCTATCAGGAAACCTGCCTCCGTCTTCCTGCCCGTCTGGTTCACCAGCTTGAGCAGGGCATGAGCCACTCGGCGGTCGACCTGCTCGGTCGACATCTCGATCACGCGCGAATGGGCGTCCTGCAGGCGGCTGCCGATGGTCCTATACGCGTTGGCGCCGAAACTCGGATAGGAGGAGGCGAATTCCGGCCAGAGGCTGCTTGGCCAGGCCAGAACCACGCAGTCGGTGGCGGCAATGGCGCTGGCCGGATAGGCGGTGAGCCCAAGCGCGCTGGCGATGCCCATCAATTCGCCGGGGCTGATATAGCGGACGATGACTTCCTCGCCGTCCGGCGTAGTCTTGACCACGCGGACATGGCCATCCAGCAAGAGGAAAAAGGACTGGGCGTTTAGCTCTTGTTCGAAGACCGGCTGTTTCTTTGCGATGCGCAGCGCCCGCGCCTGGCCGATCATGCGGTCGAGTTCAGAGGCGTTCAGGCCCTGGAACGAAGGCAAATCGGCGATCAGCGAGCGGTCGAGTCTACTCATGTTGTTGCTCCGCTTTACGGCATCTCGCTTTTATGAGCTTTCTCTCCCAGTGCACCATGTCACGCATGCGCCGTTTGCCGCAAGCGCTTCATGCTGCGGCTTTTTCTCTTGCTGGGCGTTTCTGGATTAAGGCTCTCGTCCGGGAACATTTCAGCCAAGTTGAATGTTTCTAACGTGACGAAATTGTCCGATCTCGAGCCAGCGATATCCAGTAATCAACCTGACAAGCCTAGGACGCGCGGCTATGTGACCAGCTACGTGTGCCCGGTCTGCGGTCAGGTAGTTGATACACTGACTCAGATAGCTCGTATGGCCACCGGCGGCCCAAGCATGAGGGGCTGGAAATGAACCAGTAACCGTTCGTTGCGGGATGGCGATTGATTGCTTGGAAGGCGGGAACATTGCCCTAAAGTTGCTGCTGCTGAAGCGATCGACAAGCGATGTTCCAAGGGGATCCTCCCCCTTCCAGCCGCTGTCAGCCCGGCAGGGGCTGGTGGACGAAAGCCCTTTGTCCGTCTGCCAGCCCCTTTTTGCGGCAAAAAGAAAAGGCCGATCAGGGAATGGCGCGTAAGCGGAGCGCGCACTGTCTCTAGCGGCTGGACTGGATTCTACCTATCTCATTACAAAGATCGCGGACGATGGCGAGGCGCTTGACAGCGATGGTGGCGAGCGCCTGCGCCCTGTCCCGGGCGGCCTGCGAAAGCAGGTGTTCACCCGCGTCGATATAGTAGTCGGCCAGCCACTCGCAGAGGGCATCCAAGGACCGCGGCGGCATCGGCCCGACAGGCGCGGGGCCCTGAAGTGGATCCGATGCGAGGTCGAGGGAGACTTTGCGGGCCTCGACAGCTAGATCCCGGTACTCATTCTCGTTCCCTTTGAGACCGGTGTTCACCCTCATGTTGACTCCTCAAGGCGCGTGCAGACCTCCATTTCCAGACTGGACAGATCGTAAGGCTCCTGGATTGCCGACCCCGGATGCCGATCCTTGAGGAAGGCTTTCCGGCGCTCGCGCCGCAGCGTCTTTGCGTGCTCCAGTTCCTCGCGTGCCATCCGTTCGGCGACTTCCCGGATTTCCGGAGACACCCCATGGGCTGCTACATAAGACCAGAATGCGAAGGCGCGCTCCTCGTTGCGGACGGCGATGGCCAGGGAGCGATAAGCGTCCACCAATTCGGGCGAGACGAACCCGATGCCATCCTCGTCGAAAACATCCTGCGGGACGGCTTCGGGCGGCAGGATTTCGGGCGGCTTATGGGTGACCTGTCGCGACCAGATCACGACCATGTCGATATGGCCCGTCTCCTCGCGCACGAGACGGTCGAATACGTCGGCCAGTTCTCGCCGTCCGGCGGCGCGCATGCGCCCGGCCAGATCCGCATATCTGTCGGCGGACTCCTTCTCCATGATCAGCGCGGTGGCGAGAAGCTCGCCCATCGACCGGATCGATGCCGTTGGTTCGGATGTCAGGCGGGACATGGGCCGTCTCCTCTCAATTGGCGGTCGACCATATTGGCTCCGTCAACACGCTTGTTTGCGTTTCATCAAAGAGCGCGCGTTTTGGGCCATGCCCACCGCAAATCCGCGAAGCATCAAAAATGATTTCGCATCCTTTGGTGACCAGCCAAGGAAAAATAGATGCGCCGGGGGCGCAATTGTTTGAGCTTGCACAAAGATCCCGTGCGCGCGCCGGGCTATAGGGCTTGCCGATAATTTCATGGCCGCCGCTGCGGGGTCGCGAATTTCGTTGTCGGAGGATGAGCCAGATGACAGACAAGCCGCGACCCGACTGGGATCCCAGATCCGATACGGTCGTTTCCAACCAGATTAAGGCCTACGACGCGATGCGCCACCGCTGCCAGGTGGCATATAGCGATTACCTGGGTTGGTCGCTGTTTCGGTACGAGGACGTGGCGCGGGCCTTGGACGATCACCAAACGTTCAGCAGCGTGGTCTCCCGCCACCTTTCTGTGCCGAGCGGCATGGATCCACCCCTGCACACGGCATACCGGCGGTTGATCGAACGTCATTTCGAGCCTGAGCGCGTTGAATCCTTCGAGCCACTTTGTCGGACGATTTCGGCCGATCTTGTGTCCGGCCTGGGGAGAGGCGTGGAGATAGACCTCGTCACGCAGCTTGCCCAGCGCTTCGCTGTACGAATTCAGTGTGCCTTTCTCGGCTGGCCGGACAGCCTCCATCAGCCGCTGCTTCAATGGGTTCAAAAGAACCATGAGGCCACATTGGCGAGGGACACTAGCGCGATGGCGGCCATAGCTCTCGAGTTCGACGGCTATATCAGCCAGTTGCTGGAGGCCCGGCGCGAGGCCGGCGCGGCCGTGCCGGGAGACATCACATCGGATCTGTTGCGGGAAAGAGTGGGCGACAGGCCGTTGAACCACGAGGAGATCGTTAGCATCCTGCGCAACTGGACCGTTGGCGAACTGGGCACCATCACTGCCTGCGTCGGTATCCTGGGCTACTATCTTGCGGAGAACCCGCAGGTCCAGCAGCGGCTTCGGGAAGGTCCGCATCTGTTGCCCGCAGCGATCGATGAGATATTGCGGATGCATGCACCGCTCATCGCCAACCGACGGGTGGCGACAAGGCCGGTGGAAATCGGAGGGCGCAAGATCGCCGTCGGCGAGCGGGTCACGCTTATGTGGGCATCGGCGAACCGCGACGAGGCTGTCTTCGGCCACCCGGACGAATTCCGCCTCGATCGCGACCCTGCGCGGAACCTCCTTTATGGCCGCGGCATCCATGTCTGCCCAGGCGCGCAACTGGCGCGGCTGGAGTTGCGCGTCCTCATGGAGGAATTGCTGAAGCGGACCCGCGATGTCGCGCTGGTGCCCGGCCCGCAACCAACAATCGCCATCTATCCGGCAAGCGGGTTTTCCTGTCTGCCGATGCTTATCTTGTAATTTGTGGAGGCATCGCAGCTTGTCCGAACTGGTGCTTGCAACTTAGTTCCGACACGCCCCAGTGGCGAGGGCGATGCCCGCGCGGCGGGCCGCAATAGGTGAGGAAGCCATGACGACCAGCGGCCGAGCCGAGCAGGCGGGAGAAGTGTTTTCAGGCCTTGCCGAGATGTCGCCCGCCTATTTCGGACTGGTCATGGCCACGGGCATCATCTCGCTGGCGGCCTTCATGATGCAGCACGACACGATTGCCCTCGGCCTGTTCTATCTCAATGTCGGGCAATATGCCGTTCTGTGCGTATTGTACGCCATGCGGGCCTGGCGCCATCCGCGCCGTTTCTTCGGCGATATGGTCGCTCACCTGACCGGGCCGGGGTACTTCACCACGGTGGCCGGCACCGGCATCGTTGCCAGCCAGTTCATGGTGCTGCGCGAGAACATCGTCGTCGGCACGGCCCTGTGGATGCTGGCCATACTGCTCTGGGTGTGCCTGACCTATACGATCTTCACCGCCTTCACTGTCAAGCGCGAGAAGCCCACACTCGACAAGGGTATCAACGGCGGCTGGCTGTTGGCGGTGGTGGCGACGCAAGCGCTCTCGGTATCCAGCGCGATGCTGGCGGCACGCATCGACCAACCCTATCGGCTTGAGCTCAACCTAATGGCCCTGTCGATGTGGCTGTGGGGCGGTATGCTCTACATCTGGATGATGTCGCTGATCTTCTACCGCTATGCCTTCTTCAGCTTCTCACCGGGCGACCTGGCGCCGCCTTACTGGATCAACATGGGGGCGATGGCCATCTCGACGTTGGCCGGCTCGCTGCTGATCCTGAACGCCCCGCACGCGCCCTACCTGATGTCGCTGTTGCCATTCCTGAAAGGATTCACCGTCTTCTACTGGGCGACGGGGACCTGGTGGATTCCCATGCTCCTTCTGCTGGCAATCTGGCGCTACGGCTACGAGCGCTTTCCCTTCCGCTACGATCCGCTCTACTGGGGTGCCGTGTTTCCGCTCGGCATGTATGCCGCTTCCACTTGGCAGATGGACCACGCTATGGAATTCGGTTTCCTAACGCCGCTGCCGCGCGCCTTCCTCTACATTGCCCTGTCGGCTTGGATTATCACCTTCGTCGGCATGCTTTGCACGCTAGTCCGCGTCTTGAACGGCAAAAGTGCTTGTTCTCCGAGCTTGCAGGGAAATGGCGGTACGACGAAGAAATGAGCCGCGGCTTCTCGGAAAGCGGTTGTGATTGGACTTGAGCGGCATCCATTTACCTGGCCTATGCCGCGGCTCGTCCGTCCCGACGCATCTTCATGCGGCCGGACGATCAGCATGCTCACCGATGCAAGCCGCCGAGCGAAAAAGACATCGAGCACCGTCGAAGCTGTCTTCTTGTCTTGTCGACAGTCTCCAGAATTGTTTGCTGTCATCAGTTAGGCGGTCGCATGACTGCCGCCGCCGAAATGCACCCTGTCGATCCGACGCGGCTGCCGCACTCGCGTGGCGACCAAGTCGAACCCCGGCGTAGCAGGTGCAGATACTCGACGACAGGCTGATCCTTGGCGGTGACCGTGGTGTGGCACCCGCAATACGAGCACATCGAGAGGCAGAACGCGATGTGTAGATAGAGCGAGGCCGAGTCATCCGGAGGTAGGCGCGATGCCAGTTTTCATAAGTATCGGGGCCGACCGAACGCGAGAACTCCAGCGGCGGCGGGTAGCTGGTGTAGCGTGGCAGGCACGCCCCGTCATGCTTTTGCAGAACGGATGGTTGCATGGCCTTCCTCGCCTCCGATAAAGCGCCGAATGCCAATCGAGTCTCAGCTAGGCTTCTCTGCGGAAAAACACATGCCTTGCGGGGCGGAGGCCATGCCGCGAGACGATTGTGGCTGCTAAGCCGAAAGCAGCGACATCCGTCGCCGTGAGTGTCGAAATCGGCCCGGCGGCCGTTCCAGATGCCGTTACCCGATTGGACGGCGATGTTCCCTTTGTCCCTGTTGCGGCCGGGGCGTGGTAAGGGAATGGAGCCAGATCACTCGCCCTCGCCGGGTTCGCCACTGAAATGGGCATCGAACTTGCCGGGCACCCCGTCCCAGGCTTCCGCGTCGGCGGGCGGTGTCTTCTTGCGCGTTATGTTGGGCCAGGAGGACGCATATTGATGATTGAGCTGGAGCCATGCCTGCGTGGCCGAGGAATCCGTGTCGGGGAAGATCGCTTCCGCCGGACATTCGGGCTCGCAAACGCCGCAATCGATGCACTCGTCGGGATGGATGACGAGCATGTTCTCACCCTCGTAGAAGCAGTCCACGGGACACACTTCGACGCAATCCATGTACTTGCATTTGATACAGTTGTCGGTGACGACGTAGGCCATTTTTCTGCCCTTTGACGGGACGCCGTGCTGGATGACCGCGCTGGAGTCGAGCGCGGTCCACTGGCGGCATCGGCTGACGGGATCGCTTGATTGCGAGTATCTCAGGCGGCAATTGGTCTCGCGCTCGCAGCGGTATCCGCCCGCGCTGCGGCAAGCGCGATTCAGTCGCGATAGAGGCCCTGGTCCTCCCTGGAAAAGGGCATGCGGCGCTTCATGTCGTCGAAGGTGTCGCCGGGGTGGCTCCTGTCGTAATCCGAGCGAACTAAGGATTCGAGGTAAGCACGCTCGGATGCGTCGGCAGGCCGGATGAAAGAATCGTGCGAATTGCTCGGCATGAGCGTTTCCTTTCAGTCAGTTTTTCAATTCGACGCCGCCCGCCATCTGTCCTGTTCCAACGCCCAGATGGCGCAGGCGGGGCAATCGGCGCCCCAGCGGTCGATGGCCGACCAGATCAGGCCGAGCCGCTCCTGGCGCGAGAGGGCGAACGCAGACTCGCATGGCGTGAAGGTCGGGAGCAAACCACGGAAGGTGCGCAATGTGTGAACGAGGAACAGAGGTAGCAAGACAGGCACCATCGATAAAAGGTGTACATTTAATATATCTTTTTCAACCCACCCCGGCAAGGGGGTGGGCGATGCGACCAGGTGAAGCGGTGGCGGCAATAGATCCCGCCTAGGGCGTTGCGTGCCCTATACGACGATCAAAAGCGGCGCCTATTCATCCCGCAAGACCACGACCCAGGTCACAGTCGCTTGTCCCAGTTCGGCAGTTCGAAATGCCAGTCAGAAAAGAGGATCACACAAAGCCGCAATCACAACCAATGGCGCGATCATCAAAGTCCTTGTTCATGACCCTAACAGTGCAGTCATCTAGGGTGTCCCATGCCCATAAGCTGACTCCAGCCAGCAATGACTGGCATCCCGATTTCAGAATAACCCCACAAGCCGCGGCCCTTTTTGATCCCTTCGACGAAGCGTGAGATTTGACCCCTTTTGCGTAGTCGGATTTCTAAGAGGACATGCCCGGCGCAGGAATGGGAGCCAGCATTAAGGGTCGATCAACTTCAGTTGTCCTAGATCCTTCGGAAACGGAGACCGGGAATAATGACATCCAAGCAAGGTGGCGGACCGAGAACCTATTCAGCAGTCATCTCAGGACTCGAAGTATGGTGCTCGCGTGATTGCCTCGGGCGGGTTGCAGGTTACTTCCTGAGCGAATCCGACGCGGTTGCCGCTGCCGAATTCTACAACGCCCAGATCACGATCACCCAAGTCGATGAACCGACGACAGGGGTTTGGGTATTCGATGCCGTCTATGTCGTGGTTTATTCAAACGGCAGGGCAGTTACGAAGAAGCGCTATATAGCTGTTGATCCGCAGACGGAGGAGATTATAGGGCAGATCTATGAAACCTATGACGCGCTAGCAGTTGCGCTGACCGATCGTCCGGCGCCGTGAGGTCTGATCGGATATCTGAACTGTTCCGGAACTGGACGCCCCGCTTCTTTCGTAACGACGACTTTCACGTATGTTGGATGCTCCTTGTTGAGCAGGCTGCCCTTCCCATGAACCCCTTCATGCAACCTGGCCGAAATCAACCATGACTGCGCCTCGTCTAGGGCGCGGCTCGCTTCAGCGACCCCGGACGACCGCATCCTTTCGCCGTGGAACTTGATCATCCTTTCCACGGGATCAGGCATGCCAATCTCCATGAGAAGCCTGATCGTCGGCAAGAGATGCTCTTCCACATCCGGAAGGCGATGATTGTCGGTCATCTGGTTTGCTCCTCAATGTACCCCGATGAAGGAAGCATGAGCCGCAAGCCTTGCCGGCGCAAGACGCGGAACCGCCGTGAGATGGGCCTTCTTGGAAAGCCCGGATATTGCCGCTTATGCCGCTGGCTGGATGCCGAAATCTTCCGGTGAGAGCAGAAGGTCGGCCAAGGTGTAGCGGTCAAGCGTCCCCGCGAAGGCTGCAAGCGCCTCCTTCAGCACTCCGCGGAGGCGGCAGCGGGGGGTGATCAGGCAGCTATTGCCGCTCCTGAAGCACTCGACCAGCGCAAAGTCGGGCTCCGTCGCCCGCAGCACTTCGCCCAGCAGAATCTGTCCCGGCGCCTTGGCAAGCGTCAAGCCGCCGGAGCGGCCACGCACCGCCCTCAAAAACCCGGCGCGGGTCAGTTGGTTGGCCACCTTCATCAGGTGAGCGCGCGAAATCCCGTAGACCTGAGCGGTTTCCTCGATGGTGATCAACTGCCCGTCCCTGGCCGCCGCATACATGAGCACGCGAAGTGAGTAGTCTGAGAAATCCGTCAGTCTCATCCGAAATCCCTTTGCCCGGCCACAATCGCAATGTCGCCCATCCAATGGAAAGATGCGCGGAGGATGTATGTTTTGCAAGGCCACGCAGCCGATCGACAAAACATATATTGACAATGTATGTTTTGTCGCCGACTATCGCGAACCGGAGCGAAACGCGTTGTACGCATCGCCGCCGCTGGCGGCGGGCGACAGGATTGCCCGCTCGTCAATGCAATCGAAGGATGACCCGATGACAAATACGACCGTCCAAAACGAGACAGACGTCCGCAGCCTGGTGCCGATGCAGAGGCACCAGAAGATCTTCCAGCTCGTCGACGAGCTTGCCCCTGGCGGGAAGTTCGTTCTCGTCAACGACCACGATCCCAAGCCTCTCTACTACCAGCTCGAGGCGGAACATCCCCAGCAGTTCTCCTGGACCTACCTCGAAAGGGGACCGGAGGTCTGGCGCGTCGAGATCGGCCGTCTCTTGAAGGCCGCTTGAGTCGAGCGTCGCGGGGCAAAGAGCCGCCCGCTAGCTTGCGCGGACGGCGATGGCGCAAAGGGAGTGACATGAGCGTTGGAGCGGAAACGCAGCTGGATGACGAGACGGTCAAGGAGGCGCTTCGTCTCGTGATCGACCCGGAGCTTGGCCACAACATCGTCGACCTGGGGCTCGTCTATGCCGTCCTGGTCAACGACGGCGGTGTCGTCAACATCGTGATGACAACGACGACGCGGGGCTGTCCCGCCACCGATTACCTGAAGGAGGGCGCCCGCGATGCGGCTTGGGGCGTTCCGGGTGTCGAGTTCGTCGATGTCACGGTGACCTACGAACCCCCTTGGTCGCCACAGAAGATGAGCGCGGCCGCCAAATTGCACCTTGGCATCGCAGACAGCGATGAGTGATGACATGGGCGCAGACCGGACCGAGGCACCGGACTCCAGTGTCGCATATTCCAGCGGGGACCATCTGGTGTCCGCCTTGGCGGATATTCTGGTCGCCAGTCTCGAGACGCTGGCGAAGGCAGGGCAAGCCGATGCCGCCTGCCGCCAAGCTGGCAAGGCCTGTGCCGCGCTCCGCGTCTCCAACCCCGCCCAATGGCGGAAATTCAATGCCTTGCTGCATCGGCTGAGCAGCCAAGCGCCGTGGGGCGATTCTTGAAGTTTAGTCGCGTTCTCTGAAAGCCTGCATCGAGAACCAACACGGGAGAGTTTTGACATGAGCGGCTTCGATCAGGACAGCAAGCTGAATGCCCAGCACGAAAGCTCCTTGCTGCCCATGCTTATCGGCGGCCTTGTGCTCATCGTGGTCGGGATGCTCCTGGTTGCCTGGCTGGCCTGAACAGATAGTCGGTTCGTCTCGACGTTGGACATCGAGCCAGACCATGCGGCGACGGCAAGATATCTGCCTTGGAACTTGGGTTAGCCAGCGCTGACATCAGGGAAGACGGCTCAGCCTACGATCGCAGCTTGACGAGCGTCGGCCTGGTGCCGACGGATGGCTGCCTGCCATGCATGTGAATCGGCGTGCACAATCGTTTCTTCTCGGCCAACGACGGCCGGGAAGGAGAAACACAACGAGATAGTTCACGGCATGACCCTTCTGGGCAGAACGACGTGCTTGGGTTGTGGACACGAAAGTCGGCGCGAAACGGAACTCACGCGATCCTTCTTGCATCAGTCGATGGGTCTGAACGCAACCTTTCGTTCCGGCTCGGTGAGTAGCCGCTCGCACCTGAGGCTCTTATCGGAAATAACCGGAATTCCGGTTAGGCTTTCGACATGATTTCGCTTGCGGTGACAGGCAGGGAGGCTGGTCAGGTCGCGGATCACGCTCAACATCGCAGGACAGGAAGATGCCATGACCATCCTTGATTGCGAGTGCTCTGGCCACCGTCTGCGGCATCGACGCGACATCGTGCCTCGATTGTCATCCGAATAAACATGAATTAGAAATGCATGTTTATTCTACAGTGACATGGCCCCGCCATCGCCGATGGAGGCGCTACGCGATCATGTATCGGAGGATGCGATGGAGTTCCCTGGCTTCTTTTCTAAAGTGCCCACGATCACGCTGCGCGATCCTTTAGCTGCATTCCTTGGCCTCTCGAAAAGCGGAGTGATGTCCTATGCCTACGCAGATGCCGTGAAGCTCGCTGGTCATTCCTGTCCCATCGTCGCCGGCGCCTATCTGATGGTACGACGGGGGCTCAGCCAACTCTACTACGGCGACGAGTTGCCCGAGCGAGGCAATGTGAAAGTCTATCTGCGTGCACCGCGCGACGAGGGCACGACGGGCGTGATCGCCGCAGTGGCAACGCTGCTCACGGGGGCAGCGCCCGAGACCGGCTTCAATGGCATCGGCACGCGCCATAGGTTCGCGCGCCGCGATCTGCTGCGTTTCGACACAACGTTCGACGGCATCATGGCGCTTCGGCGGAGCGACAATGGGCGGGGTGTGATCCTTGACCTCGATATGACCATCGTCCCATTCGCGCGCGAGATGCAGGCATTGCTTCCCAGGGTCATGACGGAGCAGGCCGATGAGGATGAACGGGAACGCTTTGCGACACTCTGGCAAGCTCGTGTCGAGCAAATGCTGATCCGTGACGCAGATGACCCTGCACTCATCCGAGTTTGCGAATGGAAGGCCGCGCCTGAGCAGAGATCCGGCCCCATCCGGCGCGGCCACGTGCAGTCAGAAAAGGACAGAAACGATGCTGTCGAGGCTCGTGTATTTCCCTAAGGCGCCGGAACTCATGCAGGTGGTTCTGGATCTGAATAAGGCGATCGAGGGAAGCGGGCTGGGGCTGACGCAATCCGGGTGCTCGCGGTCGATGGCCTGGCCCGAGGATGAGGGTTCCGCGCCATTGTCAGGGAATGACGAGGCCCGGGTGTTGAAAGACCGGTTGCGCCAGATCTTGATCGAGCTGGCGCAAACTGAGACCGTTGTAACCTACAAGAACCTCGCCGAGCGGCTCTGCCTCATGCCGCCGCAGACGATCCATCGAGCCACCGACTTACTGGAAAAGCTGATGGCGGAAGATGCCGAAGCAGGCCGGCCGCTTCTGGCCGCGCTTTGCGTGGGCCGCCTGCGCAACGACTTGCCCGCGCCCGGTTTCTTCATGACCGCTCAGGTGCTGGGGCTTTTTTCGGGTGCCCCGGAAGGCCCCGTGGCGCGGGATTTCTATATGCGCGAGTTGGCCCGGGTCTTCGATTTCTATCGGCAATTCCGCAGTGGCTGACATTTATTCGCTGACGGCATCATATGGCCGGACCGGGTGCCGTTAGCCTCCCCGGAATGGCGACAGCGATATGGAGAAGTTCGATGAACGACGACGCTATTCAGCCAGGCCAGATTCGGCGTCTCGCGGAAGGTTTCGAAGGATGCCTCGAGCGCTGGATGGGGCACGAACAGGAAATGGTCTGGCGTATGTTGACCGAGCCGCCACAATTCGTGCAGTGGCTTGCTCCAGGTTCAATCGAGTTGCGTAAAGGCGGTCGAGTTCGTATCGATTTCGGCGACAGCGGAGTGGTGATCGACAGCACCGTGCTTGCGTTCGATCCGCCGCGACTGCTCGCCTATTCGTGGAGCAGCGGCGATGGTGCGAATCGGCCGTTGCGCTGGGAACTGGATCCCGTAGACAGGGGCACCGCACTGACACTAACCGTACAACTGTCGGCAGGGGAAGACATTGCCAAGGCATGCGCTGGATTCGAGGCGCATCTCGATATGCTTACCGCGGCGCTAGAGGGGGTCCCGATCCGATTTCCCTTTGATCGCTACGTCGCGGCGCGGCGCGCCTATCAGGAACTTTTGGCGGAATGAGCGGATGGTGATGTCGAGATAGGCTGGAAGTTCGGCATGTCACCTTCGTTCGGTGCCAGATGCTACGTCGTGCACCAAGGCGTTTCGCAGCAGATCAGTCCGCTTGGAGACGGAGTGGCTGCTTCCGCGCAACAGCAACGTCTCCAAACGGGAAGGCGATTTCGGTTTTGCTCAATGCCCGCCACACTGCTCCAGTGCGACATGAATGCTATCGCTCAAGGCGTGATTGAAGAACGGCTTCTCGACGATCGGAATCCCAAGAGCGGCCGCGCCCTCCCGTAGCATCTTACTCGGATACGAGGTGATTATGATCGCCGGCAACCGAGTTTGTCCGTTCCGGAGACGCTGCAGCACTTCGAGCCCGTTCAGTTGCGGCAAGTTGTAGTCGATGACCAGGCAGCCAAAAGTAGGCAGCGCCGCTTCGTTCAACAGGTCCGCCGCATCGGCATATGTGCGGACGGAAAACCCCTCGAGTTCGAGCGAGAATTTGAGTGATCTCCGTACCGCCGGGTCGTCGTCAACCACGATCACCGTCGGTCTTTCGAGCGATGCAGAATCCGCAGCGCTTTCCATCGCATTGATCTCCAAGCATCCGTTCACAGCCTAGCAGGCCGCTACTCAGAGACACTTCGCCTTGACCTGAGACAAAAACCATCAGAGGTCCGCAGATACCGCCGATCTTGGGAAGGCGGTGCCGCCATCAGCTCCGATTCGAAATAAATGCCAAGCGCACGAGTTCGGACAGGTTTGAGGCCTGCGTCTTGGCCATCACATTTGCTCGGTAAATCTCAAAGGTTCGCGGGCTGATCTTTAGATCGTCCGCGATTGTCTTGTTCGAATATCCGGCTATGAGACCTTCCAGCACCTGCCGCTCTGTATTGGAAAGCCGGGCAAACCGACCCTGAACTTCCACCCCCTTGGTTTCTCGCGTGGTGTCCCGCTCTTGCTGACGGAACGCAGACCGAACGGCGGCCAATACCGCCTCATCGTCGAAAGGCTTTTCCAGAAAATCGACCGCTCCTGCCTCCAATGCTTTCGCTGCGAGCGCGATGTCGCCATGGCCTGTAATGATGATGACCGGCAAGTCTACGCCAAGGCTTTTTAGTCGCCGCATCAGCTCAAGCCCGTCGATTCCCGGCATCCGCAGGTCGGAGATAATGCATCCACGTTCGGCGCTGTCGATGTTCGCCAAAAAAGTAACCGCCGTTTCATAGCTGCGCGCCGAGACTTGCGCAGTGCCAAGCAGAAAGGCGAGCGACTTGCGCACCGCTTCGTCGTCGTCGACGATGTGGACGACATTATCGGCGGGCATCTGTGGACTCCTCCTCGGTTACCGCAGGCAGTGTAAAGCGAAACGTCGTTCCCCCGCCTGGACGCGGCTCGGCCTTGATCTGCCCGCCATGCGCCTCGACAATCGTCCGGGAGATCGAAAGGCCTACGCCCATCCCGTGTGGCTTGGTGGTTGCAAATGGTTGAAAGAGTTTCGCCGCCATTTCCTCCGATATGCCAGAACCGCTATCATCGACCTGCACGACAATCATGTTGTCTGCTGGTGTCGTGCGAACGGTCAAATTCCGCTCACACGATTCTTCCATGGCCTCGACGGCGTTGCGGATCAGGTTGACCAGAACCTGTTGAATTTGGACCCTGTCGGCCAGGATCAGATTGACACGTGGGTCAAAGTCGAACGCCACGTGAACGCCTCTATCCTTGGCGCCGACAAGCGCGAGGGCGGATGCTTCCTCGACAAGCTTGGCAATGTTTTCGACCTGTCTTTCGCTCTCCCCTCGACTGACGAAATCGCGCATTCGTCGAATGATCTGGCCGGCTCGCAATGCCTGGTCGGCCGCGCTGTCCATTGCATCTCGAAGAATCGCTAGCCGCTCGTCGGTGCTGCCGTCGAGCAGGCGCCGTGAGCCTTTCAGATAGTTGGCTATGGCCGCCAGCGGCTGGTTGAGCTCATGAGCGATCGCCGATGCCATCCCGCCCATCTCAGTTAGGCGCGACACGTGGGCGAGTTCGGATTGCAGCTCCTGAAACCTCGCTTCGGTTTCCTGCCGCTCCGTCAGGTCACGGATGAACCCCGTGAAGAACCGCTGGCTCGCTGACCATATCTCTCCGACGGCCAGTTCCATTGGAAACGTCGAGCCGTCTTTGCGTTGCGCTGCAACCACACGGCCAGTTCCAATAACGTGCGGCTCCCCGGTGTCGTGGTAGCGCTTGATGTAGCCATCATGTTCCTCGCGATAGGGTGAGGGCATCAGCAGCGTTACATTGTTCCCGATTGCCTCAGCCGCGGTGTAGCCGAACATCCGCTCGGCGGTCGCGCTAAATGACTGGATGATGCCGCGCCCGTCGATCACGATCGTGGCTTCGGGAACTATGTCAATGATCGATTGGAGATGAGCCTCGCGCGTCAAGGCAAGAATGCGCGCCTTTCGCAGGCGTTCCCCGATCCAGGCAATCCCTACCCCGATCAGTACGAAAACGGCGCCATTGGCGATCTCCGTCCAACCGACTGCCCCGTAATTGGCGATGAAGAAGAAGACGAGGGGAACGCTCAAGCCGGTGGCCAGAATGCCCGGACCGAAGCCGCCGACACCCGCCGCGAGCAGCGCGGCGGGCAGGAAGAAGAGGTAAGGAGCTTGATCTTTGAGAATCGATGCCAGGACGAACCTTGCGATGAACGCGACCGCGACCGCCGCCACGGCAATGGCGTAGCGCAAGGCTGCTTCCCGTCCTGAGTGCGCCGTCTCCACTGACCGATCCCGAACCGGCACGTCATTCGATCCCATGGATAAGTTGACCAGAAAGCCTTCTTACCCATGCAGTCGGGACCGATTGTTGATCTGAAGCAAACTTCTCACGAGAAGCCGACTGGTACGACAATCCGCCAGCCCGTCGTTCTTCGTCGAAGGAGACGCGAAAATCGGCTACGCGCAAGACTGACAACAGAGCGTGCGCACCAAGCTAGGGCTGCCGCAGGCAAACGCCTACGTGACCCCGCGAACGCGGACGATCTTGTGTCGCCGAGCCGAGATCGGCCCGGCGATCCGAATTCGCCGTCGTCAACGTTGGCGCTAGGCCCGGTTTTCCGCCACGACGAAGCGCGGGAAAAGGACATTGTTCTCCAAGTGGATGTGCTCGATCAGATCCTCAGCGAGCTGGGAAACCCCCACGTAGAGCGCTTGCCATGAGCGGCAAGCCCCTTCGGGCGTGGTGAAGTTTTCCGTGAGGCTTTCAAGCAGCCGAAGCGAAATGCCCTGGTCGTCGTGCTCGTGTCGCAGTTCCGAAATAGGCATGTCGTACTTGCCCTCGGTCCACTGCAGCATTGCCGGAAACAGGATGGCCTCTTCCTTGGCCATGTGCGGCTCCAGCTCGCGTTGTATTTGCCACAACGCCTCGGAGAGCCCGGCCGGAACCTTCGGATGCTCGCGATGCACGGCCTCAACCTTTCGCGACAGCACTATAAGCTCCGGCAAGGTACGTCGGTGAGCCTCGTGGTAGCAGGCCTGAATATGGTCGATGAGAACCTCGTTGCTCATTGCGGTGGGTGCCGTGCCAGCGCCATCGGCGGTGCGCAGCGCCGCCAGCGCCTGCTCAAGCTCCTTGGGCTCGACCCCTCGCCGTTGGGCGGCGCTGTCGAGGGTGAGATCGCCGCCGCAGCAGAAATCGATCTTGAACTTCCGGAAAACTCCCGTTGCGCCCGGCAGCGTGGCAGCTATGTCGCCGACGGTGCGCTCCCAAAGTTCTGGACCTGGGAATTGAGTGTTCATGAGGATGCTCCTTACATAGTCGGCGTAGGGCCGAGAAACTCAGGTGGGTTAAAGTGCGGCCGCGCAGGCTGGGCCCATCGTTGTAGGCCGCTGGGTCACGGATCGCCGATATTCAAGTCTGGGTCTTTGCGCTGGAGCAATAAGATCCGGCCGCAGCCGAGCGTGAGGGGCGACTGGTTTGCGCGGGAGATGGACTCCGACCGAAATTTTCATTCGAATCGGAGCCTGAGGTCGGTCTATAGGGTTGGGTTCTCGGAAATCTCGGTGTGACGCACGTCGGGGCCGAGACAGGGTCATTGGCATCGGCAGTCTTGCCTGGATCGAAATTCCAGACATCTTGAGAGCCAGGGCGAATGCGAGAAAAGTTGTCGGTGGCCCCCCTTGTTTCCGCAATGCAACCCATGCACGCGATGCTTGATCCGCATCAACGCCAACGCGTTTTTGCTCTCAGTGGCAAAGATCATGCGAGAGTTTTGACGCGGCGTTTGCGCCCGGACAAAGACAACTCATCGGGGAGCAGGCAGGATTCCGCCAGAGAGAGAACTGGCACAGTCTCGATGCGCGAAGGCGGAGGTACGAGGATGGAGAAGCATGGGCTGCACGAAGACGCTCTTGCTCTGGTTCTCGGCAGCCTCATGGTGGCGCTGGGCACGACCATCTATGCCAACGCAGTGCTGGCGGTCGGCGGTATGGCCGGAATGGCGCTCTTGCTCCAGTACACGACCGGCATCCAATTCTGGCTAGGATTCTCACTGATCAATCTGCCCTTTTATCTGCTCGGCTGGAAACGGTTGGGAGGCGCGTTCGTCTTGCGGACGTTCGTCGCGGTCAGCCTCGTTTCGCTTTTTTCACGTTTTACGGCCGAATGGGTGGCATTTGCCCAGTTGAACGCGACCTATGCTGCAATCATGGCGGGAACGTTGTGTGGCACCGGCATGCTAATGCTGTTTCGTCACCGAACTGGCCTGGGCGGCATCAACATTCTCGCCATCTTCCTTCAGGAGAATTTTGGGCTGCGCGCCGGCTATTTTCAACTCGGCGTCGATCTCGCAATCCTGTCCGTCGCATTCCTGGTCCTTGCGCCCGACCGGCTAGTACTGTCGGTTCTCAGTGCGACTGTCCTCAATCTCATTCTGGCCATCAACCATCGGCCCGGCCGCTATCTTGGCGTGACTTGATCATGTAGATGCGGCACATGCCGCGTCGCAGAGGAACATAGTTGGGTATCCCGCTGACGGTTATGTGTGAAGGCAGCTTGTTGCGATCCACTCCAATCAGTTGCTGATCACCCCCGGCACCGAAGCTCTTGGGTTCGCCGAACACGGCGTATCCGCGGCAGGTTTGCGGCGTAAACGGCACAGTGGAAATGGGTGTCGAGTTGTTGCCCATAGCCCGAAGAACTTCGAACCGAAGATCAGGCGCTCCGTTCGATGACGCGCCCGTCAGGAAGCACGAAATAAGCCCGCGTCGCTCCGGCGTCGGCGAGAGCCGAAAAAGCGCGGTCCATGGGCATGACGGAAAAGGCGGTCGAAAGCGCGTCGGCGCAGGTCGCGGTCGGCGCAACGACCGAGACGCTGAGATAGCGGCCCGCGCACAACCCCGTCGTCGGATCGAAGATGTGATTGAATCTTCCCGCCGGATCAAGTTCGGTGCCGTAGCCGCCTGACGTTGAGACGGCTTGGTTGTCGAGCGCCAGCGTCGCAAGCAAGCGATCGTCGTCGCGCGGATCTTTTATCCCGACCGACCAGGGCCGGCCCGCCGGATGGGCGTCGAGCGCGCGCGTCTCTCCCATATCGACCAAGGTGTGCGTGACGCCGCGGGCGCGCAGGAGTTCGGCGACGCAGTCGGTGATATAGCCTTGCGCGATGCCGTTCAGGGTCAGGGCCATACCGGATTGCGCGAACGCGACCTTCCCGGTGTCGACGAGTATGCGCTGGTAGCCACATTTGGCCACGGCGCCCCCGATGTCGGCCGCTGACGGACCACTCGGATCGGCGCCGGCCGTGCTGAAGTGCTTGGCGTAGAGCGTCCAGAGCGGCTGCACCGTCGGATCGAAGGCGCCGCTGGTTGCACGGGCATAGCGCGCGCTCATCGCCAGAAGCTCGACGAGTTCCTGCGGCGGATCGGTCAGTTCGCCGTCCCGGTTCAACCGGGAAAGCGCGGAGCTGTCATCATAGAGGCTGAACACGCGCTCCAGCCGGCGTACCTCGGCGAGCGCATCCGCGATCAGGCGTTCGGCCCCGGCGGCGTCGGGATGGTATATCCGCAACGAGGCATCGGCGCCGAGCGCGACGCCATGCCATTCGTGGAACAGCGGCGACGCCCGGCCCGGCCACGCAGAACCTGCCCCAAGCGCAGCAAGGCTCACGCCTGCCACGGTGCCGCTGATGCGGATGAAGCGGCGTCGGGTTAGCCGGCCTGCCGACACGCCGTCCGGGTTGATTCCATCGCTAAGGATCGTCATTGGATCACCGCGGTCTTGGGCTGCATCGAGTAGGCGACCGAGAAATCGGCGACGTGGTCGCCCAAATCGCTTTCCAGGACGTAGTTCTCAGGGATGTCGTTGAAGCGCACGACCGTTCCGCCATGCGTCGCTGTGAACGACTGGGCGGCCTTTTCGTCGGAGAAGGGCACGACTTCCTTGCCGCCCATGCCGGCGTTGTAGTCGCTCCCAATTGCATACCAGGCGTCGTGCGCCTCAACCCAGGCTCCTGCCTCGGGGCGATCCCAGTTCCTGACCTTCGCCATGTCGTTGACATAGATGGCAACGATGTCCTTAGGCTCCCCGGGTAGCATCGAAAAGGCGACCGCGTCGCGAACCGACGAGAACCAAATCGGCTCGGATTTGCCGGCGCGGAAGGCCTGCGCTTTCGGACCACCATGTTCGAGCAGCCCCATCGAACAGAAATAGGCGACCGACGTGGCCGTCGGCTCCTGCGGCGGCGGCTTGGGCAGGCCGGCCAGGTCCTGATTGCAGCCGGCGAGCAGGAGGACAGCGGCGACCAGCGCGCCGAAAACCTTTATGCGCATCATGGCTCTTTCCTTGAGAAGACGAAGGCGGCCAGCGCCAGGGGAACCGCCACCCAGGCCGCCAGCGCCGTGACCAGCGCGGCGCGACCGAACTGCATCTGCTCGGCAAGGCCGGCCATGCCGGCGAACAGGCTGGTCTTCGACAGCCCGGCAAGGTTGAGGAGCCGGAAGATATCGGCGGGATCGAGGAGCAGCAGCCAGTTGAAGGCGGCGGCGCTGATCGTCCTGCCCTGATCCGCAACCAGCAGGCCGAGCAGCGCCATGTCGTAGAGAAGGACCAGAACCAGCCAGATGCCGATGGCAAGGCCTGCCGCGGTCGCGCGCTCGCGCACGGTCGCGCTGATCAAATATCCGAGCGCGACGAAGACCGCGCCGAGCAGAATGGACGAGCCGACCATCCGCGCGAAGCTGCCGAGGCTGTCGGCATCGAACTCGCCGGCCGCAAGGGCCAGAGCCGCTCCGGCAGCACCGTAGCCGAGCACGGTCGCCACCGTCAGGATCAAGAGGTGCCCGAGGAACTTGCCGAACAGGATCTGCCAGCGCGAGAGCGGATAGGAAAGAAGAAGAAGCAGCGTGCCGCGATCCCGTTCCCCGACGATTGCGTCGTGTGACAGGAGGAGCGCGATCAGCGGGACCAGGAAAATCGTCAGGCTCGACAGGCTGACGACCGTGACCTCGAGCGGACTTGCGCCGACCACGCCGGTGGGAGCGCTGCCGAGAAACGCAAGCGTCAGCGCCAGGCCGGCCATCAGCAGGACGGCGCCAAGGGCCCAGCGGTTGCGCAGGCCGTCGCGTATCTCGCGGCCGGCAATCGTTGCTATGGCATTCATTCCGCGGCCTCCCGTGTCAGCTCGTCGCAAAGATCGACCAAGGTCGGCGGCATCACTTCGATGTCGCGGACACCTTGCAGCAGCGAGACGCTGCGGATCGCTTCGACCTTGCCGTCGTCGGCGCAGGTGAGCTCGAAGCGCAGCTCGTCGAGCCACTGCACGCCGCGCCGGGCGGTGAATTCCCGCGCCGCATTCCCATCGACGACGTGCACCCTTATGCGAAGCGGCAGGTCGGCCAGGCGGCGGAGTTCCGGAAGCGCGCCGCATGCGACCATGCGGCCGGCCTTCATGATGGCGATGCGGTCGGCCTGCTCGATGTCGCTGAGCGCGTGCGAGGAAAGCAGCAGCGTAGCGCCGGCCTCGCGCAACTCGGCCATGACGCCGTAGAACATCTGGCGCGACTCGATGTCGAGGCCGGTCGTCGGCTCGTCGAGGAAGAGGACGCGCGGCTCGCCGAGCAGCGCCTGCGCCAATCCGAGGCGCTGGCGCATGCCCTTCGAATAGGTGCCGACGCGGCGGCGCGCGGCGGCGGCGAGCCCGACGCGTTCCAGGAGTTGGTCGGTGACGCCGAGCGGCACCTGCTTGAGACGCGCGTAGAAACGCAGCACCTCGCGGCCGGTCATGGCCGCGGAGAAGGCGACGTTCTCGGGCAGGAAGCCGATCCTGCGCCGGAACGCCATGGCCTGGCGCCCCGCCGGGTTCTCGCCGAGCAGCGCGATGCGCCCGGCGGTCGGCGTGATGAGGCCGAGCGCCATCTTCACCAGCGTGCTCTTGCCGGCTCCGTTGTGTCCGACAATGGCAACGCATTCGCCGGGCGCGACCGAGAGGCCCACGTCGCGCACGACATAGGCATCCCCGTATCGCTTCGACACGCCTTCCATGAATATCGTCGGCGAAATGGTCATGGCTTCACCTCCAGCGCGGGCGGGATGGGCGCCATCAGCGGCGCGCTGTCGATGACGCCGCCCGGATGGAGCGCGGGGAATTCCGCTTGAGCCCAGCGGATGACCTGCACGGCCGGGCTGTTGATGAGGAGCTTGGCCGTCGGATAAGTCCACACGACCTTGTCGAAGATGTCGTTCGGGCGGTAGGCGGTATCGGCGATGCCGTCGCCGTTCAGGTCGAACGCCGGATTGTCGCTCCAGTAATTGCCGCGCCCGTCCGCCGACCAGTCGAGCGACCGGGTGCCCACATAGACGACCTGCGAGCGGTTATGGACGAAGGCGTTGCCGGTCATCCGGTTGCGCTCGGAACCCGCGGTGAAATGGATGCCGACGGCGCAATCCTCGAACCGGTTGTCGGCGAAAAGGTTCTTGTTGGCGTTGTAGATGAAGACGCACTGGTCGCTCCGCCGCACCACATTGTCTTCGATGTCCGCATCGTTGGCATAGTTGAGCAGAAGGCCGTGATCGCCATCGTCTTCCGACAGGTTGCGGCGGATCGCCAGGCGGCTCGAATACATGATGACGTAGCCGTTGTGGTTGCCGCGCGAGACGTTGTCGCTGACCTCGCTGTCGTTGGTGTACATGTAGTGGATGGCGAAGCGGACGTTCTCGATACGGTTGCCGCGGAAGACGTTGTTGCGGCTGGCATTGGTGAAGATGCCGTCGCGCCCGCCGGTGATGTGGTTGCCGATCACCTGCGCCCCCGGCGCGTTCCAGACATAGACGCCGTTGCCGCGCTCGTTGGTCCTGAGGTCGGTCCGCCCGACGATGCGGTTGTTCCGCACGATGGCGCCGGCGGCGCCGTGAACATAGACGCCGACCAGGCTGTTCTCGATCCGGCTGTCCTCGACGATTGCGCCCGTGGCGCTGTCTTCGAGGAAGACCGCCGCATCCATGGGATCGTCGATGCCGGAATTGCGTATCGTGAGGCCGCGCATGACGACGTTCGGGGCAACCACCTCGATCGCGCGGCCACGGCCCTGCCCGTCGAGCACGGCGCCTGGCTCGGCCTCGATGGTGAGAGCGTGGTCGATCCGGACCGGACCTTGATGCATGCCGGCGGCGAGTCTGAGCGTATCGCCGGATTGCGACGCGGCGATCGCCCTCTGAAGACCGTCGCCCCCCGCGGGGACGGCGAGGGTCTCTGCCCGCCCCGCCCCTGGGAAGAGAAAGGCGCAGGCGGCGACGAAGGCCGCCGCGACTGCGCTCCTGTTATGCCGGTGCCAGATCATGCCGGCTGCGGCTCCACGATCATGCGCCCGGCCATTTCCATGTGCAGGGCGTGGCAGAACCACTGGCAATAGTACCAGTGGACGCCGGGGCGGTCCGCGGTGAAGGTCACGGATGAGGTCGCCTGCGGCCCGATCTCCATCACCACGCCGTGGCGCACCATGGTGAAGCCGTGGGTCAGGTCCTCGACGTCGTCCATATTGGTCACTGTGATGGTGACCTCGTCACCTTGCTTCACCGTGAACTTGTCGAGGCTGAAGGCCGGCGCGACCGAGTGCATGTAGACGCGCACCTTGTTGCCGTCGCGAATGACGTTGGCGGCTTCCTCGAGCTTGACGCCGTCCTTCGCCGCCTGCTGCCGCGCTTCCTCCCACATCGGATCCTCGCGCTTCCACACGATCGCCGGTCTGACCTTCGAGCGATGGACCAGACAGATGTCGTGCGGTTCCGCGAAGCTCGGCCCGTCATGGACCAGACGCATCTCGTCGCCCGAGATGTCGATCAGCTGGTCGTTCTCCGGATGCAGCGGTCCCACCGGCAGGAAGCGGTCCTTGGAGAACTTGTTGAGCGACATCAGCCACTTGCCGTCCGCCTCCTTGGTCTCGCCCATGGAGGTGTGGTTGTGGCCCGGCTGGTAGTGAACGTCGAGCTTCTGGATGATCGGGTCGACCTTGGCGCCGCCATAAGCCTGGATCGCCTTGTCGAGGTTCCACTTGACGACCTGGCTGTCGAGAAACAGCGTGGTGTAGGCGTTGCCCTTGCCGTCGAATGCCGTGTGGAGCGGCCCGAGACCCAGCTCGGGCTCGGCGACGACGACGTCGCGCGGCTTGATCTTGTCGTCAAACAGGTCGTCGAAGCGGCGCACGTCGAGAAGCGTGACGGTCGGCGAGAGCTTGCCGGCGATCGCGACATGGATGCCGTCTGGCGCCGTGTTGCAGCCGTGCGGGTTGTTGCCGGCCGGAACGTAGCGCGTGTAGCGCGAGCCGTGCCGCCCGTCGACCACCGGCACGCCGTTGATCTCCTTGTAGTCGCCTTTCTTGACCGCGTCCTCGATGCGCTTGAGGTTGAAGATCACCACCCAGTCACGGTCCGCCGACGTCATGTCGGCGAGCGTCACGCCCCGCTCCGAATTGTAGCAGGTCGAGAACGCGTACTTGCCCTGGTAGTCGGCGTCGGTGTTGTCGAGATTGCCGTCGACCAGCACCTGCCAGGCGATCTTCATGGTGTCGCCGTCGATCGCCGTGAACACCGACCAGTACTGCTTGGGATCGTCGAGGACCTTGCCGTCGTTCGGGACCGGGATGATGTGCTCGCTGTTGGCGAACACGTAACCGGTCCGCGGATATTTCTGCAGGCGCAGCCCGTGAATATCCGATGCGTTCGGAATCTCGATGATCTTGTCGCACTTCATCACGTCGCAACGGATGCGCCCGACGCGGCAATTGGCCTTGTCGTTGACGAACAGAAAGCGCCCGTCATAGGTGCCGTCCGTGAAGGACATATGCGGGTGATGCAGGTCGCCGTTGGGGTAGACGCCGCCGCGCTTGGCAAGGAATTCGCGCGTGGTCGGCATCAGGCCGTCCGTCATGATCTTCCGGCTCTCGTTGGTGATCCCCCAGCCGGTGGCGCTGCAGCGGTTGAAGACCGGAATGCGCGAGAGCTCACGCATGGAGGGCAGCCCTATGATACGTACCTCGCCGGACTGGCCGCTCGAGCTGAAGCCGTAATATTCGTCGAGATCGCCCGGCCGGATTTCGCTGGTCGCCTCCTTGGCATGGGCCGGCTTGGTGAAGCCGGCAACGCCAACGGCTCCGCCGCCGGCCGCGCTCGCCAAACCGGCCAGAATGGCGGCCTTGCCGCTTCCGGTCAGAAGCGTGCGGCGGCTTACTCCAGCTTCCTCCGGCCTATCGTCGTTTTTCATTGGTTCTCTCCTTCAGTTGACACGGCCTGGCTGGCCGCAGGCTTCCGTTCCACGGATGGCTCGCGGCCGTTGACGGTCACCAGGACCCTCGGCTTGCGCTTGGGCTCGGGCACCATCGACGGCGACTGCAGGGCCAGGAACTTCTCACGCTTGATGCGCTTCTGGATCACCACCGGACAGCGCTGGTCGTCGTGGTAGAGCACCTGGCAGTTGAGGCATTGGATGCATTCGTTGGGATTGATCGCTCCCTCCGGATGGATCGCCTGGACAGGACAATCATTGGAGCAGCGCTGGCAGGGCGAGCCGCATTCCTTGTAGCGCTTCAGCCAGTCGAACATGCGCATACGGGCCGGGACAGCCAGCGCGCCGCCGAGCGGGCAGAGGTAGCGGCAGTAGAAGCGCTCGATGAAGAGGCCGGGTGCAAGGCAGCCGACGGCGAACAGCACGAACCACCACTCGCGCGCGAAATGCAGGATGATCGCGGTCTTGAAGGGCTCCACCTCGGCTGCTTCCTCGGCGAGCCCGAGCGAGCCTAAGGACAGGCCGAAAAGCGCGAGGAAGATGATGTACTTGAACGGCCACAGGCGCTGATTGAGCCAGAACGGCACGCGGATCTGCGGAATGCGCGCCCAGCGCGCCAGCCGGTTCGTCCATTCCTGCAGCGCGCCGAACGGGCAAAGCCAGCCGCAATAGGCGCCGCGCCCCCAGAACAGCAGGGCGGCCGCGACCGCCGACCACAGGATGAAGATCAGCGGGTCGCGCAGGAAATAGTCCCAGCGAAAGTCGCCGCGCAGCGAGTTGAAGAATGTGAGGATGTTCACGACCGACAGCTGTGCGTGCTCGTACCAGCCGAGCCACAGAAGCGTGAAGGCGAGGTAGCCCAGCCGGATGCGCTCATAAGCGCGCGGCCATTTCACGAGGATATCCTGGAAGAAGAAGATGCCGGTGAGCACGCCGATCGCGACGAGCATGATGGCGATGTCGAACATGCGCGCCTGCCACATCCGTTGCCAGAGCGGCGGCTCGTCGTCCGCCGCCGCCACCGGTTGCACGGCAGCCGACGCCGGCGCGGCCGCCGCCGGCGAGACGGGCGCGGTCAGGAACTTGTCGGGGGTCGAGTAATCGAGCCCGGTGGTGACGAACGCCTTGTCGAGCGCCCCGGTCGCCCGCTGCACGAGGAGTTGGAATCGCCATGGCGCGCCAGGGTCGAGTTTCGCACCGTCGGGCGTGACGAAGACGCCGATCTCGGGAAAGTCAGGCGCGCCGTCGGCGGCCACGGCGCCGATCCGGCGATAGTTGCGATCGCGGAAGCGTATGCTGGCCTCGCTCTGGATCAGCTCGATGCGATCGAAGATGCCGCCGCGCACATAGCCGGAGCCGCGAAAGGAATACGGCCCGTCGCCGGCGACGAGGATCGCCTGCTGGCCGGGCTTCAGATCCTGGCGAAGGCGATCATATTCGGCATCGCCGAGCAGCGATCGGCCGACCGTCGGCACGCTTGCCAGCGCAACATAAACGTCGACGAAGGAGGCATTCGGATCTCCTTGCTGCGGGCGGGCGATCGCCGCGGCGTTGCCCGTCCGCTGAAACAGGTCGTCGAGTTCCTTGTTGGTGATCGCAAGCCTGCGGACCGATCCGTCGTCGAGCAAGGCCTGCCAGGTTTCGACGGCGCTGTCGGTCTGATCGATCGTGCGGGGGGCCGGCTGAGAAGCGACATTCACGGCACCCGCGCCCAGACCGCGCGACCGCGCGATCTTGACCGCCGACTGCGTCATGCTGTCGGCGATGACCATCATCGTGACCGTCGCGCCGCTGACGATGTCGACCGGCATGCGGCTCTCCTCGCCCGGATCGAGGACACGCCGGCCGACGAAGCCGTCGATATAGTGCTCGATCTTGGCTTGAGGGATGCCGACCAGAACGATCGGTTCGTGGTGCTCGACGAGCTTCGCGCCAGTGATCTTGCCGTCGAGGTCGATGCCGACAACTATGTTGATCGGCTTGCCGGAATAGCCGGTCGAATCGACGACATCGCCCGTAAGGAAGGCGTAGCCGACGGGTTGGCCGCCCTTCAGCAGCTTTGCCGCGGGCGGATTACCCTCGACCTCGCCGAAGCTGTCGGCGGCGGGGTCTATGTCGGCGGCCCTCAATCCGCCCAGGAACTCGCCGAGGCGACCGGCCGCGCTTGCTTCGTAGGGCAACCACAGAACGGCGAGAAGAAGGACAAAGACGGCCATCAGCCGGCGCGCCGTCGGTCTCCGTCCAAATTCGATGCGTGATTTCATCTGCCGTCATCTGCCCTGTGCCCGGTCGACTGCTGACCAGGCGAGCGCCACCCTTAGACGATCGCGCCGGCGGCTCTTTGATCTACGACAAACTCAAACGATGCCAGCCGATGTCATACTGGCGCTCATTCCTCCAGGAGGCGCGCTCCCATGACGCGGCTGAGTGAAGAGCCCAAGGTGCAGTTTCGCAATGTTCAGCAGCTTCTTGGCTTGGCGACGGCCGTGGAGGAAAGCGCGGCACAGCGATACCAAAGGCTCGCTGCTCGTATGGAGAAGCTGAACGAGCGTGAGATTGCCGGAACGTTCAGTACGCTTGTCGAAGAGCAGCGCGACCATGTCGAGGAAATCGCCCGCCGCTCTAGTCAGTTGACGGGCGCGCAGCCGCCGACACCAGCCGATCCGCGTGGGTTGCCTTCAGAAATCGCTCGATCGTGGGACGAAGCGGAGGCAAGCGCGCTACTCACTGCGTACCGAGCCCTCGGCATTGCCGTGGACAACGAAATGTTGGCTTTCGCCTTCTATTCCTATGTCGCGGCGCAAAGCGACGATGCGGCAGTCCGGGCGACGGCGGAGTGGCTCGCCGGAAAGGCGCTCGATCACGCGGCGACGCTGCGCGAAGAGCGGCGTCGTGCCTATCGGCGGCAAGGTGCCGCAGGCGCCCGCAGCGAGATGCCAATGCTGGATGCTTCGTCGCTGCCGGAGTTCGTGCGACAGAGCCGCCAGCTGGAGTCGCGTGCCGCAGCCTGCCACCGAAGGATTGCTTCACGGCTTGCAATCTTGGGTGAGGATGCGGCGTCGAAAACGATCGCCGAGGTCGCCGAGCGGGAACGTGCGAACGGATCTGAAGCCGCCAACGGAACTGTCGAAGCAGGGAGAGCGGAGCTTGCGCAGGCCGCCAGGCCCTTGCCGCTTCTGCGCGCTGCGCTCGCCGAGGCCGAACGGCTGCACCAGGCCTATCTAAATCTCGCCGACCGCACGCGCGACGAACAGGTGCTGGCTGCGGCCCAACGGGCGGCGGATCGGACCCTGCTGAGCCTCGCTGCCATCGCAGCGCGGCTGCAGGCGTTCGGCTGATGCAGCGAGCGTCAGCCGCGGAGCGGTTCAGCGTTCGATGGAATCGCTGAACTGCCTTTACGCACTATTGGCCGATCTGTTTGAACAGCTCCTCGAAAGCCTTCTTGGCCTTGCCGGGCTGATTGACCGCTTCGGCTGCCTTCAGGTTGCTGCCCGGGTCGCCGACCACGACCAGCGCGACCATGCCCATGCCGTAGTGGGGATTGCATTTGATGCCGTAAACGCCGGGCTTCGTGAATGTGACTGAGACGTCCTTGTTCATCTCGCCTTTGAACGGCTGGGCGCCGTCCGGCAGCATGCCGGGAATGGATTCGACATCGTGGCCCTTGTCCTTGGCGACGAAATGGACGGTGTCGCCGGGCGCTACTTTGAGGAACGACGGTTCTAGCTGAAACATCCCGTGCTTGCCCATGTTCATCATGTTGACTTCAACCTCGGCGGCGTGAGCAGCACCAGCCGTTATCAGAGTGGCTGCCGCAACCGACAGCATAAGTTTCATCGAAGGCATTTTCTTCCGAGTCCTTATTTGTCTGGGACGAGATCGCTTGATCGACCCGCGCCGTCTATTAGACGAAGCTCGCCGGCGAACATTGCGCTAGGTCAAACTCAGAGCGGGTTGTCGGCTGAAGACGTGCTGGCTGTTCGCCACGCGCGCTTATTCCTGTCGCGTCCGTCGGCGGTAGATCCTTAGGCAACGTACGGACAGGCACCCCGGCGCTGGTCGGCTCGCACGCTACTCCGGCGAAGAGACGCTCCGTGGCTACGAGTCCACTGACGATTGCTCCAGACATGAGGCTACGACTGGGCGGCTCGGAATGACATCACTGACGAACGGGATCGCGACGGGGAGGCCAATCATTCAATGAAGGCTGCCAGGTGTACGTCGAAGAAAAGGCGAAAGATGCAGCTCGGAACCAACTCGACGAGAAAACGGCCACGAGGATAGCGACGAATAGGAATCCGCTAGCAGCTAGTGGGGCCGCTTTCTCTCGCGATCCACGTCATTCAGAAGCCAACAAGATCGGGAGCCAACCAGAAGGGCATGCTCTCGAGCTGGAGGCCGGCGACCTCGTAGGGAAGCCCGGGTCTTGATGTCGATCACCGACCACGTGCCGTCGGATTCGCTTTCGATGTCGAAATGCTCTGCCATTATTTCGCTTACATATGCGGCGGACGAGTTCCGCCAACCTTCACTGGTCCTGCGAAACTAAAGGGCGCTCTCAACCGCATCGTCGGCATCGGCCATAACAACTTTCCGGCTACGGCTCGGAGCGACTAGCTCTCGCATGGAAACTCTGAGTTCAAGCGCCGCAGCATCGCTTGTACTTTAGGCCGCTTCCGCATGGGCACTGGGCATTGCGCCCGGAAGGCGAGCCTGCAGGCTCTCTTGCCAGCATGTCCATGATCCTGGCCGCAGGCAGCCCTTGACGCAGCAGGTGCACCATCGCCTCCAGCAAGGGTGCCGCGTGGGCAAAGAACATGCGATTGGATTCGCAAAAATAGTTCAACCGCTCCGGGGCATTCGCGGGCGTTGGTAGGAAACGGTGCTTGGGACAGCCGCCATGACAGGCAAAGCGCCATTCGCACCTTTTGCATGCGGCAGGAAGGCGGGCTTTCTTGTCCAGGCCGAACTGTCGCTGTTGCGGCAGAGACGCCAGAGCATCGATCGGAGACTGCGTGATGTTGCCGAGCCGATATTGCGGATAGACGTAGTGGTCGCACGCATAAAGGTCGCCATTGTGCTCCAGGGCCAGTCCCGAGCCACAGGTCTCCGCAAAGACGCATAAAGAGGCTGGCCGCCCGGCCCAGATCCCGAGCTGAAGGTCGAAGAACTGGACGAAGACCCTGCCGACGTCATGACGGACCCATTCGTCGAACATCCTGCACAGGAACCGGCCGTATTTCTTGGGGGTCACGCTCCAAGGCGCGATGACGAGATCGTCGTCGTTGGGCATGGGCGGCGGGGCGAGCTCTCCTTGCCGATCGATCCGCTCGATCACCGGGATGAACTGCATGAACTGCACGCCGATGTCCCGCAGATAGCGGTACACTTCCAGGGGGAAGCTGACGTTGCGGGCGTTGACCACGCACAGGACGTTCGTATCCACCCTATGACGGGCCAGCAGATCCCAGGCAGACAGCACGCGGGACGAGCTGGGCTGGTCGCGCCTGTCGCGTCGGTAATGATCGTGCAGGCGAGGCGGTCCATCCAGGCTCAGGCCAACCAGAAACTGTTCCTCGTGGAAGAATCGTGCCCATTCGTCATCGAGAAGGGTGCCGTTCGTCTGCAGCGCGTTGCGGATGGCGCGGCCTGGCGGACAATGCCTGCGCTGCAATGCGGTTATGGTCCGGAAGTAGTCCAGTCCCAGCATGGTAGGCTCGCCGCCCTGCCAGACGAACTGGATTTCCCGCAGCCCGGCACGCGACTGACTGGCGATATAGTCGCGAATGAAGGTTTCGAGCACGTCGGGCGGCATCCGGAACTTGTTTTCCTCCGGATAGAGCTCTGCCTTTTTCAGATAGTAGCAATAGGTGCAGTCGAGGTTGCATCTGGGACCTATGGGTTTGGCCATGACCCAGAACGGCGAGGCCGCAAGTCTGTCGTCGGCATCATCCCGCAAGTCGGTCATCTCACTTTCCCAGGCTTCCTGCTTCGAGCGCAGATCGAGGCTTTGTGCCCCGACAAGAACGAATGCGGCCGGTATCGTGAAGCTCCTTGCGAACTGCTGCCACTAACGGGAGGGTACCGCTGCCGGCGCTTGGCCATTCGCCTGAGCACATATCGCGCCGCGTCGCTCAATATTGGCCTACCTTGAATCGTCGAAGCTTGCGCCAGCGCAAAGAGTTGACTTCATCCATGGCGAAGCAGTGTCGGTGCCGCCAACCTCGTCTCCGGCCGCCAGTACTCGACAAGCGCCTCGTAGGTAGCAAGGACTTCTTCCACACCCGGATAGCGTGATCGGCAGCACTCGCCGGGTCGCGGCATCGACCGGCTCGGCTTGCCATTCGGGTCGCGTCGAAGTCTCGCCTGCGCTTGCCGCAATGCTATCATTGTCACAGCACGCGCCGCCGAGCGCGGCTAGTGAGCTCGTCGGGAAGTTGCCTTCAGCGGTGCTGTCTAGGTGAGTCGGTTTACCCGCGTCAGGATACCGTCTCTCAAGGCAGCCTCTCAGTTACGCCCGGGCGCAGCAAAGCTCTAGCGAGCCTTCGCTTTCCGCTTGGTGGCAGCCTTCTTCGCTGGTGGGGCCTTCCGGCCCAGACCTATTGCCTTAGCCATTTCCGACCGCGCAGCCGCATAGTTCGGCGCCACCATAGGGTAGTCCGACTTTAATCCCCACTTCTCGCGATACTCGTCGGGCGTTAGCCCATAATGAACGCCGAGATGGCGCTTCAGTGATTTGAATTTCTTCCCATCCTCGAGGCAAATGATGTAGTCGGGGAACACCGACCTCTTCGGATTGACTGCCGGAGCCTGGGCCTGCTTCTCGGGTTCGGTTAGTTGGCGGATTTTCGAGAGTGACGAATTCACGCTGGAAATCAGTTCCGGCAAAGACGCGACGGGTACCGGATTCTTGCTGACGTAAGCGGAAACGATATCTGCGGTTACCTCGATCAGATTGACGGTCGCGTCGGCCAAAACAAATCCTCCTGGTTAAGTGCATCCGTCTCCCTAACTTCCCGAGGCGGCGCAATCAACGACAGGACTGCTGATTTATTACTGATTCACCTGGTGCCTTTTCAGAAAGACGAAGCTGGCCGATTTCACGCCACGCTTGAGCGGTTCACGCAACCAAAGCGTCGGATTTTGGGAAATGTTTTCCCGGCCTGGAGCACCGCCGTCCAAAAAGGTTGTCGGGCACCCACTGGCTGTAATCGCTGCCCTGGGAAGCGGAGATCAAACCCGACCCGGTTCTGTAGAAATGTAACGAAGGCATTTCCAGCGGATTCACCGATGGTTCAGATGGCTCCGTTTTTGTTGCAGGGGATCTCGACTCCCCTGGGTCGCTTATGTATAGGAGCGCCCCATGTTCATGAGCGCCCTTTCTTTCGCACGCATATGACCTCGCCATCCGGTGAGTGACGTCATTTATCGTGCAAAGAAAGGAACCAAATCATGGATATCACCGCTCGTATCAAGCAGGCCATTGCCGCGCATTCACAGCCGCTGCCTGAGTACGCTTCCCCTAGCGCCTTCGACCTTCGCTTCCGTGACGGCAACGCTGCCGACGGCTGGCATCTCGATGACGAGAGCCTGACGCGCGCAGGATACTACTGCACGTACGCCCGCAGGGCGACGGCGGTCGTGCTAGTGCCCGGACTCCCGTCAATCCCTACCTTCTGGCGGCCCGCCGTGTTCTTCCTGCCGGACAATGCCACCCTGAAGCCAGAGGTGGCGTACGATGGCGATCCGCTGCGGCGCGGCTGCAAGCCCGTCCCGGTCACGCAAGCCGTCGATGTGTCGAAGGCGGAGATCGAGCGCAAGGTTTTCGGGCATATCGAGCCCGCGTTGGATGCCCTGGCTCGCTTCTACCGGCGGACCGGACAGCGCTGGGAAGTGCTCTATCTCCGCGAGCGCGACCGCTGCCAGGAGGCGGGCGAGGCCTTCGACTGGTCTGAGCTGCCCGTCGACCCGGGCACGCTCTCCTAGCGTCTTCAGTCGGGACCGTCCTTTCTGGCGGCTCCTCCCAAAAAATACTGAGACCAACGTGGCGTTCGACGTCGCCGCGGTTGCCAGCGTGTACCCCAATCCCGGGAGCGCGGCCGCCCTCCAAATAAAGAAAGGATTCTTGGTATGCCCAATTCTGAATCTAGCCCCAAGTCTGCACGCGGAAGGTCCTATCCGGGTTTGGCGAAGGGTCCGTGCGGTTCGAAGATATGATATTCTCTTGTCAAGCTTCGCTTAAGCGCTGCCATATTGTCGTATGCGTCTTCACGCGCTACGTCATGGAAGCAGGCAAGTGAAAGGAAAGGGTTGAGAAAATGATGTCCGTTCATGACGCACTCGAGGCGTGGCAGGAAGGCGAAATTACGGCCTCTCGCGCAATGTCTCTTACGGGCGCGACGAATATCCTCGAACTCTACGGGCTCGCGGATGCTTGCGACGTGGATATCTGTATCAAGCTGAATGAAGCAGAGGCGGCGGCGGTGGAAAAGGTATCCGCCGCAGTCCGGCGAGCATTGGAGCAACAGAACGCTGGACCCGCTGGCCCCGGACCAAGAGCCGCATGAGTGATTATCGACGGCTGCCCGTCACTATCGTAATCGTCGACAGCGGCCCCTTAATCAGTTTGGCAGCCTGTCATCGGCTCGACCTGCTGGGAGAATTCAAGAGAAGAGTCCGCGTTACCGATGTCGTTCGCGCAGAGTGCCTGCGGTACCCTGATAAGATTGGTGCCGCTGAACTCGCTTCATGGTTCCAGCAGGTTGATGGCCAGAAGCACAAGGTCATCGACACCCCTCTGCTCGACGACTGGCTTGATGCAGTCGCGCAGGAGGAAGCGGGCAACACGTCACGTCCTTCCAAGGGCATTGGTGATGCGTCGATTGCGTGGCTGATACAGCAGATCAACAACTCGGAACCTCGCGACGAACTTATCTTGCTGTTGTCTGACGATGCCAATTTCGGAGATGTCGTGGTCCGTGGCAGCCATCCGGAAGTCTACATGCTCTCGACCCGCCTCTTCCTCCAGGTTCTTGAGAATTTTGGTCGGCTTCAGTCGGCGCAGTCGCTGTATCAAGAAATCGTGGAGGCCGGCCGCAATCTTGGCAGGTACGCGGTGGATCGTCCTGGACGCGTGCAGCGGGGCGTGAAGTCTCAATGGACTGATGTCTTGCAGGACGACGATGAGAATGGGAACGATGTATCTTAGGCAGGCGGCCGACATCGGGCCCTTGATCAGGTGCTGCCGATATCCATAGGCCAACAATTCGCGGGATCGATGATGACTTCAAATCGAGGCCATTCGGTTCACGCGCTTGCGGATTCGATCCTTGCTTCCAGCCAACGCAAGCTCTTGCGGAAACTGGAGTTCGAAGATTGTCAGCAGAACCGTTCCCCATAAAGCACGATCTTTTCCAGCTAGGGCGGAAAGGATTCGCTGTCCTCGAAAGCATGGTCTTCCCCTTGCCGCTCGACCGCAAAGGCGCCAAGTACCGGGCGGCTCGCCTCACGATCCGAACAGGCGAAGCTCAGTACGCCGTCTTCGCTGCGAACATGAACCTGGGAGCTGCAACGGAACTTGCCAGCCTGCTGCCGCTTCCTCGCCCGGAACTCAACGGGCTGAAGCTCACTGCCGGCTTCGATGGCTGGCGCGGCTGGGGCGACCCGCTTGTAGCGGCAGGCCGGCTGCCTTCGCGTGATTGGGTTCTGCAGGTCGACGATCCTGGCGATGCTGCTGTTCAGGTCGACGACATCTTCACGCCGGAGGGCCTCGACCGCATGATGCCGTCGAAGCATCCCAACGCCCAAATCGAAGACCATGTCGCCAGGGAATTCTATCGTCTGCGGGCCACTGACCAGGAAGTCAAGCTGGCGCTCTGAGCAGAGAGGCAACGCTTCCACATGCTACGCGGCGAGTTCGAACCCATCTGCCTCTTCTCGCGTAATCTCCACATGTGCCGCCGAGGCAATAGCGAACAGGAAGTGGCGGATGCGTTCATCAGCCGGGACGACAAGGCAGGTTAGCCTGCCGGTAGCGTATGCCCCGGTATCGATGCCGATACGCCAGCGCCCTCTCTCGGGCAGGCAGGTTGGCGTTGGCGTGTGTCCGTGGACGATGACGTGAGAAAGCTCGCCTTCGTATCGCAGGAAGGGCTCCCGGATCATCATCATGTCCTTCGAATCCTGCTCCGTGACAGGGCGAATTGGATCAACTCCCGCGTGAACATAGGCGAAGCGGCCGTCGACAATGATCGGCACGGCTTGCTGCAATGTCTCCAGGTGCCGGCCGAAGTTTGCCCTGAACGCGGCAGCGGTGTCGGAGATACCGCCCTCGGCAATCAGCCCATAGGATTCCAGTGTCTCGTAGCCGCCCAGCCGTAGCAGCCACCTGCTGAACCTGACTTCGTCGACTGCCTCCGACGTCATGAAATCCAGGAAGTAGGCGTCATGATTGCCGCGGATCAGCCGCGACCGAGGCCATCTCTCCAGTGTGTGGCAGACGAGGTCCAGCGCCTGCCGGCTCGATGGGCCGCGGTCGACGATGTCCCCGAGGAAGAGCACGCGGGGCTCGCGGCCGGATGCGCCAGCTTCCCGGCCAATGGCATCAAGGAGAGGCGCAAGCAAGTCAGCACGGCCGTGAACGTCGCCTATGGCGTAGGTGGTGTATGGCAATCCAGGAATCCTTCCGAGGACCCACAAGTAGCGGCTGTCTCGGCAATCGTTTTGGTCAAACGAAACGTGGCTTGGGGCTAGCGCTTCGTCCCAGTCGGTCGCTTTGCGCGGCGTTTGGTAGGGACCAAGTCGTCGAGGCCTTCGTCATATTCAAAGGCAACGCCATCGAGGGTAATCCGACCGTCATGGGGCGGGAGAGGGGGTGCTCCGTTGGCGTGGGCCTCGCAATCAACGGAAAGCCACGACTTGTCTCGTAGGCTGCCCGGCTTGCCGCAGGTCTCGCAGTATCGATAGGAACGCAAGTCGGCGAGGACCTCTGCCCTATCCAGTGCAAGATGAACAGAGCGGGTAACGGCGCCCTCGGGCATCGCATCAACCCTCAGGCTTCCATATTTCTCGTAGACTTTGTCGAGGCGTAAGCGCGTTCCTGATGGAAGGGCGGCGGAGACGTCGCCGAAATACTTGTCTAGGACCTTTTCCCATCCCGGCCCGCACTCGAAATCCATTCGGGCCGGAATCAGGTCCGGGTACTTCGTCTTCAAATTCGGGAAGTCTGTCATCTGGAAGCCTTTCACCTTTCGCCAAGGCACGCCAGCTTGCAGCGATAGCAAGATAGAGGTGAAGGCTTCGTTCATCCCTTCGTCTAGCTCGTTACGAGCATTCCGGAAACACCGACGGTCAGGGGCATGGCCATCCGAGTACCGGCATGCAGTCTGCATATTGTTTCTTCTGGTTGAAGGTTCGCCTGAAGCTGTCAAGTCTCAGAAGAAACGGAACTCTCCTGGAGCCTTACTAGGCCTCCACGCTCGAAGACACTTGCCGAGAGGTAGACCTCTCGTGCAGCCGAAGTGCCAGCTATAATCATGACCGGCTTCGGACATCGATAGCTGATTTCCTTTGAAATCGCCCGCATTTCCTTGATGTCATTCGCGCTCGGCTCGGGCGCTGCGCGTGGGTGCGAATGCCATTCCCCGACGTAGTATTCGCCATGGCGCCAACGGCTTTGGAGAAGGTCTTTCAAGCCATGGACACCACGCTGAAACCATGTCCGACCTGACCGAGAATCCTTAGACTGCGTCGTTGCCTCGGAGACGGTTACGTTATTCCCGTGGCCATCGTAGCGGCCGACTAGGATGCCTCCGGTCTCGCGGTCTCCCGCCGCCAGCGCGTATTCTTTGATCGTGTGAACGGCCACTCCGGTCACATGTACTGAGATCCCATGAACCTGGCTTACGAAGTCTTTTCCGTCCTCAGGCATCCTGACGCTCCACGGTCCCGTCCACGCCCTGCCTGAAATACTCGCAACGCCTTTGCGGAGACCGGATCGCCCTTAGAATGGCTTTCGATCCAATCGCGCCCCACAATCGCACGTCCGATGCATCTGCCGGGAACACAGGGTGCCAGCAGCCGATACCTTCTATTCGCGCGTCATCAAGAGAGGCAGGGGGAACGCCGAAATCCGCGAAGCTCTCTTTGGCGTCCACCGTGGGAAACGAGGTTTCCGATGCAGTAAACACGAGCAAGCCTTCGCCTTTCCAGGTCATCGCTAAGCTGACGAACGTTTTTTCGTCCCCCCAGTCGAACATTGACAGGGCATCAAGAACACTGTCCGATCCCGAGCAATCGACAATCACGTCGAATGAACGCACCTGTTCTGCTATCTCTGTGTCTGTCGGCGGGAAACTCGATGCGAAGCCCGTGACGTTTGCGTCCGGCATGATCAGGTTCAGGGCACTGGCAAGCGCCGAGGCCTTGTTGTGGCCAACCGCGTCCATGCCCAGCGCGTGTCGGGTAAGATTGCCGACGTCGAGAAGGTCGGCATCAAGGACACCCATCTCGATCAAACCCATCCGAACCAGATTCTCGCACACCGCGCTGCCGAGAGAACCTGCCCCGATGACGAGGACCCGCTTCGACGGCACCACATTCTCCGGACCTGCGCGGGCCCGGATTTCCTCGGGCTCCCAGTTCACCGTGCGGAGCCATTTCAGGTTCGAATTCAAGGACGCGCGGGAACGGTCGATGAACTGCCGCGTATTTTCATTCGCTCGGAAACCGTTTTTCTTTGCCCGACGGTCAGCAAGTTCGACGCCGTCGATCGCTAGCCAATGATAGCGCAAGGGCGGTTCGCCGATCGTGTACGAAAGTGGAAAACCAAGAAGCATCATTACGGGACCGCTGTCCTTCGTTCGGTGACGGCGATCCGCTCCCGATCGAACAAGGACCTCTCCGAGATCGACTCCGACGGTTTCTAGGTAGGAGGACAGGGCGGCCCATGTCCGTGGCAACTCCCATGGCGCGACGACAGGCAACCGATCGAGGGCGATCCAGAGCGCTGTTGCGGACGACTCCTGGGCCGCGATCAAGCGGCCCCATTTCAGCTCGCGGATCGATTTTTGACCTTTGCCGTGGAAAGCCGTGATGCCATAGCTTGCGACCGATCTCGGAAGCCGTGCTAGGTCTGCCCATCCCCACTGACCGTTCATTGCCTGCCAGTACTGAAGGTCGTCGACCGAGCTCGTGAAACCCACCACAGGAAAACTTGTCTGACCAGGACCGGACGGCAGTTCCAGAGGCTCTCCCGGGACCGCGAGTTTATCGCTCGCCCCAGCGTCGATCCAAACAAGTAGCCGCTCGAGATGCCACCAAATCTTCTCGTCGATGGCTTTGGGTTCGCCTGCCCAGGCGACGCGGGCGAAAGCTGCTGCTTGACGATTAAGGCACGGATTGCCCAGCCGCCACGGTAGGGCGGCCGGACCTTCGTCGTTGAAACTCTGGTGCTGGTGGGTCGCAGTTATCCCACCTACCTTCGATGGGAAGACGGTCACAGACACGCTGGCCGGATCGAACACCAGATACCAGTTTGTCTCCGTTGGAATGGTGCCGCATTCGGGAACTGAAAGGCGCGCGCATATATACAGCGTCCACCGGCTGTCGGCCAGACGTGTCCACGGCCGGAGTACCGTAATTCGGCTGTGGCCGACAACGCTGTCGGCCACGTTCTGAAGGACCTCAGGTACGAACAACTACGAGGTCCTCATGCGAACCGCTCGGTCCTCCGTGGTTCGGCGGGCTGCGCAGGCGCCGTGAAGAAACCTGGCTTTCGATCTCCTCCGTTCGGACCGGGAAGCGGGAACTTTCCGCCGAACAGTTTTTGCCAGAGCTGGCCGCTCTTCTGAACGTCGTCACACTCCAGCGCCTCGCGCGCCTGATCGGCCGCGGTCGTGATCGCAGAGTGGAATGCCCTGAAGTCTTCCAGAGGCAGGCGCTTGAGGACGTCGTGCTCGGGCACGCCGTGGTCTGCCAGTGCAGGGACCTTGCCCACGAGGGCTTCGAACCTCCATTTGTCCCGCATCGTCTCGAATACCTGGACGAGGCCTGAAGCCATGGAACTGGTGCCTTCCTCAAGGACGTGGCCGATCATATGCTCCAGCGGGTAACCCTTGGGATATTTGGGGAGGGTCTCGGCATACTGCTGCCGCCACCATTTCGTCGCGCGTACCAGATTGACGTAGTGTCCGTTGCAAGCTCGATTCTTGGCGGCCGTCCACTGGATTTGAGCCAGCGGATGCGTACGTCCCCACCTCCCGACATCGCGGTCGGGAAGGAAAAGCGGATGTGGTCGCCAGTTGCCTGAAGGCGCGTCCTCAAGCAACTGCGGCTGAACTCCGAAGGGCGTTGGCTGCCAGCGCTCGTTCAGCCGCCAGCTCATGTCGTCTTCGATAGTACTGGTGGTCAACACCGAGTTGGACCGATACAGACGCTCCATTGCCTGACGCGACGTCGGATCAGTCGGAAGCGCGGTGATGACCAGATCGAGATCGACATAGGAAAGTTCGATCCCGAAGGAACGTCCCTGAGCCCGCCACTTGCCTGGGTAGTGTCGATCGAGGAACGGCACGAACTTGTCCATCGCCTGCTGGGGGGTGGTTTTGTCACAGTCGATATCCGTCACCACCACCACATCGACATCCGGACGCTTGTCGCCCGTCGGACGAATGGCAGTGGAACGTCGGATGCTTCCTTGCAGGAAGGTCGCCACCACGATTCCACTCAGGTCCCTGTCCGCCGCTAGGCGAGACCGGAGCGTGTTCGAGCCCGTCTTCCATTCCTCCTTCTGGCGATCGGTAGGGCGGATTTCCCTGAGAAACTCACTGAACTGCGATTTAAGTTCCATGTTCAACCGATCCTGATAGAGGGGATGTAGCTGCCGTCCACGGCGCTCTTGAAGTCGAATTCGTATAGCGTCACAGGACCCATCGAGTCGCGGTGCTGGCCCATGAAGAATGTGAAGGCATTCGGGGCCGTTATGAAGAAGTGCCGCCGCGCGCTGATCGGCGGGCGAAGCGCCTTCACGGCACCCGCGATCTGATCGGCGAGATCGGCTGCATGCTCTCCGCCAGCGAGCGCTTTCTGGCTCGGGCCGTTTGCGGCGACGACGTGCAGGATTCTCCCGATGCTCGGGGCGGTCGTCCTGATGTATTCCTGGACATCCGCCAATGCATTTCGCGAGAAGCTGACCACGACAGCGATCTCGTCGCCGGATCCGACTGGAATCACCTCGGTTGTGGCCGCCGGGCCGACTTTCCCGTCGTCCGACCGCCATACGGTGGTCGGCCCTCGTCCCTTCTGGTTGAGTTCGACGTGCGTGCTGGTCTTGAAGCCGAGCATCGCGCCTGCAAGGAAGGCAATCGAGGAATGGCTATCTAGGAACAGACGGATGTCCTTGTCCGTCTGGCGAACGCGCGTGAGGAACTCCTCGACAGCAGAACGGACGTCGGTGTTCCAGTCGATTCCCTCCCTGAGATGCCGCAAGTTGAACAAGTCCACGAGCGAGAGCGTGTTTTCCGGCTGAGCATCGAGGTAGTCTGTCGGACCGTCTGTGAATGAACGGATGGAAATGTTCTTTCTATCCTCCGGCTGGGTCGTTCTCGCCCAGCCTTGTTCGATGCACAGCTCTTCGAAGGCCTCACGGGTAAGCACATTTCGCTGAGTCGCCTTGAGTGCCCGGGCTGCACCATCGAACTTGAATTCGAGGCTGTTACCCCCGGGTGCCAGACCGACGACCTGGAATCTGAGGTCGACGTTTTCACGCATGTCTTGCAGCGAATGATACCCCTCCATGATATGGAAGGTGTCGAGGATCGCGTAGAGTTCTTCGTCCGATTCCAGCTCGAGATGATTGCGCCAAAGAGCGCGGACCTCACCCATTTCGCTGAGTTCTGTTTTCCCTACGGCGAGCTTTTCCAGGTCCAGCGACTTGTCCGCCGTTTTGAGAAGCTTGGACAGCGGGTCATCATCGCGGACGCGATCTGTCGTGACCAATGTGAACGTCGAGCGGGGTGGGGCTTTCGCCACCGCTTCCTTCAGGCGCTGCAAGATAGAGATCGCGCTGGCGCCGATAAACTCGGGTTCCACAAGCTCCCTGAAGCCGAAACGCCCAACTTGGTTTACATGAAATTTGACCTGGTGGTGGGCGGTCTCGACTCTGAACGAGCGACGCCCGGCCATACCAGGATTATATCGCACGACAACGTCGTCGAACCCTTTCGGGCCGTCGGCCTCGTACGAAACTTCGACCACATGGGGTGTCTCCGGATTGCGGAGACCCGAAGCATGTATCCAGAAGAATCGGGCCTGATAGTCATGCCCGTCCCAGTTTGCAATCACTGCGTCAGCCATAGGCACCCACTACCTATACTCTCAATTCTCGTTTTGTTCGCCGTACCACTTTCCGGGCACCCTAGTGCCCGGAAACATTCGTTTCAGTGTTCGCCCGACCTATTCAGGCCGGGTGAGCGGACTTCGTGTGTCGAATGAGCGATCTACCTTGACGTTGAGTGAGATTCAGTGACGCGTCAGGAGGAGGGGGGCGGTGCGTCGCGTAACGTCTTTCGCTCGTTGCACCGCAGCCGATGCATTTCTCTCACGATCCGTTGCTTCTTACCTTCTGACTTTATCAGGAGCGGCCGTCTGGCCGCTCCAAGTACAAAACATTGGCTTGTAGGTACAAAACTTTGAGTGTTGCACCATCTAGGTTTTAGATATCAGCTGCACCCGCTCGTCGAACCACACGTGTCGCACTTCTCGCAGGTGCCGTTCCGCACCATGGTGAAGTTGTGGCACTCGGAGCATTCGTTGCCAGTGTAGCCCTGGAGCAGCGACTGCTGGCGCCTTGTCGCGGCGAGCTTCTTTGCCTCGGCCGCTTCGTTGGCGGCGGCGTCGGTGAATAAAGCTTCGGCGCCGCCGGCGGCTTCGGCTTCCTGTTCCAGCATATCCTCGGCCAGTTCCCTGGCGCGCTCCTCATAGTCGCGCTTGTAGGCAAGCGCCTCGTCGCTCGCCGGCTTCAGCGCCAGCACGTTGGAACCGGCGAAGGCGGTGGGCGCGGCGCGGGCAGGGGCCGTCGTCGGGGCGGAGCCGCCAAGCCCCTTGGGTTCGCTACCGATGCCCGACACCAGCTTCACCGGCGAGGCGCCGCGATAGAGGCCCTTGGAGAAGGGCGTCGCCTTGCCTTCGGTGATGCCGCGGCCAAGTGCGGTCTTGTCGAAGTCCGATTGGTCGACATGGGCGAGGTCGTGGCGGCCGAGATAGGAGACGGCAAGCTCGCGGAACACGTAGTCGAGGATCGACGTCGCGTTCTTGATCGCGTCGTTGCCCTGCACCATACCGGCCGGCTCGAACTTGGTGAAGGTGAAGGCCTCGACATATTCGTCGAGCGGCACGCCGTACTGCAGGCCGAGCGAGATCGCGATGGCGAAATTGTTCATCATCGCGCGGAAGGCGGCACCCTCCTTGTGCATGTCGATGAAGATCTCGCCCAGGCGGCCGTCGTCGAACTCGCCGGTGCGCAGATAGACCTTGTGGCCGCCCACCACCGCCTTCTGGGTGTAGCCCTTGCGGCGGTTCGGCAGCTTCTCGCGGTCGCGGTAGAGGCGTTCCACCACGCGCTCGACGATCTTTTCCGTCACCTGCACGGCGCGCTGTGCGGCCGGGGCGGCGATGAACTGCTCGACCGCCTCGTCCTCGTCCTCGTCGTCATCGGCGAGCAGCGAGGCATTGAGCGGCTGCGACAGCTTCGAGCCGTCGCGATAGAGCGCATTGGCCTTCAGCGCCAGCTTCCACGACAGCATGTAGGCGTTCTTGGCGTCCTCGACCGTCGCCTCGTTCGGCATGTTGATGGTCTTGGAGATCGCGCCCGAGATGAATGGCTGTGCCGCCGCCATCATCAGGATGTGGCTCTGGATCGACAGCGAGCGCTTGCCGATCTTGCCGCAGGGGCTGGCGCAGTCGAACACTGCGAGATGCCCGGCCTTGAGGAAGGGCGCGCCTTCCAGCGTCATGGCGCCGCAGACATGGATGTTGGCGGCGTCGATGTCCTTCTTCGAGAAGCCGAGAGCCGGCAGCATCTCGAAGGAGACGTCCGAGAGCTGCTCGTCGGTGAAGCCAAGCGTCTCCTTCACCCAGTCGGCGCCCAGCGTCCACTGGTTGAACACGAACTTGATGTCGAAGGCCGACTTCAGCGCCGCATTCAGCGCGGCGATCTTCTCGTCGGTGAAGCCCTTGGCCTTCAGCGAGGGCGGGTTGATGCCCGGCGCCTGGTTGAGATTGCCGTGGCCGACGGCGTATGCCTCGATCTCGGCGATCTGGCTTTCGGAATAGCCGAGCGTCCTCAGTGCCTCCGGCACGGCGCGGTTGATGATCTTGAAGTAGCCGCCGCCGGCGAGCTTCTTGAACTTCACCAGCGCGAAGTCGGGCTCGATGCCGGTGGTGTCGCAGTCCATGACCAGGCCGATCGTGCCGGTCGGCGCGATCACGGTCGCCTGCGCGTTGCGGTAGCCATGCTCCTCGCCGAGCTCGATGGCGCGGTCCCAGGCGGCGCGGGCATGCTCGGCCAGCGCCTGCTGCTTCAGATCGGAGGCAACCAGCGGCACCGGATTGACGGCGAGCTTCTCGTAGCCGGCCTTGTCGCCGTAAGCGGCGCGGCGGTGGTTGCGCATGACGCGCAGCATGTTCTGGGCGTTGCGGTCATAATCCGGGAAGGCGCCGAGTTCGGAGGCCATCTCGGCCGAAGTGGAGTAGGCGACGCCGGTCATGATCGCGGTGAGCGCGGCGCAGATGGCGCGGCCCTCGTCGGAGTCATAGGGAATGCCCGAGGTCATCAGCAGGCCGCCGATATTGGCGTAGCCGAGGCCGAGCGTGCGGTATTCATAGGAGAGCTTGGCGATCTCCTTCGACGGGAACTGCGCCATCATCACCGAGATTTCGAGCACGACGGTCCACAGCCGGACGGTGTGCTCGTAGGCAGCGATGTCGATCGTGCCGTCCTCTCTGCGGTAGGGCAGGAGGTTGATCGAGGCGAGGTTGCAGGCCGTGTCGTCGAGGAACATGTATTCCGAGCACGGGTTGGAGGCCCGGATCGCACCGGCGGACGCGCAGGTGTTCCAGTCGTTCATCGTCGTGTTGAAGTGCAGGCCGGGGTCGGCCGACGCCCAGGCGGCATAGCCGATCTTTTCCCAGAGGTCCTTGGCCTTCAGCGTCTTCAGCACCTTGCCGTCCTTGCGGGCGGTGAGCTGCCAGTCGCCATCGGCTTCGACGGCGCGCAGGAAGTTGTCCTTCAGCGACACCGAATTGTTGGAGTTCTGGCCGGAGACGGTGAGATAGGCGTCGGAATCCCAGTCGGTGTCGTAGGTCTTGAACGACATCGAGGTGTAGCCCTGGCGGGCGAACTGGATGACGCGGTAGATGTAGTTCTCCGGCACGGCGTCCTTCTTGGCCGCCTTGATCTCGCGCTTCAGCGCGGTGTTCAAAGCCGGGTCGAAGCAGTCGTCGTCATGGCCTTCGCAGTTGACGCAGGCCTTCATGATCGCTTCGAGGTGCTTCTTGACGATCTTCGAGCCGGTCACCAGCGAGGCGACCTTCTGCTCCTCATTGACCTTCCAGTCGATGAATTCCTCGATATCGGGATGATCGGCGTCGACGATCACCATCTTGGCCGCGCGGCGCGTCGTGCCGCCCGACTTGATGGCGCCGGCCGCGCGGTCGCCGATCTTGAGGAAGCTCATCAGGCCGGACGAGCGGCCGCCGCCGGACAGCTTTTCGCCTTCGCCGCGCAGCATCGAGAAGTTCGAGCCGGTGCCGGAACCGTATTTGAACAGGCGCGCCTCACGCACCCACAGGTCCATGATGCCGCCCTCGTTGACGAGGTCGTCCTGCACGCTCTGGATGAAGCAGGCATGCGGCTGCGGATGCTCGTAGGCGGACTTGGACTTGGTCAGCTTGCCGGTGAAGGGGTCGACATAGAAGTGGCCCTGGCTCGGACCGTCGATGCCATAGGCCCAGTGCAGGCCGGTGTTGAACCATTGCGGCGAGTTCGGCGCAACGCGCTGGGTGGCGAGCATATAGGCGAGCTCGTCGCGGAAGGCGCGCGCGTCTTCTTCCGATTTGAAGTAGCCGCCCTTCCATCCCCAGTAGGTCCAGGTGCCGGAGAGACGGTCGAAGACCTGGCGGGCGTCGGTTTCCGAACCATAGCGCTCAGCCTCGGGCAGCTTGGCGAGTTCGGCCTCGTCGGCAACCGAGCGCCACAGGAAGGAGGGGACGTCGTTCTCCTCGACCTTTTTCAGGCGCGCCGGCACGCCGGCCTTGCGGAAATATTTTTGGGCCAGGATGTCGGCCGCGACCTGGCTGAATTGGGCCGGCACATCGATGTTATCCAGGCGGAACACCACAGAGCCGTCGGGATTCTTGATCTCCGACAGGGCCTTGCGGAATTCGATCTCCGCATAGGCTGACTGGTCTGGCTTGGTGAAGCGACGCTCGATGCGCATTGGTCCGGTCCCTTTTGTCTATATATAGCGCTTTTCCCCAGGGTTTTCTGCCCTCAAGGCGAAAAGCGCAGTCCGCCGTTTGCCGGCATCGCGGGCGACGCCGGCACTCTCCTCGTCGCAGGTGCCGGCTTGCAGACAGCATAACGCCTTGCCAGGTGTTCGCCTGGGCTGCAGACCGACCCCCGCGGGTCCCTAAACTGAAACTTTTGTCGATTCCCTCGTTCGAGGGAGGTTCACACTATCTAGGGTCGAGCCTGCCTGCAAACACTAAATATAGTGTTAACAGATCATTTTTTCCAGGCCGACAATTCTCCCTTTCGCCCACCCAAGCCCCAACATTCCCAACGCTTCCGCCGGCCTCGTGAACAGGCGGAAATGCGGGCAAAACGCACAAAATCCGGGAAAAAAGACCGGCCTCTGAACACTCCGGTCACGCCCGCAACAGGAGCGCATGGCCTATAAAGAGCGACTCGTTTGGAACCGTCAAGGATTCGTTTTTGTAGGTTTTGTGACCCCAATATGTTGTGTGTCACATATGTGGATAACGGGGACAGAAAACCGTCGGCGCGGAATTCGCCTTGGCTTGGTTGAAAGCCGCTCCGCGCCTCGGATCGTGACTGTTTCCGAGCACCCGGAAAAGGCGAACATCTCATTGTGCCTCGGTCCGCCGAGAGCTCGATCCGTGTTTCGGCGCGCGCCGCTCCAGATACCAAAAGAGCTTGACGCATCGGTATCCCAATGCACTTATTAGTCCGTAACTAAGATATAAATTCCATAAATATGGAATATAAGAAGGGAACCAAGATGAAGCGCTTCGTGAAAATTGCGGCTTCGCTGGCGGCGCTTGTGCTTTCGGCAACGGGCACAGCGTGGGCAGAGCCGGCCAAAGGCGGTGTTATCGACGTGGCCACGATCGGCGAGCCGCCGACACTCGATCCGATGGCGTCCACGGCCGACCTCGTCGGCATCGTCACCCAGCACATCTACGAGACGCTTTACACCTTCGATAAGGACTGGGGCATCACCCCGCTTCTCGCCGCCGACATGCCGCAGATTTCGCCCGATGGCCTCGTCTACGCGATCAAGCTGAGGACCGGCGTGAAGTTCCATGACGGCAGCGACATGAATTCCGCCGACGTCGTGGCATCGTTGCAGCGCTGGATGAAGATCGCCACCCGCGGCAAGCAGGCCGCCGAGGTGATCGCTTCGGTCGAGCCGGTCGACGACGACACGGTCAAGATCACTCTCAAGAAGCCCTTCGCGCCGCTGCTCGCGCTTTTGTCGCTGAACAATGCCGCGGCCATCATCATTCCTTCCGAGAATGCCAAGCAGGATCCGCTGACCAGCTTCGTCGGCACCGGTCCCTATATGCTGAAGGACCGCAAGCCCGATCAGTTCATCCAGCTTGCCCGTTTCGACGGCTATAAATCGCGCGACGGCGAGCCGAACGGCTATGGCGGCGCCAGAAAACAGTATCTCGACGAAATCCGTTTCGTGCCGGTTCCCGACGCCAACACCCGCGTGGAAGGAGCGGTCGCCGGCCAGTTCGCCTACGTCGATTCGCTTCCCGTGGAATCCTTCGACAAGGTCTCCGGCGGCAAGACCGCGCCGGTCATGCTGAAACCGTTCGGCTGGCCGGTTTTCGTGCTGAATACCAAACATGGGCCGAACAGCGACATCCGCATCCGCAAGGCGATCCAGGCAGCGCTTGCGCCCAACGACATGCTGCTCGCCGCCTTCGGCTCCAAGGATTTCTTCGCCGCCGACGGCGCGCTCTATCCGGAAGGCTATGCCTGGCATACCGATGCCGGGACCGAAGCCTACAAACCCGACGGCGACACCGAAGCCGCGGCAACCCTGCTGAAGGAAGCCGGCTATGACGGCAAGCCGCTGCGCATCCTCACCAGCCGCCAGTACGAGTTCCACTACAAGATGGCGCAGGTCGCGGCGGAATATCTCAAGGCCGCCGGCTTCCAGGTCCAGCTCGACGTCGTCGAGTGGGCGACGCTGACCAAGAACCGCACCGATCCGGCGCTTTGGGACATCTACATCACCCACAGCCCGTTCCTGCCCGAGCCGTCGCTGACCGGCATCATGTCGGACTCTTCGCCCGGATGGTGGGTCTCGGACCGCAAGCACAAGGTGCTCGACGCCTTCAATGCCGAGCCCGATCCAGCCAAGCGCGTCCAACTGTTCGCGGATGTCCAGAAGGCGGTGCTCGACGAGGTTCCGGCGGTCAAGATCGGCGACTTCAACGCCTTGGCCGCCCAGGCGCCGACGCTCAAGGGCGTGACGCCGGCGCCATGGCCGTATTTCTGGAACGCCTATCTCGAAGGCAAGTAGGTTCCTCCCGCCTGTCCCCTGCGCAACCGGGGCAGGCAAACAGGGTGCCGGCCGTTCTCGGTCGGCACCCGAGAACATTCGATAGATCACCGAAGACAGGCTGACCGCCGATGCTGCGCTCGATCCTCAACAGGCTTCTCGGCATGATCGTCGTGATGGCGCTGGTCGTCACCATCGTCTTTATCATCGTGCGGGTGACGCCCGGCGATCCGGCCGCCGTGATGCTCGGCCCGGATGCTTCCGCCGCCGATATCGCCGCGCTGCGCTCCAGGCTCGGCCTCGATGGCTCGATCCCGGAGCAATTCGGGCGTTACGTCCTCGGTCTCGTCCAGGGCGATTTCGGCCAGTCGATCTTCCTCAACGAGCCGGTCACGACGGCGCTCGCCCAGCGCGCCGAGCCGACCTTCTTCCTCACGGTGTTCTCGCTGCTGATCGCAACGCTGATCGCCTTGCCTGTCGGCATCCTGGCCGCCTACAAGCGCGGCTCGATCTTCGACCAGGCGACGACGGCCGTCGCCATGTTCGCGGCCAGCGTGCCGAGCTTCTGGCTGGGCCTATTGTTCATCCAGTTCTTCGCCGTCAGGCTCGGCTGGTTCGACACGTCCGGCTATGGCGGGCCGGGCGCATCCTTCGCCGTCAGGCTGAACCATCTCGCGCTGCCGGCGCTGGCGCTCGGCCTCGTCAGCTCGGCGCTGATCACGCGCTTCACCCGCGCCTCGATGCTCGACGTGCTCAACGACGACTATGTGCGCACCGCGCGTTCGAAAGGCATGAGCGAATGGCGCGTGGTGCTGAAGCACGCCTTCAGGAACGCGCTGATCCCGATCATCACGGTCATCGGGCTTACCGCCGCGCTGCTGATCTCAGGGGCCGTGGTCACCGAAACGGTGTTCGGCCTGCCGGGTGTCGGCAGCCTGGTCGTGTCGGCGGTGCTGCGGCGCGACTATCCGGTCATCCAGAGCGCGCTGCTGGTCATTGCCGGCCTCTACGTGCTGGTCAATTTCGCAATCGACATGCTCTACCTCGTCGTCGACCCAAGGGTTCGCTACTGATGGCCGCGATCTCCGTCCCGCTCCATTCCGAACCCAACATCCTGTCGCGGCTGATAGGCCGACCGACATCGGCCGTCGGCCTGACCGTGCTGGTCATCATCGTGCTCGCCGCAATCCTGGCGCCCGTCATCGCGCCCTATGCGCCGTCGAAACTCTCGATCGCCAGCCGGCTGCATCCGCCAAGCCTCGATCATCTGTTCGGTACCGACGATCTCGGCCGCGACGTGTTCACGCGCATGCTCTATGCCGCGCGTACCTCGCTCAGCGTCGGCTTCGCCGTGGTCATCCTCTCATCGATCATCGGCACGATTCTCGGGCTGACGGCGGGCTACTTCAAACGCCTCGACACACCGGTGTCGCGGCTGATCGATGCCATGATGGCGTTCCCGGATATCCTGCTGGCGATTGCATTGGTCGCCGCACTCGGCGCGACCGCGACCAATGTCGTGGTGGCGCTCGGCGTGGTCTATGCGCCCAGGATCGCCCGGGTCGTGCGGGCCTCGACGCTGGTCATCCGCGAACTGCCTTATGTGGAGGCGGCGCGGGCGCTTGGCGTGCCGACGCCGATCATCCTGATCCGCCACGTGCTGCGCAACGTCACCTCGCCGCTCCTGGTGCAGGGCACCTTCATCTTCGCCAACGCCATCCTGGCGGAGGCCGGCCTGTCCTTCCTCGGCGTCGGCATTTCGCCCGACATTCCAACCTGGGGCACGATGATCGCCACCGGCCGCCAATACATGGACCAGGCACCCTGGGTGATGATGTTTCCCGGTGCGGCAATCGTCGTGACGGTGCTGTCGCTGCAGCTCCTCGGCGACGGGCTGCGCGATCTTCTCGATCCACGTCTCGCCAAGGATATCTGATGTTTGCCAATCGCTTCCCCAAGGCCGAGCGACCGCTGCTGATCAGGAGCGCCAGACCTGTCGGGTTCGGCGACGGCGTCGGTCAGCCGATCGATGTCATGATCGACGAGCAGGGCCGTATCGCCGAGACCTCATCGGCAATCGCCGCCGGTGATCGCATCGAGGTCGTCGACGCCAAGGGCGCGTTCCTGTCGCCGGGCTGGACTGACCTGCATGTCCATGTCTGGTATGGCGGCACCGACATTTCGCTGCGCCCCGGGCAATGCGGCGCGACGCGCGGCGTCACCACGATGGTCGACGCCGGCTCCGCCGGCGAGGCGAATTTCCACGGCTTTCGCGAGTTCATCATCGAGCCGGCAAGAGAGAACGTCTACGCCTTCCTGAACATCGGCTCGATCGGTCTTGTCGCCTGCAACCGCGTCAGCGAGCTGATCGACATGCGCTCGATCGATTTCGACCGGACCATCGCCACGGTCGAGGCCAACCGCGATGTCATCGTCGGGCTGAAAGTCCGCGCCAGCCATGTCATCACCGGGGCCTGGGACCTGACGCCGGTGCGGCTCGCCAAGAAGCTCGGCCGCATCCTGAAACTGCCGATCATGGTGCATGTTGGCGAGCCGCCGCCGCTCTACGACGACGTGCTCGGCCTCTTGAGCGAGGGGGACATCGTCACCCACTGCTTCAACGGCAAGGCCGGCGGCTCGATCATCGAGGACGACGACCTCTACCGGCTTGCCGAGCAGGCGGCGGCGCGCGGTATCGTGCTCGACGTCGGCCACGGCGGCGCGTCCTTCTCCTTCGACGTCGCCAAGGCCGCGCTTGAACGCGGCCTGCCGCCGGCGACGATCTCGACCGATCTCCACAATCGATCGCTCGACGGCTCGGTCTGGGACATGGCCACGACCATGTCCAAGCTGTTGTCGCTCGGCATGAAATTCGAGGACGTGGTGGCGGCCTCGACCACGACGCCACGCCGCGCCATCCGCCTGCCGACCGAAAGGCTGCTGGAGAAAGGCAAGCCGGCGGAGTTCACGCTGTTCGACGTCGTCGACGCCGATCTCACGGTGCGCGATTCACAAGGCGCGTCGAGCACATTGCATCGGCTGTTCGAGCCGCGCCATGCCATCCTCGGCGCTGAGGCCGTGGCCGCGCATCGCCACGTGCCGGCGGAAGGCGAGGGCAGTTCGCACGCCTGTCCGCATTGCGGGTGGAAGTCATGAGCGGGCCTTTAGCCAGCGACGTCATCCTTTCGGTCCGCGATCTCAAGACCTGGTTCGTGACGCGCCGGGTGACGGCGAAGGCGGTCGATGGCGTGACCTTCGATCTCAAGCGGGGCAGGACGCTCGCGGTGGTCGGCGAATCCGGCTCCGGCAAGTCCGTTACCAGCCTCTCCATCATGGGGCTTTTGTCGCGGCCTGGAGCGATCGCCGGCGGCAGCATCCTGTTTCGCGACCGGCAGGAGCGCGTCCACGATCTCGCCGGCTTCAGCCAGCGGCAGTTCCGCAAACTGCGCGGCAGCGAAATCGCGATGATCTTCCAGGAACCGATGACCAGCCTCAATCCGCTGTTCACGGTCGGCGACCAGATCGGCGAAATGATCGCGCTGCATGAGCCCGTCGATCGCCGTGAGGCGCGCAGGCGCGCTTTAGCCATGCTGAAGCATGTCGAGATCCCGGATGCGGAATCGCGCTTGGACGACTATCCGCACCAGATGTCGGGGGGCATGCGGCAGCGGGTGATGATCGCCATGGCGCTGTCCTGCAGCCCGTCGCTCTTGATCGCCGATGAGCCGACGACGGCGCTCGACGTCACCATCCAGGCGCAGATCCTCGATCTGTTGCGCCGGCTTCAGGCCGAGATGGGCATGTCGATCCTGTTCATCACCCACAATCTCGGCGTCGTGGCCGAAATCGCCCATGATGTCGTCGTCATGTATGGCGGCCGCGTCGTCGAGCAGGCGCCAGTCAATGATCTCTTCGCGCATCAGCGTCACCCCTACACCAGGGGCCTGCTCGCCTGCACGCCGAACGCCGCCCGCGACATCGACGCCGCCGGGCAGCGCCGCGCGCTGCATTCGATCCCGGGCAGCGTGCCGCCGATCACCAACCTGCCGCCTGGCTGCGCCTTCGAGCCGCGTTGCGATTTCGCCATCACGCCTTGCAGGGCCGCGCCGCCGCCGTTGGTGCCGGCCGGCCCGCATGGCGCGTCCCGCTGCATCCGGAGCGCCGAGCTATGAGCACCGCATCCGTCATATCAGAAGAGGTGCGGCCGCTGCTCAGCGTGCAGGGACTGACCAAGCATTTCCCGGCCAGAGGCGGTCGTATCGTTCATGCCGTCGAGGACGTCAGCTTCGACGTTCGGCGCGGCTCGACGGTTGGCCTCGTCGGCGAGTCAGGATCCGGCAAGACCACCGCCGGCCGCGCCTTGCTGCGGCTGGTCGAGCCGACCGGAGGCAAGGCGTTGTTCGACGGCGTCGACCTGTTTTCGCTGTCGCAGCGCGAGATGCGCGGCTACCGGCAAAAGCTGCAGATCGTTTTCCAGGATCCGTTTTCGAGCCTCAATCCGCGCATGCGGATCGGCGGCATCATCGGCGAGGCGCTCGACGCGGCCGGCTATGCTCGTGGCAAACGGCGCGCCGAGCGCGTCGGCGAATTGCTGACGCTGGTCGGCCTGTCGCCCGAACATGCTGGCCGGTACCCGCACGAGTTCTCCGGCGGCCAGCGCCAGCGCATCGGCATTGCGCGCGCGCTTGCGGTCGAGCCGCAATTCATCGTCGCCGACGAACCGGTTTCGGCGCTCGATGTCTCCGTTCAGGCACAGGTGCTCAATCTGTTCGGCGACCTGCAAAAAAAGCTCGGGCTGACGTTTCTGTTTATCGCGCACGACCTGTCGGTGGTCGAATATCTCTGCGACGAAGTGGTGGTCATGTATCTCGGCCGCGTCATGGAGCGTGGGCCGAGCCGGCTTGTCTATGCAGCGCCGCGCCATCCCTACACCAGGGCCCTGCTCGCCACGGCGCCGGTGCCCGACCCGACGCGGCGTCGCACGCATACGCCCTTGCATGGTGATATTCCGAGCCCGATCGCGCCGCCGTCCGGCTGCGTCTTTCGCACACGATGCCCCGAAGCCATCGCCGCCTGCGCGCAAGCCGTTCCGCCGGTCGAGCATATTGGTGGCGGACACCATGTGGCGTGTATTCGCCACAATGAAAGACTGTCTGATCCAAATCGGGTTGACCGCCACCCGGGTGCTGTCCTTTAGATCATCGCGATCAACATTTGAGACCACATGACAGCCAACGTGAGAGATCAGGACCTGAGCCGCACTGAGATAGCCGCCGAACCGCGCCGGTCGCGCACCAGCGGCATCGACCGCGTGCTGCAGATATTGGACTGCCTGCAGCGGCGGGGGCGCCCGGCGACCGCGTATGAGATCGCGCGCGACATCGGCGCGCCGCTGTCGACCGTCTATGTTATCGTCGACGACATGGTCGAGAAGGAGCTTCTCGATCGCAAGGATGGCGGCCTGCTGTGGCTCGGGCCGAGGCTTTATCAGTACGGGCTGACCTACGCCCGCACGCTCGACCTGCTCAATGTCGCGACGCAGGAAATGCACGAACTCGCCCAGAGTTCGAAAGAAACCATCCAGATATGCGGTCGCGACGGCGACTATATGGTCGTTTTCGCCATGGAGGAGGGCAAGGATCATTTCCAGGTGACGTCGCGCGTTGGCACGCGCACGCCGCTCAACTGGACGGCATCTGGCCGGCTGCTGGTCGGTCACCTGCCGGAGGAAGAACGTCTTGCCATTTTTGCCCGCTCGGCGACCGCTTCGCCGACGGGACGCGCCGAAACGGACAAGCACGTGCTGGCCCAGGCATCGGCGGCGGCGCTGTCCCAGGGGCTTGCGATCCAGGCCGGCGAGTCGGACTTTTCGGTCGCCTGCATCGCGGCGCCGATCCGCGACAATCTCGGAGCGTGCCGGGCGACAATTTCGATCGTCGTGCCGGATGTGAAGGTCAGGCAAAAAGATCCCGATTTGACTTCGCTGGTCAGGCAGAGCGCCAAGCGGATCGAGGAGCGGCTGGGCTGGCGTCGCGCAGGCCCGTAACCGCTGACGTCCGACCGGCAGGCTTTTCATTTTAGGTGGCTTGCACTATCTGTTGCCCTTGCGCGGGGGCGTGTCTTGTCAACCGTAAAAGCATTCGTTACGCCCCGCTCATGACAGTTACCGTCCGTTTCGCCCCGTCGCCGACCGGCCGCATCCATATCGGCAATGCGCGCACCGCGCTGTTCAATTGGCTGTTCGCCATGAACAACAAGGGCCGCTACATCCAGCGCTTCGACGATACCGACGTTGCCCGCTCGACGCAGGAATTCGCCGATTCCATCCTCTATGACCTGCATTGGCTGGGCATTTTCCCGGACGCCACCGAATACCAATCGCGGCGCGTCGAGATCTACGATGCGGCGGTGGAGCGGCTGAAGGCGGCGCGCGTGCTTTACGCCTGCTACGAAACGCCCGAGGAGCTCGACCTGCGCCGCAAGGTGCGCCGCACGCGCGGCCAGCCGCCGGTCTATGGCCGCGAGGCGCTGACGCTGACGCCGGAGCAGGTGGCCGAATACGAGTCCGACGGGCGCCGGCCGCACTGGCGGTTTCTTTTGCCGAACTTCACCACCGATCCGCTGCAGCCGGAGCGGACCGAGGTGCACTGGAACGATCTTGTGCGCGGCGAGGAGACCGTCGATCTCGCCTCGCTGTCGGACCCCGTCCTGGTGCGCGAGGACGGCACCTATCTCTACACCCTGCCTTCCGTGGTCGACGACATCGAGATGGGCGTCACTCACGTGATCCGCGGCGACGACCATGTGACCAACACCGGTGTGCAGATTGCCTTGTTCCAGGCCCTCGGCGCCGAGTCGCCGGTCTTCGGCCATCACAATCTCCTGACCACCGTTTCGGGCGAGGGGCTGTCGAAGCGCACCGGCGCGCTGTCGATCGAAAGCCTGCGCGAGGACGGCATCGAGCCGATGGCGGTCGCCTCGCTCGCCGTGCTCGTCGGCACGTCGGAAAACGTCACGGCCACGCACGACCTCAACGAGCTCGCCGGCCATTTCGACCCGGCCGCGACGTCCAAATCCGCCGCCAAGTTCGACCCCGACGAGCTCTTCGTGCTCAACCGGGCCCTCATGCATCACATGCCGTTCGACGAGGCGCGGGACCGGCTGATGGTGCTCGGCATTTCCGGCGACGACGCGGAGCGCTTCTGGCTGGCGGTGCGTGGCAACATCGACCGCTTGTCCGACGCGGTCGCTTGGTGGCGCATCCTCGCCGACGGTCCGCAAGAGCCGGCGGAATTTTCCAGCGAGGATCGCGAATTCCTCCACCAAGCCTTCGACCTTCTGCCTGAGGAGCCTTGGAACGGCACGGTCTGGAAGGACTGGACCGGCAAGATCAAGGAAGCGACGGGCCGCAAGGGCAAGCCGCTGTTCATGCCTCTGAGGCTGGCGCTTACTGGGCAGACTTCTGGGCCTGAGCTTTCAGATCTATTGCCGCTGATGGGTCGGGAAGGAACGCTGGCCCGACGACCCTGACCTTGCGCTGTTCCGGCGGCAAAGCCGAAACCGGCGACACCGGCGCCTTGGTGGTCAGGCGCTTGATCGCCTCGCGGTCAAGCCCGCCTTCGGCATTGGCAAGCGTTTCGGGGTCGGCGCCGGGATCGGGCTTCGAGGCCGGCACCGGCATGAAGGGCGTCGCCTCGCTGTCCGGCTGCGACTGCTCGGGATTGGGCGGATTGCCGGCGATGATCGAAAAATTGCCGGCCTGGGCATTGCAGCCGCATTGCGGCGGCCGCGAGTAGTTGGCCTGCTTGTAGAGATAGGCGGTCGGCAGCTCGCTGTAAGGTTGGCCGGTCACCGACGAGGTCATGTTGCCGGCATCATCTTCCATGCCTTGCGCGTAGAAGACCTGCATCTCGGTGCCGGGGCAGCTCGATTCGCAATTCTTCTGATCGCGTTCGAAATCGCCGTAAGAGGCAGCGTTCGACATCGGGAAGAAATAGCCGTCGCAGGTGCGCACGCAAACCGTGCGGAACTCGCCGCTCTGCCTCGGCAGGTCCATGCCGTCCGGCTGGTTTATGACGCGGCGGATGTTGCGGACGCTGGGGTCGTCCGGCGGAGCATCGGCCACTCCAGGCGTGTCGAGCGTTTCGATCTCCTGATCGCCGCGGCCGAAAAGCTGCTCGAAAAGATTGCCGCCGCCATTGTTGCGGGCAGCCTCTTCGATCGGCGTGCGCCGCGGCGCGACCTCGTCGCCGCGGCAGCCATTGGCATCAAGCGCCGCAAGAATACGGCTGCGGTCGCGCCGCGTGCCGCCGCCGGCCAGCCGCTCTCGCTTGGCCTGCAAGGTGTCGAGATTGGCGTTCATGCGCTCTATCGAGGCATTGATCGCCGCGCATTGGCTGACATTGCGCGAAAACAGAGTAAAGCCGCAATTGGCGTCGCTGGCGCGGCTTCGCGCCTTCGCCAGCTGCTCGCGCTGTCGCGCGATCGCGTCGTCATATTTGCGGATCAGGCCCGGTTCGCCGCCACCGCCGCGCGCGGCGGCAAGCTCGGCTTCGAGCTGGCGGCACATGCGGGAGGCCGCCTGCGGCTCGGTCACGGCGACAGCCGACGCCGCCAGCGCCGCAAGCAGCGCCGCGAGATGCGTCAGCTTCAATCCTTTCATCCGCCAGAAACCCCGATTGCCGTGGCCGGAAGGCTACCGTGTTCGTGGTTAACTGTTCCCTAGTAAAGGCAGGTCGGGCCACACCGATGCCAGCAAAAGCAGAACGATTCCAACAAACGAAACGTTCCAAACGAGCGAGCGGAGCAGGGGAACGCCGAATGCATAGAGCGGAAGATAGACCAGCCTGGCCGAAAAATAGAGTCCGGCTCCCCACTTGCTGAGCGCGGTCTCGTGGGCAGCCGCGTGAACAAGAAAAACCGCCGCCACGAACACCGGAAATGTCTCGACGAAGTTTCGCAGTGCCCTTTCCAGGCGCCCTGCCACACCTGTGAGCGGAGGGACTTCGGCGTCTCGGGCGCTGGCCGTCCAGCGGTAACCTCGCTGGAAGCTCGCCGAATGCGAGGCGAGAACGATGTGAATGAAACAGAGCACGCAACTTGCGGCGAGCATGGCTAGTTCGAAGCTCATTCAACCCTCGCATCTGCCCATTCGTCTTTCGCGCTTGAACGTCGAAGCGTGGCAGTGAGGCCGTGATGGCCGCAACCACCTTACAATGAAGCATCATCGGTGTTTACGGCCAGAGCGTCCTCAACCCAGATCGGCGATCGCCTGCGCCTTGTGCGCCGCCTCGACCACCGCCAAAGCCGTCATGTTGACCACGCCGCGCGAGGTCACCGAAGGCGTCAGGATATGCGCCGGCTTGTCGGTGCCGAGCAGGATCGGCCCCACATGCAGCGCGTCCATCATGGCGCGCAGCGCCGTCAGCGTGATGTTTGCCGAATCGAGGTTCGGGAACACCAGCAGATTGGCTTCACCCTTCAGCCGCGAATGCGGATAGACGCGCTGGCGCAGATGTTCCGACAGCGCTGTATCGGCATGCATCTCGCCGTCGCATTGCAGGTCGGGCGCGATGCGCGCCAGGATCGCCGCGGCCTCCCGCATTTTGAGCGCGGTCGGCGCGTCGCGCGAACCGAAATCCGAGAACGAGAGCAGGGCGGCCTTGGGTTCCATGCCGAAACGCCTGATCTCCTCGGCCGCCAGGACGGTCATCTCGGCGATCTCCTCGGCCGTCGGATCGATGGTGACATAGGTGTCGGTCAGGAAAATGATGCCGCGCTGCGAAATCAGCATCGAGAGCGTCGACAGGTCGTGGTCCTTGACGCCGGGGCGCGGCCCGATGATCAGCGCGACATTGCGCAGATGCCGCTCGAAGCGGCCTTCGAGCCCGCAGACCATCGCATCCGCATCGCCACGCTTCAGCGCGAGCGCCGCGATCACCGTATTGTTGGTGCGCACCATGGTGCGGGCGGCTTCCGTCGTAATGCCGCGTCGGCCGGCGAGTTCTATCAGCAGATCGACATAGTGGCGGTAACGCGGATCGTCTTCCGGGTTGATCAGGCCGAAATCGACGCCCGGCCGGATGCGCAGCCCGTAGCGCTTCAGTCGAACCTCCACGACATGCGGGCGGCCGATCAGGATAGGCTCGGCGATACCTTCCTCCAGCACCACCTGCGCGGCGCGCAGCACGCGCTCGTCTTCGCCGTCGGCATAGATGACGCGCTTGGCGCTGGAGGCTTTGGCCGAAGAAAAGACCGGCTTCATCACCAGGCCGGAGCGGAAGACGAAGCGGTTGAGCTTGTCGATATAGGCCGCGAAGTCTGCGATCGGCCGTGTCGCCACCCCGGTATCGCAGGCGGCTTTCGCGACCGCCGGCGCGATGCGCAGGATGAGGCGCGGGTCGAAGGGCGAGGGGATCAGGAAATCCGGGCCGAACACCGGCGTCTCGCCGGAATAGGCGCGCGCCGCGACGTCCGAGGGCTCTTCGCGGGCGAGGGCGGCGATTGCCCGCACGGCGGCCATCTTCATCTCCTCGTTGATGGCGCTGGCGCCACAGTCCAGCGCGCCGCGGAAGATGTAAGGAAAGCAGAGCACGTTGTTGACTTGATTGGGAAAATCGGAACGCCCGGTGCAGATCATCGCGTCCGGCCGCGCCGCCCTCGCCACTTCCGGCATGATCTCCGGCGTCGGGTTGGCGAGCGCCAGGATCAGCGGCTTCGGCGCCATGTGCTGCAGGAGTTCAGGCTTCAGCACGCCGGCAGCGGAGAGGCCGAGGAAGACATCGGCGCCGGGGATGACGTCGGCCAGCGTGCGCGCCTGCGTATCCTTCACATAGGGGTCTTTCCAGCGGTCCATCTCCTCGGCGCGGCCCTTCCAGGCGACGCCGAAGCGGTCGGTGACCCAGATGTTTTCGACCTTGGCGCCGAGCGAGACCAGGAGGTTGAGGCAAGCGAGCGCCGCGGCACCGGCACCGGAGGTGACGATCTTGATGTCGGCAATCGTCTTGCCGGCGAATTCGAGCCCGTTGAGCACCGCCGCCGCGACAATGATCGCCGTGCCATGCTGGTCGTCATGGAAGACCGGAATCCCCATGCGGGCCTTCAGCCGCTCCTCGACCTCGAAACATTCGGGAGCCTTGATGTCTTCGAGATTGATGCCGCCGAAGGTCGGCTCGAGCGCGGCCACCGTCTCGACCATGCGCTCGATTTCAGGCGCGTCGATCTCGATGTCGAAGACGTCGATGCCGGCGAACTTCTTGAACAACACCGCCTTGCCTTCCATGACCGGCTTGGAGGCGAGCGGGCCGATATTACCGAGGCCGAGCACCGCCGAGCCGTTGGAGACGACGCCGACGAGATTGGCGCGCGCCGTGTAGTCGGCGGCGGTCGCCGGGTCGTCGCGGATCTCGAGGCAGGGCGCGGCGACGCCAGGCGAATAGGCAAGCGCGAGATCGCGCTGGTTGCCGAGCGGCTTCGTCGCCTGGATTTCGAGCTTTCCGGGCGTGGGGTACTTGTGGAAGAAGAGCGCGGCCTCGTCGAGGTCCGACCTGGCCGTTTTCTTGCTCTCGCCGTCCATCGCGGCCCCTCCTGTGCTTCCTGCTTTCGAGCCTTTTAGAGCAATTCCAGGAAAAGTGTGAAACGGTTTTCCGTCCGGAATTGCGTCAGGCAGATACATGCGGCGACGATTCTTCGCGGCGCCAAATCACGGTATCGGCGTTCTCATTGCTTAAGCTAAAATAATCGAGTTATTTCAGTCTGTTGTAACAAGACTCTCGAGTTCTATCGGCGGCCGCGAGCTGACTCAGTCAGAACGCGCTGACGTAGAGGCCTCCGTCGACCGGGATGTTCTGGCCAGTGAGGTAGCCGGCATGGACCGAGCACAAGAAGGCGCAGATCTGGCCGAATTCCTCCGGCGTGCCGAGGCGCTTGGCCGGCACATCGGCGCTGATGCGGGCCTTGCGCGCCGCCGCCGCGGCCGGGTCTTCCGGCGTGCCTGCCTCATCCGGGCCGCGCAGCCGGTCGGTGTCGTGCTTGCCGGGCAGGAGGCTGTTGATGGTCACGTTGCGGTCGATCACCGTGCGCGCCACGCCGGCAAGGAAAGAGGTCAGGCCGGCGCGGGCGCCCGACGACAGGTCGAGACCAGGGATCGGCACATAGACCGACAGCGAGGTGATGTTGACGATGCGGCCGAAGCCGCGCTTTGCCATGCCGTCTATGACCGCCTGGATCAGCTCGATCGGCGTCACCATGTTCTGCGTCACGCCTTCGAGGATCTTGCCGCGGTCGAGCTCGCGGAAATCGCGCCGCGGCGGGCCGCCATTGTTGTTGACCAGGATGTCGGGGTCGGGGCAGGCGGCGAGGATCGCCCCCTGCACGTCGGGCTTCGAGACGTCGCCGGCGATCTCGATCACCTTGACGTCGTATTTCTCGCGGATCTCCGCGGCAGTTTTCGCCAAAAGCTCGGCGTTGCGGCCATTGACGACGAGGTCGACGCCGGCTTCGGCGAGCGCAATCGCGCAGCCGCGCCCCAGTCCCTTGCTCGAGGCGCAGACGATGGCCTTCTTTCCGCGAATACCGAGATCCATGGTGATTTCTCCTTTTTCGAGGGCGGCAAGCTAGCGCCTGGGCTGGACCAACCGCAACCGTCATACGGTTGTTGCATGAATCGAGGCATAGGCACGCGAAAGAAAGGTGGAAATCGCGATGTCCGGTCCAGAACCCCGCACTTTCCGAACCATGTTCATTTCCGACGTGCATCTCGGGTCGAAGGCGGCCAAGGCCGATTTCCTGATCGATTTCCTGCGCTACCACGATGCCGATACCATCTATCTGGTCGGCGACATCGTCGACGGCTGGCGCCTGCGGCGTAGCTGGCATTGGCCGCAGAGCCACAACGACGTCGTGCAGAAATTGCTGCGCAAAGCGCGCAAGGGCGCCTCGATCACCTACATCGCCGGCAACCACGACGAATTCGCCCGCCAGTTCCAGGGCGTGCATTTCGGCGGCATCGTCGTTGCCGACCGCGCGGTCCACGAGACGGCCGACGGCAGGCGGCTGCTCGTCATCCATGGCGACCAGTTCGACACGGTGGTGCACAACCAGCGCTGGCTCGCCTATCTCGGCGACTATGCCTATGACGCGGCGATGCTGGTCAATCGCGTCGTGACCAAGCTGCGCCACCTGCTCGGGCTGCCTTACTGGTCGTTCTCGTCCTGGGCCAAGGTCAAGGTCAAGAAGGCGGTGAACTTCATCGGCTCGTTCCAGACCGTCCTCTCCGAGGAAGCGCGGCGCTCGCATGTCGACGGCGTGATCTGCGGCCACATCCACCATGCCGCGATCGAGGACTATGGCGACGTGCGGTACATCAACACCGGCGACTGGGTGGAAAGCTGCACGGCGGTGGTCGAGCATTTCGACGGCCGCATGGAGATCCTGACCTGGGCGCATGTTCTGCCCGAATCCTCGGCCGGCAAGGATGTGCTGGTGCCCGTCGATATCGCCGGCCTCAAGGGCAGGGCGGCCAAGGCCGCCTGAGCACCTCCTGAACTCAAGCGGCAACCGCGCTGCGGTCGCGGCCGTATCGACGCGGTGAAGCGGCTTCAACCACGATTTTTCGAAGTTCAAGGAAAACTGCGAAACCGACCGGCGTGCCATCGAGGCGATGGGCACGGAGCTTGCGGGCTCCGACCGGCCGCTGATCGTCACTTCCGGCATCGGACTGGTCCGGCCCGGCCGCATCGCGACCGAAGACGTTTCGCCTGCATCCAATCCAGCGATCCCGAGGGTCTCGGAGCAGACCGCCCATGCCGCGGCCGAGAAGGGCGTGCGCGTGTCGATCATTCGCCTGCCGCCGTCGGTGCATGGTGTTGGCGATCACGGCTTCGTTCCGATCCTGATCGGCATTGCCCGCGAGAAGGGTGCCTCGATCTACACGGACGAGGGTCTCAACCGCTGGCCCGCCGTGCACCGGCTCGATGCCGCCAGGCTCTACAGGCTGGTGCTGGAAAAGGGCCGCGGCGGCGCGCGCTACCACGCCGTCGCCGAGGAGGGCGTGCCGTTCCGCGAGATCGCCGGCGTCATCGGCCGCAGACTCGGTGTGCCGGTGGTCAGCAAAAGCCGGGAGGAATCCGCCGAACATTTCGGCTGGTTCGCGCATTTCTCGGCGATCGACAACGAGGCCTCGAGCGCGCTGACCCGGCAGGAACTGGGTTGGGAGCCGACCCAGCTAGGGCTGATCGCGGATATCGACCAGCCGACTTACTTCCAAAGCTGAGTCGAACGACGGCAGGCCCGAGGCGCAAACGTGCCTCGGGCTCGGCATTCTTTGTCTTTCAACGGCTTTAGCCTGGTCGATTGGTCCAGGCAGTTCCGCCGGGACTTACCGCATGATAGGGATCGAAACGCGTTGCGGGCCGTCGAATGCAGCGTAATTGGATCGATTCATGTCGCTGCCGCCGCTTTCGCCTGAGCAACTCGTCAAGCCCAGCCATTTCGAACTGCGCATGAGCCTGATCTTCGCGACCTTGTTCGTGTCGCAGGGCACGCATCTGCCCTATTTCCCGCTCTGGCTGCAGGCGAAAGGTTTTCACGCCGAACAGATCGCCGTCATCCTGGCCGCGCCGATGTTCCTGCGCGTCGTGACGACGCCGATGCTGACCGCGCTTGCCGACCGGGCGAAGGACCGGACCGACGTCTATATCGCGCTGGTTGCGGCATCGATGATCATTTCGGCCGGCTATTTCCTGCCGGCCACCTATGCGATCGTGCTCGCAGTGTCGCTCGTTTTGACGATCGTCTGGACGCCGCATTCGCCGCTGGCCGACTCGCTGGCGTTGTCGGGCGTGCGCCGCTTCGGCTCCAACTACACCGGCATGCGCAAATGGGGCTCGATCTCCTATCTTTGCGCCAATGTGGTTGGCGGCTTCATCCTCGCGGTGACCGGAGCTGAGGCTGTGCCGGCGATCATCTTCGTGGCCATTGCCGCGGCACTTGTTGCTGCGCTGTTTGCGCCGCGCATGGGACGGCCCCGCAAGGCATCGCCGCTGTCGGCGGCCGACATCCAGCATTCGGCCCCGAGCCTTTTCAACGCCTATTTCCTCTATTTCACGCTCGGTGTCGGGATCATCACCGCCAGCCACGCCTTTCTCTACGGCTTCGTGTCGATCTACTGGAAGTCGATCGGCATCAGCGATTCCGTTGTCGGCCTGCTGTGGGCCTGGGGCGTGGTGTCGGAAGTCTGCATGTTCTTGTTCTTCAACCGTATTTTCGCATCTGTCACGGTCGTGAAAGTTATGCTGATCGCCGGCATCGGCTCGATCGTGCGCTGGATCGCCTTTCCGCTGGTCTGGCCGCTTGGCCTGGGCGTCGCCGGCTTCTTCGGCGTCCAGACGCTGCATTCGGTGTCGGTTGCAATGGTCCTGATCGGCCTGCAGAAGATGATAGGCGAAACGGTTTCCGAAGAGCGCACGGGTGCCGCGCAAGGTATCGCCTATTTCTTCAACGGCTTCTTCATGGCCGCGGTGACGCTGGCCTCCGGCCCGCTCTACGATCGCTTCGGCGTCGATGGCTTCCTGGCCATGATTCCGATCGCGATCATTGGCCTTGCGTTGATCGGGCTCGCCGCGCGCTCAACCCCACAGCGCCCGGTCAGGCGGTGACACCAGCGATCCCTGGTAGACGAGGCCAGGATCGCGGTCGCGCGCAAGCAGCAGCGGCCCGTCGAGGTCGACGAAATCGGCGCCTTGAGCCAACAAGACAGCCGGCGCCATGGCGAGCGACGTGCCGACCATGCAGCCCACCATGATGCCGAAACCCAGTTCCTGGGCGCGTTCGCGAAGCCTGAGCGCTTCCGTCAGGCCGCCCGACTTGTCTAGCTTGATGTTGACGGCGTCATAGAGGCCGACAAGCGAATCGAGGTCCTTTGCCTCATGCACGCTTTCGTCGGCGCAGATCGGCACCGGATGCGCGATTTCGCGCAGGATGCCGTCGCGGCCGGCAGGAAGCGGCTGCTCGATGAGCGCGATGCCTTGCCTGGCGGCAAAGGCGAGGTTGGCCTCGATGTTGTCGTCGGTCCATCCCTCGTTTGCATCGAGGATGATACGGCTCCGCGGGGCGGCCTCCGTCACGGCGCGTATTCTCGCCAAGTCGTCGTCACCGCCGATCTTGACCTTGAGCAGTGGCCGCGAGGCGTTGGCGCTAGCCTGCGCGGCCATCGCTTCAGGTGCGCCGAGCGACAGTGTGTAGGCGGTTTCCAGCACCTTTGGCGAGGCGGCGCCGATCGCGTCCGCTACCGGACTGCCGCTGAGCTTTGCCTCCAGATCCCACAGGGCACAGTCGATCGCGTTGCGTGCCGCGCCGGCCGGCATGGCCGCGAGCAGGGCGGCTCGGTCGATGCCACCCTCAATCCTGCCACGCATGGCCTCGATTGCGGCGCGCACACCCTCCATGGTCTCGCCATAGCGCTTGTAGGGAACGCATTCGCCGCGCCCGACATGCCCATTGTCGCCGATCGCCACGGTGATGACTTCCGCCTCGGTTTTCGAGCCGCGCGAGATGGTGAAGGTGCCCGCGATCGGGAACCGCTCGGCCTCGACCGAAATGACACGCGCCATATTTTTCTTCTCCGGCTGTGCGACACCGGTCTGCCGGCAAATCGACACGCCAGTTCCGTCACGCTAAACAGGACGCCATGTTGACCATCCGCAAACGCGACGCAAGCCGCACGCCTGCCGGTGAAGGCAATCACCAGCCGCGCATCGCCGTCGGCGAGGAAGGCGGCGTGCTCGGCTGCGCTTTTTCCGGTGTCTGGACGACGCGGACCGTGGCATCGGTCGACGCCGAGATGCGCAGGATCGAGAAGCGCAGCGGCGCAAAGCAGCTGATGCTCGATCTTTCGCATATCGAGAAGATGGATACGGCGGGCGCCTGGCTGATCGATCGGCTGGCCAGCGCCTTCGAGAAGAAGGGCGTCGAAGTCCACGTGCAGGGGCAGAGCGAGATCGCCTCGATCCTGCTTGGCGCCGTCGGCGACGCGGTGCGGCGCGAACCCGAATCGGGACCGGCCGGGCCGCCCAACATCATCATGCGCGCGCTGGAACTGGTCGGCCGCCGCGTCTACGAGATGCGCGACGATTTCATTGCTTCGATGAACATCCTCGGCGCCACCATTCGCGGCGCGCAGATGAAGCTCGGGCGTGGCCATGCCGTCAATCCGGCCGCGATCTTCAATCAGATCGACCGCATGGGCGTCGGCGCCATCCCTGTGGTGGTGCTGATGTCGGCGATCGTCGGGGCGATCGTCGCGCAGCAGGGCGCCTATCAGCTCAGCTATTTCGGCGCCGATATCTTCGTCGTCGATCTCGTCGGCGTGCTGATCCTGCGCGAGCTCGGCGTGCTGATGACCGCGATCATGCTCGCCGGCCGCTCGGGAAGCGCCATCACCGCAGAGATCGGCTCGATGAAGATGCGCGAAGAGGTCGACGCACTGAAGGTGATCGGGCTCAATCCGATCGGCGTTCTGGTGTTTCCGCGGCTCGTCGCCCTGGTGATCGCGCTGCCATGCCTAACGATCATCGCCAATTTCGCGGCGCTTGGCGGCGGCATCGTCGCCGCCTGGCTTTACTCCGATATCCCCCCCGCTGCCTTCATCGATCGGTTGCGCGTCGCCATCGACCTCAGCACCATCTTCTCCGGGCTGATCAAGGCGCCGTTCATGGCCATGATCATCGGCACCATTGCTTCAGTGGAAGGCATGAAGGTCGGCGGCAGCGCCGAGTCGCTCGGCCGGCACGTTACCGCCTCGGTGGTGAAGTCGATCTTCGTCGTCATCATCCTCGACGGGCTTTTCGCCATGTTCTACGCAGCGATCGAGTTCTGAGATGGCAGTCGCGAGCGGCAACGGGGTCAAGAGGACGCAGAACGCGGATGAGAGCGAAATCGTGCTTTCGGTGCGGGACGTCACCGTTGCCATCGAGGACAAGCTGATCCTCGACAAGCTTTCCCTCGACATCAAGCGCGGCGAGATCCTGGGCTTCGTCGGCGCCTCGGGCGCCGGCAAGTCGGTCTTGCTGCGCACGATCCTCGGGCTGATGCCCAAGCAATCGGGCACGATCAGGCTGTTCGGCGTCGACGTCGACAAGGCAAGCGACGCCGAGCGCCTTCGCATCGACATGCGCCTTGGCGTTCTTTTCCAGCACGGGGCGTTGTTTTCGGCGTTGACGGTGCTCGAAAACGTGCAGGTGCCGATGCGCGAATATCTCGACCTGCCGAAGAAGCTGATGGACGAGCTCGCCATGCTCAAGGTCGAACTGGTCGGGCTGCCGCCCGACGCGGCGCAGAAATTCCCCTCCGAGCTTTCGGGCGGCATGATCAAGCGCGCGGCTCTGGCGCGCGCGCTGGCGCTCGACCCGGACATCGTCTTTCTCGACGAACCGACTTCGGGCCTCGATCCGATCAGCGCGGCCGAATTCGACGAATTGGTCGTCAAGCTACGCGATACGATGGATCTGACGGTCTATATGGTCACGCACGACCTCGACACGCTGTTCACCGCCTGCGACCACGTGGCGGTGCTCGGCAAGAAGAGGGTGCTGGTCGAAGGCACGATCGACGACATGCTGAAGAGCGAGGAGCCGTGGGTCAAATCCTATTTCCGCGGAAAACGTGCCCGGCAACTTGATCTTGCGGCGCGTGCTTAGCCATAAGTGGGGCAATGGAAACCAGAGCCAACTACGTCATTGTCGGCATCTTCACACTGGCTGCGATCCTCGCGGCCTTCGCCTTCGTCTATTGGACCGCTGCGATCGGCGAAAGGGGCGAGACGACGCTTCTGCGCGTGCGCATTCCTGGCTCGGCTTCGGGCCTTGGCCGCGGCAGCTTCGTGCTCTTCAACGGCGTCAAGGTGGGCGACGTCAAGCGTGTCTATATCGACGTCGACAATCCGACCGTCGCTATCGCCGACACTGAGATCGACCGCATGACGCCGATCACCAAGTCGACGCAGGCCGATATCGGGCTCGCGGGCCTCACCGGTCAGGCCAATATCGAGCTCAGGGGCGCGGATCCCAAGGAAGCCAAGCTGCTCGACGAGGCGGAGAAGGAGGGCAGGGTCCCCGAGATCGTCGCCAATCCTTCGGCCGTGACCAACCTGTTGCAGACGGCGCAGAACATCTTCACTCGCGCCGACAAGGTGCTCTCAGATCTTGAGGGCTTCACCAAGGACGTTCGCGGCCCGCTGACGCAGACCGTCAAGAACGTCGAGACCTTCTCCGACGCGCTGGCTAAGAATTCGGACGGCATCGACAAGTTCCTGTCCGCCGTGAGCTCGCTCTCGGATCAATTGCAGAACGTGTCAGGCAGGCTCGACAGCACGTTGAAGGCCGCGGAAGGACTGCTCAACTCCGTCGACAAGGACAAGATCAAGAGCATCGTCGCCAATGTCGACACGGTCACGGCGAACCTGAAGGAAACGTCGAAGCAGTTCGACACGACCATCGACAACGTTAATACGGCGGTCGGCTCGATCAACGACTTCGCCAAGCAGACGCAAGGCACCCTGGCCAAAGTCGACAACGTGCTCGATGGGATCGATCCCGCGGATGTCCGCACGGCGCTCGCCAACATCCAGAAGGCCAGCGACAGCGCCAACAGGGCGGCCGCTGACATCGCCAAGGTCACCGACAAGATCGCCAACCGCTCCGACGATATCAACGATACCATCAAGAACGCACGCCAGCTTTCGCAGCGCCTCAACGATGCCTCGGTGCGCGTCGACGGCATCCTCGCCAAGGTCGACAAGCTTCTCGGATCCGGCGAGGCCAACGGCGTGATGGCCGACGCCAGGGCGACGCTGAAATCCTTCAAGCAGGTCGCCGATACGCTGAATGCGCGGCTTGGCACCATCACCGACAATCTGGCGCGCTTCTCCGGCCAGGGGCTGCAGAATGTCGAGGCGCTGGTTCAGGACAGCCGGCGCTCGATCAACCGCATCGAGGAAGCGGTGACTGACCTCAGCCGCAACCCGCAGCGCATTCTGACGGGCGGCGAGGGTGAGGTTCGTCAGTTTGACGGCAGGGCACGGCGTTGACTTCGGCTGCCGCGAAAGCCAAGAACATGGATTGCAGCTGTAAGTTGATCGTCAGATCCGGGGACAATGGGGATCGCGCGTGAAGTCGGTGAGAGGGTTGAAGTCGGTTGCCGCCGCGGCGCTCGCGCTTGCGCTTGCCGGATGCGCGGCGCTGGGAGGCAAGCCGGCGCCGCTCGATACGTTCGAGCTTTCTGCTCCGGCGGTCGACATGCACGGCCATAGCCGCCGCCAGATCCTGATCGCCCAGCCTTCTGCGCTGAAGGCGCTGGACAGCCAGAACATCGTCATCAGGCCGTCCGACCAGTCGATCCAGTTCCTCAAGGGCGCGCAATGGGCGGATCGCCTGCCGCTGATCGTGCAGGCCAGGCTCGCCGAGACCTTCCAGCGTTCCGGCAGTTTTGCCGGCGTCGGCAAGCCGGGCGAGGGGCTGGCGATCGACTATCAGATCATCGTCGAGGTCCGCTCCTTCGAAGTCCGCGTCGACGGCGGCGAACATGCCGATGTCGACCTGTTCGTGCGCATCCTCAACGACCGCAATGGCGAGGTGCGCGCCTCCAAGAGCTTCACCGCGAGCGCGCCGGTCTCCGGCGGCGGCAACGCCGCCTTTGTCGGCGCGCTGGACAACGCCTTCGGCCAGGCGGCGAAGGACATCGTCCGCTGGACGGACTCGGTGATCTGATGGGACTCCATCCGGGTCGCTGAGGCTGTCGTTCCCCTGGCATGAGGCGTCGGCGACGATATCTATCGCTGCTCAGGTCACAGGCATGCCGTTCGGACAAACAAAAAGGCGGGAGCTTGTCCCGCCTTTTTTGTTACTCGCTAACAGCCGGCTCAGTGCAGACGGCCGCTGGCGTGAGCAAGCATGGTGTAGACCTTGCCGGTGTCCGACGTCAGATAGGTCTGCGCCATGATGTTGTCGCGGTCGTTGCGCGAGACATCCTTGAGCAGCTTCTCGAAGTCGTCGCAGTAGCGGTCCACAGCGGCGCGGAACTCGGCCTCGGCCTGATACTTGCGGCGGATCTCGTCAAAGGTCTGCTGGCCTTTCAGCGTGTAGAGCCGGCGCGTGAAGACGTCGCGCTCGCCGCGGCGATAGCGGTTCCACAATTCGATCGAGGCGTCATGGTCGATGGCGCGCGCGATGTCGACGGACAGCGAATTGAGCGACTCCATGACATGCAGCGGCGAACGCTGGGCAGGGGCCGCGCGCGGCGCTTCCGCCGGGGCGGCCGGCTTCAGGTTTTCTTCGCGCGAAGCGTTGGTCAGAAGATCGCGCACCCAGCCGCCCTGCTGTGTGCGGCCATTCGGGTCGCGCCGCGGCGCCTCCGCGGGACGCTCGAGATCGAGCGTACCGCGCAGCGTCGTCTCGGCGAGCGGTGCCTGCGGCGAGCGACGCTCCGGCTGCGGTTGAGGCTGCGGCGCAGGCGGACGGCGCAGCGGCTGTTCGGCGGGACGGTCCGGCGCCTGCGGTGCAGGGCGCAGGCTGCGGGGCTCGCCGGTCTCGCTGCTGCCGCTGCGGCCGGATTTCGCAACGATGTCAGACAGTTCCTTGAGCGCGTTGATCTGCTCGGAGACGGCACGGCGAATGGCCGAGGTCGATTCCTTGGCCTCCTCCGGCATCTCGATCACGCCCTTCTTGAGCTCGGCGCGGGTGAGGTCCAGCTCGCTCTTGATCGAGCCCGCGGTGCGCCGCATCTCCTCGGTGGCATCGGCAAAGCGCCGCGTCGCCGAATCGACGACCTCGGCGATGGCCGTGCGGATCTTCTCCGCCGATTCCATCGTCCGGCCCTCGGCATTCTGCATCGTCTTGCCCACCAGGCTTTCGAACGAGCGCATCACTTTCTCGAGGTCTTCCGACTTCTTGACCAGGCCGACGGCGAGGTCTTCCAGCGAGGACTGCCGCTCCAGCGTGTGCTCGAGATTGCTCTGAGCGGAGCTCAGCAGAGCCGAGGCACTCGACAGCAGGCGGCTGTGCTCGTCGAACTTGGTCGCGATCGAGGCAACCTCGCGCAACGTCGCCGACGACAGATCGGTGAGCCGTGTCGTGTTGGAATCGACGAGGCGCGCCGAACTGGCGAAGGTCTGGGCCGCCTTTTCCGTGGTCGTGGCGAAGCTTTGCGTGCTGCCGGTGAGGCGTTCCTCGACCTGACCGAGGTTGACCGCCGCCTGGTCGATCAGCTGACCGAGCTGCGCGCTGGAGGTGGACATGCGGCCGATGAGGTCGGCAACGCTGTCGGCCAGCGTCGAGCGCGCGCCCTCGACGGCCGAAAGCGTCTCGGCCGTGCGGCTGGCGAGCGCGTTGACGAGGGCCGCGTTTTCGCTGCGCAGCTTCTCGGTCGCCCGCTCGGTGACCTCTTCCATGTTTTTCTGCAGTTCGGAGCCGCCCTGGGCGAAGCGCTCGACCAGAGGACGCGCCGTCTCGTCGAGGATCTTCGACATCTCGGCCGAACGCGCCGCAAGCATGGTGTTGAGCTCGCGGGTATTGGCGCCGATGGTCTTTGCCGCCTCGTTGGTGCTCTGGCCGATATGCTGGCCGACGGCGGTGAAGGTTTCGGCGATGACGTTGGCGCGCGAGATGAGCTGCGCCTCGGCGCTCGATACCTGCTCGCTGAGCTTCTGGCCCATCGTTTCGGCGGTGTGGGCGAGGCGGCTCTCGACGCTCGTCACCTGCTCCTCGACACGGGTAGCGGCCGCGGCCGCGCTCGATGCCAGGCGCTCGTCGGCGCCGGCAAGCGCCTGCTCGATCTCGCGGGCGTGGACGGCGAGCTCCTGGCCGGTCTGGCGAGCACGATCGGCGACGCGCTGCTCGGTGGCCGCGAATGCGCCGACAATGGCGTCGGTATGTTCGCCGATGGTCGAACTGCTGCTGGCGATGCGCGACACCAGGCGGCTGTCGGCATCGTCGAAGATGCGGGCAATTTCAGACGCCCGCGACGAAAGCGCTTCCGAACCTTCCGCGATGCGCGAGATCAGATGCTGGTCGGCGGCGTCGAAGATGCGGCCGAGGTCGGAGGCGCGTGCGGCCAGCGCCTCGGCCGATTCGGTGATGCGCATGCTCAGCCGCTCGTCGGCGCCCTCGAAGTTGCGCAGGATGTCGCCGGCGCGCGCCGCCAGCGACTGCGCCGTTTCGACCGCGCGAGCGACCAGCTTCTGGTCGGCGGCGTCGAAAGTGCCGGCGATCTCGCCGGCGCGCGCCGCCAGCTTGTCGGCGGTTTCCTCGGCGCGGGCCATGAGCGAATTGGACGCATCGTCGGCGCGGGCCATCAGCATGCTGGACGTGTCCTGCGCACGCTCGTGCAGGCGGCGGTCGGCCGCCTCGAAGGCGTTGGCGATGTCCTCGGCCCTGGCAAGCAGCGCGGCCGACGTCTGCTCGGCGCGTTCGGCGATCTTGCGGTCGGCATCGCTGAAGGCGGCCCCGGCCTGCTCGTGCAGCGTGCTGGTGATTTCCATGACCTTGTCGCGCAACGCGCCGGCAACGAAGACGGCGGTCTTCTCCAGCACGCCGCGGACGTTGTCGACGCCGGTCGACAATGCACGCTCCATGGTGCCGGCGCGCTCTTCGATGATACCGGTCTGCCTGCTGAAAGCGTGCTCGCGATCGCCGCCGAAATGTCGCTGCTCTTGGCAGCGATCTGGTCGATGTGGCCGGACACCGAACGATCGACGTCCTCGCGTGCCTCGGCAAGCTTGGCGAGATCGTCCTCCAGGGCGCGAGCCAGCGTGTCGCGCCCTTCGGACAGCTTGCCGACATGGCCGGCAATGATGCCGTCGAGTTCCGAGCGGCTTTCCGCCAGCTTTTGCAAGTCGGCTTCGAGCGCACGCTTGAGGATATCGCGGCCCTCGGCGAGCTTCTCCACCTGGCCGGAGACCAGGCCATCGATACCGGCGCGGCTCTCGGCGAGCTTGGCAAGATCCGCCTCGAGAGCACGCGTGAGCACATCACGGCCCTCCGAAAGCTTCTCGACCTGGGCTGCGACGAGGCCATCGATCGAGGCGCGGCTCTCGGCGAGCTTGGCGAGATCCGCCTCCAGGGCGCGCTTGAGGATGTCGCGGCCTTCGGCGAGCTTCTCGACCTGGCCGGCGACCAGGCCGTCGATGCTGGAGCGGCTCTCGGCGAGCTTGGCGAGATCGTCCTCCAAGGCCTTGGACAGTGCCGAGCGGTCCTGCGAGAGCCTGTCGGCGTGGGTCTGCATGAGGCCGCTGGCGTTGGCCATGTCGGCATCGAGGGCGCGTGAAAGCTCGGCGCGATGGTCGGTGATCTTTTGCGAATGATCGACGATGGCGCCCTGAATGGTGTTGAGGTCCGCTTCCAGCGCGCGCTTGAGGATGTCGCGGCCTTCCGCCAGCTTCTCGACCTGGCCGGCGACCAGGCCGTCGATGCTGGAGCGGCTCTCGGCCAACTTGGCCAAATCGTCCTCGAGCGACTTCGACAGCACCGCGCGGTCCTCGACAAGCCGGTTCTGGTGGTCGGAGATTGCGCCGCCGACCGTCTGCAGGTCGGCCTCCAGGGCCTTCGACAGTTGCGCCCGTTCCTCCTGCACCCTGTCGGAATGTCCCGCGATGGCACCCCTGATGGTATTGATGTCCGCTTCGAGGGCGCGCTTGAGGATATCGCGCCCTTCGGCGAGCTTCTCGACCTGGCCGGCGACAAGACCGTCGATCGAGGCGCGGCTCTCGGCCAACTTGGCGAGGTCGGATTCCAGCGTCTGCGACAACAGGCTGCGGTCCTCGACGAGCTTGCCGGCATGGCTGTCGATCAGGCTGCGGATGCCGCTCAGGTCGCCTTCCAGCGCGCGGCTGAGTTCGCCCCTGTCTTCCGCGAGCTTGGCCGAATGGGTCTCGATCAGGTTCCTTATGCCGGAGATGTCGGTCTCAAGCGCCTTGGCGAGCACGGCGCGACCTTCGGCGATCTTCTCGACCTGGCCGGCGACCAGGCCATCGATCGAGGCTCGGCTGTCCTGCAGCTTGCCGAGATCGGCTTCCAGCGCGCGCGCTAGGATGTTGCGGCCCTCGGCCAGCTTGCCGACATGGCCGGCGACCATTTCGTCAATCATTGTACGGGCTTGCACGAGTCTGCCGGAGTCTTCGTTCAAGGCCTGAGACAGGCGGTTGCGACCCTCTTCGAGCTGTTCGAGGTGGCTGCCCAGCGAAGCGTCGATGGCAGCGTGCGCCTCGTTGACCTTGCGCAGGTCATCTTCCAGCGCGCGAGAGATCAGGCCGCGGCCCTCGGCCAGTTTCTGGACCTGATTGGCCACGGCGTCGTCGATGCCGGCGCGACTCTCGGCGAATTTCGCGAGATCCTCCTGCATGGCAGCCGCCATACGCTGGCTGCTTTCGGCCAGCTTCCGGCTGTGGTCTTCGATGGCCTCGTCGATGCCGGCGCGAGCGTCGGCGAGCCGCTGGATGTCGGCGTCGAACGATCGCGACACGACGTGGCGGGCGGCTTCCATGCGCCCGGCGAAATCGGTGGCGCGCGCTTCGAGCATGGAGGAGGTCGACGACACGATGTCGGCCATATCGGCGCCGATCTGGGTCTTGCCCTGATCGATCATCGCCGACAGCGTGTCCTTGCTCTCGGCGAAGGTGCTGGCGATCTCGCGCGCTCGCTCGACCAGCGTCTCGTTGATCTGGCGGGCGCGTGCCTCGAGCGCGGCATTGAGCTTCTGGGTGCCGGTATCGAGCGCCTCGGCGCGGGTCTGGAACTCGCTGATCAGCGCCTGACCGCGCTCGGCCAGCGTCCGCTCGATGCCGTTGAGGCTTGCTTCGAACTCGGAGTTGAGCGTGCGTGCAGCGCCGCCGAGCAGCGAGACCATGCCGGTGGTGCGGTCATCCAGCAGGTCGGTCAGCGAGCGGGTGAGGCCGTCGGTCGTGTCGGTCAGCTTGGCGATGCGGGTGTCGAGCAGGCTGGCGAAGGCCTCGCCCGAGGTCGACAGGCGGTCGGTGATCGTATCGAGCCGGGTTTCCACCGAATCGAAGATCGACATCGAGCTTTCGTTGATGCGATCGATCAGCGTGTCGCCGGAATTGTTGATCGTCATCGACAGTTTGGTCGAGGCGTTGAGGATCGAGTCGCGAATGATGTCGCTGGCCGAGCCGATCTCGTCGCGCAGCGTCTCATGGGCGCCGGCGATCGAGGCACGCACGCGCTCGGCGTGGGTGACGACTGCCTCGCGCTCGCTGCCGAGGCCGTCGACCAGCGAGCGGATGCGAGCCTCGTTCTCGGAATAGGAGCGCTCGATCTGGCTGACTTCGCTGTGGACGAGCGTTTCGAGCTCGACGGCGCGCGCCAGCGTGCGCTCGATGCCTTCGCCCATCGCCGCCACCTCGCGGCGCACGGCCTGACCGATCATCATGACGCGGTCCTGGGCAAGGTTCTCCGGCTCGGCGAGGCGGAAGGCCACTTCGGTCATCGATTGCGCGGCAATGCGCATTTCCTGGGCGCGCCGGATCATGGCCGCGAAGGCCCAGAACAGGATGACCGGGATGATCGCCGCGACCGCCAGGCCGATCAGCTCGGGGCGGGCGAAGAACTGATCGAAGGTGCGGATCTTCCAGATGCTCGGGCCGAACAGCAGGTTGGCAACGCCGCCGGCGCCGGCGATCCACGCAAGCGAAATGAACGCTACGACCCAGTAGACGGTGCTCGAGGCGCGCCGGTTGAGGCCATGCAGAAGCGTCCGGTAATCCTTCTGGCGGTCATCATTTGCCGGTGTGAAACCGGCAGGGGCCGGCGTGAAACCGGCTGGCTGCGAAGCGCGCGATTCGACCGGGCGCAGCTCCGCCGGCTTTGGCTGGGGTGCCGCCTTTGCGGCCTGAGGCTCATTTGCCGGCTCGATTCTCTGGCTGCGGCCTTCGCGCGCCAATTCGTCCGCGGCCGCCGAAATCTGGGCTTCGAGATCTTCCATCGACGCCGCCATGTCGAGGCCGCCTTCGTCGCCGTTGAGCTCAAGGTCAAGCGCCTTTTCCCGTTCCGCGGCTACGTCGCTCTCGAGGGATTTCGTCGTCGTCGGTTTCTTAGCCATGCCTTCGCTACCCTGTACTAGCTGCCGCGGGACTTATGATTTTGGCCTGATTCTGGCTTGTCTGGTCCCAGACAGGAGGCTGAAAATGGACGTTCGTATCGTAATGACACACAGGGGTAAAGAAAACATGCATTCCGGGCGATACGTAAAACTTTAAATATAAGGTTAACGCAAGCGTGATTTGGCTGCCTCTGTGACAACATTTTTCCCCGGTAGCCGTTAACCCGATGGCGACGCGGATCGCCTATTTTTTTGGGCGCCAGCCGCCTTTTTAGGAGTTGCAGTGCGTATGCGTGGCGAAAGTGGAATCGCGTTTTCCATGCCCGGCGGAGACGTGTCGGGAACGGCAGGGTCGCGACCTGTGGATTTGGCCCATTTGGCGCGGCAGACGATGGACGATCGCGCGCTCGAACAGGAAGTGCTGGCGCTGTTCGTGCAGCAGGCGCTTTCGGTGCGTGACAAGATCCTCGACGCCGATGCCAGGGAACGTGTGCTCCTAGCTCACAGCCTGAAAGGCTCGGCGCGCGGCATCGGTGCCTTTGCCGTCGCCGAATGCGCCGCAGCCATCGAAAAGCAGCCCGAGGACACCCGCACCCTGAAGAAGCTCGGCATGCTGATCGACGAAGTGCGGGATTTCATCGCCGCCATCAGCCGCTGAAGCATCGCGCCGGGAGGATTCGGGCGACGCGTCGGCGAACAGCCATCTTCCGAAAAACGTCATTTGGTGGCGTTTTCCTGCCGCAGTTGACTTGTGCGGCGGAGTGATTATCTCGGCTGCGACTCCTTCAGGTGACAAATGACCAAGCTGACTTTCATCGCCAATGACGGCACTCGATTCGACGTGGAAGCCGAGAACGGCTCGACCGTCATGGAAAACGCGATCCGCAACGCGGTGCCCGGCATCGAGGCCGAATGCGGCGGCGCCTGCGCCTGCGCGACCTGCCATGTTTATGTCGACGAGGCCTGGATCGCGGAGGTCGGGGAGCCCGAGGCGATGGAAGAGGACATGCTGGACTTCGCCTATGACGTCCAGCCGAACTCGCGCCTGTCCTGCCAGATCAAGGTGCGCGACGCGCTCGACGGGCTTGTCGTGCGCGTGCCCGAGCGCCAGGGCTGAGCCAACTCTCCATTTTCCAATTTTGCCCGTGGCCGCTTGGCAGCAGGCCATAGCTCATGCACTGTCCCCACCATTCCCAAAATGGGGCGGAGCTGATGACGGACACGATCAAGACGGACGTACTCATTGTCGGGGCGGGGCCGATCGGTCTGTTCGCCGTGTTCGAGCTCGGCCTGTTCGACATGAAGTGCCATCTGATCGACATTCTCGACCGTCCCGGGGGGCAATGCGCCGAGCTCTACCCGGAAAAGCCGATCTACGACATTCCCGGCTGGCCGATCATCACGGCGCAGGGGCTGGTCGACAAGCTCATGGAACAGATACATCCGTTCAAGCCGGGGTTCACCTTCAACCGGATGGTCTCGAGCCTCAAAAAGCTCGAGGACGGCAGCTTCCGCGTCACCACGGATGAAAACGAGGTGTTCGAGGCCAAGGTGGTGGTGATTGCCGCAGGCGGCGGTTCGTTCCAACCCAAGCGCCCGCCCATCCCTGGTGTCGAGGATTATGAGGGAAAGAGCGTCTTCTACTCCGTCCGGCGCATGGAGGATTTCCGCGGCCATGACCTCGTCATCGTCGGCGGCGGCGACTCGGCGCTCGACTGGACGCTCAACCTGCAGCCGGTCGCGAAGAGCGTGACGCTCGTCCACCGGCGCCCGGAGTTCCGGGCAGCGCCCGACAGCGTCAACAAGATGTATGCCATGCAGGAGATGAAGCAGCTGCGATTCCTTGTCGGTCAGGTGAGCGGCCTTGCGGGCGCCGATGGCCGGCTTTCATCCGCGACCATCAAGGGCGGCCCGGATGGCGATATCGAGGTGCCCTGCACCCGCATGCTGCCGTTCTTCGGTCTCACCATGAAGCTCGGGCCGATCGCCGAATGGGGGCTGAACCTGCATGAGAACCTTATCCCGGTCGACACCGAGAAATTCCAGACGTCGGTCCCCGGTATCTTCGCCGTCGGCGACATCAACTGGTATCCGGGCAAGTTGAAGCTGATCCTGTCGGGCTTCCACGAGGTCGCTCTGATGGCGCAGGCGGCCAAGCGCATCATCAGCCCCGGCGAGCGCATTGTTTTCCAGTACACGACCTCGTCGACCAGCCTCCAGAAGAAGCTCGGCGTCCACGAGTGAAACAAATGGCAGAGCACCTCAGCGCTCTGCCGGTCGCTGAATTGCTCTGGCAGCTTGGCTCAAAAAGGCCGCGCGGCTACTCCGAGAGCACCGGCGCCGAATGCTCAGCCTGGCCCGCGTAACGGCTTTTCCGGCATCAACGCCAACGCGAGGAGCGCCAGGACAAGCGTGATGCCGGCGGTAAGGAAGATCATCACGAACGGCGTCACCGAGGTGACCTCGATGCGGGTGAGCGAGCCCTCGGCGGCTAAAGGCAAGCCGTAGCCGAGCGCAACGGCGCCGAGCATTGCGACGCCGAGCGCGCCGCCTAGCGAACGCAGGAACGTCAGCACCCCGGTCGCGACGCCGAGATGCGCGCGGTCGACCGCGTTCTGGACCGAAACCGTGCTGACCGGAAAAGTCGTTCCAGTGCCGATGCCGATCAAGGTCGTCAGGATCTCGACTTCGAGCAGCGAAGCTTGGCCCGCAATGGCGCTGAGCACGCCGATGCACAGGATCGCGAAGGTGATACCGAACATGGCGATGCGCTTGTAGTGGAAGAAGCGCGGGATGGTGCGGCCGCTGAAGGTGGCGCCGGCGACGGTGCCGAGGAGCAATCCGAGCATGGCCGTGCCGGACTCGCTGACCGAAAGCCCGACGACCGCCTGCAGATAAACCGGCAGATAGACCGAGATGCCAATGCTGGCCGCCTGCAGCAGGAACATCGACAATGTGCCGGCGAGCACGATCGGATTGCTCAGCACTTCGAGCGAGACCAACGGTTCGGCGGCGCGCAGCAGTCTGACCGCGAACAGCGCCCAGAACACGGCCGAGCAAGCCACCAGTCCAAGGACTTCCAGTGAGAACCACGGATAGGTGCTGCCGCCCCAGTTGAGCGCCAGGAGCAGCAGCGCCGTGGCGATCACCAGCAGCACGGCACCCAGCCCGTCGATGCGGTGGTGTTTCGCGGCGATCGGCAGCTTTTTCAGCGGCCTGTTGATGATCGCCATCGCCAGGAAGCCGAGCGGCAGGTTGATCCAGAAGATCAGCGACCAGTGCAGGTGCTCGGCGAAGGTGCCGCCAAGCAGAGGCCCGGCAACACTGGCGACGGCCCATGTGCCGGCAATCCAGGCCGCATAACGGGCCCGTTCACGCGGCGGCACGAGGTCGCCAATGACGGTCTGCGTCAGGGCGAACAGGCCACCGCCGCCAGCGCCCTGGATGGCGCGGCCGATGACCAGCACCAGCATGTTGGGGGCGAGAGCGCTGACCAGCGATCCCAGGAGAAAAATGAGCACGGCGGCATAGATGACCGGCCGGCGGCCATAGACATCGGAAATCTTGCCGTAGAGCGGCGCCATCGCGGTCGCCGTCAAAAGATAGCCGGTGACGATCCAGGGCAGGTATTCGGCATGGCCGAGCGCGCGGCCGATCGTCGGCAGGGCAGGGGCGACGATGGTCTGGTCAAGCGCCGCCAGAAGCATCGACAAAAGCACGCCGCCGATGATGGCATTCTTCTCGCTCTCGCTCATCAGTGGCGAGGTTGTCGTTCCCATCGTCGTGCGATTGTCGACGGTCTGGTCCATGCGTCATTCTTTCAAACAAAGGCTGGTTCGCGGTCCGCAAACGCGACCGGCTCGGGCGTCTTCCGCCTGTCGTTCGGGTCTCTTGTTCTTGAAGCCCGCCTGCCGGCGAACCCGATATATGTCGTTCGATATAGGCCGTTTTCGACCGCCGCTCGAAAGTTTTTCGAATCTGGCACCATGTTTAGGGCGGGATTGGCCTTCGCGGGGGCGCCGCTCCAACGATCAAGCCGGCGGCAATTGGCCGCTTTGGATGCGCTGCATCCGGTAGCGCAGAAGCCGGATGATCCGGCTTTCGAAGTTGACGCTTTCGACGCGGTCGAACTGCACCTGGGCGCGGTCGTGCCGGGCGAGGACGGCGGCCGAGATCTCGGCGGCCTTCGCCTTCGCGGCTTCGCAGGTCTTCTGCGGATAGGTCGCCCTCAGCGCATCCTCGAGTTCGCGCGCGTGGTTCTTGGCGATCTCGACATGGCGCTCCTCGTGGCGCTTGATGTCCGCCGACAGCGTGTCCCAGAACAGCCTGACTTCAGGATCGGCCTTGCGCGGCCGCCGCCATTCCGGAAGGATGACCTTGACCTTCACGGTAACCTGCGCATTGGCGATCCGGCAGGAATTCGCCGTCTGCGCGTAGCTGACGCGGGTGGTGAAAGCCATCTGCGTTGCGCCCGGGTGCCTGGAGCCGGTACTCTTCACCTCGGGGCCGTTTTTCGTCAGCTGCTTTTCGATATCGTCCAGCGTGCGGCCGGTGACGCTGAAATAGCTGTAGGTCTTCACCAGGCTGGCCGCGCCGGCCGGCATGACGGCGAGGATGAGCATCAGGGCGCAGAGCGGGGAGCGGTTCATCATGTTGCCTCTTCACGCACCTTGCTTTACGGCCGTTGCCGGCGCAACGAAATTGATTTCGCGCGGATCACACATGGTTGATGGACAATGACGACAAGGCGATGGCAGCTCGCGCATGGACGCCATCTCGACCTCGGCCCCAAGGCGGTCGTCGTCGGCATCCTCAACGTCACTCCGGACAGTTTTTCCGATGGCGGGCTGTTCATCGCCCCGGAGAAGGCGGTGGCGCAGGCGCGCCGCATGGTGGAAGAGGGGGCTGCCGTCATCGATGTCGGCGGGGAATCGACGCGTCCGGGTTTCGCACCGATCACCGCCGAGGAAGAGCAAGGGCGGGTGCTGCCGGTCATCGAGGCATTGGCGTCCTCGGGCAACGTCCTGATTTCGATCGACACTTATCGCGAGGATACCGCGCGGCGCGCCATTGCCGCCGGCGCGCATATCGTCAACGATGTCTGGGGCCTGCAGCGCGAGCCCGGCATAGCCCGTGTTGCCGCCGAGACCGGCGCGGGATTGATCATCATGCACACAGGCCGCGAGCGCCAGAAACTCCCGGACGTGATCGACGACCAGTTCCTGTTCCTGCGCAGATCGCTGGAGATCGCGCGCGCCAACTATGTTGCCGACGGCCAGATCGTGCTCGACGCCGGCTTCGGCTTCGCCAAGGAGACGACGGAGGAAAATCTCGATCTGATGGCGCGGTTTTCCGAACTCACAGCGCTCGGCTTTCCGCTGATGGCGGGGACGTCGCGGAAGCGTTTCATCGGCGGTGTCACGGGGCGCGAGCCTGCCGAGCGGGCCGTTGGAACGGCGGCCACCAGCGTCATCCTGCGGCTCAAAGGCGCCGACCTTTTTCGCGTCCACGATGTCGCAATCAACGTGGATGCGCTGGCGGTGGCCGATGCTATGCTGGCGCGAGAGAACCTTTCTTCCGGACGCTGAGCATGTATGTCATCCGCATGAAGAACTGCGCCTTCTTTGCCCGGCACGGCGTGCTGGACGAGGAGGAGACGCTCGGCCAGCGTTTCTATGTCGACGCCGAGCTGACCGTCGAGCCCAGCCGGCCGCTGGAGGACGATTCCATCGAGGACACCGTCAATTACGGCATCGCCTTCACGGTGATCGAGAAGATCGTGACCGGGCAGCGCCGTTTCCTGATCGAGGCGCTGGCGCTGGAAGTGGCGAAGGCGCTGGCGGCGCGGTTTCCGCAGATCAGGAAGGCCGAGATCACGGTGCGCAAGCCGAACGCCCCTGTACCGGGCGTGCTCGATCATGTCGAGGTGACCGTTGTCTGGCCAGAGTAGCGTCGTCTATCTCAGTCTCGGCGGCAATCTCGGCGACCCGGCGAAGTCCATGGCCGCGGCGCTGCGCATGCTGGATGGCGACGACAGGACGCGCGTCACCGCCGTCTCCTCGCTCTACCGCACGCCGCCATGGGGCAAGCTCGACCAGCCCGATTTCCTCAATGCCGCGGCTGCGATCGAAACGGCACTGTCGCCGCGCGCCTTGCTCGACCTTTGCCTGGACGTCGAAAGGCGGCTGAAGCGGGTGCGCGAGGAGCGCTGGGGACCGCGTCTGATCGACATCGACATCCTGGTGTTCGGCGATCGGGTGATCCACCAAACCGGGCTCGAGGTGCCGCATCCCCGCATGCTGGAGCGGGCCTTCGTGCTGGCGCCGCTGGCGGAGATCGCGCCCGGCCTCGCGGTCGGCGGCAGAAGCGTTTCGGAGCGGCTCGGCGCCGTCGATACATCGGGGATCGAGCGCCTGCCGTCCGGCCGGGAGTGGTGGCTAGGCTGAGCCGCCGAATTCAGCCGGAGAAGCCGCCGCCATCGAGAAATGCCTTTTCTTCCGCTGTCGTCTCGCGGCCCAGCATCCTGTTTCTATGCGGAAAGCGGCCAAAGCGCTGGATGATCTCCAGGTGCTCCCTGGCGTATTTGAGATAGTCCGGGGCCTTGGCTGTGGTGAGTTCCACCGACCGCTGCTGATCGGCGAGCGATTCCGAATGCTCGAAGGGCAGATAGAGGAAAACGCGCAAGGCCTGGTCGAGCGCCAGGTCATGGCCGGCGGCGATCGCCCTGTCGGCGAAATGCCTGGCCAGCGGATCGGTCGCATACATGTGTCCGGTACCGCGGAAGCAATTGCGCGGGAACTGGTCGAGCAGGATCATCAGCGCCAGAGATCCTTCGGCGTGCGCGTTCCAGTCGTCGCATTCGCGCCGCGCGACGGCATGGTGCAGGCCGAGGAAGCGATTGCGCAAATCCGCGTCGAACGCGTCGTTCTTCTCGAACCAGGCGTCCTCGCCGGCATCGCGCCAGAATTTGGTGACGGAAAGCGCCCGCGCGTCGAGCTCTGACATGCATTACCCTTTCAGCTCTTCGTCTCTGCCTTGTTCAGCACGCCGGCCGTCTCTTCGTTCAGCGCCCGGCCGGCGCGGCGTGGCTGGGTCAGCGGCGTCGGGATCGGCGTGCCGATATTGCCTTTGAGGAAACGCTGGCCGGCGCGCACGCCCTCGGCCAGTTGCGTTTCGAAACGGGCGGTGTCGCGGCGCCGGACGTCCTCGATGACATCGGCGACCTCTTCCGGGTCGACGCCCAGCGCTTCCAGCGCCGAGCCGCCGAAGACCAGCGCCGATTCGAAGGTTTCGCGCAGCTGATAGTCGACGCCGGCGCGGATGAGCTGCAGCGCGGTTCCCCGGTCGAAGGCACGTGCCATAACGGTGACCAACGGGAATTCGGACTTGATCAGTTGCGCGATGCGCACGGCTGCGTCCGGCTTGTCGACGCAGATCAACACGGCGCGCGCCCGGCCGGCGCCGGCCGCATGCAGGATGTCGAGCCGGGTGCCGTCGCCGTAATAGACCTTGAAGCCGAAATCGGCCGCCGCCTGGATCATCTCGACCTCGTTGTCGATGATCGAGACGTCGAGACCGCGCAGAAGCAATGGCTGGCTGGCGATCTGGCCGAAGCGGCCGAAGCCGATGATCAGCACGCTGCCGGTGAGGCCGTCGGCGATGTCGACACCTTCCAGCGATTGCTCGTCGCGCGGCGTGAGGTAGCGCAGCGCCACGATTGCCAACGGCGTCAGCACCATCGAGATGATGATGATGGCGGTCAGCGTGGCGTTGGCCTGGCCGTCGATGATGCCGACCGCGGCCGCCGAGGAATAGAGCACGAAGGCGAACTCACCGCCTTGCGCCATGAAGACGGCGCGCTCGAGCGCTTCGCGGTGGCCGCTCTTGAGCATGCGCGCGACGATGTAGATGCCGAGCGCTTTCATGATCATGTAGGCGACGACATAGATGGCGACGAGCCGCCAGTTCCGGGCGACGACGCCGAGATCGAGCGACATGCCGACGGCAAGGAAGAACAGGCCGAGCAGAATGCCGCGGAACGGCTCGATGTCGGCTTCGAGCTGATGGCGGAAGGTCGATTCGGAGAGCAGCACGCCGGCGAGGAAAGCGCCCATCGCCATCGACAGGCCGGAAAGCTGCATGGCTAGAGCCGACCCAAGCACCACGAGCAGCGCCGCGGCCGTCATCACCTCGCGGGCGCGGGCATCGGCCAGGATGCGGAAGAGCGGGTTGAGCAGATAGCGTCCTGCCACCACCAGCCCGACGATTGCCGCGACGCCGATGCCAACCTCGGTGAACCGTTCGGACAGGCTGGTGTCGGCGCCGCCCGGCGCCAGGAACGCGACGAGTGCCAGAAGTGGCACGATCATCAGGTCTTCGAGCAGGAGGATCGAGACGATGCGCTGGCCCTTGGGCGTGGCGATCTCGCCGCGTTCCTCGAGAAGTTGCATGACGATAGCCGTCGAGGTCAGGACGAAGCCGGCGCCGGCGACGAAGGACTGAGCGATCGGAAAACCTCCGGCGAGTCCGACGCCGGTCAGAAGCAGGGCGCAGACGCCGACCTGCAGCGCGCCGAGCCCAAAGATCTCGCGGCGCAGGCCCCAGAGCCGCGACGGCTGCATTTCGAGGCCGATGATGAACAGGAACATGACGACGCCAAGCTCGGCGACATGAAGGATGGCCTCCGATTCGGAAAAAACGCGTAGGCCGAACGGCCCGATGACCACGCCCGCCGCCAGATAGCCGAGGATGGAGCCCAGCCCCATGCGCTTGAAGATCGGCACGGCGACCACGCCGGCAGCAAGCAGCGCCACCACCTGTACGAGATCGCTGCTCGATGCTTCAGCCGCCATGCCAATCATCCCGTTGTTTCGAAGCACTCCTTGCATGCAGCGGGAGCGGGAGGCAAGGGCGGGAGGCCTGCCAGGAAGGGTAGGGTGCCGTTGAAGCGGCCTCCGCTTGCTTGCCGGACGCTTGGCATCTATAAAAGCCAAATGCCTGACTATTCGTCCCGCCCGCCTCCACATATCCCGATGGATGCGCTCAGCGAAGTCCTGCAAGACTTTCACCTGAGTGGCGTCAACTATGGCCGCTGCGAGCTCCGACATCCATGGAGCATCGCCTTTCCGCAACAGCCACTGCTTCGCTTTCACTTTGTCGGCCAGGGTCCGTGCTGGATTTATACCGAAGCGGAGGGCTGGCAGGAGTTGCGCGACGGCGATCTGGCGCTGCTGCCGCAAGGCATCGCCCATCGGCTGGCCAGTGCGCCGGACGTTGTCGGCGATTCGCTCGAGGGTTGCCAGGTGAACAAGTTGGGGAGCAATGTCTGCGAAGTGGTGCGGGAAGGGACAGGCCCGACAAGCACCCTTTTCTGCGGCTCCATGGCCTTGGGCGTCTGTGCGCTCAATCCACTGATCGCGTTGATGCCGCCGATCATCAAAGGGTGCGACGTGGCTGGCAACGATCCGGTCGTCGGCCCTTTGCTGGCGGCTATGACGGCGGAGGCCGCGCAACCGCAGATGGGCAGCGCCACCATCTTGTCGCGCATGGCGGACTTGCTGACAGCCCGGCTCATCCGCTGCTGGGTCAATTGCACTGGAGCCTCGACCACCGGTTGGCTCGCCGCTATCCGCGACCCCCATATCGGCCGCGCGCTGGCGGCCATGCACCGAGACCCCGGCTATAACTGGACCTTGGAAAGCCTTGCTAGCCTGGCAGGCCAATCGCGGTCGATTTTCGCCGAGCGCTTCAGCGCTGTATTAGGGGAGGGTGCTGCACGCTATCTCGCCCGTCTGCGTATGCAGCTTGCCCGCGAGTTGCTGGGGCAAAACGGCTTGTCGGTTGCCGAGGTCGCTGCCCGTTTGGGCTATGATAGCGAAGCATCCTTCGCGCGCGCGTTCAAGCGCATCACCAACGTCTCGCCAGGCGTTGTGCGTCGCACAATTCCCGGACGAATGGACATGAATTTCGGATTTTAAGATACATATCATCCGAAAGGACTCGTCTATTGAAGACCTCCAGACCTTGGAGATCTTTCAGTGACAGACACAACATTACAGCTTGAAGACGCAGCGATTGACGTCGATGCCGCCGCGCCAACCGCGTGGAACGCAGCCACGTGGTTCGCGGTCTTTTCATTGGCGGCCACCAGCTTTGCCCTGGTGTCAGCCGAATTCCTGCCGGCAGGTCTGCTGACGCCAATGGCGCGCGATCTCGGCATCAGCGAAGGAACGGCCGGACAGGTCGTCACCGCCACCGCTTCGGTCGGCGCTGTGACGGCCATGTTGAGCAATGTTCTCATCGGCCGACTGAACCGCAAGACGGTGCTGGTTGTCCTCAGCGCCTTGGCGGTCGGTTCCAACCTCGTTGCAGCGCTAGCGCCCAATTTCTGGCTGTTGCTGTTGGGCCGGGCCGGGCTCGGAATCGCTCTCAGCGCATTCTGGGCACTCTCGGTTGCCGTTGTGGCCAGGCTGGTTGGCGCCAATGCGACAGGTCGGGGCATGGCTATCGTCACCCTCGGCGTCTCGCTCGCCACCATTGCCGCACCATCTGCGGGTGCGTTGATCAGCGACTGGCTGGGATGGCGCAGCGCCATGGCCTTGACAGCGGGGCTGGCCGTGATTGCCATGCTGCTGCAGTGGCTTAGCCTGCCAACCCTGCCTGCCACAGCCAGCAATAGCCTCGCGGATGTATTTCGGCTGACACGGCGGCGTGGCATTCAACTCGGCATGCTGGCCATTCTTTTGCTGATGACAGGGCATTTTGCCGGGTCCGTCTATGTACGCCCCTTCCTCGAACATGTGACACTCCTTGCAACCGGGCCAATTGCCCTGGCGCTGCTTGGATTTGGCGTCGCCGCTGTGATCGGCAATATTGCCGGCGGCCGCATGGCCGATGCCAATATCCGCATGGCTCTCGTGGGCAACGCCGCGTTGATGGCGTTTGCGGCGCTGGCATTGGTGCTTTGGGGCGTGCACATCGCCGTTGCCTTCGGATTCGTCACGCTTTGGGGCCTGGCATTCGGCATGGCGCCGGTGGTGCTGCCGACCAATCTGTCCCGCGCGGCACCTGATGCGCTGGAGGCAGCGGGTAGCTTGATGGTCGTCTCTTTCCAGGTTGCCATCACCATCGGCGCGGTTGTCGGCGGCTATGTCGTGGACACCTATGGTGCCTCGGGGCCTTTGACCCTTACCGTCGTCCTTGCCGCATCGACACTCATGCTGGCGCTGCTACAGCCTCGTAGGTGAACTTTGCTACAACTGACCTAAAGCGCGTCGCGTGAGGCCGTTCAGACGCGACGCGCTTTAGGTTGTTGTCTTTATGCATGTCGTTGTCCCAAAACCGCTGCGCACCTTTGGGCGACATGCATTGGGCGGCCTGAATCCGGAACGCCGCGATATTGCAGCTTCGTTACACAAGTTTACGCGGCCCGGTCGTTGCGTGCCGCCACAATCAGAGGTTAAGCACGATCGGCTTTGGCCATTGGGAGGTGGCGGCGATGGGCCGCCGCCTTTTTTGAGGAGATGATTGACATGAAGAAGTTTTTGCTCGTCGCCGTGGGTGTTGCGGCGCTGGCCGTTTCGGCCTGTTCGAAGGGACCGGAGTGCACGCAGGAGATGGCCACCAAGAAGGCGCAGGACATGGCTGCCGCGCTTCAGGAAGCGATCACCAAGGATCCGAGCAAGGCGGCTGATCTGACGGCCAAGGTGCAGGCCGTGACGACGAAATACCAGAACGCCACGACACTCGACGAAGCCTGCAAGGCCTACGACGAAGTGACCGCCGCCATCAAGGGGTGAGCGAAGTCGTCAAATGGAGAGGCGGCAGCCCTTGGCTGCCGCCTTTTGCTTGCCTGGCCGAGGGCGCCTGCTCAGTTCTTGGCGATTGAACCGACTTCGACCGTGTCGACCCGCTTCAGGCTCATGCCGATGACCGGAACCAGCTGCTTGTTGACACGCACGGCCACCGTCACAGTCATCGAATTGTCGTCGGGGATACGGGCCTGCATAACGCCGTTCAACTGATTGCGGTTGATGGTGAAGACCACCTTCTGCGGATCGACGACATTGCCGCCGATGATGTCGAGCCCGTTGCCGGTCGAGCCGCCCATGAAATTGCCCTTGTAGCCTTCGCGGCCCTTGCGCTCGACGGAGGCCGACATCTTCTGCGTGAACACGCCGACCCGGCAGTCGCCGTCGAGCGTCATTCCGACCTTGCCATCAGGCGTGGAGCCGTTGAAATTGCAGGTGAATTTCGTGCCCTTGTATTTGCCGGCGATGATCTCGCCCGGGCCGATCCACTTGCCTTCCACGGAGCGAAAGAACTGCTTGTCCGGCTCTGCTCCAAGGGCTTTTCCGACGAGGCCGAGCGGTGCGGCTACTGCAACCGTCAGAGGCAGGACGCAGGACAAGATCACGCTTTTCATGGACGACACCCGGCACAACAGAGTCTGTATCTTGGGACAGAAACGACCATGAAGAAGATTGGTTAATGCTTCGTCACTGGCGGCCTTTTCGCTGTTTACCTTACTGCCCGGTCTTATTGGTCGCTCTGGCCATCCTTCCGGGTCGCGAACGAGGTCAGCGCCGAGAGGAAATCGCCAAGTCCGGGGCGCTTGATCGCGATGAACGGCAGCGGGCGCGCCGTTTCCATCGCCGCAATGCCGATGCGCGCCGTCATCATGCCGTTGACCACGCCTTCGCCGAGCTTTGCGGAGAGCTTCGCCGCAAGGCCGTGGCCGATGATCTGCTGCACGAAACTGTCGCCGACCGCGATCGAGCCGGTCACTGCGAGATGAGCGAGCACGCCGCGCGCCAGCCGGAGGAAACCGAGCGTGCCGGGGCGGCCGCCATAAAGCTCCGAGAGGCGCCGGATCAGCCTGCCGGCCTCGAACACGACATAGGCGACGTCGACGAGCGCGCGCGGGCTGACCGCCGTCACCAGCGAGACACGCTTCGCCGCTTCGAGGATCATCGTCTTGGCGCGGGCATCGAGCGGCGACAGGATCTCGGTCTCGGCGAGCCGCACCAGATTGCCGCCGTCGATGATCTCGCCGCGCAGCTCGGCGAGCGAGCGCCGCCCGGCCGCGGTCTCCGGTTTTGCCGCGACGAAGGCTGAAAGCTCGTCGACCAGGGCGCGCGCGGCCTTGGGGTCGTCGCGCGCCACGGCATCCAGGGCCTGCCGCTGCAGCTTCTCGACTTCGGCGAGGCGTGCAATGGCCAGGAATTCGCGGAGGAGGATGACGAGCAGCGACAAAAGCGCGATCGCCGCCATGCCGGCCGCCAGCCAGCCCAGCCATTCGGCGCGCGCGAAGAGATCGCGGATGAGCTGGTCTGTCCACAAGCCCACCGCGAGCGAGACAAGCACGCCGAGGGCGCCGAAAAACAGGCGGGCGAGCAGCGAGCGCTTTCTTGGCGCCGTGGCCGGCGGTGGCGCCGCCTGCTCGATGTCCGGCTCGTCGAAGACGTCGATTTCCGAAGGAATGACGACAGCGACATCGGACCTTGCTGCTTGCGGTTTGCGCGCGGGCCGTTCGTCGGCGCGATGCTTCCGCGCCGCCTCCTGCCTCGGCGCTGGCTCGGGTTCGATGCGGAAGGCGGCCGGTTTGCGGGGCGCGGTCATGCCAGACGATCTCCGATCAGGAACTGCAGCGCGCGGTCGAGCCGGATATGCGACAAAGAAAGCGTGACGCCTTCGGCCGTGCGCTCGAGCTTCGGCGGACGGAACCGCACGAAGCGGATCGCCGGTTCGTTGTTTTCCGGCTGCGATCCGGAAAGGTCGAATACAGCATCAACTTTCTCCGGCAAGTCACCGGGAAATATGGCCGTTTCGGTTTTGCCGTCGAATGTTTCGCCGTCGATCTTCTCGTCTTTCAGCGGCGTGCCGATGATCACCGGCAATGTCTCGCGGCCTTGCTTGACCGTTCCCTCGCGGGTCGAGCGCACCGCCGCCATGGCGACCACGTCGACATCGGCGCCGCTGAAATTGGCTCGCGCGACGGCCCGGTCCGCCAGCCTGCGCACGATGGCCTGCAGCCGGTCATGGCTTTCATGGTGCAGTTGGTCGGCCTTGGTCGCCGCCACCAGGATGCGGTCGATGCGCCTGGAAAGCAGGTCGGTGACGAAATTGCCCCGGCCGGGCCGAAAACAGGAGAGGATTTCCGTGACGGCCCGTTCGAGATCGGCCATGGCGGCCGGGCCGGCGTTGAGCGCCTGCATGGCGTCGATCAGCACGATCTGCCGGTCGAGGCGGGTGATGTGCTCGCGAAAGAACGGTTTCACGACATGCGTCTTGTAGGCCTCGTAGCGCCGCTCCATCATCGCCTGCAGCGATCCGGAGCGCCGCCGTTCGGACAACCTCGTCAGCGGGGCGAAGGTCAGCGCGGGCGAGCCTTCGAGATCGCCCGGCATCAGGAAGCGACCAGGCGGCAGCGTGGAGAGCGCTCGCTCGTCGAGCTTGCAGGCCTTGAGATAAGCGGCGAAGCTTTCGGCGAGGTGGCGCGCCGTCATCTCGTCGGCGTCGGCGTCCGGATTGATGGCGCAAGCCAGTTCGCGCCATGCCTGCGAAAGGTCGGAGCGCACGGGCAGGGCCGCCAACTCGACCGCCTCGCGCGAAAAATCGGCGAAGGATTTGCCGAGAAGCGGCAGGTCGAGCAGCCATTCGCCGGGATAATCGACGATATCGACCGACAGCTTTCCGGCCGAAAACAGGCGGTTCCAGCCGGAGGCCGATTCGTATTCGATGGTAAGCCTCAATTCGGAAATGGCACGCGTCGAATCCGGCCAGACGCGGTCGTTGACCAGGGCAGCGATGTGGTCCTCGTACTGGAAGCGCGGAACGGCGTCGTCCGGTTGCTCCTCGAGGAAGGCGCGGGCGATGCGGCCGGACTTCTGCGCCTCGAACAGCGGCAGCCGCCCGCCATGGATCAGGTTGTGGACCAAAGCGGAGATGAAAACCGTCTTGCCGGCACGGGAGAGGCCGGTGACGCCGAGGCGCAGCGATGGAGAGAAGAGCCCGGCGGCGCGGCCCGACAATGTGTCGAGCGCAATTCTCGCCTCGTCGGTAAAGGTGGTCAGTGATGGTGCCAAATCTGCCTCTGGGTCGCCCGTCAGGGGCCGATATAGGCGCTGGAGCCGCCGTTTGTAATGGCGTCAGAGATCGGCGGGGGTGAGAAAGGCTTCGAGATAGCCGTTGCCCTGAGCCGCCTCGGCGAGATTGCCGGGAAAACGCACGACGGCGAGGCCGGAGGTGGGAAAGCCATGGTTTAGCGTGCCGCGCGCGGCCTCGTCGCCGTCGCCGGATACCGCCATGGCGAGATCCTCCGTCATGGGATTGTGGCCGATCACCAGCAAGGAGCCGGCCCCGCCATTCTTGCGGATGATGTCGAGATAGCCGGCCGCATCCTCGCTGTAGAGTGTGTCGAAGAACATGACCCGACCGGTGTCGGTGCGGCCCGCCAGGCCTTCCAGCGTCTGCCGCGCCCGCTTGGCATTGGAACAGAGCGTGATATCCGGCACATAATTGCGGGCCCGCATGGCATCGCCCATCACCTCGGCATCGGCCATGCCCGATTCGTCGAGCGGACGATCGAAATCGCGCACACCGGGCAGCGCCCATCCGGCCTTGGCATGCCTCAATAGATAAAGTCTGCTCAACCGGACCCTCGTGGTGCTGACCTCGCAGCGCGATTAGTCACCAGAACGGTGTCAAGCACAATGGTCGACAGCCAGCAACGGCACCGAATCATGGATGAATTCGATCCAAGCCGTTCAAACAAAGGAGGCGGCGAGGCGCCATCGGTGCGAGACTAACAAATGCGTGAAACTGTTATCGTTTACGCTTGTGCAGGGCCTTGTCGACGAATATATAGGCGCCAAATTTGGGGTTGTTGGGTGAGTCGAATGAACGATATCGCTACCGCCGATTACGTACCCTCCGAAGACGAGCCGTTCATGAACGAACGGCAGAAATCTTACTTTCGCATGAAGCTTATCACCTGGAAGAACGATATCCTCCGGGAAGCGCGTGAAACCCTCGAAATCCTCCAGCAAGAAAACGCCAATCATCCCGACCTAGCCGACCGCGCCTCTTCCGAAACCGACCGTGCCATCGAATTGCGTGCTCGCGATCGCCAACGCAAGCTCATCTCGAAAATCGATTCCGCGCTGCAGCGCATCGACGAAGGCACCTACGGCTATTGCGAGGAAACCGGCGAGCCGATCGCGCTGAAGCGGCTCGACGCCCGCCCCATCGCGACGCTGTCGATCGAAGCGCAGGAGCGTCACGAGCGCCGCGAGAAGGTCTACCGCGACGACTGATGCAGGCAGGCTGGAATTTGTGAAAATGGCCGGGATTCCCGGCCATTTTGTTTTGAGGAGCTTTTTGCCGGAAAGTGTTGGAGAACGGGCGTCCGCCGATTGCAGCGCGGCTGGAACGGTTCAGCGGTTCTTGGAATCGCTGAACTGCTCCAACCGTTTGTTTTCACGCAATTCCGGACGGAAAACCGCTACGCACTTTTCCTGGAATTGCTCTCGAAGGCCGTTGCCGGATCAGCGCTTGTGGCTGGCAAGCTCGCCGAGAAGCTTGGTCATCTCGTCATCGAGCGAAGGCTTGGCCGCCGGCGTTCCGGTCGCCGGCTTGGGGTGCGACTCGTCCAGCGATGCCTCGAGTTCGTGCATCAGCGTGTCGTCGATCGAATCGTTGGAGGGCGGCGGCGGGGAATGCCGGACGCTGCCGTTGCCCGTTCCATAGGCGGGGAGCGGCATGACTTTCGCGGTGGCCGGGTGGGTCGGCGCAACCGGCCTGGGCGCGGGGCTCGCCGTACGCGGGCGGGCGGGCTCGGCGACTGGAGCTGGCGCTGGTGACTGCCTTGCGGGTGCGGGCACCGGCTGAGGCGCGCGCGGGCGAGGGGCGGCAGCCTGTTGCTGGCCGCTGTCGCCAGTCAGCGCCGGACGGCGGGGCGCTGCCAGCCTTATGTCGCGCTCGACCACGACATCCGTCGGACCGCCGATCAGGATCAGGTGCTCGATATCGTCGCGCCGCACCAGAACAAGCCTGCGATGGCTGTCGACGGCGGTAGCGTCCATGACGGCGAGCCGCGTCTTGCGGTTCCTGCCGCCGGCAACGAAAGTGCCGAATGTCAGGTTGCGGACGACCTTGATGACGAGAAGGACGACGACCAGCAGGATAAGGGCTGCAAACGTCCACAGGATTGCAGCGACATAACCCGGACCCGCCACGCTATCCAGCCACTGCAGCATCGGTGCACCCAATCGCCTTCCTGAGGTGACGCGACACTAGACCGTTGGGACTAGCGACCGCAAGTTCGCATCACTCATCGTGAACAGTTTGAAACATGAATCGGTTGGCCCGGCGTCATTTTTATCTGACATTTGCCGCCAAGGCCTTTTCCGCTACAGGAGAATGTGATTCAACCGGCCCGTTCGCGGGTGTCGGGCACCGGAATCACGAACAGGGGGCACATGGCCAAGGAAACGCGCGGCGATTTCTATCCGGTACCGATCGTCGACCAGAACACGCGTCCGGGTGCCGTCACCAGGCTCATCGTCTTCATCGTCGTTCTGACCGGCGCCGCAATTGTCTTCGGACTGTTCCGCGAGCGTCTGGGCGATCCGTTCCTGCTCGGCATGCTGGGCGTGCTCGCGATGATCGGCGTCGGCTTTCTGTTCGCCACCGCGATCGGCTTCGTGCAGATCGCGCCGCGCTCGACCAGCGACGAACTGTCGAAAGCCTTCGTCGATTCAATGTCTCAAGGTCTGCTGGTCACCGACACCAAGGGTCGGGTCGTCTATGCCAACCGGGCCTATGCCGACATGACAGGCGCCGCATCGGCGACTGATTTGAAGACGGTCGAGGGCCTGCTTTCCGACGTTCCCGAGGCCTCGATGACCATCTATCGGTTGGCCTCCGGACTGCGCGACGGTCAGGCCGGCGACGGTGAATTCCGGCTGGCGCAGTCGATCAAGCCCGGGGCCGAGCCTGGCGCGCGCTGGTACCGCGCCCGCGCCCGCGCTTTCAGCGTGCCGGGCGAGCGGCTGCCGATGCTCGCCTGGCAGATCGCGGACATCTCGCAGGAGCGGGCGGAGCAGGAGCGGTTCTTCCTCGACCTGCAAAAAGCGATAGACCACCTCGACCACGCGCCGGCCGGCTTCTTCTCCGCCGACCAGGAGGGCCGCGTCACCTACATCAACGCGACGCTCGCCGAATGGCTGGGCATCGACCTTGCCAGCTTCACTCCAGGCGCGGTGACGCTGCCGGAAATCGTCGCCGGCGACGGCATGGCGCTCGTCCGCTCGGTCAAGGCTGATCCCGGCACCACGCGCAACGCCGTCATCGACCTCGATCTCACGACAATGAGCGGCCAGGCGCTGCCGGTCCGCTTCATGCACCGCGTTTCGGCGAGCCGCGAGGGGGTGAACGGGCCGACCCGGACCATCGTGCTCAACCGCACCCAGGGCGAAGACGCTTCCGCCGATCTGCGCGCCTCGGAGGTCCGTTTCACCCGCTTCTTCAACTCGACGCCGATGGCGATTGCCGGCGTCGATGCCAGCGGACGCATCCTGCGCACCAACGCGCCGTTCCTGTCGCTGTTTTCATCCGTCGTCGACCGCGACGCCGTCGACCGGCGTGTGCGCTTCGAGAGCGTCGTGCATGAGCGCGACCGGCCGGCCTTTGCCGCCGCCTTCGAAAAGGCGCGACAGCGCCAGGCCAACATCGAGCCGATCGACTCGCTGCTGCCCGGCAATGACGAGCGCCACATCCGCTTCTACGTCAACGCTGTGGCCGACAGCGCCGGCGCCGAGGGGGCTGAGGAGTCGGCCATCGTCTACGCGGTCGAGACCACCGAACAGAAGGCGCTCGAGGGCCAGATGGCGCAGAGCCAGAAAATGCAGGCGGTCGGCCAGCTCGCCGGCGGCATCGCGCACGACTTCAACAACGTGCTCACCGCCATCATCATGGCATCAGACCTTTTGCTCACCAACCACCGTCCGTCGGATCCGTCCTTCCCCGACATCATGAACATCAAGCAGAACGCCAACCGCGCGGCGTCTCTGGTGCGACAATTGCTCGCCTTCTCGCGCAAGCAGACGCTGCGCCCGGAAGTGCTCAATCTGACCGATGTCCTGGCCGACCTCAGAATGCTGCTCGCCCGCCTCGTCGGCAACGACATCCGCCTGAAGATCGACCATGGTCGCGATCTGTGGCCGGTCAAGGTCGACATCGGCCAGTTCGAGCAGGTGGTGGTCAATCTCGCCGTCAATGCGCGCGACGCGATGCCCGCCGGCGGGGACCTTACGGTGCGCACCCGCAACGTCACGGGCGAGGAGTGCAAATCCTTTGCCTACCGGGAGCTCACGCCGGCCGATTATGTGCTGGTCGAGGTCGAGGATACCGGCAGCGGCATCGCGCCGGACGTACTGAAGAAGATCTTCGAGCCGTTCTTCACCACCAAGGAGGTCGGCAAGGGGACGGGCCTCGGCCTGTCGATGGTCTACGGCATCATCAAGCAGACCGGCGGCTTCATCTATTGCGATTCCGAGGTCGGCAAGGGGACGGTGTTCCGCATTTTCCTGCCGCGCCACGTCGCGGAGGTGAAGAAGGCGAGCGAGCCTGTCGAGACGGCGGCCGCCGCGGTGCCGGCCAAGCCGGTCGACACGGTGAAGGATCTCTCCGGTTCGGCCACGGTGCTTCTGGTCGAGGACGAGGATGCCGTCCGCATGGGCGGCGTCAGGGCGCTGACCTCGCGCGGCTACACCGTTCACGAAGCGTCCTCCGGCGTCGAGGCGCTGGAGGTCTTCGAGGCTCTCGGCGGCAAGGTCGACATCGTCGTGTCCGATGTGGTGATGCCGGAAATGGACGGACCGACGCTGCTCGGCGAGTTGCGCAAGCGCCAGCCGGATATCAAGTTCGTCTTCGTCTCCGGTTATGCAGAGGACGCCTTCGCCAAAAACCTGCCTGCCGACGCGCATTTCGGGTTCCTGCCCAAACCCTTCTCGCTCAAGCAACTGGCGACCATCGTCAAGGATGTGCTGGAATCCTAAAACAGCAACCGCTTGCACATTGCGGCGACCCTGCCATGATGATGGAGACGGGGTAAGTTGCATGACAGGGAGTTAGCGTGACGCCGCACATCGAGGCGGGCAGGGGCGACTATGCCGGAACGGTGCTGTTGCCGGGCGATCCCGAGCGCGCCCAATGGATGGCGGAAACCTTTCTCGAGGCGCCGCGCTGCGTCAATCGCCGCCGGGGCGCCCTTGGCTTCACCGGCCGGTATCGCGGCAAACCGGTCAGCATCCATGCAACCGGCATCGGCGTCTCTTCCTTCCTCATCTATGCCCATGAGCTGCTGGACTATCATGGCGTGAAGACGCTGATCCGCACAGGAACATGCGGCGCCCTGACCGAGGAAGTGCCGTTACGCGGCGTCGTCGTTTCCAGTGCCGTCCGCGCCGAGGGTGCAATCAGCGGGCAGGTCTTCGGGCTGTACCAGCCGGCCGGCCCGGATCAGGCGCTGCATGCGCTGGCGCTGCGGCGGGCCGCCGATCTCGGCATCGCCTGCAGCGCGGGGCTCACGGTCTGCAGCGACGTGTTCTATCATCCCGACGGCCGCGCGCGTTTCGACGAGTTCAGGGCGCTCGGCGCGCTGGCGGTCGACATGGAAACCAGCGCGCTCTACCGCATCTCGGCGCAGTTCGGCGCGCGCGCCCTGTCGCTGCTGACTGTGGTCGACCACGTCGCCACCGGCGAGCAGACCGATTATTCCGAACGCCAGGCGCTGTTCACCGACATGACACGGCTGGCGCTCGAAGTGGCCGCGAGCAGCTAGGCGGCCACCTGTTTCAGCGCTGCCTGCTCCTGCACCGCTGGTCGGTGACCGCGCAGATAGAGCGCGCAGGTCGTGCGCAGCATCGAAGCGAAGTTCGGGATCTGGCCGTTGATCTCGATCGCCTCGTCATAGAGGGTCGAGATGAATTTGGGCGTCGTCAGGCCCTGGCTTTCGGCGATCTCGTCGAGCAACGCCCAGAACGTCGCCTCTAGCTGGATGCTCGTCGAATGCCCGTCTATGCGGATCGACCGGTTGATCTGCCGGTTGCCTCCCGGATCCTGCCCGGCAAAGACCCTGCACATCGTTTTCCTCCCGTTCTTGTTGGTCTTGGGCGCCGATTGAGCGTTGGCGCCTCTTGAACACTGCCTGCGCTTGCATCTTCGGCCTGACGGCCAGTGACGGCAATCAGACTTTCGTCCTCAAAACCGGCGCGACACTAGCCGTTTTCCAGGCGCATGCGTGGTAATCGGCTGCCACCACCTTTTTTCGCCGGCGCGCATAATCGGCCTATAAAACACGAAAAGCTGCGGAGTCCGATTTGGCGAAGGCGATCCACACCATGATCCGGGTTCTCGACGAGGCCCGGTCCGTCGATTTCTACAGCAAGGCCTTCGGTCTCGACGTCGCGCAGCGGCTCGATTTCGAGACCTTCACGCTGATCTATCTCAGCAACGCCGACTCTCCATTCGAGGTCGAGCTGACCGTGAACAAGGGGCGCACAGAACCCTACGCGCTGGGCGATGGCTACGGCCATCTCGCGCTCTCCGTCGTCGATCTCGACAGCGAGCACGATCGGCTCGGCGCGCTCGGATTCAATCCGAAGAAGATCGTGGAATTCAACCGCGACGGAGCGCTATTCGCCCGCTTCTTCTTCATCGAGGATCCCGACGGCTACAAGATCGAGGTCCTGCAGCGGGGAGGGCGCTTCCAATAGGGGACAAATGCCGCGCGGACCGGCGCGGCGCCAGCAACGGCATCCGGGGAGGATGCGAACAGCAAGCAGGGAGGAAATTATGGTCACGATCTATGAACGGAAGCCGCATGAGAGGCAGCTTGGCCTCTCGCGGCGCGAGCTTCTCAAACGCGGCGGTGCAGGTGCGCTGCTCATCATTTCGGGCACCGCCATCATTAGTCCCGAACATGCCTGGGGCCTGGAAACCTCGGCGCTGAAGCCCGAGACGATGGCGACGCTGATCCAGGTGGCGCGCGACATCTATCCGCACGACCAGGTACCGGACAAATACTATGCCATCGCCGTCAAGGGCCATGACGAGACCGCCGCCAAGGATCCGGCCTACAAGGAGCTGATCGAGAAGGGCGTCGCCGATCTCGACAAGAAGGCCGGCAAGGGTGGCTATCGCGCACTTGGCTGGGAAGAGCAGCGGGTCGCGCTGCTGAAGGAGGTCGAGAAGACGCCGTTCTTCCAGGCGGTGCGCGGCGGCCTGGTCGTCAGCCTGTACAACCAGAAGGAGGTGTGGCCCATCTTCGGTTACGAGGGCGAATCCTTTTCCAAGGGCGGCTACATCGCGCGCGGCTTCGACGACATCGAGTGGCTCTGAGCCGCTCTGTCCTTGAACCGCTTTTGACCGATTTCATGGGAGGAAACCATGGCAGCACAATTTGATCTCAAGAACGACGGCGTGGTCGTCATCATCGGCTCGGGCGCCGGCGGCGGCACGCTCGGCAACGAACTCGCCCAGAAAGGCATCGACGTCGTCATCCTCGAGGCGGGCGCGCGCCACGAATATGAGGACTTCATCAACGACGAATGGGATTCCTTCACCCAGCTCGCCTGGAAGGACAAGCGCACCACGTCGGGCGACTGGCGCGTGGCGAAGGATTTTCCGAACCTGCCGGCCTGGATCGTCAAGTCCGTCGGCGGCTCGACCACGCACTGGGCGGGCGCGTCGCTGCGCTTCCAGGAGCATGAATTCAAGACGCTTACGACCTACGGCAAGATCAAGGGCGCGAACCTTCTCGACTGGCCGGTGACGCTCGCCGAAATGGAGCCCTACTACGCCAAGGCCGAAGCCAAGATGGGCGTGACGGGCACCAACAACTGGCCACGGCTGCCGGGCAACAACAATTTCAAGGTGCTCAAGGCCGGCGCCGACAAGCTCGGCTACAAGGAATGCCACACCGGCAACATGGCGATCAATTCGGTGCAGCGCGACGACCGCAATTCCTGCCAGCAGACGGGCTTCTGCTTCCAGGGCTGCAAGTGGGGCGCAAAATGGTCGACGCTCTATACCGAGATCCCGAAGGGCGAGGCGACCGGCCATCTCGAGGTGCGGCCGAACTCCATGGCGATCAAGATCAACCATGATGCCTCGGGCAAGGTGACGGGCGTCGTCTATGCCGACAAGGACGGCAAGCTGCAGGAGCAGAAGGCGCGCATCGTCGCCGTCGCCGGCAATTCTATCGAAAGCCCGCGGCTGCTGCTCAACTCCGAATCGAGCAAGTTCCCGCACGGGCTTGCCAATTCATCGGGGCAGGTGGGCAAGAACTACATGCGCCACACGACCGGCTCGGTCTATGCCGTCTTCGACAAGCCGGTGCACATGTATCGCGGCACCACCATGGCCGGCATCATCCGCGACGAGGCGCGCCACGATCCTTCGCGCGGCTTCGTCGGCGGCTATGAGATGGAGACGCTGTCGCTCGGCCTGCCGTTCATGGCGGCCTTCCTCAATCCGGGCGGCTGGGGCCGCTCCTTCACGACCGCGCTCGATCACTACGACCGTATGGCGGGGCTGTGGATTGTCGGCGAGGACATGCCGCGCGAGGAGAACCGCATCACGCTGCACAAGGACGAAAAGGACGAGCACGGCATGCCGATCGCAGACGTCCATTTCGACGACCATGCCAACGACACGGCGATGCGTGATCACGCCTACAAACAGGGCCAGGCTCTATATGCTGCTGTCGGCGCCACGCGAACCTTCCCGACGCCGCCCTATCCTTCGACCCATAATCTCGGCACCAACCGGATGAGCGAGAAGGCGGCCGACGGCGTCGTCAACAAGCATGGCCAGACGCACGACATCAAGAACCTGTTCGTGTCGGACGGGAGCCAGTTCACCACGGGCGGCGCCGAAAATCCGACGCTCACCATCGTCTCGTTGGCTATCCGACAGGCCGACTACATCGCCACCCAAATGTCGGCGAAAAGCATCTAGAGCGGTTCGGCGTTCATCGCCGACCCGCTCCAGTTATTTGTTTGAAGCAATTCCGGACGGAAAACCGCTACGCACTTTTCCTGGATTGCTTTCGTCCTCCCGACTGCCTACTGGCGCGGGACCCAAATCGGGGTTCCGCGCCCTTTTTTGCAAATGCCCGACAACCTTAGGCGCCGACCGGCTGACCGTCCTTGCGGCGGATGGCGACGACCGACGGGCGTGGCGGCTGGCCGTCCTTGAAGTCGGGCCACAGCGTCTCGGCCTTGTCGAGCGTCTCGGCATCCTCCGAGGGGTGTTGGACCGAGAGGAACAGCGTCGTGCCGTCTGGCGTGAAGCAGGGGCCGGTCGCCTCGGCGCCATGCGGGCAGGTGAAGAGCAGTTTCGGCAAGCCGCGCGCCGCGCCCTCGGTGTCGACGCCATAGACGCCGTCCGGAAGGTCGAAGTCGTTGGCGCCGTCGGTCGCCACCCACAGCCGGCCGGCCGGATCGAAGGTGATGTTGTCAGGGCAGACGAACCAGCCATTGTCCGACGTATCGGGGTGGAAGGTGGCGCCGACCTTGGCGTCCTTGGGGTTGCCGCAGAGCACGAAAAGGTCCCAGGCATATTTATCGGCGGTGTGGTCGGCATCGGGACCGCGGCCGCCGGGCGGGATCAGCTCGACGATGTGGCCCCAGAGGTTTTCCGGCCGCGTGTTGGCCGGGTTCACCTTGGATTCGTCGCGCTTCTTGTTCTTGGTCATGACGGCATAGACGCGGCCGGTGACCGGATTGGTCTCGATGTCCTCCGGCCTGTCCATCGGCGTCGCGCCGAGCGCGTCGGCGGCAAGGCGGGTCTTGAGCAGCACCTCGGCCTGGTCGGCAAAACCATTCTCGGCGGTGAGCTTGCCTTGGCCGTGGACCAGCGGCAGCCAGCTCACCGTGCCGTCGGCATCAAACCGCGCCACCGACAAAACGCCGTCGTCCAGGAGATCGTTACCGGAAGCGGGGTTCGCCGGATCGTACGGCTTGGCGGAGACGAAGCGGTACATGTATTCAAAGTAGTCGTCGTCGCCCATGTAGACGACAATGCGGCCGTCCTTGTTGCGCACGACGGTCGAGGCCTCATGCGACATGCGGCCGAGCGCGGTGCGCTTGACCGGCGTCGACCGCGGATCGTAGGGGTCGATCTCGACAACCCAGTCGAAGCGGTTGGGCTCGTTCGGCTCCTTGTCGATGTCGAAGCGGTCGTGGAAGCGGCCGCGGCCGTAGATGTCGGAGCCGTCGAAGCCGTAGCGGTCGAGGATATCGGCGGTCGGCGCCTTCTTCGGGTCACCGCCGAAGAGATCGGAAACGCCCTCCTCACAGGTCAGCACCGTGCCCCAGGGCGTGACGCCGCCGCTGCAATTGTAGCTGGTGCCGAGCACCTTGGCGCCTGTCGGGTCGGCCGAGGTCCGCATCAGCGCATGACCGGCGACTGGGCCGGAGACAGCCGTCTCGGTGTTGGCGGTGATGCGGCGATTGAGCGGGCTGTCCTCGACGATCGCCCACTTGCCGTCCTTCAGCATCACCTCGACGATCGAATGGCCCATGGCCGCGAGGCCGAGATCGACCTGTTCCTTCGTCATCGTTTTGCCGGCGTCGTCCTCGGTCATGCCGGGGAACATGACGTTGGGCGAGATGTACTCGTTGTTGACGCAGAGCAGGCCGTGGTCGGAATTCACCGAACCCTTGGGCAGCGGCATGAAGGCGATGTAGTCGCAATTGTAGCCGAAGCGCTTTTCCTGCTCCTCGGCCTCGACCTTGTTGCCGTCGAATTCGGGTAAGCCAGCGGCGAGCGGATCGCCCCAGCGCGCGACGATGGTCGTCTCATAGCCTTCGGCGGCGGCGTGGTTCTTGTCGTAGACCCGCTTCAGCTCCGGAAAACCAAGGGTGGAAAGGGCGGCAGCGGCGTGTGTTTCGCCGGCAAACAAGGAGCCGACGAAGCTGCCGCCGGCAATCAGCGCGCCGGAGGCAAGGCCGCCTCTGAGGATCTCGCGGCGCGAGACTCGCGCGGCGATGACGTCGCGGATGACAGGGGAGGGTGAGGACGGGGAGTTGGCCATCGTGTCTGCCTCTTATGGTGGATGTTTGACACCGCGCTGCCTAAGCCGCCTCGGCAACATCCGGATGACATGAGAGGGCATATTGCAATGGTAGGCGCGGCCGCCGCCGGCGGTCACCTCCTGGTGCAGGTCGAAGCGGTGAAGGCGCCGTCCTGCTGCTTCATGATGATGTCGAAGGAAGGGGCGTTCGGATCGTCCAGCGTCGCCTGGGTGATGGAGAGAGAGTTGCCGCCGCTGGTGTAGCCGCCGAGCGGACCGAGCCAACTGATCTCGCCATTGGCATCCATCTGGTAATTGTAGGCCTGCGGCATTCTGCCGAAGGTGACCGGGCCGCTGTAGAGATTGCCCTTGATGGTGATGTCGCCGAGGTTGAGGAACATGCCGAGCAGGTAGACCTCGCAGTGATAAACGCCATCCGGCAGCCTGCCGTCGGCGAAGTCGGCGCGGGCGCCGCCGGCGGCGGATAAGAGAAGCAGGAAGCTCAGGATAATGCGTAGGGCCATGACGTCGCTCGTTTGCGCGGCGACCTTGCCCCATTTTGCCATCGTCTCGCAACCGCCGCCGAATTACCGCGTGTTGGATTGAGATCAAAGATTAGGCATTTTTACCATTTGGGCAAAATCTAGGCAGAGGTGCGCAAAGTTTTCTCAATCCCCTTTCCCTCCCGGATACTCGATCCGTTCGACGGCTATACGATAAGCAATTGTAAAAACGCATCTATCGCCGCTCAGCTCGCCATGCTCCGGCGTTTGGCACGTCGCTTGCAATGCTCTGTCGCGATGCAAAACAACCAGCTTGGGAGCGTGGAACATGAGGGGTAATTTCTCGACAATAACAAAAATGTTTTCGGCCGGAGTGATCGCTGCCGGCCTGTCGATGTCGGCTCCCGCCAGGGCGGCCGACGATACGATCAAGGTCGGCATCCTCCATTCGCTGTCGGGGACCATGGCGATTTCGGAAACGACGCTGAAGGACGTCATGCTGATGCTGATCGAGGAGCAGAACGCCAAGGGCGGCCTGCTCGGCAAGAAGCTCGAGGCAGTCGTCGTCGACCCGGCGTCCAACTGGCCGCTGTTCGCCGAAAAGGCGCGCGAGCTGATCTCCAAGGACAAGGTGGCGGCGGTGTTCGGCTGCTGGACCTCGGTGTCGCGCAAGTCGGTGCTGCCGGTGTTCTCGGAACTCGACAACATCCTCTTCTATCCGGTCCAGTATGAGGGCGAGGAGAGCGAGCGCAACGTCTTCTACACGGGCGCGGCGCCGAACCAGCAGGCCATTCCGGCCGTCGACTATCTGATGAGCGCCGATGGCGGCTCGGTGAAGCGCTGGGTGCTCGAAGGCACCGACTACGTCTATCCGCGCACCACCAACAAGATCCTCGAGGCCTACCTCAAGTCGAAGGGCGTGCCGGCCGAGGACATCATGGTCAACTACACGCCGTTCGGCTTCTCCGACTGGCAGACCGAGGTCTCGGCGATCAAGAAGTTCGGCTCGGCCGGCAAGAAGACGGCGGTCGTGTCGACCGTCAACGGCGACGCCAACGTGCCCTTCTACAAGGAACTGGGCAACCAGGGCATCAAGGCCGAGGACATCCCGGTCATGGCCTTCTCGGTCGGCGAGGAAGAACTGGCCGGTCTCGATACCGGGCCGCTCGTCGGCCACCTCGCCGCCTGGAATTATTTCGAGAGTATCGACACGCCCGAGAACAAGAAGTTCATCGACGACTGGCACAAGTTCATCAAGAACGACAAGCGCACCACCAATGACCCGATGGAGGCCCACTATATCGGCTTCAACATGTGGGTGAAGGCGGTCGAGAAGGCCGGCACCACCGATCCGGACAAGGTGATCGACGCCATGGTCGGCGTGTCGGTTCCGAACCTGACCGGCGGCTATTCGACGATGATGCCCAACCACCACATCACCAAGCCGGTGCTGATTGGCGAAATCCAGGCCGATGGCCAGTTCGAGACCGTCTCGCAAACTCCCGGCCTCGTGATGGGCGACGAATGGTCCGACTATCTGCCGGATTCCAAGGACCTGATCTCCGATTGGCGCGCGCCTCTGTCCTGCGGCAATTTCAACGTCGCCACCGGCAAGTGCGGCGGCAAGGGCACCAACTGATCCCGGTCCGGACCTTGGTCCATGACCCCAGGTCTCTCGGATCGCGGAGTGGCCCCACGATCCGAGACCGCGGCCTGGGCGGGCCAATCCTCCGGCCCGCCCAGGCAAACCTTCAAAACCCTTGAGGACCGCTGGAAGACGATGATCCTGCTGCGCGCGATTGGGCTGTTGCTGTTGCTGACGATGGCAAGTCTGTTGCCGTCGAGCGCGGCCGAAGCCGATCTCCGCGCAATCATCGCCAAATTCGCGACAGCCACCAACTTCTCGGCCACCGAGGCGGTGGTGCGCGAGCTGGCCGCGAGCGGCGATCCGGCGGTCGAACGACCACTTTCGGCGCTGGCCGACGGCGAACTTTATATCCGCAAGGGCGACTCCCAGGTCTTCGTCGGCAAGGACGGCGCGGGCGGCGTGGAGTTGCTCGATCCGCTGAGCGGCAAGAAGGCGGCCGACGCCGCCAAGACCGACCTCACCAAGATCAAGGTCAACAACGGCCTTCGCCGGACGATCCGCGATGCCCTGGGCACGCTGACGCTGCGCGCCAAGGACGCGGGCGTGCGGCTCGCCGCCGCGACGACCATGTTCAAGACGCCCGATGCGGCGAATATCGAGCCGCTCGATGCCGCGATCGCCGCCGAGACCGAGCCGGCCGTCAAGGCCATGTTCGAACAGGCGCGCGCGGCGACGGTTCTGGTTTCCGACAAGCCCGAAGCCGACAAGCTCGCGGCCATCTCGCTCATCGCGGCGCGTGGCGATCGCGACGCGCTTTCATTGCTGACTTCGGTCGAAGCCAATTCACAAGGCGCGGTCAAGGATGCGGCAGCCGGCGCCATCGGCCGCATCAATTCGACGCTGGCGCTGTGGGATGCCGGCCAGAACATCTGGTACGGCATCTCGCTCGGATCGGTGCTGCTGCTGGCCGCGATCGGCCTCGCCATCACCTTCGGCGTCATGGGCGTCATCAACATGGCGCATGGCGAGATGGTGATGCTTGGCGCCTACACCACCTTCGTCGTCCAGCACGTCATCCGCACGTCGTTCCCAAGCATATTCGACTGGTCGCTGGTCATCGCGCTGCCGCTTGCCTTCCTTGTCGCGGCGCTGGTCGGGCTTGCCATCGAGCGCGGCATCATCCGTTTCCTCTACGGCCGTCCGCTGGAGACGCTTTTGGCCACCTGGGGCGTCTCGCTGATCCTGCAGCAGGCCGTGCGCACCATCTTCGGGCCGACCAACCAGGAGGTCGGCAATCCGTCCTGGATGTCGGGCTCGTTCGACATCGGGCAACTCGCCATCACCTGGAACAGGCTGTGGATTCTGGTGTTCGCGCTCCTGGTTTTCGCGGTACTGCTCTACGTCATGAAGCGCACGCCCTGGGGCCTGCAGATGCGCGCCGTCACCGCCAACCGCCGCATGGCGGCCTCCATGGGCATCAGGACGCCATGGGTCGACGCGCTGACCTTCGCGCTCGGCTCCGGCATCGCAGGCATCGCCGGCGTGGCGCTCAGCCAGATCGACAATGTCTCGCCCAATCTCGGCCGCGGCTACATCATCGACAGTTTCATGGTCGTCGTCTTCGGCGGCGTCGGCAATCTCTGGGGCACGCTGGTCGGCGCCTTCTCGCTCGGCATCGTCAACAAGTTCCTCGAGCCCTATGCCGGCGCGGTGCTCGGTAAGATCGTCGTGCTGGTATTGATCATCCTGTTCATCCAGAAGCGCCCGCGCGGCCTGTTCGCGCTGAAGGGCAGGGCGGTGGAAGCATGATCGCGCAGCGCCTCTTCGGCGCCGACCGGCGCATCGCGGTCACCATTTTCGTCCTGCTGGCGGCTGCCATCGTCGTGCCGCTGCTCAACCTCGCGGTCTCGCCGGCGAGCGCTCTCTATGTGCCGCCCTATATCGTGGCGCTGCTCGGCAAGTATCTCTGCTATGCGCTGCTGGCGCTCGCGCTCGATCTCGTCTGGGGCTATTGCGGCATCCTCTCGCTCGGCCACGGCGCCTTTTTCGCGCTCGGCGGCTATGCGATGGGCATGTATCTGATGCGACAGATCGGCTCGCGCGGCGTCTACGGCAACCCGATCCTGCCGGACTTCATGGTGTTCCTGAACTACAAGGAGCTGCCCTGGTTCTGGTACGGCTTCGACCATTTCTGGTTCGCGGCAACGATGGTGCTGGCCGTGCCAGGCCTGCTCGCCTTCGTCTTCGGCTGGTTCGCCTTCCGCAGCCGCGTCACCGGCGTCTATCTGTCGATCATCACCCAGGCGATGACCTATGCGCTGCTTTTGGCCTTCTTCCGCAACGACATGGGTTTCGGCGGCAACAACGGGCTGACCGACTTCAAGGACATTCTCGGTTTCAACGTGCAGGCCGACGCGACGCGCTCGGCGCTGTTTGCTGCCAGCGCCGTGACGCTGGCGCTGGCCGTCTTCGTCACTGCGGCGATCGTGCGATCCAAATACGGCAAGCTCCTGATGGCGGTGCGCGACGCCGAAAGCCGCACCCGCTTCCTCGGCTGGCGGGCGGAGGACGTCAAACTGTTCGCCTTCACCGTCTCGGCGATCATGGCCGGCCTTGCCGGCGCGCTCTACGTGCCGCAGGTCGGCATCATCAATCCCGGCGAATTCGAGCCGTCCAATTCGATCGAGGTGGTGATCTGGACCGCGGTCGGCGGACGCGGCACGATCGTCGGCCCGATCATCGGCGCGCTGCTCGTCAACGCCGGCAAATCCTGGTTCACCGGCGTGCTGCCGGAATTCTGGCTGTTCGCGCTGGGTGGCCTGTTCGTCGCCGTCACGCTGTTCCTGCCCAAGGGCATCGTTGGCATGTGGGACAGTTGGCGCGGCAAGGCCAAGGCGCTGCGCGCGGCCTCGCTCGCCGCCGAAGCTGGCGCCGATGCGCAGGAACCGCGGCCGAAGATCGTGCGCTCGGCGGCGAGAACCCCGGGCGCCTGGTCGGCTTCCGACCCAGAGCCGCAGCCGGCGGAGTGAGCGATCATGAGCAAGTCGAACACCATCCTCTATCTCGACGGCGTGTCGGTCTCCTTCGACGGTTTTCGCGCCATCAACAGTCTGTCGCTGGTGCTCGACAAGGGCGAGATGCGCGCGATCATCGGACCCAACGGGGCCGGCAAGACGACGATGATGGACATCGTCACCGGCAAGACGCGGCCGGACGAGGGCGAGGTCTTCTTCGACGGCCAGGTCGATCTGACCCGCCACGACGAGGCCGAGATCGCCATGATGGGCATCGGCCGCAAATTCCAGAAGCCGACCGTTTTCGAGAGCCACAGCGTCGAGGACAATCTGATGCTGGCGCTGAAAGGGCCGCGCTCGATCTTCCCGGCGCTCTTCCATCGCCGCTCGGCCGCCGAGGCACGGCGCATCGACGACATCCTCGGCATCATCCGTCTCGGCGACAAGCGCGACGAGCTCGCCGCCAATCTCAGCCATGGCCAGAAGCAATGGCTGGAGATCGGCATGCTCTTGGCGCAGGACCCGAAGCTTTTGCTTGTCGACGAGCCGGTCGCCGGCATGACGGATGCCGAAACCGAGGAAACCGCGCGCCTGCTCAAGGACATCGCGCGGGACCATTCGGTGATCGTCGTCGAGCACGACATGCATTTCGTGCGCGAGCTCGGCGTCAAGGTCACCTGCCTGCACGAGGGCTCGGTGCTGTCCGAAGGCACGCTCGATTTCATCTCGGCCGACGAGCGCGTCGTCGAAGTCTATTTGGGGCGATGAGCATGATCTGGCGGGTTCCGTTCCACCGTTTCGATTTCGCTTTCCTCCGGCGTTGGAGAAGGGGCTGACCATGCTCGAAGTCTCCAATGCCACGCTCCACTATGGCGCCGCGCAGGCGCTGCGCGGCGTTTCGCTGAAGGCCGGCGCCGGCAAGATCACCTGCGTGCTCGGCCGCAACGGCGTCGGCAAGACAAGTTTGATGAGATCGATCGTCGGCCATCATCGGCTGACGAGCGGAAGCGTTGCCTTCGAGGGGAAGGCGCTCGACCGGAGCGCGGCGTATGACCGCGCCCGGTCGGGCATCGCATTCGTGCCGCAGGGCAGGGAGATTTTTCCCCTGCTCACGGTGCGCGAAAACCTGGAATCGGGCTTCGCGCCGCTGAAGCGCGCCGACCGCACTGTTCCGGCGCATGTCTTCGAGCTGTTTCCGGTGTTGAAGCAGATGCTGGGGCGTCGCGGCGGCGACCTGTCCGGCGGCCAGCAGCAGCAGCTCGCGATCGGGCGGGCGCTGGTGATGCGGCCGAAGCTGCTCGTGCTCGACGAGCCGACCGAAGGCATCCAGCCCTCGATCATCAAGGATATCGGCCGCGCCATCCGCTATCTGCGGGACCAGGCGGGGATCGCGGTGCTGCTGGTCGAGCAGTATCTCGACTTCTGCCGCGAGCTTGCCGACGAGGTCAACATCATGGACCGGGGCCAGATCGTGCACACCGGACCGGCCGCGGATCTGGACAGGCCCGATGTGCGCAAGTTCCTGACAGTCTAGAACCGATTGCTCGACTTCGGGCGGCATCGCGATCAATAGCAACCCCAATATTTCTCCGGTTCAGCCCCTGTGTAACTCTGGCGCGCTCTATACCGCGTGCTAGTCTTTTCTTGGCCTTGGTGAGTCGGCCGCTTTCCGTACCAGTCGCGAATGAGGGGGAAGGCGCGGGCTCCAGCCGGCAAGTTCCACGCAAGCAAACCCGCCTAGCTTTCCCCGCAGTGATTGTCGGTCAATGCGTCCAACAAAGAACTTGCCAGGGGAAGGCGATGGAACGTTTTGTCGAGGATTATCAGAAGCGACGCCTCACCGAACGCGTGGATATCATGACGGCGATCAATATCCTGATGTCGCAAGGCTATGACGAGGACGAGCTGATCGGCGAGATAACCAAGGTCTTCTATGTCGACCTCGACGCCTACAATGAAGTGATCGGGCGCCACTGACAGCCTGAGTTGCCGGTGTAGAGGCTCTTAGCCGGCGCGGCGGAAGTCGAGCACGCGGTTGCGGCCGCCGCGCTTGGCCGCGTAAAGCGCCTTGTCGGCGGCGCTGAGAACCTTGTCGAAGCTCACGCCTTCGTTGCTGCCGAACGCGAAACCGGCGCTCACCGTGCATTTGAGCTGGCCCGTCTCGGTCTCGATCGTTCGCGCCGCGAAGGCCATCCTTATCCGTTCCGCCGTACCCTCGACCATCTCGGGCAAGGTGCGTTTCAGAACCAGCGCGAATTCCTCGCCGCCCATGCGGGCGGCGGCATCGTTCGGGCGCAGATTGCCGGACAGTTCTTCGGCGAAGACCTTCAGCACCTCGTCGCCCGAGGCGTGGCCGTACTGGTCGTTGATCGCCTTGAAGCCGTCGAGGTCGAAGACCACGATCGCGGTGAAGGCGCCGACGGGCACCTTGCCATGCAGGTCGAACAGAGCGCGGCGGTTGAGCAGCCCGGTCAGCGCGTCGGTCCGCGCTTCGCGCTGGTGATGCCGGGCAAGCCGCCCCTGGTTGAGCGCCAGCGACAGCGCGCCGATACCGGTCATCGAGGCGATAACGACGACCAGGCTCAGATCTTCGGCCCAGTTGCTCGGCGCGTGGCCGAGGACGAGTTTGCCGCCCCATGCCAGCACGGCTGCGCACAGCACGAAGGAGGCGGCGGTCAACGAGTAGAGCAGCGCCACGCCGACGAGCTGCGCCGGCGCCTCCGCGCGGCCTTTCCAGTATTCGTGCGCCGTGCCGAACAGGAGCAGCGCCGCAAGCGAATTCTCCAGCATGAAGGCCAGCCCGTCATAGCCGAGCGCCATGGCCGGCAGCGCCAGCGCGAAGGAGATGCCGGCGCCAAGCGCGATACGCGGCAGCGGCGAACTCCCGGTCCGGAACTGGTGTGCGGCGCCCAGCATCACCGAGAAACCGAGCAGCAGCAGCGCCAGTGTCAGGACGCCGAGGGCTGTTCCAGGCGCCTCGATATAGGCGTCATAGGCAAACACCTCGACTACCACCACCAGCACGCTGATCGCCCATGTCAGCAGGAACTTGTCGGAACGGGCGGTCAGCCAGGTTCCGAAAAGCGTCAAGCTGAGGCAGGCAGCGGAGAAGCCGACGGCCAGCAGCAATGAGTTGTAATCGAGCAGCATGCATTGTCCTTGCCGTCGCCGGGCTTCTGCAACCTGGCGTAGGTGCCTTAATGCGGCAAGGAAGTATCGATTACGTTACGATAGCGGTGAAAACGCGATAATTCCGTAGCGTCAGAGAACCGCCACCGACAACAGCAGTATGATGCCTGCCCCCATCATCACCAGACCCGGCCAATTCTGCGACAGGCCGAGGAAACCGAGCCCGCGTCGCCGGGGCTCCAGTGTCGGGCCCGGTGTTGCCAGGTTCGGCGCCGGACGATTCGGCGCTGTAGGTGCTGGATCGCTCAGACGTCCGCGTCTCAAAGTGGCGCTTGCCATGTACACGACGCCGGCGACGGTGAGCAACGCGCCGAGGATGACGGTCATCTTTCCTCGCTCCTTTCCGAACGTCGCGGGATTTGGCAAACGTTTCGCGAGGTGACTGCCTCGCCGTCGATCTTCGGCGAGATGACCAGTGTGACTCGCAGGGCCTCCCGCGGTCAGCGGCTGAGACAGAACGGTCAAGATGGCCAGCAGGTTCCGACAAGCCAACCGCCGACTAGACTAGGATGCCTCCTGTACCCATAGGCTAGGCATCCAGGCATGCAGGGACATCCCCCCATTTGGGTCATGCCGAAGCGCGGTCGAAAATCAGGCGCAGTCCCTCGGTCTCTCGGACGCAGCCGTCAGGCCGCCGCTTTCTGGCCGCGCAGGCGTAGTCGTCGCGGAAGGTATCCACGAACGTCTCGATCGAGGTCGCTTGTCGTTCTTCTGCCGGGTCGGAAATAGTCCCCTATCCATGCCGATGCCGCATAGGCGCCAATGGCCTTTGCTGGGCTGCACCAGGCCAAGCAGGCGCAGGACAATTGCAACCGTCATCGCCTCGACGATCAGCGGCGTATACCTGAATGTCGACTGTGTGAACCATGCAAGCGAAGCGGGCTGCGACTTGGGATCGCTCAATTAGCGCTACCTAAAATTGCAAGATAGTTTTGTTGACAACCTACGCGGAGTGTTAAAGATGCCTTCGTGCGTTCGCAATCATCTTTTCACGGCGTCAACGATGCGGAGACATGACATGTTTGACCCCCTCGAAGAAAAGTTGAGAATTCACGTCGCGTACGGCGGCAAGAGGGGTGGCGGAAGTGGACGCAACGGCTCAGTGAGAATTCACTTCTGAGCCGCATCGCTGCAGCTGTAGGCAGTACTGTCGGTGGCACTCTATCGTAGTGGCCATTATTGCGTATGTTTCGCTTGGTATTTTTTAGTATGGAATTTGTAAGATATTACACTCCCAGCCGGACATATTTATGCGCTTGCTGAGAATCATAGGATTCATCCTAATCGTTGTCGCGATTGCGGCGCTTGGCGTCAGCTACTATTTCGAGCAAGAAACGGCCCCCACACATCCGTCCCTCGCAAGAGCCGCTATGGCTCCGCTCATTCCTGTGCGCGACTTCTATGCCAACACAGGCGCAGAGTGGGGCTATCAACCGTCCCACGACGGCAGCATGATCGCCTGGTATGGCGTCGAATGGACGAAAACCGTCCTTCGCGTGAAGCGGACCGAGCAAGCCGGATCGTTTCTTACTCTTTCGGGCGCGCAGGTCGACGACTTCTGGTGGCATTCCTACAAGAACGAGTTGGTCGTGCTGAGCGAGGGCCGTCTGTGGCAGATCGATCCCCTGAAGCCCAAGCGCGACAACTGGGCGGATGTCACGCCGCGCGGCTTCGTGAACTGGCGCATCGTATCGTCACCGTCGGGACCGGATGATCGGCTGGTCGTGGCTTCCAACGATCGTAACCCCGCCTTCCTCGACCTATACAGCGTCCGGCAGGACGGTGGCGGCAAGCAGTTACTTGAGAAGAACGAAGGCGAGACAATCGACTGGTGGCTCGACCGCCACAACATGCCATTGATTCGGGCCGATAGGCTTAGCGATGAGGGCACGCGTTTCCTGATCCGTGACAGCGCCACCGAACCTTGGCGGATGCTGACCGAAATCAGCGCGCGCGATGATTTCACCATTCTTTATCATCCTGAAGGCGGAAAGCCCATTTACGCACTCTCCGACCGTGGGTGCGACCGGATCGCGCTAGTGACCGTGGCTCCTCGAACAGGAGAGGAGACCATCGTCGCAGACCATCCGAAGGTGGACGCCAAAAAAGCATTCGCGCTGGCTCAGAATGCCGTAGGCCCCGACTTTCTAACATTCGAGGACGGCTATCCCCAATATCGCACGTTTTCAAGGCTTGGCGAGGCGTTCACCAAGCTCCTCCTAGACGGAGACAATCCGGTGGACTTCAATATTCTCGGGACGTCTCCGGACGGGCGGTTTGCAACGGTCGCTCGTTCGTGGCGCGAACAGTCGTTCGAGTATTTCCTCTATGACCTTGAAAAAGGCAAAGCCACAAAAATTGCCGAGTACGATTTACGAAAGCGCAGGGATGCCTTGGTGGAGACCAAGCCGGTATCGTTCAAAGCGCGAGATGGCCTTGATATTCCGGCCTTCCTCATACTTCCGCGCGGTGTCGAACCGAAAAACCTACCGGCGGTCGTCGTCATCCATGGTGGGCCCGCGCAGCAGGAAATCTGGGCCTACAACAATGACTACCAGTTCCTCGCTAACCGCGGCTACGCTGTTCTGTCCGTGAACTTTCGCGGCTCGACCGGCTATGGCAAGGCGTTCCGCGCAGCAGGCTACGGCGAGATCGGCAAGGCCATGCAGGACGACATCGTTGACGCGGCGAACTGGCTGGTCGGGCAAGGCATCGCCGACAAGTCCAACATGGCCGTGATGGGCGGCAGCTACGGCGGCTACTCCGCAGCCCTGGCAATGACCCGCGACCCGGGCGTGTTCAAAGCGGCGATCGTCGACTACGGCGTGATGGACATCGCCTACCAGATGCAGAACAACCCGTTTTCATGGGGCCTTCACCTCGACGAAATGAAACGCTATTTCGGCGATCCAGGCAATGAGGCAAGTCTTGCCGAAATGCGGGAACGGTCCCCTTCGACCCACGCCGCGAATGTCCAAGGGGCCATCCTCATCACAGCCGGCAAGCAGGACCAAATAGTAGGCTTCGAGCAAACCGAGGAGTTCGAGGGGGCCCTGAAAGCTGCAGGAAAAGACGTGACCGCGGTCTATTTCGATAAGGAAGGACACGGATATGACCGCTGGCAGACAAAGCTTCGACGCGCGCGCCTCATCGAAGACTTCCTCGCCAAACATCTTGGCGGTCGATCGGGCGGCTTCGACTACACAGAAATTGCGGCAGAATATTTGAACTGACCCTGTATATCAGGTGTCAGCGGAAGCGGCATGATCGTCGCAATCGTCTGTGGTGACCTTCGTTCGATGCCTAGTCTAGCGTCGTGTGGCGCGCCGGGCAGAGTTCTCCCGGTTTGAACAATGAGCTGCGTTGGAGATCCGCAGCTCTAGGCCGCCACCCGCTTCATCAGCGCCATGGCGCCGAAGGGCGCGCGAACCTTGCCTTCGGTGATGAAGTAGACGAACACGTCGCGGGGCTTGACCGGCGCATCGGTCTTGGGATCGGCGCGGGGCAGGTCGGCCGGCTGCTTGCCTTCCGCCCAGGTCTTTGCCCGCGCCGTCCATTCGTCGAGCCCCTTCGGCGTGTAGCAGTCGGGATTGTCATCGCTGCCGGTCTGCAGCCGCAAATAGACGAAATCGCCGGTGACGTCGGCAATCGCCGGATATTTGGCGTGGTCGGCATAGACGATCGCGGCATTGTATTTGCGCGCCAAGGCCGGGAATTCGGGCACTCTGAAGCTGTCATGCCGCACCTCGAGCGCATGGCGGAGCGAAACCCCGTCCTGCTTTTCAGGCAGCAGCTTCAGGAAGGCTTCGAAATCGTCCGGGTCGAATTTTTTCGTCGGTGCGAACTGCCAAAGAATCGGCCCGAGCTTTTCGCCAAGCGCGGCGACGCCGGAACCAAGGAAGCGCATCATCGATTCGCCGGCCTCGCCGAGCACGCGGCGGTTGGTGACGAAGCGGTTGCCCTTCAGCGAGAAGACGAAGCCGTCCGGCGTATCGCCGGCCCATTTCAGGAAAGTCGGTTCCTTGAAGCTGGAATAATAGGTGCCGTTGACCTCGATGCTCGGCACCTGGCGGCTGGCGTAGTGCAACTGCTTGGCCTTGGCGAGCTTGTCCGGATAGAAGGACGTGTCCCAGGGCTCGAAGGTCCAGCCGCCCATGCCGGAGCGGATCTTTCCTTGGCTGGTCATCATCTTCCTCCCAGTTTCAAAAAATACGATCAGGCGGCTTTGCCGACGGGTTTGGCCATGTCGACGACGGTCCATCCCGGCCGGTATGGATTGGGCCGGCGACCCGTCTCGCGATAGCCATAGGCGGTGTAGAGCGCGATGTTCCGCTCCATCCGCGAATTGGTGTAGAGCCGCACCTCCGGCACGTGCCACTGCCGCGCCTGCCCGTCGGCGACGTCGAGCAGAGCGATGCCGAGCTTCTTGCCCTGGAAGGCCGGCGCCACCGCGACGCTGAAGATCATGGCGTGGTCAGGATGCCGTTCGAGGACGATCAGCCCGGCCAATTCGCCGCCACTCTCCAGCAGCCAGATTTCGCCGCGCTCGATGCGCGGCGCGTAGTCCTCGGTGACCGGGATCGGTGGCGCGCCGAGCAGGGCGGTGTAGGGTGCGTAGGCGGCAGTGGTCAGCGCGACGATGGCGGCGAGATCAGCATCGTTTGCCTGTCTTGGCATGGTAAAATGCTTTCAGATCCGCTGGACGTTGACTGTGAGATCGCTAACTTGTGACGCTTTAGCCGTTGGCGCGAATGTATATCGGTTCGCCGCAAGCAAGCTTTCGTTCATTCCTTGGATGACCGATAGGCAATCGATCATGTCCTTCAAGAGATTTTTTGCCCGTCCTCTCCAGACATCTCTCTCCTCGTCAAAAACATTGCGAAACTCAAGCCATAAATCGTTATGGAGCGTTATCGCTCCAAGCTCAAAAATTACCAAGTATCTAAAAGGATCATTTCTATTTATCGGTCCATGAACAATAAAATTTCTATACGCTATCCATTCTTTGTTCTTATTTTTAAAGTTCTTTATTATCTTTCCTATTGTAACACTAATGCTCTCGGAGGTAGGCGTGTTAACGGCAACAGAGCGGGCTGAATCTAAGAAGAATTTCAAACATTCGGCGAAATGATATGCCTCAAACGATAGGTTTTTCACCGGTCCGATCAGGCTTTGGGAGGCGTGAAACGAGCCAATTTTTGGGCGCGTGCGAGAAATCTTATTTCGATATCCTATCGACTCTAGGGCAGGTCCCAGTAAACAGGACAATGAGCTAAGGAAAGTTTGGCCGGACGTAAGAGGCTTGTTGCTCGACTGGTCAGACAGGTACCTCAAATAACCCCCGATGTGGCGCTCATGAAATTCAGAAAAATACGCGAAATCCGGCATTAATTCAAAGTGTTCAGAAGTAATCTTCTGAACATGCTGCTGAAAGCGAATTGCATCGTCCAAAAAGCCCATGCAGGCGCCATCACTCAGCCGCTTCGCGCTTGCCTCCGGGGCGCCGTTCCAGAAGCTCCTTCAGGAACTGGCCGGTGTAGCTGCGCTTCTCGCGCACGATCGCTTCCGGCGTGCCGGAGGCGACCAACTCGCCGCCGCCGTCGCCGCCCTCGGGGCCGAGGTCGAGCACCCAGTCGGAGGTTTTGATGACTTCGAGATTGTGCTCGATCACCACCACCGTGTTGCCCTGGTCGACCAGCTCGTGCAGCACTTCGAGCAGCTTGGCGACGTCGTGGAAATGCAGGCCGGTGGTCGGCTCGTCGAGGATGTAGAGCGTCTTGCCGGTCGCCTTGCGCGACAGCTCCTTAGCGAGCTTGATGCGCTGCGCCTCGCCACCCGAAAGCGTCGTCGCCTGCTGGCCGATATGGATGTAGCCGAGGCCGACCTGGTTCAGCGTCACCAGCTTATCGCGCACGCCGGGCACCGCCGAGAAGAAGTCGACGCCTTCCTCGACCGTCATGTCGAGCACATCGGCGATCGACTTGCCCTTGAACAGCACGTCCAGCGTCTCGCGGTTGTAGCGCTTGCCGTGGCAGACGTCGCAGGTGACGTAGACGTCGGGCAGGAAGTGCATCTCGATCTTGATGACGCCGTCGCCCTGGCAGGCCTCGCAGCGGCCGCCCTTGACGTTGAAGGAGAAGCGCCCCGGCTGATAGCCGCGCGCCTTGGCTTCGGGCAGGCCGGCGAACCAGTCGCGGATCGGCGTGAAGGCGCCGGTATAGGTCGCCGGGTTGGAACGCGGCGTGCGGCCGATCGGCGACTGGTCGATGTCGATGACCTTGTCGAGGAACTCCAGCCCCTCGATGCGGTCATGCTCGGCCGGATGCTCGCGCGAGCCCATGATGCGGCGCGAGGCCGCCTTGAACAGCGTCTCGATCAGGAAGGTCGACTTGCCGCCACCGGAAACGCCGGTCACGCAGGTGAAGGTGCCCAGCGGAATCTCCGCCGTCACGTTCTTCAGATTGTTGCCGCGCGCGCCGACGACCTTGATCCGCCGGTTCTTCTTCGCCTCGCGGCGCAGCTGTGGCGTCGCCACTTCGAGCTCGCCCGACAAGTACTTGCCGGTGATCGAGGCGGGCGTCGCCATGATCTGCTGCGGCGTGCCTTGCGCGATGATCTGGCCGCCATGGATGCCGGCGGCCGGGCCGATGTCGACGACATAGTCGGCATGCAGGATGGCGTCCTCGTCATGCTCGACGACGATCACCGTGTTGCCGATGTCGCGCAGGTGCTTCAGCGTATCGAGCAGGCGCGCATTGTCGCGCTGGTGCAGGCCGATCGACGGCTCGTCCAGCACATAGAGCACGCCTGTCAGGCCGGAGCCGATCTGCGAGGCGAGACGAATGCGCTGGCTCTCGCCGCCCGACAGCGTGCCCGAATTGCGCGACAGCGTCAGATAGTCGAGGCCGACATCGTTCAAGAAGCGCAGCCGCTCGCGGATTTCCTTCAGCACCCTGACCGCGATCTCGTTCTGCTTCTCGTTGAGCTGCGCCGGCAGGTCGGTGAACCACTGGTCGGCCTTGCGGATCGACTGTTCGGTGACCTCGCCGATATGCTTTCCGGCGATCTTCACCGCCAGCGCCTCCGGCTTGAGCCGGAAGCCGTTGCAGGCAGGGCAGGGGGTGGCCGACATGAAGCGCTCGATCTCCTCGCGCATCCAGGCCGATTCCGTTTCCTTCCAGCGCCGGTCGAGATTGGGGATGACGCCCTCGAAGGTCTTGGTCGTCTTGTAGGAACGCAAGCCGTCGTCATACTGGAAGGTGATCTCGCGCTCGCCGGTGCCGTGCAGCACGGCTTCTTGCGCCTCGGCGCTCAGATCCTTGAACTTTTCGCCGAGCTTGAAGCCGTAGGCCTTGCCGAGCGCTTCCAGAGTTTGCGCGTAGTAGGGCGAGGTCGATTTCGCCCACGGGCTGATCGCGCCGTCGCGCAGCGAGACGTTCTCGTCCGGCACGACGAGGTTGGCGTCGATGGCGCGCTGGCTGCCGAGGCCGTCGCAGGTCGGGCAGGCGCCGAACGGGTTGTTGAAGGAGAACAGCCTGGGCTCGATTTCCGGAATGGTGAAGCCGGACACCGGGCAGGCAAATTTCTCCGAGAACATGATGCGCTCATGCGTCTCGTTCTTCGACTTGTTGACCGAGTCCTCGCCGGTCTGGCTGGCGTCGAGCGGCCTGTCGGCAAACTCGGCCACCGCCAGCCCTTCGGCGAGCTTCAGCGCGGTTTCCATCGAATCCGCGAGCCGCGTCGCCAGATCGCCACGTACGACGATGCGGTCGACGACGACGTCGATGTCGTGCTTGTACTTCTTGTCCAGCGCCGGCACGTCGGCGATCTCGTAGAAGACTCCGTCGACCTTGACGCGCTGGAAACCCTTCTTCTGCAGTTCCAGCAGTTCCTTGCGGTACTCGCCCTTGCGGCCGCGCACGATCGGCGCCAGCAGATAGAGGCGCGTGCCTTCGTCCAGCGCCAGCACGCGGTCGACCATCTGGCTGACCGTCTGGCTCTCGATCGGCAGGCCTGTGGCCGGCGAATAAGGGATGCCGACGCGCGCGAACAGCAAGCGCATATAGTCGTAGATCTCGGTGACGGTGCCGACCGTCGAGCGCGGATTGCGCGAGGTGGTCTTCTGCTCGATCGAGATGGCGGGCGACAGGCCGTCGATCTGGTCGACGTCCGGCTTCTGCATCATCTCCAGGAACTGGCGGGCATAGGCCGACAGGCTTTCGACGTAGCGGCGCTGGCCCTCGGCGTAGATGGTATCAAAGGCGAGCGACGACTTGCCGGATCCTGACAGGCCGGTCATGACGATCAGGCTGTCGCGCGGCAGGTCGAGATCGACGTTCTTGAGATTGTGTTCGCGCGCCCCGCGAATGGAAAGGTATTTTTGGTCGGCCATCGCCGGTCGCCGCCTCAGATCTGGAATTTTGCTGGATTGGCGGGTTTGTCCCGGCCATCCCCTATGTAGGTAATTTCGCCGCCACGTCGAGAGACGCCACAATTCTCGACAAAAGCGTTTAACCGTCTTTCGTGCGGGCGGGCAAGCGCAAAGAACAAAGACCGAACACGCTCCTGACAAAGTGCTGTGGAAACAGCGACTACCAAAGCCGTCCTGACCGATCCGCGGGAAGCAGGCGACTTACCTGGACGTAACCTCCAAGCGATCACATTTTTCCGTAACCGGCTATTCAAAGGTTGACGTCCCGGACCCGCGGGAGCAGTCTCGAACGCGTCAACGAAGCCGGCCGTCTTTCGATGGCCTCGCCACCCAGAGGTGGCCTGCGAGACGCCGCAGGCGATAGCGATTTGCGCTTCGAACGACATTGTCGCAACGGACCCAGGAGCGGAGCATGACGCCACCGGACAGTCCATTGAGGCTCCACGCGTTGATGGAGCCGCGGCAGGCATAAGTGCCAGGGTAGGCGCGAGCGCCGGCCCGACAAACCGTGACTTGCCGATTCCGTACAATCAGAGACCATAGTCGGATCGTCGGCTGAGTGCCGCGTTGCATCCGAAACAGAACGCCGGCAGTCCACTCCCGGCTAAAGTTGGGTTTCAGATCCATGAAAGCCCCGTCCACCTGCGGAAGCAGTGGCGGGGCTTACATTTTGTGAGTGGGAGCTTTGGTAGGCCGAAATGGCCCTCAGTGGCTGGGAGGCCTGATGCCGCCCGTTGCCATGTCGATGGTTATGCTGCCGGAAATCCTGACATCGGTATCGCCGATCTTGAACGTGCCATTGTTGCCGGCGGGCTGCGCGTCGTCCGGCTCAGGCTGCGGAGCAGGCTTGGCGATGCGGTAGTCGCTGCTGACGCCCGGCAATTTCTGCGTCGAGCTGTCGTCGGCAAAAGCTGCCGCGCTGCCAATCAGAGAGCCAACGAGAGCGGCGAAGGCGATGCGCAAATGGCTGGATGTCCGGTGCGTCGTCATTCCTCGACTATCGGGGCACGTGGAAATCGGGGCCAGACGCGTCACAATCAAATTGCCGCGCGGTCTCACGTTGATGCATGTCGTTGCTTCGGAACCGCTACACACTTCCGGGCCACATGCCTTAAAGCGCGTCGCGCTGAAGCGGATTCAGGCGACGCGCTTTAGGTCTTTGTTTTGATGCATGTCGTTCTCCCAAAACCGCTGCGCACTTTTGGGCGACATGCATTAGGCGGCTTTCTTGCGCGTGTCGTAGACGTGGTCGACGAGGCCCCAGGCCTTGGCTTCCTCGGCGGTCATGAAATAGTCGCGGTCGAGCGTGCGCTCGACCTCTTCGTATGTCCGCCCGCAATGCCTGGCATAGAGCTCGGTCATGTGGTGCTTGGTGCGCAGAATGTCCTCGGCGTGGCGCTGGATGTCGGAGGCCTGGCCCTGGAAGCCGCCCAGCGGCTGATGCAGCACGATCCTTGTGTTGGGCAGCGCGATGCGCCGGCCGGGTGAGCCGGCCATCAGCAGGAAGGAGCCCATCGACGCCGCAAAACCCATGCAGACCGTCGACACCGGGCAGGAGATGTATTGCATCGTGTCGTAGATGGCGAAGCCGCTGGTCACCACGCCGCCCGGCGAGTTGATGTAGATCGATATCTCCTTGTCGGGATTGTCCGATTCCAGCGACAAAAGCTGCGCGCAGACCAGCGCCGACACGCCGTCATTGATCTCGCCGTTGATGAAGACGATGCGCTCGCGCAGCAGCCGCGAAAAGATGTCAAAGGCGCGTTCGCCGCGGCTCGACTGCTCGATCACCATCGGCACCAGATTGGCAAGGGCGCTCATTGGCCAAGTCTCCTTGGTTGTCGTTGATCAGGCTGCGTGCAGCATCATAAAGGGCGCATTGGCGGCGGTCGGGTTCTTGCGCGCGTCGAGCGACAGGCCGCAGCCGGCGCCGGCCAGGGCGACGACAGGATGCGTTGCCGGTACGAAGCCGTCATGGACGATGCTGAGATGCGTGCCGCCGGAAACCGTGGGCTCGAGCGTGAAGGTGACGACGCTGTCGAAGGCCGGAAGCCGATCAGCGTCTGCGCCCGGCCGCTCGCGCCAGGAATAGCGCAGCAGCTTGCCGGGCTCGGCCTCGAGCACCTCGCATTCGATCGGCGCATCCGGCCCGGCAAAGGCGAAGCGCTTGCCCGCCTCCGGCTTCATGTCGTTGGGCATCATCCAGGCGGCGAGCAGTTCCGGCTCGGTCAGCGCGCGCCAGACTTTTTCCGGCGGATCCGGAAGCTCGCATTCGAAGCTCAGCGGTGCACCGGTCGCTGCCGGATGTTTTATAGCCGTCATTGATCCATTTCCTTCAGAACCGTCTTCAACCTCTCGATTCGCTCCGGCCAGAAGGCGCGGTAACGTTCGATCCAGCCGAGCAGGGGATCGAGCCCTTGCGGGTCGGCGCGATAATAAGCGTTGCGGCCGGCGCGCCGCTCGATCACGAGGCCGGCGCCGCGCAGTACGGCAAGATGCTGCGAGACCGCGGGCTGCGACACGCTCATGCCGGCGCGCAATTCGGACACGGTCAATTCGTCGGCCGCCAGCCGCTCATAGACGGCGCGCCGTGTCGGATCGGCCAGCGCCCGGAAAATCTCTGCTTCGATCATGTGCGAAGCATAAGTCGATACTTATTGGTTTGGCAAGTGCCGTTTTAGGACGTCCAGCGTTTCACCGGCTCCGCGGCTCCGTCGAAGCTTGCCTCGAAGATCGGTGATGCGAGCACGGCATGGATATGAAGCGTGCCGGAACCAACATTTCGAAAGCCATGCTTGCGGTGCGCGGGAATGATCAGCGACTGCCCGGCGGTGAGTCCGGCGCGTCGGTCTTCGATCCACATTTCGGCTTTACCGGCAATCACTGTCAGCACCTCTTCCACTGGATGCGAATGCGTCGGCGCGCCGGCACCTGGCCCGACCCACTGCTCGAATATGCAAAGCTCGGCGGCGCCATTGGCGGCGGCGATCTGCATGCGGGTCTCCACTTCGGCTCGCCACATCTCTCGCGGCCGATCCTCATGCGTAACGATGTTCATTCGGATGTCTCCCCTTTTGTTTCCTACGCAGAACACTACTTCTTGGTGACATTCCTTGACAGGAGCAGCCGTCAAGAATAGAACGAAAAGAGAACAAAAACCTTGTGGGAAAAGCCAGCCTTTGCGGGCATGGGCGATCGGCAGGCTATAAGGTGCGGCGACGTAAAATTGTTTCGGATGAGCGCGGAGAAATAAGATGGCGGGTAGCGTCAATAAGGTCATTCTGGTCGGCAATCTCGGGGCGGACCCTGAAATCCGCCGGCTGAATTCGGGCGATCCGGTCGTCAACATCCGCATCGCCACGTCGGAAAGCTGGCGCGACAAGAATTCCGGCGAGCGCAAGGAGAAGACCGAGTGGCACAATGTCGTCATCTTCAACGACCAGCTCGCCAAGGTGGCCGAGCAGTATCTGAAGAAGGGCATGAAGGTCTATGTCGAGGGCCAGTTGCAGACGCGCAAATGGCAGGACCAGACCGGCAATGACCGCTACACGACCGAGGTCGTGCTGCAGAAGTTCCGCGGCGAATTGCAGATGCTCGACGCGCGTGGCGAGGGTGGCGGCGGCCAGGTCGGCAATTATTCCGGCGGCGGCAACAGCCGCGGCTCGGATTTCGGCCAGTCCGGCCCGAACGAGGGCTTCAGCCGTGGTGGCGGTGGTGGTTCCAGGGGCGGTGGCGGCGGCTCGTCGCGCGAGCTGGATGACGAGATCCCGTTCTAAGCACCGGGATCGCGCGGTGGCTATTTGAGGGGAAAGCGATGTCGCTCGGACCGCTTTTGTCCTCGCCATTTCCCATCCCGTGGCATGCGTTCGCGGCCTTTGCTGCATTGGCAGTCGGCGGCGCCCAACTGGCGCTGCCGAAAGGCACGCCGCGCCACCGTGCGATGGGCTATGTCTGGGTGGCGCTGATGCTGGTCATCGCCATCTCGAGCTTCTGGATCCAGCAGATCCGGCTCATCGGACCGTTCAGCCCGATCCACATCCTGTCGATCCTGGTGCTGGTCACCGCGCCGCTGGCGGTGTGGTATGCGCATACGCATCGCGTCGCCGCCCATCGTGGCGCCATGATCAAACTCTATGTCTTCGCCCTGGTCGGCGCCGGCATCTTCACGCTGCTGCCGGGCCGCATCATGCATACGGTCGTGTTCGGCCAGTAGGGCAATATTTTCGAGGAAAGTCATGAAAGTACGCGTCAAATGGGTCGAGGAACGCACCTTTGTCGGCGAGTCCGGCAGCGGTCACAAAGTGGTGCTGGGCACGGCGCACGGGCCGGAAGGCCGAACGCCGGGGCCAAGCCCGATGGAATTGGTGCTGATCGGCACCGGCGGCTGCTCGGCCTATGACGTCGTCCACATCCTCGAGAAGGGCCGCGAGGCGGTCGAGGACTGTGTGGTCGAGCTCGACGCCGACCGTGCCGAAACCGAGCCGCGCGTCTTCACCCGCATCCACATGCATTTCATCGTCAAGGGCCGCGCGCTGTCGCGCGACAAGGTCAAACGGGCGATCGACCTTTCGATCGAGAAATACTGCTCGGCCACGGCGATGATGGCCAAGACCGCGACCGTCACGCATGATTTCGAGGTCGTTGATACGGCGGTGAAATAGGGAATAGGTAGTAGGTAGTAGGCAGTAGGCAGTAGGCAGTAGGCAGTAGGCAGTAGGCAGTAGGCAGTAGGCAGTAGGCAGTAGGCAGTAGGCAGTAGGGATGCTGCTCAAGAGGCCATCAGCGCCCTGACGCCGTCAGCCACGAACTGCACGGCGAGCGCCGCCAGGATGACGCCGAGCAGCCTGGTCAGGATCGAGCGGCCGGTCTGGCCGAGGATGCGGTCGATGCGTTCGGCCAGCACGAACACCAGAAAGGTGAGCACAAGACAGATCGCGATGATGCCGACCAGCGCCGTCTGCGCCGCGAAACCCTCGAAGTGTCCCGACAGCAGAACGGTCGCCGAGATCGCGCCGGGGCCGGCGATCAGCGGGATCGCCAGCGGGAAAGCGGCGATATTGTGGATCATGTCCTTGGTGATGGCGACGTCGCCGATCTTCTCCTTGCGGTCCTGACGGCGCTCGAACACCATTTCGAAGGCGATGAAGAACAGCAGGAAGCCGCCGGCGACGCGGAAGGCCGGCAGCGTGATGCCGAACACCGACAGGATCGAGGCGCCTGCGACGGCGAACAGCGCCATCACCAGGAAGCCGATCACCGACGCGCGGACGGAAACCTGCTGACGCTCCTCGCGGTTCATGCCGCGCGTCACGGCGAGAAAAAGCGGCGCCAGCCCCGGCGGGTCGATGGTCACCAGTATGGTGACGAAGGCGTTGAACAGGCTGTCGAAGCTCGGCATCGCTGGTCCCCTCCCGCCGGGCGAAGCCCAAGCGCTTCAATTGGTAGAGCAAAGCCGGGGCGCTGGAAACAGGCGGAAGGGAAATCAGCCGGCTATTCGGCTTTGCCGCAATAGGCCTCCAGGCGGTAGCCGTCAGGGTCGATGACGAACGCCGCGTAGTAGTTATCGCCATAGGCCGCGCGGAGCCCGGGCTGGCCATTGTCCTTGCCGCCCGCTCGCAGCGCTGCTGCATGGAACGCATCGACGCCGGCGCGTGTCGGTGCCGAAAAGCAGAAGTGCAGGCCCGAGTCCGTGTCTGCCGGCACCGGCCGGCCGGCGTCGTTGACCCAGAGCTGGACAACTTCAGCGCCGTAGCCGAGCGAGCCGGGGGACTGGCTGAGGCAAGAATAGCCGAGCGGCTGCAGCGCGGCGTCGTAGAAGCGTTTCGAGGCATCGGCGTCGCGGACACCGATCGAGACATGGTCGAGCATTGTTTTCTCCATGATTACAGGCGGTTGATGGCTCAGGTTGGAGTCGATCGGCGGGCCAGAAACTCCACCTCGATGCGCCAGGTCGCGCCGCCGTCATGCGAGCGCTCGCCCAGCCAACGGAACGAATTTTCTGTGATGCGCGAAAAGCTCCAGCGCACCGATGCACCGGTGCCATCGGCGCCGACCTGCACGATCGTGTCGCTTTCGGCGCGAGCGAGCTGACGGCTGTAATACTGGTTGCGCGGATCGCTCCAGAAAATGTGCCAGGCGTCGATGCCAAGGTCGTAGACGCGCAGCGTCGTGCCATAGAAGGTCCACGGCCCAAGCGACGGCGAAGGACCGGCATCCCGCGCGGGCAGGATCCAGACGTCCTGAACCGCTTTGCCTTCCAGGACCCAGCCGAAATGCACCTCGCCGCGCCCGGCAAGCTTGGTGCCGTCCTCCAAAATGCGCGTGGCGTCGAAGGTCCAGGCGCCGATGAAGCGGCCGTAGAGTTTCAGCTTTTCGGCAAGATCCGGATTGGGCCCGTCGCTGTGCAGGGCTTCGGCAAAAGGATCGGTCATGGCTGCTGCCTCGTTTGTCAGGAGAGGACCAGCAATAGGGGCCGGCAGGGTTCTGCGCTTGGGAAAAATTGCTATCTTTCGGTAATGGCGACGACTGACAAAAACCTCGGCTCTGGGCCCGGCTGGCAGGTGTGCGACGTGATCTGCACGGCACGCGCCGGCGACAGGCCGTTCGAGGAACAGCATCGCAGTTTCTGCCTCGCCGCTGTGACCAGTGGCACCTTCCGCTATCGCACGCGCCAGGGCACGGCGATGCTTGCTCCCGGCGCCATCCTGCTCGGCAATCCCGGCGCCTGCTACGAATGCGGCCACGAGCATGGCGCGGGCGACCGCTGCCTCTCCTTCCATTTTTCTCCGACGTATATGGAGCGCGTCGTCGCCGACGTGCCGGGCGCGGAGCGGCTTGGCTTCGACGGTCCAAGCCTGCCGCCCTTGACGGCGCTGGCATCATTGCTGGCGCAAGCGGAGGCTGCGCGGGAAACGGGCGATGCCGAGGCATTCGAAGAGCTCGGGCTCAACATTGCCGGCGCCGTGGTCGCGGCTGCAGCCGGCTCTCCCAAGGTCGCGCCGACACCCAGCCGGCGCGACCAGAAACGCGTTGCCGAGGCGGTGCGCCTGATCGAGCTCAACGCCGACCGGCCGCTCTCGCTCACCGAACTTGCCGACGGCACTGCGACCAGCCCGTATCATTTCCTGCGCACGTTCCGGCATGTGGCCGGCATGACGCCCTACCAGTTCCTGCTGCGGACCAGGCTGCACCGCGCCGCGGTGCAATTGCGCGCGTCGGACGAGGCGATCTCGACGATCGCTTTGGATGCCGGCTTCAACGATCTGTCGACCTTCAACCGCCGGTTCAAGCGCGAGATGGGCGAGGCTCCCGGCGCCTATCGCGCCCGCCGTTCCAGCCGACCGGGTTGACGGCGATAGGTGTAACGATGGGTTCGCGTGGGCTTATCATTGCGCTTCGTCCTGCTGTTGAGTTTGTCCCGGGCCAAGCGATTTGATGGCGGCGTCGACGCTTTGGAATATCCGCTGCGTGCCGACCAGGTCGGCGACCCCGAACCGTCTCAGCGCCTCCTGGGCGCGGAGCGATTCCATGCGCGCGACGGCAAAGACGGCGCCTTTGTCGCGGCAATGGCGGATGACGTCGATCAGCGCCTGGGCGGCGGTGTAGTCGATCTCGACGATGTTGCTGGCCTCCAGCACCACTAATTTCACCTCATCGCTTCTGGCGTCGACCAGATCGCGCAGGCCGCGCTTGAAACGGTCTGCGTTGACGAAAGAAAGCGGCGCCTGGAATGCAGCCACCAGCACGCCGGGACGCTGCTCACCCGCGCTGGGACCGCTTGGCGGCCACCAGACCGACGTGCCCGGCACCTGCGCCAGCTCAATTGGCTCAGTGCGCGTGGAGCCCCAGATGCCGTGCAGCAGCGACAGGCCGATGCCGATCGCCACGCCGGTCTCGATCGGCAGGACGACGATCGCGACCATGGTGATCAGGATCAGCGCGAACTCGAACGGCGCTTGGCGATAGACGGCGGCGAACACCTGCCAGCGTAGGATATGCTGGGCGACGAACATCAGCACGCCGGCAAGGGCTGCCTGCGGCACGTTGGCAAGCAGGCTTCCGCCAAAGGTGCTGAGCGCCAGCACGATGGTCGCGGCAATCAGGCCGGACAGCTGCGAGCGACCTCCGGTCTGGGCGGCGATGGCCGTGCGCGGAGGACTGGAGTTGACGGCAAAGGCACCGAACAGGCCGGCCACAATGCTGCCCGCGCCAACGCCGACAAAGTCACGGTTGACATCGGGCGCTTCGCCATCCTGCGGCGCGAAGGATCGGCTGGTGGCCGCCGTCTGCACCATGACGACGATGGCGATCAGCAGCGCGAGCGGGACAAGGGCCTGCGCATCCCGGAAGTCGACGGTCGGCATTTCGGGCGTCGGCAACCTGTTCGGCAAGGCGCCGAGCACTTCGACGCCCCGGTTCTGCAAATCGAAGATAGTGACGGCGAGTGTGGCCAGCATCATCCCGATCAGGGCCGCGGGGATGCGGGCGCTGATGCGCGCGGCAATGAAAACGATCGCAAACACGCCGAGCCCGAGCGCCAGGCTCCACGGATTGGCGAGGCGGAGATTGGCGGCGATATCGCCGATGCGCCGCAGCGTCTCGCCGGTTTCCGGCGGCAGGCCGAGGAGTCCGGGCAATTGCGAGACGATGATATGGACGGAAATGCCGGCGAGAAAACCGGTCGTCACCGGCACCGAAAGGAGATCGGCGATCCAACCAAGACGGAAGATGCCGCTGAACGCCACCAGTAGCCCGACCATCAGCGCCAGCATGGCCGCCAGCGCCAGATAATGCGGCGAGCCGGATGCCGCGATCAGTGCGAGGCCGCCGGCGAAAAGCGGCGTGATCGTCGAATCCGCCCCGACCGAAAGATGGCGATTGGCGCCGAAGAACGCAAAGGCCACGGATCCGGCGACGAAGGCGAAGAACCCGATCCCCGGCTGGAAGCCTCCGAGCCTGGCCGTCGCCATCTGTTCGGGAATGGCGATCGCCGCCAGCGTGAAACCGGCGGCCAGGTCGCCGTTGAGGTCCTTTGCCGTCCAGCCGCTGAGCGCCCGCAGAGGCAGCCATGAGATCCAATTCATTGCATTTGCAGTTTCCGCCCGAGGGTGACGATCCATGGCCGACCTTGCCCCTGTGGCGGCGAAATCGACCTTGGCCATATCGTCGCAATCAACGGTATCCTTTTGAAATTACCACCAAAATTGTCTCTGGAAAAGTGTCGCCGCCATTGGAGTTTCAGCCCGGCATCCTATATAAGCGGTGAGTGATTCCCGACAGGATTGTGACCTGATTTGACCGACCAGAAGACACCGCGCGGGCCGGAGGGCGGCCCCATCGGCATCGAGCCGATTTCGATCATCGAGGAGATGCAGCGCTCCTATCTCGATTACGCCATGAGCGTGATCGTCAGCCGCGCGCTGCCCGACGTACGCGATGGCCTGAAGCCGGTGCATCGGCGCATCCTCTATGCCTCGCATGAGAGCGGCTATCACTGGAACCGCAAATATGTGAAGTCGGCGCGTCCGGTCGCCGACGTGATGGGTAAATACCATCCGCATGGCGACGCCTCGATATACGACGCGCTGGTTCGCATGGCGCAGGACTGGTCGCTGCGCGTGCCGCTGATCGACGGTCAAGGCAATTTCGGCTCGATCGACGGCGATCCGCCGGCGGCGATGCGCTACACTGAGTCGAGGCTGACCAAGGTCGCGCATGAGCTGCTGGAGGACATCGACAAGGAAACCGTCGATTTCCAGGATACTTACGACGCTTCCGGCAGCGAGCCGAAAGTGCTGCCGGCGCGCTTCCCGAACCTTCTGGTCAACGGCTCGGGCGGCATCGCCGTCGGCATGGCCACCAACATCCCGCCGCACAACCTGGCCGAGGTCTGCAACGGCGCCATCGCCATCATCGACAACCCCGCCATCGACCTGCCGTCGCTGATGGAGATCGTGCCCGGTCCGGATTTCCCGACCGGCGGCATCGTGCTTGGCCGTTCCGGCATCTACAGCGCCTATTCGACGGGGCGCGGCTCGATCGTCATGCGCGGCCGCGTCAATATCGAGGCGCGCGGCAACGACCGTGAATCGATCGTCATCACCGAGGTTCCCTATCAGGTGAACAAGGCGGCGATGATCGAGAAGATGGCCGAACTGGTGCGCGAGAAGCGCATCGAGGGCATCTCCGACATCCGCGACGAGAGCGACCGCCAGGGCTACCGCGTCGTCGTCGAGTTGAAGCGCGAGGCCGTCGCCGACGTCATTCTCAACCAGCTTTACCGCTTCACGCCCCTGCAAACGTCGTTCGGCGCCAACATGGTGGCGCTGAACGGCGGCAAGCCGGAAGTGCTGACGCTGATCGACATGCTGAAGGCCTTCGTCGGCTTCCGCGAGGAGGTGATCAGCCGCCGCACGAAATACCTTTTGCGCAAGGCGCGCGAGCGCGCCCATGTGCTCGTCGGTCTCGCCATCGCCGTCGCCAACATCGACGAAGTGATCAAGCTGATCCGCACTGCGCCCGATCCACAGACGGCGCGCGAGCAGTTGATGGAACGGCGCTGGCCGTCCCACGACGTCGCTCCGCTGATCAAGCTGATCGACGATCCGCGCCACCGCATCAACGAAGACGGCACCTACAATCTCTCCGAAGAACAGGCGCGCGCCATCCTGGATCTGCGGCTGCAGCGCCTGACCGCGCTCGGCCGCGACGAGATCGCCGACGAGCTGAACAAGATCGGCGCCGAAATCGTTGATTATCTTGACATTTTATCTTCCCGCGCGCGCATCCAGCAGATCGTCAAGGACGAGCTCATCGCCGTCCGCGACGAGTTCGGCACGCCGCGCCGCACCGAGCTCGCCGAGGGCGGGGCGGACATGGAAGACGAGGACCTGATCCAGCGCGAGGACATGGTGGTGACGGTGAGCCATTCCGGCTACATCAAGCGCGTGCCTCTGTCGCTCTACCGGGCGCAGCGCCGCGGCGGCAAGGGCCGCTCCGGCATGTCGACCAAGGAAGAGGATTTCGTCACCCGGCTGTTCGTGGCCAATACGCACACGCCGGTGCTGTTCTTCTCCTCGCGCGGCATCGTCTACAAGGAAAAGGTGTGGCGTCTTCCGGTCGGCAACCCGCAATCGCGAGGCAAGGCGCTGATCAACATGCTGCCGCTCGAGCAGGGCGAGCGCATCACCACCATCATGCCGCTGCCGGAGGATGAGGCAAGCTGGGGCGAGCTCGACGTGATGTTCGCCACCACGCGCGGCACGGTGCGCCGCAACAAGCTGTCCGACTTCGTCCAGGTCAACCGCAACGGCAAGATCGCGATGAAGCTGGAGGAAGAGGGCGACGAGATCCTCGGCGTCGAGACCTGCACCGACAACGACGACGTGCTTCTGACGGCCAATTCCGGCCAGTGCATCCGCTTCCCGGTCGGCGACGTGCGCGTCTTTCAGAGCCGCAACTCCGTCGGCGTTCGCGGCATCGCCATGGCCGAGACGGACCGCGTGATCTCGATGTCCATCATCGAGCATGTCGACGCATCGCCTGCCGAGCGCGCCGCTTATCTGAAGCGCGCTGCCGCCGAGCGGCGGCTTGCCGTCGGTGCTGTCGGCGAGGAGGAAGAGATTGCGCTGACCAATGAGGAGATCGGCGAGGAAGCCGAGCTTTCCGACGAGCGCTACGAATTCCTCAAGGTGCATGAGCAGCTTGTGCTGACGGTGACCGAATATGGTTACGGCAAGCGTTCGTCGTCCTACGATTTCCGCCTGACAGGCCGTGGCGGCAAGGGCATTCGCGCCACCGATGTCTCGAAAGTGGCCGAGATCGGGCGCCTTGTCGCGACTTTCCCGATCGGCAACGACGATCAGATCATGCTGGTTTCGGACGGCGGCACCGTCATTCGCGTGCCAGTGGAGGGCATACGCTTCGCCAGCCGCGCCACCAAGGGCGTGACCATCTTCAACACGGCAGAAGGCGAGAAAGTGGTTTCGGTGGAGCGGATTTCGGAGCCGCAGGCTGACGAGGAAGCCGAAGAAGCGCCTTCGGGCGAGGTCGGCGCCACAGAAGATGCGGGCGAGGGAAATCCCGAATAGGCTTTTGGCTACGCGCCACCGGCCCGTGGGGCCGGTGCGATCATGGCTGGAAATCAGAAGCGGCGGTAAACGTTACGGGCGACGAACCCATCGAGACGCTTGGTGTTGGCCTTGACGCGCACCCGCGCGGCTTCCTGATGCAGCCCGAATGCGGTTGCGATCAGCATCCCGATAGTCATTGCGGTGGCAAGCATGTAGATCAGCATTTTCGTGTTCTCCTGCTCTTGTAACGATAAGATGGTGTTTTGGTTTCATCTCCTGAAGCGGCAACCTAGTGAACGCTGCGTGAAGCGTTCGTGATCGTCGCATTCATCTGTCGTTCACGTCCGTGAAAAGGTTCACGACCGGCACATCAATGGGATTTGCCTTTGTTTGAGAGGCTCGCTAGAAGCCTGCCATGACCGTACGCACCGCCCTTTACGCAGGCTCCTTCGACCCGCTGACCAACGGCCATCTCGACGTCTTGAAGGCGTCGCTTGCCGTGGCCGACACCGTCTACGCGGCGATCGGCGTCCACCCAGGCAAGGCGCCGCTGTTTTCCTTCGACGAACGCGTGGCGCTGATCGAGGCCGCGACCAAGGCGGAGTTCGGCCGCGATAGCGCCCGCATCAAGGTGGTTGCCTTCGATGGTCTGGTCGTCGACGCCACCAGGAAGCATGGCGCCTCGATCATCATCCGCGGTCTGCGCGACGGCACCGATCTCGACTACGAGATGCAGATGGCCGGCATGAACGAGACGATGGCGCCGGACCTGCAGACGGTTTTCCTGCCGGCGAGCCCCTCGGTGCGCACCATTACCGCCACACTTGTCCGCCAGATTGCGTCGATGGGCGGCGACATCCGCCCGTTCGTGCCGGCGGCCGTCGCCGGCGCGCTCACCGCCAAATTCGCGAAATAGCGCATGTCGCCCAAAAGTGGATTCCGGTTTTGGGTCAACGACATGCACCCAAACAAAGACTTTCGGAGAACACCATGAAGCTGAAGAAGCTCGCTTCGTTCCTTGTCGTGCTTGCCGGCCTTTTCGCCGCATCCCTGCCGGCCTTGGCCGCCGACAAGGAAAATACCATGATCATCACGCTGAAGGACGGCGACGTGACTATCGCGCTGCGTCCGGATATCGCGCCCAAGCATGTCGCGCAGATCAAGAAGCTGGTGCGCGAGGGCGCCTATGACAACGTCGCCTTCCACCGCGTCATCGACGGCTTCATGGCGCAGACCGGCGACGTCAAGTTCGGCAACATGGAGAAGGGTTTCAACCCCGAGGCCGTCGGCACCGGCGGTTCCGATCTTCCCGACCTGCCGGCCGAGTTCTCCCAGACCGAACAATTCACGCGCGGCGTGGTCGGCATGGCCCGCTCGCAGGATCCGAATTCGGCCAATTCCCAGTTCTTCATCATGTTCGCGCCGGCGCCGAACCTCGACGGCCAGTACACTATCGTCGGCAAGGTGGAGAGCGGCATGGATCTGGTGGACAAGATAAAGAAGGGCGACGAGGCGGACAACGGCACGGTCACCGACCCCGATCGCATGATCAAGGTTCGCATCGCTGCCGATGGTAAGTAACTCACTCAATTTTAAAAGGATTTTCTGACATGGCTGAGATCAAGGACCGCGAGAACGCGCTCATCATGGAAACGACGAAGGGCAACGTCGTCATCGAAATGTATCCCGACCTGGCGCCCGGTCACGTCGCCCGCATCAAGGAACTGGCGCGCGAGGGCGCCTATGACGGCGTGGTGTTCCACCGCGTCATCGACGGCTTCATGGCGCAGACCGGCGACGTCAAATTCGGCAATTCCTCGAAGCCCTCCTTTGCCCCGTCTCGCGCCGGCATGGGCGGCTCCGACAAGCCGGACCTGAAGGCCGAATTCTCCAACGCCAATCACGGCCGCGGCACCTGCTCGATGGCGCGCGCGCAGAACCCGAATTCTGCGAACTCGCAGTTCTTCATCTGCTTCGACGACGCCTCCTTCCTCAACCGCCAGTATACGGTATGGGGCCAGGTGATCGAGGGCATGGAGAATGTCGACAAGATCAAGCGCGGCGAGCCGGTGCAGGACCCCGACAAGATCGTGTCGCTGAAGGTCGCGGCCGACGTCAAGTAAGGGCATAAAGGTGATGGGCGCAGTCTGGTCGTTGCTCGGCATCCTGTCTGGCGCCTTCATCGCCATCCAGGCGCCGATCAACTCGCAACTGGCGCGCGGCCTCGGCCTTCCGGTCGCGGCCGCCGCGTTTTCCTTCCTGTCCGGCGCTATCGTGCTCGGCATCATCGCGGTCGCCGTGGTGAGGCTGCAGGGCATTTCGCTCGACTGGAAGGCGCCGGCGCCGTGGCTGTTCGTTGCCGGCGGCATGCTCGGTGGCTTCTATGTCACGCTCTCCACCATCCTCACGCCGCGCATCGGCGCCGCCGCGCTGATGGCCTTCCTGGTCGCCGGCCAGCTGATCGCCGGCATGCTGGTCGACCGCGCCGGTTTCCTCGGCGTAGCCGTGCGCGAGATCTCGCTTGGCCGCGTCGCCGGGGCCGTGTTGCTGCTGGTCGGAGCGCTGCTCATCCGGCTGTTCTGATGCGCGTCGATCTGTTCGACTTCGAGCTGCCGGAGGCGCGCATCGCGCTTCGTCCGGCGGAGCCGCGAGACAGCGCCAGGATGCTGGTCGTCAGACCCGGCCAAGGCCTGGACGATCGGATCGTGCGCGATCTGCCGTCGCTGCTTGAGGACGGCGACGTGCTGGTGTTCAACGACACCAAGGTCATCCCGGCGCAATTGAAAGGCATCCGCAAACGCGGCGAGGCGATGGCGCAGGTCGAGGCCACGCTGCATATGCGGGTGGCGCCGGACCGTTGGCGGGCCTTCATGCGGCCCGGAAAGCGCATCGCCGTCGGCGACCGCATCCATTTCGGCCAAGATCAGAATTCCTGCTTCCTCGGTCGGCTCGACGCGACCGTGATCGAGAAGGGCGAGGCGGGCGAAGCGCTGCTCGGCTTCGACCTCTCAGGGCCGTTTCTCGACGAGGCGCTGCACGCCGTCGGCCATATTCCGCTGCCGCCCTACATCGCCTCGAAACGCGACGACGACGAGCGCGACCGCCGCGACTATCAGACCATCTACGCCAGGGAAGAGGGCGCTGTCGCCGCGCCCACCGCGGGGCTGCATTTCACGCCTGAGCTGTTCACCGCTCTTGACGCCAGGGGTGTCGAGCGCCGCTTCGTCACGCTTCACGTCGGCGCCGGCACCTTCCTGCCGGTCAAGGCCGACGATACCGCCGATCACAAGATGCATGCGGAAATCGGCTCGGTGAGCCGCGAGACGGCAGACGCACTCAATGCGGCAAGGGTGCGGGGAGGGCGGATCGTCGCCGTCGGCACGACGTCGCTGCGCCTCCTGGAAAGCGCCGCGCGCGAAGACGGCAGGATCGAGGCCTGGTCGGGGCCGACCGATATCTTCATCACGCCCGGCTACCGTTTCAAGACAGCCGATATGCTGATGACCAATTTCCATCTGCCGCGCTCGACGCTGTTCATGCTGGTCTCGGCCTTCAGTGGGCTGGAGACGATGCGTTCGGCCTATGCGCATGCCATCGCGAGCCGCTACAGATTCTACTCCTATGGGGACTCCTGCCTACTTTTCCGGGAGACAAGCGATGGACGCTGATCTCGAAAAACACCAGGCACGCTCGTCCACCACAAGGAATTCGATGGCTGCAGCTTTCTCCTTCAAGCTCATCGCTACCGACGGCAGGGCGCGGCGCGGCCAGATTTCCATGCCGCGCGGCGAAATCCGCACGCCGGCCTTCATGCCGGTCGGCACCGGCGGCACCGTCAAGGCCATGTATATGGACCAGGTACGCGGCGTCGGCGCCGACGTCATCCTCGGCAACACCTATCATCTGATGCTGCGGCCGGGCGCCGAGCGCGTGGCGAAACTCGGCGGGTTGCATGAGTTCGCGCGCTGGCCATACCCGATCCTGACCGACAGCGGCGGCTTCCAGGTCATGTCGCTGTCGAAGCTGAGGAAGCTGACGGAAAAGGGCGTCACCTTCCGCTCGCATATCGACGGCGCGCCCTACGAGATGTCGCCGGAGCGGTCGATCGAGATCCAGGGGCTGCTCGATTCCGACATCCAGATGCAGCTCGACGAATGCACCGCACTCCCGGCCAAGCCGAAGGAGATCGAGCGCGCCATGGAATTGTCGCTGCGCTGGGCCGAACGCTGCAAGGCGGCGTTCGGCGACCAGCCGGGCAAAGCGATGTTCGGCATCGTCCAGGGCGGCGACAGCGCCGCGATGCGTGTGCGTTCGGCGCAGGCGCTGAAGGCGATGGACCTCAAAGGCTATGCCGTCGGCGGCCTGGCGGTCGGCGAGCCGCAGGCGGTGATGCTGGAGATGCTGGAGATCACCTGCCCGGAACTGCCGGACGACAGGCCGCGCTATCTGATGGGCGTCGGCACGCCGGACGACATCTTGAAGTCGGTGGCGCGCGGCATCGACATGTTCGACTGCGTGATGCCGACGCGCGCCGGCCGACACGGCCTTGCCTATACACGCCGCGGCAAGATCAACCTGCGCAACGCCCGCCACGCCGACGATCCACGTCCGCTGGACGAGGAGAGCGACTGCCCCGCCGCGCGCGACTATTCGCGCGCCTATCTGCATCATCTGGTGCGTTCGCAAGAGACGCTCGGCGCAATGCTGCTCACCTGGAACAACCTGTCCTACTATCAGAAGCTGATGCAGGACATCCGAGCCGCGATCGAGGCGCGGGGCTTCGAGGCGCGCGCCGCGGAGATTTCAGATGGCTGGGCGAGGGGCGATATTTCAACCATCTAGCCGGACGTCCCGCGATTGACGGACCGACTGCCCGAGAGCAGAGTTGCGCCCTCGGGGATCAGCCATGACCGTGACCTACGACTTTGCCGGCAAGACGGCGATCGTGACCGGCGGCTCGAGGGGCATCGGCAAGGCCGTGGCTACGCAGTTGGCGCGGTCAGGAGCCGACGTGTGGGTGTGGGATGCCGATCCAGCGCCAGTCGACGGAACCAGCAGTCAGACGGTCGATGTGACCAGGGCGGGCGACATAAGGAATGCTCTCAGCGAGGTGGTCGCCACGACAGGCGGGGTCGACATTCTCATCAACAACGCGGGCTATCTTGGTCCCTACCTTGGCTTCGAGGCCTTCGATCCCGCTGAGTGGCAGCGCATCATCGGGGTCAATCTCATCGGAACATTCGAGGTCACGCATCAGGTTCTGCCGGTCATGCGCAAGGCCGCTCGCGGCCGCATCGTCAATATGGGGTCGCTCGCCGGCAAGGAAGGATTGCCGAACCTCGCCGCCTATTCGGCCGCAAGCGGAGGCATCATTGCCTTCACCAAGGCCTTGTCGCGCGAGGTCTGCGACACCGATATCCGCGTCAACTGCGTCGCTCCCGGTCCGATCGATACGGACCTTATCCGGCGACTCGGAAACGAGGTCGTCAGCGACATGGTCGGCGCCAGCCCGCTGAAGCGGCTTGGGGCGGTGGAAGAGGTCGCGGCGCTGGTTCTCTGGCTCTGCTCCGATGCCGCCAGCTTCAACACCGGCGCGGTCTTTGACATGTCTGGCGGCAGGGCGCGCTACTGATTGTCTGGCTCACGTGCTGACCGAAGTCGAGGCGCGCAGGCTGCAGCCGGTGATCTTGAAGCTGCCGTCGGGCTGCTGCTCCAGCGTGTAGACCGCCTCATAGTCCTTGCCGTCGGGGCCGACGATCAGCACCTGCTGGATGATCGAGGCCGGCCCGGTCTGCTCCACCTTGCCGAAGGAATAGGTTTGCGGCTTGCGCACCGGCGCGTAGCCGTTGGTCACCATGTTCATGAAGGTGTCGACCGTCGGGAAGATGCGCTTCACGTTCGGTGCCGCGAAACTGTAGGCGGTGGCGCCGTCATCGGCGAGGAAGGCCTTGAGCTGGCTGTCGATGACCGTCTGCGCCGCCTTGATCTCGGCGTCGCCGGCAAAGGCTATGGATGCAAGAAGCATCGGAACGAGAGCGAGTGCGAACAAAGCGCGGCGCATGGCCTGACTCCCGAAAATTCACGTTGTGAAGGCGCAGTCTAACATACGCTGGCCGCCCTGCCGTGGTTTCACCGGCTTCGGAAGATTCTTGCCCGCATCGACGTCTGGTCGGTGCTTGTGACTTGAGGCACGCCGGGCCAATCATCGACGGCAGCCTCGACAGGAGCGGCATGCCGGCCGCCGAATTGCGGCAAGCGGTCGCCAGGGCCGGCGCCGGCTGATGCTTGAAAGCGGGGCGGCAGTCTGCCAAAAGGGCGCTTATTCGCGTATAAGCTCACAGGATCGGCAATGAAGGCATTTTTCGTGCAGATAAAGTGCGATCTGGGCAAGGCCTATGAGGTCGCCAGCGCGCTCGCCGATGCCGAGATCGCCTCCGAGATCTATTCGACCGCCGGCAATTACGACCTGCTCGCAAAATTCTATGTCGATGACGAGGAAGACGTCGGCCACTTCGTCAATGAGAGGGTGCAGATTCTGCCCGGAATCAAGGACACCTTCACCATCGTCACCTTCCGGGCATTCTGACCGCGCCTGCCTTGCTCGGGCACGAGGCAGCGCCTGACCTCAGCCCGGCGGCTCTGCCTTAATCTTAGGCAACTTCGACATAACGATCGCCGACGCTCGCCAAATCATCGATTGCGCTTGATTTTCTCCAGCCGGGCCAGTGAAATGGTTTCACAGGGGAGTATGCGATTGGCAGCGTTCGACGAAATGGCTCCGGAAGTCTCCGGATTGAGAAGACCATACCAGGCTTACGATCGCTGGCTGAAGGAACAGGACCCGGCCAGGCTCACCCAGAAAATGCAGGACGCCGAGCGTGTCTTCCGCAAGACGGGCATCACCTTCGCCGTCTATGGCGAACAGGAGGCCTCCGAGCGGCTGATCCCCTTCGACATCGTTCCGCGCATCATTTCCGGCCAGGAATGGCGCCGGCTGACGCAAGGCATCGAGCAGCGGGTGCAGGCGCTCAATGCCTTTCTCGACGACATCTACCACCGTCAGGAGATCCTGCGCGCGGGGCGTGTTCCCAAGGAGCTGGTGGCGAAGAATGAGGCCTTCCTGCCCGAGATGATCGGTGTGAGGCCGCCGGCCGGCGTCTACACCCACATCATCGGCGTCGACATCGTCCGCATCAGCGAGAACGAATTCTATGTGTTGGAGGACAATGCCCGCACGCCTTCCGGCGTCTCCTACATGCTGGAGAACCGCGAGACGATGATGCAGCTCTTTCCGGAGCTCTTCCAGCAGATCAAGGTGCAGCCGGTCGAGAACTATCCGCAGCTGTTGCGCCAGTCGCTCGCCGCGGTGCGGCCGCAGAGCACCAAGGGCGCGCCGACCATCGCCGTGCTGACGCCGGGCAGCTATAACTCCGCCTATTTCGAGCATGCCTTCCTTGCCGACCAGATGGGCGTGCAACTGGTCGAGGGACAGGATCTGCGCGTGGTCGACGGCCATGTCACGATGCGCACCACCGAAGGCTACAAACAGATCGACGTGCTCTACCGGCGCGTCGACGATGCCTTCCTCGATCCGCTGACCTTCCGGCCGGATTCCGCGCTCGGCGTGCCGGGCATCATGGATGTCTACCGCGCCGGCAATATCACGATCGCCAACGCGCCGGGAACCGGCATCGCCGACGACAAGGCGATCTATTCCTACATGCCCGAGATTGTCGAGTTCTACACCGGGCGCAAGGCGATCCTCGGCAATATCCCGACCTGGCGCTGCTCGGAGGCCGACAGCCTGAAATATGTGCTGGAGCACATCAGCGAGCTCGTGATCAAGGAAGTCCACGGCTCGGGCGGTTACGGCATGCTGGTCGGCCCGGCGGCGACCAAGAAGGAATGTGAGGCGTTCGCCAAGAAGCTGCAGGCGAAGCCGGCAAACTATATCGCCCAGCCGACGCTGGCGCTGTCGACCTGCCCGATCCTGACCGAAAAGGGCCTGTCGCCGCGCCATGTCGATCTTCGGCCTTACGTGCTGGTCTCCGACCGCATCCAGCTTGTGCCCGGAGGGCTGACGCGGGTTGCGCTGAAGGAAGGCTCCCTTGTGGTCAACTCCTCGCAGGGCGGCGGGACGAAGGATACGTGGGTGCTGGATGATTGAGACGAGCGAATAGCGAGTAGCGAGTAGCGAGTAGGGAAAAGAGGGAAATACGACGGCAATCAATTCCTACCGAGATCTGATCGTTTGGAAGGCGGCCTTGAAGTTGGCAGTAAATTGCTACTCGGCCACGAAAGGTTTTCCGAACAGCGAAGCATACGGGATGACCTCTCAGATACGACGCTCGGCGGCTTCCATCGCAGCGAATGTTGCAGAGGGTCACGGAAGAGAAAGTACAGGAGCCTTTATTCAATTTCTTCGCACGGCGCAGGGCTCTCTGAAAGAGTTGGAGACCCATCTCATACTGAGTGGAGAGGTGGGATTGATGGTCGAAGCGGAGGTCGCCAGCTTGCTTGGCCAAACTGATGAAATCGGGAAAATGCTGCGTTCGATGATCCGGAGCCTGCAACAAAAGTCATGAAGTGCTTCTTCCGCTACTCGCTACTCGCTACTCGCTATTCGCTCGACACCGGAGCAAGCTGATATGCTTTTGGGCCGCACCGCCAACGGTCTCTACTGGATGAACCGCTATATCGAGCGGGCCGAAAACATGGCGCGCCTTGTTGATGCCGGCCTGCGCATGGCGCTGACGCGCACCCAGAACGCGTCCGAGGAATGGAACTCGGTGCTGCTCAGCGCCGGCTCCGACGTTGCCTTCTCGCAGAAATACCAGGATTACACCGTCGCCAACGTCTCGGATTTCCTGTTGCGCGACATCTCAAACCCATCGAGCACGATGTCGTCGATCGAGACGGCGCGCAACAACGCGCGCATGGTGCGCACCGCGCTGACCCGCGAGACCTGGGAGAGCATCAACGAAGCCTGGATGTCGTTGAAGCGCATTTTGGCAAGGCCGATAGACGAACGCGACCTGCCGACCGTGCTCGACGCCATCAAGCGCGAGACGGCGCTGATCCGCGGCTCGTTCTACGGCACGATGCTGCGCAACGAGATTTTCGATTTCTCGCAGCTTGGCACCTATGTCGAGCGCGCCGACAACACGGCCCGCATCCTCGACGTCAAATACTATGTGCTTTTGCCATCGATCTCCTGGGTGGGCTCGACGCTCGACAACTATCAATGGGAATCGATCCTGCGCTCGGTGTCGGCGCACCGCTCCTACCGCTGGGTCTACGACGCCGAATACAAGCCGACCAACATCGCCGATTATCTGATCCTCAATGTCCGCATGCCGCGCTCGCTCACCTTCTGCTACCGCTTCCTGGCGGAGCATCTGAAGTTCCTCGCCGACGACTATGGCGAGCGCCATGCCTGCCATGCCACGGCCGAGAAGACACAGGCCATGCTGAGGAAGGGTTCGATCAAGGATATTTTCGATCACGGCCTGCACGAATTCCTGGCCGAATTCATTGCCGACAATACAAGACTGGGCGACGAGATCGCACAGGACTACCGGTTTTATTGAGCGCTGAAGGGGCAGGGCGCCATGCGGCTCAAGATCACCCACCGGACCGAGTATCGCTACGACGCGCCGGTGCAATATCTGCTGCAGCGGCTGCGCCTGCTGCCGCAGAGCGGGCATACACAGACCGTGGCAAGCTGGGCGATCAAGGTCGACGGCGCGCGTGAGGAAGTGCGTTTCGTCGACCAGTTCGGCAACGACACGCGGCTGGTGAGTGCGGAGGGCGGCCACAACACCATCAAGGTCGAAGCCTCCGGCGAAGTGATGACGCGCGACACGGCGGGTGTGTCCGGCCCGCATCAGGGTTTCGCGCCGCTCTGGCTGTTCGGTCAGCAGACACCGTTGACCATCGCCGGCGATGGCATTCGTGAGCTTATTGGCTCCGCCGGCGAGGGGACCGATATCGAGCGACTGCACAGGCTGATGGGCACGATCCGCGAGCGGGTCGCCTACAGGCCGGGCGCGACCAGCGTCGTAACGCCGGCCGAAGAAGCTCTGGCGCTGAAGAGCGGTGTCTGCCAGGACCACAGCCACATCTTTATCGCCGCGGCGCGCGCGATGGGTTTTCCCGCTCGCTATGTCAGCGGCTATCTGATGACGGACGCGGCCGTCGAACAGGCGGCGAGCCATGCCTGGGCCGAGGCGCATGTTCCGGGCCTCGGCTGGGTTGCCTTTGATCCCGCAAACGGTATTTCTCCCGACGAACGCTATGTGAGGGTGGCGACGGGACGCGACTATCGCGATGCCGCGCCGGTATCGGGAATTCTGCTCGGTCAAGCGGAAGAGAAGCTTGCCGTCACCGTCACGGTGGAGCAGTAATCTTCGTCAGGATTCGCTGGCTTAAGAAGACTCATGACCTATTGCGTCGGCCTCAAGATCGATCGCGGGCTCGTGTTCATGTCGGACACGCGCACCAATGCCGGCATGGATTCGATCTCGACCTTCAAGAAGATGCATGTCTGGGAAGAGCCCGGCGAGCGCGTCATCGTGCTGATGTCGGCGGGCAATCTGGCCACCACACAGGCCGTGGTCAGCCTGCTCGACGAGCGTACCAAGGCAGTCGGCGATCGCCACGAGAAGCTGCTCGAAACGCCATCCATGTATCAGGCGGTGCGGCTGGTCGGCGATACGGTGAAGGAAGTGATCGCCCATTCGTCGCCCGCCGGCGACAAGGCCGATTCCTATTTCAATGCCTCTTTCATCCTCGGAGGCCAGATCAAGGGCAGTCCACCACGGCTGTTCATGATCTATCCCGAGGGCAATTTCATCGAGTCGACCGATGACACGCCATTCTTCCAGATCGGCGAGACCAAATACGGCAAGCCGATCATCATCCGCGCCTATGACCGTACGATGAGCCTCGCCGAGACGGTGAAGCTGCTTCTGGTTTCCTTCGACTCGACGTTGAAGTCGAACCTGTCGGTCGGCCTGCCGCTCGACCTGCTCTTCCTCGAGGAGGACGCCTTCAAGGTCGGCCTCAAGAAGCGGATCGGCCAGGACGACCAATATTACCGCACGATCTCGGATGGCTGGTCCAACGCGCTGAAGGCGGCTTTCGCCAGCCTGCCGGATTTTCCGGGCTAGGGGCGGCACCCCGTTGCCCTATTCGACATGTTAATCAAAAGTTGGAAAGGTAGGAACAACTGACCGGCAAGGCAGTCGGTCGGCCGGGAGCAATCATGGTTGTGCAAGAAATGGCAAAGTCTGAAACAACCGCGGAAGCAATCACGCGAGCCCTTGTAGAACACAGCATCGACACCGTGTTCGGCATACCCGGGGTTCATATGTACGATTTCAACGACGCACTCCATCGTGCCGGCGACAAGATTAAATTCATCCATACGCGACACGAACAAGGTGCCGCCTACATGGCATATGGCTATGCCAAGGCAACAGGCCGGATTGGTGCGTTCACCGTGGTTCCGGGACCAGGCGTGCTGAACGCGGGTGCGGCCCTCTGCACCGCCCTGGGTGCGAACGCGCCGGTGCTTTGCATCACGGGCAACATCATGTCTCACTTGATCGGCAGAGGCCGGGGACAGCTTCACGAATTGCCGGATCAGCTGGCGACCCTGCGCGGCATAACGAAAGTCGCCGAACGCATTGATCACCAGTCAGAGGCTGGCTTCGTCGTCAGCGAGGTTATCTCCAAGATGATCTCCGGGCGAAAAGGACCCGGCTCGATCGAAGCGCCGTGGGATGTCTTCGGCCAAAAAGGTCCGGAGGTGCCGATTGTTTCGGCAGCGCGAGCCGAGAGTGCCCGGCCGGACCCGCTGGCGATTGAGCAGGCCATCCAGCTCATTTCAAATGCCAAACGTCCACTCATCATGGTTGGTGGCGGAGCGGTTGATGCGCGCAAGCAGGTGCGAGAACTTGCCGAGCGTCTAGGTGCGCCTGTAACGGCTCATCGATCGGGCAAGGGTGTGCTCCCCGACGATCACCCCAATGCCCTTAATCTGGTCGCAGCATACGACTACTGGAAAGATACCGACCTTCTTATCGGTGTCGGCAGCCGCCTTGAATTGCAGTTCATGCGCTGGCGATATATTCCAAAGAACCTCAAAGTCATCCGGATTGACATCGATCCGAAGGAGATGGTTCGCCTGCGTCCGGACGCCGCGATCGTGGCGGATGCGGCCGATGGCGTCGATGCTCTTCTCGAACAGGCACCTCGATCTTCAATCGATATGCGCCTGGAAGATTTCGCTCGCCTGAACAATGCCGCGAGGGAACGCTTCGCTGCCGTAGAACCTCAGGTTTCCTACGTCAACGCGATCCGGCGCGCACTGCCGAGGGACGGCTTCTTTGTCGAGGAGATCAGCCAGGTGGGCTTCACCGCCCGGTTCGCGTTCCCGGTTTTCGCTCCCCTGCAATACGTGACCTGCGGCTATCAGGAAACTCTGGGTTTCGGGTTCAATACCGCGTTGGGCGTCAAGGTTGCTCATCCGGACAAGATGGTGATCTCCGTCTCCGGCGACGGCGGTTTCATGTTTGGCCTCCAGGAGCTTGCAACCGCGGTTCAACATCGCATCAACGTGATAGCGATCGTGTTCAATAACGGTTCTTTTGGGAACGTGCTGAGAGACCAGAGACAATCGTATGACGGTCGCTACCTGGGGTCGGAGCTGACCAATCCGGACTTTGTGAAGCTCGCCGAGAGCTTCAATATCCCGGCCTTCAAAGCGACGACGCCCGAGGAGCTCGAGCGATTGATAACGACTTGCGCGACCCTAGACAGCCCCGTGTTGATCGAAGTGCCTGTGGACAGAGGGTCCGAAGTGAGTCCCTGGACGTATCTCCATCCCGCTCCCCATCCAGATTAAGATCGTCCGCCGCTTCGCCAGAACCGGTTCGCATTGGCTTGCGTACCGGTTTGCCTTTGCGATCAGATGATTTTCATTAGCCGGCTCATACCTTTTCATTGCTTTCGTTTTCCGATATAGGCAGGAAAAACGAAAATGGAGGATGCCGGATGTTTCTTTCGCCACGTCATACCGAAATCATCCAGATGGCGAAGGACCATGGCCGGGTGCTGGTCGAAGATTTGGCGACGCATTTCAGCGTGACGCCGCAGACGATCCGCAAGGATCTCAACGATCTCTGCGATCAGCGCCTGCTGACGCGTGTCCATGGCGGGGCGCTGTTTCCGTCCGGCATCGAGAACATGGAATATGAGGCGCGGCGCAAGATCGCCGCCGAGGAGAAGGAGGCGATCGGCCGCGCCGCGGCCAGGTTGATCCCCGACAATGCCTCGCTTTTCATCAACATCGGCACCACGACGGAAGCCGTCAGCAAGGCGCTGCTCGACCATAACGGGCTTATGGTCATCACCAATAACATCAATGTTGCCAATAGGATGCGTATTTATCCTTCGATAGAGGTGGTGATAGCCGGCGGCGTGGTGCGCGGCTCCGACGGCGGTGTCGTCGGCGAGGCAGCCGTCGATTTCATCCGGCAGTTCAAGGTCGACTACGCCGTCATCGGCGCCTCGGCCATCGACCATGACGGCGCGCTGCTCGACTTCGATTTTCGCGAGGTGAAGGTGGCGCAAGCCATCATCGCCAATGCGCGTCACGTGATTCTCGTCTCCGACCAGACCAAATTCGAGCGCACGGCGCCGGTTCGCATCGGCCACCTGTCACAGGTCAACACCTTCATCACCGACCGTTGCGACATCCCTTCGGTGCGAAGGATCTGCGAGGAAAAAGAGGTTCGTTTGATCGAGACGGCGCTCGAATAAGCGTCGTCTCACGGCCGTCTCACACGCCTGTGATATTTCGTTTGACATTCGTTCTTAGTTCGAAATAATCCATCACGGTTTCGCGAAACACAAAAATGGTGCAATGCGAAATCGCGGAGGAACCCTGTGGACTCATCACCGATCCATGACATTTTCGTCATAGGTGGCGGCATCAACGGCTGCGGCATCGCCCGTGACGCCGTTGGCCGCGGATTTTCGGTTTTCCTGGCCGAGATGAACGATCTCGCCAGCGGGACTTCGTCCGGCTCGACCAAGCTGATCCATGGCGGCCTGCGCTATCTCGAGTTCTATGAATTCCGGCTGGTGCGCGAAGCGCTGATGGAGCGCGAGATCCTTTGGAAGAACGCGCCGCATATCATCTGGCCGATGCGCTTCGTCCTTCCCTACGCCAAGGGCCTGCGCCCGGCCTGGCTGATCCGGCTCGGCCTGTTCCTCTACGACCATATCGGCGGGCGCAAGCTGCTGCCGGCGACGAAAACGCTGGACATGGCCACCGATCCGGCCGGCAAGCCGCTGAAACCGCTCTTCCGCAAGGCCTTCGAATATTCGGACGGCTGGGTCAACGATGCCCGCCTGGTGGCGCTCAATGCCCGCGACGCGGCGGACCGAGGCGCCATCATCCGCACCCGAACCAAAGTTGTAAGCGCGCGCCGCGACGGAGCGCTGTGGACGATCAAGATCCGGAATGTGCTGACCGGCGAGACCGAGGAAGTCCGCGCTCGCCTTCTCGTCAACGCCGCCGGGCCCTGGGTCGACCAGGTGCTGGCAAAGGCGGTCGGCCAGAACGATGTGCACAATGTCCGTCTGGTGCAGGGCAGCCACATCGTCATCCGCAAGAAGTTCGACGATCCGCGGGCCTATTTCTTCCAGAACAAGGACGGGCGCATCATCTTCGCCATTCCCTACGAGGAAGAGTTCACGCTGATCGGCACCACCGACCGCGACTATCCGGGCGATCCGCATGACGTGAAGATCAGCGATGCCGAGATCGACTATCTCTGCGCCGCAGCAAGCGAATATTTCGCTCAAGCCGTCAAGCGTTCGGACATCGTCTGGACCTATTCGGCGGTACGCCCGCTCTATGATGACGGCGCCTCGAAGGCGCAGGAAGCGACGCGCGACTATGTGCTGAAGGCCGATGGCGGGGAGGGCGCGGCCCCCTTGCTCAATTCATTCGGCGGCAAGATCACGACGTTCCGCCGGCTGGCGGAATCGATGCTGGAGAAGATCGAAGGTTTTCTCGGCAAGCGCGGCAAACCATGGACCGCCAATGCGCCGCTGCCCGGCGGCGATTTTCCGGCGACCGGTTTCGACGCGCAGGTATCAAAGCTCAAGAACGTCTATCCGTTCCTCGATCAGCGGCTGGCGCGCAGGCTCACCCGGCTCTACGGCACGCGCGCCGAGAAGCTGCTTGGGCTGGCCAAGTCGAATGCCGATCTCGGCCGCAATTTCGGCGCCGACCTTTACGAGGCCGAGGTGCGCTATCTCGTCGAGAACGAATGGGCCGTCACCGCCGAGGACGTGCTGTGGCGCAGGACCAAGCGCGGCCTGCATTTCAGCCGCGAGCAGACGGCGGCCTTGGAAGAATTCATGCGTGGCCGGCGCCACGTCGCGGCGGCCGAGTGAAGGCCGCCCGGTAATGCGAAAGGCCTGGGAGGAGGCGTGATGCTGGAACTGAGGAACGTGACGAAGACGGTCGGCGCGCAGGAGCATATCCGCGACGTGTCGCTGACGCTTCAGCACGGCTCGCTGAACGTTCTGCTCGGACCGACGCTTTCGGGCAAGACCAGCCTGATGCGGCTGATGGCCGGCCTCGACGCGCCGAGCTCCGGCTCGGTGTGGTTCGACGGCAAGGATGTCACCGTACAGCCGGTGCAGAAGCGCAATGTCGCCATGGTCTATCAGCAGTTCATCAACTATCCGGCGATGACCGTCTACGAGAACATCGCCTCGCCGCTTCGGGTCGCGGGCGTCGAGCAGGCCAGGATCGACAAGGATGTGCGCAACGCCGCCGCGCTGCTGAAGCTCACGCCCTATCTCGACCGCACGCCGCTCAGCCTGTCCGGCGGCCAGCAGCAGCGCACCGCGCTCGCCCGTGCCATCGTCAAGAACGCCAGCCTCGTCCTGCTCGACGAGCCCTTAGCCAATCTCGACTACAAGCTGCGCGAGGAATTGCGCGCCGAACTGCCGAAGATCTTCGCCGCTGCCGGCACGATCTTCGTCTATGCCACGACCGAGCCGCATGAGGCGCTTTTGCTCGGCGGCAACACAGCCACCCTCTCCGAAGGCCGTGTCACGCAATTCGGGCCGACCATCGAAGTGTTCCGCAAGCCGGCCGACCTGGTGACGGCCAGGACCTTCGCCGACCCGCCGCTCAACTCGATCGTGCTCGCCAAGAAGGGATCGGATTTCCTGCTCGAAGGCGGTGTCAAGCTGCCGGTGCCGCCGGAGCTGCTCGGCATTCCCGACGCGAGCTACACGATCGGCTTCCAGCCGCATCATCTGTCGCTCGAACGTCCCAACGCCAGCGCCGTGCCGGTGCGGGCCAAGGTCACCATCACCGAGATCACCGGCTCGGAGAGCTTCGTCCATCTCGACTTCGCCGACGCGCGCTGGGTGATGCTGGCGCACGGCATCCTCGACTTCGAGACCGACGACGAGGTCGAGGTGTTCATCGATCCGCGCCACATCATGGTGTTCGACCAGAACGGCAGCGCCGTGACGGCGTCGAAGCTGGCGGCCTGAGGAGGAAGCGATGGCGCGCATCGAGGTCAACCATATCCGCCATTCCTACCTGCCCAATCCGAAGAAAGATTCGGATTTCGCACTGAAGGAAGTGCACCACACTTTCGAGGACGGCGGCGCCTATGCGCTGCTCGGGCCCTCGGGCTGCGGCAAGACCACCTTGCTCAACATCATTTCGGGGCTGCTCCACCCCTCGCACGGCCAGCTTTTGTTCAACGGCAGGGACGTGACCAGGCTGTCGACGCAGGAACGCAACATCGCCCAGGTGTTCCAGTTCCCGGTCATCTACGACACCATGACCGTCTACGACAATCTGGCCTTCCCGCTGCGCAACCGCCGCGTGCCGGAGGCCGATGTCGACCGCAAGGTGCGCGAGACGCTCGACATGATCGATCTCGCCTCGATGGCGAACCGGAAGGCGCGCCGGCTGACCGCAGACCAGAAGCAGAAGATCTCGCTCGGCCGCGGCCTCGTGCGCTCCGACGTCAACGCCATCTTGTTTGACGAGCCGCTCACCGTCATCGACCCGCATATGAAATGGGTGCTGCGCTCGCAGCTCAAGCAACTGCACCGCCGCTTCGGCTACACCATGGTCTACGTCACGCACGACCAGACCGAGGCGCTGACTTTCGCCGACCGCGTCGTGGTCATGTATGACGGCGAGATCGTGCAGATCGGCACGCCGGCCGAGCTGTTCGAACGCCCGCGGCACACTTTCGTCGGCTATTTCATCGGCTCGCCGGGCATGAACGTCCTGCCGGTTGCGCTCGAAGGCAGGACGGCGATGCTCGGCGCGCAGCGCATCGAGCTGCCGGGCGTGCCGAAGGCCGAAGCCGGCGCCGTCGAGCTCGGCATCCGTCCCGAATATGTGCGGCTCGGCCGTGAAGGAATGACCGTCCAGGTCAGCAAGGTCGAGGATGTCGGCCGCCACAAGGTTGTGCGCGCCAATCTCGAAGGCAAGGAGATCGCCGCCGTCATCGGCGAAGACGACGAAGTGCCGTCCGAGCCCAAGGTTCGCTTCGATCCGGCCGGCATCAACATTTATGCCGATTCGTGGCGCGTCGAGATGGGGGCCTAGATGGAAAAGACCTGGAACAACAAAGCCTGGTTCCTTGTCCTGCCGGTGCTGGTGCTGGTGGCGTTCTCGGCCGTCATCCCGCTGATGACCGTCGTCAACTATTCGGTGCAGGACACGTTCGGCAACAACGTCTTCTTCTGGGCCGGCACCGAGTGGTTCGAGGAACTGCTTGCCTCCGACCGCTTCTGGGAAGCGATGGTGCGCAACCTGATCTTCTCCTTCATCATCCTGGCGATCGAAGTGCCGCTCGGCATCTTCATCGCGCTCAACATGCCGAAAAAGGGCTGGGGCGTGCCGGTCTGCCTGGTGCTGATGGCGTTGCCGCTGCTCATCCCGTGGAACGTCGTCGGCACGATCTGGCAGGTGTTCGGCCGCAACGACATCGGCCTGCTCGGCTACTACGTCAACGCGCTCGGCATCGACTACAACTATGTCCAGGACCCGATCGATGCCTGGGTCACCGTTATCATCATGGATGTCTGGCACTGGACCAGCCTGGTCGTGCTGCTCTGCTATGCCGGACTGGTCTCGATCCCGGACGCCTTCTACCAGGCGGCCAAGATCGACGGCGCGTCGCGCTGGGCGGTGTTCCGCTACATCCAGTTGCCGAAGATGCAGCGCGTGCTGCTGATCGCGGTGCTTTTGCGCTTCATGGACAGCTTCATGATCTACACCGAGCCCTTCGTCGTCACCGGCGGCGGTCCGGGCAACTCGACCACCTTCCTGTCGATCGACCTCGTCAAGACGGCGCTTGGCCAGTTCGACCTCGGCCCGGCGGCAGCCATGTCGCTGGTCTACTTCCTGATCATTCTTCTGTTGTCTTGGGTGTTCTACACCGTGATGACCAACTACGACGCGGAGCGCTGAGATGGCGGGCGCAAACGAAAGAACCGACCGAGTGAGCGAGACAACCGTTTCGGAAGGCGTGGGCAGCACGCTGTCGCAGGACGAGGTCGCAAGGCTGATGCGTCGACGCGGCGAGGAATCGCGCTGGTGGTGGATCGTGCCAACGCTCTACATCGTCGCGCTGCTGCTGCCGATCTACTGGCTCATCAACATGAGCTTCAAGACCAATGCGGAGATCGTGTCGTCGCTGACGCTGTTCCCGCACAATCCGACACTCGCTAATTACCGCACCATCTTCACCGATGCGTCCTGGTATTCGGGCTACATCAACTCCATCACCTATGTGGTGATCAACATGGTGATCTCGGTCACCGTGGCGCTGCCGGCGGCCTACGCCTTTTCGCGCTACCGTTTCCTCGGCGACAAGCACCTGTTCTTCTGGCTGCTGACCAACCGCATGGCCCCGCCGGCGGTGTTCGCGCTGCCGTTCTTCCAGCTCTATTCGGCCTTCGGTCTGATCGACACGCATATCGCCGTGGCCCTGGCGCACTGCCTGTTCAACGTGCCGCTGGCAGTGTGGATCCTGGAAGGGTTCATGTCAGGCGTGCCGAAGGAGATAGACGAGACCGCCTATATCGACGGCTATTCCTTCCCGCGCTTCTTCATCAAGATCTTCATGCCGCTGATCGCCAGCGGCATCGGTGTCGCCTGCTTCTTCTGCTTCATGTTCTCATGGGTGGAACTCTTGATCGCGCGCACGCTGACCACCACCGATGCCAAGCCGATCGCAGCCACCATGACGCGCACCGTCTCGGCCGCCGGCATGGACTGGGGGCTGCTCGCAGCCGCCGGCGTGCTGACGCTGATCCCTGGCGCGGTCGTCATCTGGTTCGTCCGCAACTACATCGCGAAGGGCTTCGCCCTGGGGAGGGTGTGATGAAACGAACACATAAGTTCATCCTCACCACCATCGCCAAGGGCTTTGCCCTGGGGAGGGTCTAAGCCATGAACCTCGACTTCTCGTGGATGGCGTGGACCTTGCCGACGGCCGCCTTCTTCATCGTCATCGTGCTGATGCTCTGCGGCATGGGCGTCTGGGAATATGTCTCGCCGGGCGGCAATCCGCGCGTCGGCGTGCTGCGCTTCGAGACGACGCGCGGCGACCGTCTCTTCCTGTCGCTGCTCGGCAGCGCCTTTATCCATCTCGCTTGGCTGGGTTTTGTCGGACCCAACCTGTGGTGGGCTCTCGCTCTCTCCGTAGTCTACGCCATCGGCGTGTTCCGCTACGTATAGAGGGGGAAACTGTCGGAGCGGTCGCGTGCTGGGCGGCCGCTCCAGATCGCACTTGAAACCTAAAACGGAGGAAACACATGCGACGGCAAATTTTAACATCAACGACCGCCATTGCCCTGTTGCTCGGGGCTGGCAACGCCTATGCCGGTATGGACGAGGCCAAGGCTTTCTTGGACAAGGAGATCGGTCCACTCTCGACGCTCTCGCGCGCCGATCAGGAAAAGGAAATGCAGTGGTTTATCGACGCTGCCAAGCCGTTTGCCGGCATGGACATCAAGGTCGTGTCGGAAACCATCGCGACCCATTCCTATGAGTCGCAGGTGTTGGCGCCTGCTTTCTCCGCCATCACCGGCATCAAGGTCACGCACGACACGATCCAGGAAGGCGATGTCGTCGAGAAGATCCAGACCCAGATGCAGACCGGCCAGAACCTCTATGACGGCTGGGTCAACGATTCCGACCTGATCGGCACGCACTGGCGCTACCAGCAGGTGCGCAATCTCTCCGACTGGATGGAAGGCGACGGCAAGGACGTCACCAATCCGAACCTCGACCTGAAGGACTTCATCGGCACCTCCTTCACCACCGCTCCGGACAAGAAGCTTTACCAGCTTCCCGACCAGCAGTTCGCGAACCTGTACTGGTTCCGTTACGACTGGTTCAACGACGAAAAGAACAAGGCCGATTTCAAGGCCAAGTACGGCTACGACCTTGGCGTGCCGGTCAACTGGTCAGCCTATGAGGACATCGCCGAATTCTTCACCGGCCGCGAGATCGATGGCAAGAAGGTCTACGGTCACATGGACTACGGCAAGAAGGACCCGTCGCTCGGCTGGCGGTTCACCGACGCCTGGCTGTCCATGGCCGGCAATGGCGACAAAGGCATTCCGAACGGCCTGCCGGTCGACGAGTGGGGCATCAAGGTCGACGAGAATTCGCGCCCCGTCGGCTCCTGCACCGCACGTGGCGGCGACACCAATGGTCCGGCTGCTGTCTACTCGATCCAGAAGTATCTCGACTGGCTGAAGGCCTACGCTCCGGCGGAAGCCCAAGGCATGACCTTCTCTGAAGCCGGCCCGGTTCCGGCGCAGGGTGCGGTTGCCCAGCAGATGTTCTGGTACACCGCCTTCACCGCCTCGATGGTCGACGCCGGCGCCAAGGCGGTGCTGAACGACGATGGCACGCCGAAATGGCGCATGGCGCCGTCGCCGCACGGCGTCTACTGGAAGGACGGCATGAAGCTTGGCTACCAGGACGTGGGTTCCTGGACGCTGATGAAGTCGACGCCGACCGACCGCGCCAAGGCCGCCTGGCTCTACGCGCAGTTCGTCACCTCGAAGACCGTCGACGTGAAGAAGAGCCATGTCGGCCTGACCTTCATCCGCGAGAGCACGATCCACGACAAGAGCTTCACCGAGCGTGCTCCGAAGCTCGGCGGCCTGATTGAGTTCTATCGCTCGCCGGCCCGTGTCCAGTGGTCGCCGACCGGCACCAACGTGCCTGACTACCCGAAGCTGGCCCAGCTCTGGTGGCAGGCGATCGGCGATGCCTCATCGGGCGCCAAGACCGCGCAGGAAGCGATGGACTCGCTCTGCGCCGAGCAGGAAAAGGTCATGAGCCGCATCGAGAAGTCGGGCGTCCAGGGCGATATCGGCCCGAAGATGGCCGAAGAGCACGACCTTGCCTACTGGAACGCCGACGCGGTCAAGAAGGGCAATCTCGCGCCCCAGCTCAAGATCGAGAACGAGAAGGAAAAGCCGATCACCATCAACTACGACGAACTGGTGAAGAGCTGGCAGAAGTAACGGCATGACATGGGCGTGCTCGCCCATGTTAGGAAATGCAGGGGAGGCGGCTTTGCCGTCTCCCCTGTTCTATGAGAAGTGGAGGGAACGGAATGAGCGGTTTTGTGCTGGCCATCGACCAGGGAACGACATCGACCCGGGCGATCCTGTTCGACGACGAGATGAAGGTAGCAGGCATCGGCCAGCAGGAATTTCCGCAGCATTATCCGGCCTCCGGCTGGGTCGAGCATGACCCGGAAGACATCTGGTCAAGCGTGGTCGCGACGGTCAAAGCGGCGCTGAAAGCGGCCGGCCGCGCAGCATTCGACGTGGCGGCGATCGGCATCACCAACCAGCGCGAGACGGTCGTCATCTGGGACAAGGCGACCGGCAAGCCGATCCACAACGCCATCGTCTGGCAGGACCGGCGCACCGCGCCGCTTTGCCAGAAGCTCCGGAAGCAGGGGCTGGAGAAGAAATTCACCCGCAAGACCGGGCTGCTGCTCGACCCCTATTTCTCCGGCACCAAGATCGCCTGGATGCTGGACAAGGTGAAGGGCGCGAGGAAGCGCGCCGAGAAGGGCGAACTGCTCGCCGGCACGATCGACAGTTTCCTGATCTGGCGGCTGACCGGCGGCAAGGTGCACGCCACCGACGCCACCAACGCCTCGCGCACACTGATCTACAACATCGAGAAGAACGCCTGGGACGACGAGCTGCTGTCGATCCTGAACATACCGGCCGCGATCCTGCCGCAGGTGAAGGATTGCGCCGATGATTTCGGCGTCGCCGAGAAGAGCCTTTTCGGCGCCGAGATGAGGATCTTCGGGGTCGCCGGCGACCAGCATGCGGCGACCATCGGCCAGGCCTGTTTCGAGCCCGGCATGATGAAATCCACTTACGGCACCGGCTGCTTCGCGCTGCTCAACACCGGCGCCGACCTGGTGCGCTCGAAGAACCGGCTGCTCACCACCATCGCCTATCGGCTGAACGGCAGGACCACCTATGCGCTGGAAGGCTCGATCTTCATTGCGGGCGCCGCCGTGCAATGGCTGCGCGACGGCATCAAGGTGATCGGCAAGGCCGAGCAGAGCGGTGCGCTCGCCGCGGCCGCCGATCCGGCGCAGGCTGTCTATCTGGTGCCGGCCTTCGTCGGGCTCGGCGCGCCGCATTGGGACGCCGATGCGCGCGGTTCCATCTTTGGCCTGACCCGCAATTCTGGTCCGGCGGAGTTCGCGCGCGCGGCTCTCGAATCTGTCGCCTACCAGACCCGTGACCTGCTCGACGCGATGCGCAAGGACTGGAAAGGCGCCTCGGCCAGAACCGTGCTTCGGGTCGATGGCGGCATGGTGGCGTCGGACTGGACCATGCAACGGCTGGCCGACATTCTCGACGCGCCGGTTGACCGCCCGACCATCCTGGAGACGACTGCGCTGGGCGCCGCCTGGCTCGCCGGATCGAAAGCCGGTGTGTGGCCGAAGGCGAAGGAATTCGCCAAGACCTGGGCGCTCGACCGCCGCTTCAAGCCGGACATGGATGCCGGCACGCGCTCGGCAAAGCTCGCGGGTTGGCGCGATGCCGTGCGCAGGACGCTGAGCACGAACTGAGACCCATCAAAGAGAGCCCGCGCCTTTCGATGCGGGCTCGGTCAACGACTCTGCGGTACCGACTGGGGCCCGTCAGTAGGGCGAGCGGCACTCGCGTCTGCCGTATCTGGACAAGTATGTATTGTCCGAGGCGCGATAGCTTCTGTAGTGGTCGTAGCACCACTGTACATGCGCATCCGCATAGCGGTTCTGGCTGTTAACGATCGCGCCGGTGATCAGCGCGCCGGTAGCGAATGCCGCAAGCGGGAACCAGAAATCGCCGTGACGGCGATAGCCGCGATGATATTCGCGGTAGCCGCGATGGCCGTTCCAGTACACGGCACCATTGCGCTCATACATGGCGCTTTGGGAGCGATTGAAACTACGGCGCTTTCTCCAGTCCTGGTATTGTACTGTCTGGACATTCGAGAGGTCCTGGCCTTGCGGCACATAGTTCGGCTGAGCATTGACCGGCACGATCTCCGCCGCAGCGAACGAAACCGATAGCGCGGTTGCCAGCAGACCCGATGAAATCTTGTTCATGGTCTTCTCCTCGAGGGTGGTTGTCGTCCCTTGCGGGGGCAACGGTCGCGCGGTGCGATAGTTCCGCCAAACGCCAGGTCGCATTCGACGAGCACGCCCGATGCGCGCAGTCGGCTTGGGAGCAAGACATGCATGAAAACAATGGTTTAAGCGCACATCGCGATTCCGTTCAAGACGAAGCGCGCGACCCGATGGGTCGACCTTCCGGCCTTGCGACAGGCAGAGTTCCGGCGGATCCTGATGTCGCGAAAAGCAGGACTTGCGGGCGATCTTTTTCCGGTTGACCGGCCGATGTACTCTCCCTATGTTCCGCGCAATTTCGAGGGCGGCGTTTCCAGCCCACGGGAGCGCGTAGCTCAGCCGGTAGAGCAACTGACTTTTAATCAGTAGGTCATGGGTTCGAATCCCATCGCGCTCACCAAGAACATTGCTAAATCAGCTACATACGGCAGGTTGGGGACCCTTCTGCTGGTTTCTTTAAAGCTCTGTCCGCAGAATGTCCGTGAATGCGACGGCGACGCGATATTGAAGGCCAAAACGCCTCCCTTGATCGTCCCGCGCAGCATCGCCGCTCCGAAAGCAGGGCCTCGCTTATCGAGCTAGACGGTCGACCAAAAGCCCCTGCCAGTACAGGAGGGCGTCGGCGAACTGATAGTGGCGCAGCGCGCCGGGATGGCTGCTCTCTGCGCTTGCGTGCCGCTGCGCTGAGCGTCCTTCGTTCGCATGGCGGTGCCGGTCGCGAACGCTGGTAAAATGCATTCAGCCGGTGCCAGGTCTCGCCCCCGAGCCCCCACCGGTCAGGCCCGGCGTTCGCTGGCCTACCCCGTCAGCCTGCCGGGCCGCCCGGCTCAAGCACAGGCTTTCAGCCTTTGCGCTTGTCCGGCGTCATCGCATGGTTGGTGAACTGCAGGTTTCGGTCGTCGCGGCCAGCGTCCCGACACTCATGGCAAAAGAGGACCTTGATCAGGCTCCAGAGCATCGCGCCATGGTCTGGCCCGAGCCGCTTCACCAGTTCGGCAACGTCGAGCGTCGCCTTTCGCTTGCAGGTCAGACAGTCGACCGACAGACCCGTGCCGGCTTCGAGCTTCTTGCCGAGCGTGTCTTCAGTGAAGGGAAACTTCATTGTCATTGGCGATCCTCGTTGAGGGGGTCGCCGCACTGGTGAGGATTATATTCCTGATCGCTCGCCAGATGACAAGTGCTTTGAGGCTCGCGCCTAAGGGCTGGGTCTACCGGTACCCGGCCTGTCGGGGGAGTCGGGGTGACTGGGGCGTACAGGCCGGGCCCCTTACCCCGGTGTGGGCGGGGCAGACCCGCATTATGCGCTAGCTTTGAGCGCCCGGCATTAATAATTTTAGGCTTAGCTAATTCAAAGCTCGCCACCGGGAGGACGCTGGTGACGGGCTTTGATTTGCCATGACGAGGCCGCCACCGGGAAGGTCGACGTCATCAAGTATAATCGAATGTCGACATTTTTTCTGCGACCTTAAACAGCGGTGGCAACTGCCAGTCGCTCTACCAAACAGGAATGCTCTCCTATGCCCACCCGAGGACGCAACCAGACAGGAGTCTGGATCGCCATCCGTCACTGATCGCCCAAACAGCCGAGCCAACTGTCACTTGGTAGCCGGCTTGTGTGGTTAGCGTCTAGGCACGGATGGTGCCACTTCCTACCACCCCAAGTGGATTATCTGGGAAAGATCGGCGATGTCGCCATAGATCATCGAACCTTTGACGAGAGAACACCTGCCATCCAGGACCTCGAAGAGCGGACTTGACGCCGTGCAAACCGGTGGAATCTTGCGGCCCCCGGCTTCGGCATAGCCGACGCTGATCGCGAGGATCGCGATAGCAATGAGAGTGGTCTTGCTCATATCTAACCCCCTGAAGCCAACTGGCTCTTGGGCCGCAAAACCGGGTTGCCACCCCTTAAGTAGCATCGGGCAATGATGGCTTCATCATCGATTGGAATGACGAGGCAGTCGCATAACCATTGAGGCACGCGAACAAAAAGGCCCGGAAACCGAAGCCACCGGGCCTTGTCTGTGCCTCCCACATAGAAGCCTAAACAGCCGAAACAAAATGTCAGACGTGGTCGGACTGCTCCGGCTCGTCGTCATGCTCGTCCCGGTCCAAAGCGTCCTCGCCCTGGCGCCGGCCTGTGCCGATACCAACGAAACCTAACTCTGGCTCTAGATCTCCTTGGTTGCCGTAGCAGCCCAAGTTGCCCGACTTCGAGCCGTCGACCGTCCAGCCAAGCGAGTGTTCGGCTGCGCCGTCGTCCTCGCCGTCGCTGTAGCCTGCTTCGCTGGTGTCTAACGCCGAGGCACTCGACTCTTAACCGCTACCTTTTTGCCTTCCCCCCCCGGGGGAAGTGGGTCGCTGCCCCAACGGAATACGGGGCTATATCTTTCATTTATTCGGACCAATGCCGTTGGAAGGATGGACCTCAGCCGATTGTGGGCCTGCTGGCGATTCAGGCACTTTGCTGCCGCGCCGGCTGATAACCCCAAGCCCCCCGCCCATCAGTCGGCGTACAGCCCGGCTTGCGAACCTCAATACAACCCCAAAGCAAGCCGGGCTTTTGATCCAGCACTCATGCCGAACTGAGAAGCGCCGCATGATGACTTGTATCCTCATAGCCTGGCTCGCCCTCCAGCCCGCCAGCATCATCATTGGCAAGTCTATCGCCTTTGGAAGTCAATGATGGCCGACTGACCGGCAAGCCGATCGTAGGAAGCCCCCGCGTTCGGACCCGGCGCGGTGTTCCTGCTCGGCGAAATCGTCAAGCGCTCCCGTCGCGGGGAAGCCGGCTTGCATGGACAGAACGGTTGGGCGATGCTGTCTTTTTGGGGTGTGGTGTTCGCAGTGCCGATTCCATGGAAGCACCGCTATGTTCATTGACTACTACGAACTACTTGAGATCAGTCCGAACGCGAATTCGGAAACGATCGAACGGATATTTCGTTATTTTGCCATGCGCTATCATCCCGACAATCGGGACACCGGCGATGAATCACGCTTCAGCGAAATCGTGGAGGCGCACAATACGCTCAAGGATCCGGTCAAGCGCGCCCAGTACGACGTCCAGTACAAGGACAATTTGAGCCTTCGCCGCGAACTGACCGAGGAAGCTGGCAACGCCAAAGGGCTCGAGCGGGATATCGTCATCCAGGCCAAACTGCTGTCGCTTCTTTATGTAAAACGCCGACAAGACGTCAACAATCCTGGCATCGGCGATGAAGAACTCGAACGCTTGTCAGGCTGCCCGCGAGAACATCTTGAGTTTCATCTCTGGTATTTGAAGGCAAAGGGCTGGATAGCGAGGATCGAAAACGGGATGTTCGCCATCACCGTGGACGGCATCGATCGCGCCAATTCCGAACATCGTCGTGAGACCGCCGCTACTAGGCTGCTGAATCATGCAAGCTGAAGGTCATCGCCGCGGTTTCTCGGTTGCCCGCCAGTCACCTTCGCTTTAGCGATCGCTTGTATTCAAATCTGACCGGGCCCATGGTCGCCTTCCCGGGGAGGTTTGATTGGCGTGGCCCGTGTCTCGGTTCCCATGTCTCGCTGTGGAGCGGCTTGAACGGGGCGTCCGAGGGGAGGGGAAATTGCCCGAGAAAAAAGTAATCGCGGTCAAAGACTGGACCTGCGCCATGAGCGACGAGCTTGGTCGCGTAGCCCTGATGGTCAACCCGACCGATGGCGAGCCGATCATGGTCTTGATGACGATCTTTCAGGCAGCAAAGATGGGGCGCGAACTGCAGTCTCCGAAGCGCGTCCAGTCTATCTAAAGCATGTCTCCCGAAAGTGGGAACCGGTTTCGGGACAAAGACATGCGTAAAATCAAAAACCTAAAGCGCACGGAGCGAATCTGAAAGATCGCGACGCGCTTTAGCGGGGGATTGCGGGCGTCGGCCCAGGCTGGAGCCGCACCCCAACCTTGTCGCCAGGCGGGGCGGCGGTTAAGGTCGACCTCCCGAAGGAGGCTCGACCATGGCACTTGACCTTTCGGTAGATACTTCAGCCGCCAAGGCGGCGACGCCGCCAGGCAAGTATCTCTTCGGCCCGGTCGCCGACTTCCTCATGCTCGGCGGCGGCGCATTTGTGATCCTGCCGGTTCTGTTGCTGGTCCCGCTCGAGTATGAAGGTCTCGTGGCTGCAACGATGGTCGTCGTGGCGTATTTGGTCAATTACCCCCACTTTGCCCACTCGTACCAGATTTTCTACCGCAATTTCGGGCGCAAGGTGAGCGGGAACGGATACGACAGGAGCTTGCAGCTCCGCTATATTTTCGCGGGCATCGTCGTTCCGGTTATCATGGGCGCCTTCTTCGCGTATGGCGCGGCGACGGCGAACACCCGCCTGCTCGGATATGCGGCCAACGCAATGTTCTTCTTCGTGGGCTGGCACTACGTCAAGCAGGGCTACGGCATGCTGATGGTGGACGCCGTCCTGAAGCGCAAGTTCTTCGACGGCCGGGACAAGAAGGTGCTGCTTGTCAACAGCTATGCGGTGTGGATCCTGGCATGGCTGCAGACGAACACGGCAGTCACCCAAGGGAAATATTACGGCTTGGAGTACTACACATTCGCCGCCCCAGCGTGGATCACCAACATTGCCCTGCTGGTGGCCGTTGCATCGACGGCGGTGACAATTCTGATGCTGATCAATCGCTGGCGACGGAACGGCCGCGCCCTGCCATATAACGGCATCGTGGCGTATGTCGCGTCGCTCTATCTTTGGATCCTGATCGCGAGGATAAACCCGCTTTGGCTGCTTGTGGTGCCCGCGCTCCATTCGCTGCAATATCTGGCGGTGGTCTGGCGCTACCAGACCAATGTCGAGCGCGACGGCCCGGATGCCGTCGGATATCCGCAACTGAAGATCCTATCCGTTGTCGGGCCGCTCTACAGGCTGCGGGTCCTGGGATTCATCGTTGGAGGCGCTGCACTGGGATATCTCGGTTTCTGGCTGATCCCGATGGCGATGACGGCCTTGATCCCCTACGACAGGCAGGTCCTCGGATCCTCCCTGTTCTTCTTCATCGTGCTGATCTTCATCAACGTGCACCACTATTTCCTGGACAATGTGATGTGGCGCCGCGGCAACCCGGAAGTGTCGCGGTATCTGTTCCGGTAGGGCAAATTCAGGAACGCCCGAAGACCAGCGAAACATTGCCGCCGGCATGGCGCTCGAGCCGTCCGGCGAGGTCGAGCTCCAGGAGCACCATCGCGATCTGCGCGGCGCTCAGGCCGGTGTGCCGGATGATCTCGTCCACGCCGATGGGTGTCGGGCCGAGAGCCTCCAGCACGTCGGCGCGCTCGTTCTCGCCGGGCGGCGGCATTGACGACAGGTCGGGTGCTTCGGCGAGCGGCGCGGTTCTTGGTGGGCGAGTGCCGGCCAGCGGCGCCAGCGCGCCAAGGATATCGGCCGCTTCGGTGACGAGCATCGCGCCATCCTTCAGCAAGGCGTTGCTGCCGGCGGCGCGCGGGTCGAGCGGCGAGCCCGGCACGGCGAAGACCAGCCGGCCCATCTCGTTGGCAAGCCTGGCGCTGATCAGCGAGCCGGAGCGCTGCGCCGCTTCGACCACGACCAGCCCCATCGCCATGCCGGCGACAAGGCGGTTGCGGCGCGGAAAATCCTGCGCGCGCGGCTGCCAGCCGAACGGCATTTCCGAAACGATGGCGCCGCCACGCTCGGCGATGTCGTCGCACAGGCCGGCATTTTCGGGCGGGTAGGGAACGTCGAGGCCGCCGGCCAGCACGCCGACCGTGCCGGTCGAGAGACTGCCCTGGTGTGCGGCCGTGTCGATGCCGCGCGCGAGGCCCGAGACGATGGCGTAACCGTCGCGGCCGAGGTCCGCCGCCAGCATGCGCGCCATCTTGATGCCCGCGAGCGAGGCATTGCGGGCGCCGACGATGGCCACCGCCGGCAGGCGGAACACCGCGCCTTCGCCTTTGGCCGCCAGCAGCGGCGGCGGGTTGTCCATGGTCTTCAGCAGAGCGGGATAGTCGGCCTCCCCGATGCCGACGAAACGGGCGCCGGCGCGCCGCGCCGCCTCCAGCTCGGCCTCGGCTTCCGCGATGGAGGGAATGCGAACGATGCGGTTGGCGCCCCCCGAAATCATCAGTTCGGGCAGCATCTCGAGCGCAGCCTCGGCCGAGCCGAAGCGGTTGATCAGTTCGCGGAAAGAGGCCGGGCCGACATTCGGCGTGCGGATCAGTCGGAGCCAGGCAAGCCGCTGCCGGTCGCTGAGGCGCGGGCCGGCGGCGGGCGCGATCATCCCTTCGCCCCGATCTTGCCCTCGGTGCCGGCGAGAAGGCGCGAGATGTTCGCGTGGTGCTTGATGAACACGATCAGGCTCATCACCGCGAACAGGCCGGCAATCTGCGGTGTGCTGATGAAATAGAGAGCGATCGGCACGGCCACCGCCGCCGCCAGCGCCGCCAGCGAGGAATAGCGGAACAGGAAAGCCATGGCGAGCCAGACCACTGCGAAGACAAGCATGCCTTGCCAGGCAAGGCCGAGCAGCACACCGAGGTAGGTGGCGACGCCCTTGCCGCCCTTGAAGCCGAGCCAGACCGGAAAGAGATGGCCGAGGAAGGCGCCGAAGCCAGCCGCGAGCGCCAGTTCCGGTGCGAAGCGGCCGGCGATCAACGCTGCCGCCGTGCCTTTCAGGGCGTCAAGCAACAGCGTCGCGGCGGCGAGCCCCTTGTTGCCGGTGCGCAGCACATTGGTGGCGCCGATGTTGCCGGAGCCGATGTTGCGCACGTCGCCGAGACCGGCGGCGCGGGTGATCAAGAGTCCAAACGGGATCGAGCCGAGCAGATAGCCGAACAGCAAAGACAGGACATAGCTCATTGTTTTCCCCCGCTTCTCTGCCTTCGGCCCGGATCGCGGCACTGGTCGCGGTCCGGGTTTCTTGTGCTCTCAGGCTGAAAACACTGTGCGGCCCGCAACCATCGTTTGCAAGACCTTGCCCTGCAGGCGCGCGCCTTCGAAACAGGTGTTCTTCGAGCGCGAGCGAAGCCCGCTCTCGCTGACGATCCACGGCTCGTCGAGATCGACCACGGCGAGATCGGCCGCAGCGCCCGGCTTAAGCGTGCCGCCCGGCAGGCCGAACAATCTTGCCGGCGCGGTCGAAAGCGTCTCGATCAGCCGAAGCAGCGGGACGTCGCCATTATGGTAGAGCCGAAGTGCCGCGCCAAGAAGCGTCTCCAGCCCGATCGCACCGGCAGCCGCATCGGCGAAGGGCAGGCGCTTGGTGTCGACATCCTGCGGGTCGTGCGAGGAGACGATGATGTCGATCGTGCCGTCCTTGATCGCCTCGATCATCGCCAGCCGGTCGTCCTCGGCGCGCAACGGCGGCGTCAGCCGGAAGAAGGTGCGGTATTCGCCGACATCATTCTCGTTGAGCGACAGATTGTGGATGGCGACGCCCGCCGTGACATTGGCGCCGTCCGTCTTTGCCCGGTTGACGGCTCCAGCCGCCATCGCGGTCGAGATCTTGGCTGCGTGATAGGCGCCGCCCGTCAGCCGCGCGAGCGCCAGGTCGCGCTCCAGCGGGATGAGTTCGGCCTCACGCGGGATGCCGGACAGGCCGAGCCAGCTCGCATAGAGGCCCTCGTTCATCACGCCGGCCGCGGCGAGGTCGGCATCCTGTATCTCATGCGCGATCACGCCGCCGAAATCGCGCGCATAGGTCAGCGCGCGGCGCATCACCAGCGCGCTGGCAATCGTGTGGCGGCCATCGGTATAGGCAACGGCGCCGGCTTCGCGCAGCAGGCCGAACTCGGTCATCTCGCGGCCTTCGAGACCCTTGGTGATGGCCGCCGCCGGGAAGATGTTGACGCTTGCCGTGTCTCTCGCGGTGCGCAGAACGAATTCGACCAGAGCGACATTGTCGATCACCGGATCGGTGTCGGGCATCATGACGATGGAGGTGACGCCGCCGACCGCAGCCGCCACGCTTGCCGAGGCGATCGTCTCGCGATGCTCGCCGCCGGGTTCGCCGATGAACACGCGGGCATCGACAAGGCCTGGAATGATCGTCATGCCGGCACAGTCTACGACCACGGCGCCTTCGGGCGCGCCCTGGTTCAGCGCCGCCTTGCCGGCGGCGGCGATCTTGCGGCCGTCGACGACGACGGTGCCGATCTCATCGACCCCGCGCGAGGGATCGACGATGTGCGCCTTGCTGAAGACGGTCACGCTCATGCGCCGCGGCCCTCATGGTTGCGACGGGGATCGAGCAGGGCTTCCATCACAGCCATGCGGACGGCGACACCCATCTCGACCTGTTCCTGGATGACGCTTTGCGGCCCGTCAGCGATCTCCGAGGCGATCTCGACGCCGCGGTTCATCGGCCCGGGATGCATGACCAGCGCATCGCCCTTGGCTGCCTTGAGCTTTTCGGCATCGAGGCCGAAATAGCGGAAATATTCGCGGATCGACGGCACGAAGGCGCCTTCCATGCGCTCGCGCTGCAGGCGCAGCATCATCACCACGTCGGCGTCTTTCAGCCCCTCGGCCATCGAGCGCGCCACGATCACGCCCATCTTATCAATGCCCGCAGGCAGCAGCGTCGAGGGCGCGACGACGCGCACCTGCGCGCCGAGCGCGTTCAAGAGCATGATGTTGGAGCGGGCGACGCGCGAATGCAGGATATCGCCGCAGATCACCACGATCAGCTTCGACAGCGGCCCCTTGGCGCGCCGGATGGTCAGCGCGTCGAGCAAAGCCTGCGTTGGATGTTCATGCGCGCCGTCGCCGGCATTGACCACCGAGCAGCCGACCTTCTGCGCCAGAAGGGCGGCGGCGCCCGCCGACTGGTGGCGGATGATCAGGATATCCGGCCGCATGGCGTTGAGCGTCATGGCGGTGTCGATAAGCGTCTCGCCCTTCTTCACCGAGGAACTCGCCACCGACATGTTCATGACGTCGGCGCCGAGCCTTTTGCCTGCGAGCTCGAAGGACGATTGCGTGCGGGTCGAGGCCTCGTAGAAGAGGTTGATCTGGGTGCGGCCACGGAGCGTCGATGTCTTCTTTTCCGGCTGCCGCGAGATCGCCACGGCCTGGTCCGCCCGGTCGAGCAGCAGCTCGATATCGGCCGGGGAAAGATCGCGGATGCCCAGAAGATGGCGGTGGGGAAAGAGCGGCAGGGACGAAGCGTCGGTCATCTCAAGGCGCTGCTATAGGGTGCGGTCCGGCCGGCCGCAAGCGCCAGCTTGGGATTGCCGGCTTTCTCCCCGGTATTTTCGCTGCGTGGCTTCGGCTATAAGGCAGCGATGGCTTCGGATTCGCGACCGCGGCCTTCAGATGGTAAGGACAGGGCGTGACCGACGACGTGATCAACCAGCCGCCGCCGCTGACGGGCGGCAATGCATGGCGGGGCGATCCGTTGCTCATCCAGCTTGCCGAGCGCTTTTCCGATCCGGTGCGCAAGGATCTCGACGCGCTTGGCCGGTTCGTCATGACGCAGGAGGCGCAGGAACTCGCCCGCCTCGCCAATGTGGACACGCCAAAACTCAGGACGCATGACCGCCAGGGGCGGCGCATCGACCTCGTCGAATTCCATCCCGCCTACCATGCGCTCATGCGGCGCTCAGTGGCCAACGGGCTGCATTCCTCGGTTTGGGAAAATGGCGACGCCGAGATCGGCCGCCGCCATCAGGTGAGGGCGGCGCGCTTCTACCTGACCGCTGAATTGGAGACCGGGCATCTTTGCCCCATCACCATGACCAGCGCCTCGCTGGCGGCGCTGATGGCGAGCCCGAAACTGTTCCGCGAATGGGCGCCGCGCGTGACGACGCGCAAATACGACCAGAGCCAGAAGCCGCCGGTTGAAAAGACCGGGCTTACGCTCGGCATGGGCATGACCGAAAAGCAGGGCGGCACCGATGTACGCGCCAATGTCACCAAGGCCGAACGCATCGGCAGTGGCTTCTATCGGCTCGCCGGGCACAAATGGTTCATGTCGGCGCCGATGTCGGATGCTTTCCTGGCGCTAGCCCAGGCGCCGGAGGGCCTATCCTGCTTCCTCGTTCCACGCATCCTGGGTGATGGCTCCAGCAACGGATTTCGCTTCCAACGCCTCAAGGACAAGCTCGGCAACCGCTCCAACGCCTCGTCGGAAGTCGAGTTCGTCAACGCCATCGGCGAGATGGTCGGCGAGCCCGGCGCCGGCGTCAAGACGATCATGGATATGGTGACGCTGACCCGGCTCGACTGCGCCGTAGCGTCTTCGGCTATCATGCGGGCAGGGTTGGCCGAGGCCGTCCACCACTCCCGCTATCGCCAGGTGTTCGGCGCCAATTTGGTCGACCAGCCGCTGATGCAGCGGGTGCTGGCCGACATGGCGCTCGACGTCGCCGCCGCCACCGCGCTGTCGTTCCGGCTCGCGCGCTCCTTCGACGAGGCGGCAAGCGATCGCGGCGAGGCGGCCTTTGCCCGCGCCATGACGCCGGTGGTCAAATACTGGGTCTGCAAGATCGCGCCGCCGCTGCTTTACGAGGCCATGGAGTGCCTCGGCGGCAACGGCTATGTCGAGGAAGCGCCGCTCGCCCGTTACTATCGCGAGGCCCCGGTCAACGCGATCTGGGAAGGCTCGGGCAATGTCATGGCGCTCGACGTGCTGCGCGTGCTCGGCCGCGCGCCCGCCCTGTTCGAGGAGGTGCTGGCCGGCATCGACCGCGATCTCGGCACCGGCGGGCGCGGCACCATCGGCGTGCTCAAAGCGGCGATGCAGGTCGCTTCGACCGATGAGGGCTCGGCGCGCCTGCTCACCGAGCAACTGGCGCTGTCGGCGGCGGCGGCGGAGCTGCGCAGGCTGGGGGCAGGGCGGATTGCCGACGCCTTCGTCGAAACTCGGCTCGGCGGCCAGTGGCGAACCACCTACGGCATGCTCGATTCGCGCCATGACGCGCGCATGATCATCGACACGCTCTATCCACCGCTGACCTGAACAGCCCCGACAAGCCGCGCCATCGCCGGCCTGTGGATGGCCGTTAACCCTAACAAATGGTTTCCGTTGCGGGGAGCCCTTACAGAGACCACTCTGTCCACCGGAGTAGGGAAGTGTTAACCATGAGCCCGTGCTCCGCCAGGCAGGAAGCGCATGCGGCACGTGTTGACATCATTTCTGGCCTTGCACTGGGCGGTCGTTTTCGCCCTGCTGGCCTATATCTGCATGGATGGCGATCGCGGCATCGCGTCGGCGCTCGGCGTGCTTGGCGTATCTGTGCAAAGCAGCCGCTTTCCGGGTCTCGATCAGGCCCTCGTCGTCGCGCCGCTTTCGATCGCGCTGCTGATTGTCGCGCTGCTGTTCTGCTGGGCTTTCGTCGAAACGCTGCTCAACATCGCGACAAGGCCGGATGCCGGCGACGCAGTGGTGCGGATCGCCTTCATCTTTGCCTCTTTCCTGCTGTCGATCATCCTCGTGGGTGGCGCCGCGCAAGGCATCAACGGGCTGTTCATGGTGGTCGCCGTCCAGATGACGGCGCTGCTTGCCTCTTATGTCGCAGTGCTCGCCGAGCGACGCTCGGCCATGCACGAGAACGAGGCCCGCCTGGCTGCTCATCGCATCGCAACGGGCGCCGCGCACAGTTCGCTGCTGTCCCGCATCTCCAGTCACCCGGAAACCAGGCCGGGAGGTCGCCGCTGATGCGCACGCTGTTCGCATTCTGGGCTGCTCCGCTGGTCCTTTTCTGGGGCTGGTTCTTCCTGTCGCTCAACGACCTCAATTTCGGCTACGTCATGCTCAGCCGCCAGTTGCATGACCTGGTCTTCCAGATTTACGGCCAGATGCTCGGCATCGATCCGGCGATCATCCCGGGCATGGTCGCGCGGGCCTGCGTGTTCGACACTTTCCTGCTGCTCGGACTGGTGGCATTCCGCCGCCGGCGCCAGATCGCCGAGTGGATCAGTCAGCGCCGAGACGGCCCGGTCAGTCCGGAGCGGATCGGCCGAGCGACTGAAGCCGGTCCAACGCTCCCTGCAGAATAAAGGCGGCGGCCGCCGAATCGATCTTGCCGGCGCGCTTCTTGCGCGAGAAATCCATCTCGATCAGCGTTCTTTCAGCGGCGACCGTCGACAGCCGCTCGTCCCAGAGTACAAAAGGCAGGTCGGACAAGGTCGCCATGTTGCGCGCGAAGGCGCGGGATTTTTGCGCGCGCGGCCCTTCCGACCCGTCCATGTTGACGGGAAGGCCGAGCACGATCGCGCCGACATTGTCCTTCTCGAGCTGAGCCAGCAACTGGGCGGCATCGAGCGAAAACTTCTTGCGCAGGATGACCGGGCGCGGATGGGCAAAGGACAGGCCGCGGTCCGACACCGCCACGCCGATCGTCTTGTCGCCGAGGTCGAGGCCGGCAAGCGTGCGGCCGCCCGCGAGCCGGGCCGGCAATTCCTCGATGCTGATGATGCTCAACGGCCCACCCCAGTGATTCGCCGCGCGGCTTTTTGACAGGCCGCGGGACTTTCAATTTGCCGTCGGCGTTCTATCCTTTGATAACGAGAAAATCGAGGAACGCATTCATGAAACTGACCTGGTACGGACATTCGGCATTCCGCATCGAGACAAAGGACGCCAATATCCTCATCGATCCGTATCTGGTCGGCAATCCGTCCTGGACGGGCGGCTGGGAAGGCCCGGCGGAAGGGGTGACGCATGTTCTCTTGACGCACGGCCATAATGACCATGTCAGCGGTTCGATCGAGGTGCTGAACAAGAGCGGCGCCATGCTGGTCGCCAATTTCGAAGTGTGCATGTATCTCGTCGGCCAGGGCGTCAGCGACAAGAAGATCAATCCCGGCAATATCGGCGGCACCGTCGATTGCGGTCCCTTCACCGTCACCTTCGTCCAGGCGCTGCATTCCTCCTCGTTCGGCGGCCAGGGCGGCACCAACACCTATCTCGGCAATCCAGGCGGGCTGGTGCTGCATTTCCCGCAGGACAGGACGCTCTATCACATGGGCGACACCGATATCTTTTCCGACATGGGGCTGATCAACGAATTGCATGAGCCGAAGATCGGGATCGTGCCGATCGGCGACCGCTTCACCATGGGCGGCGCGGTGGCGGCCCTTGCCTGCCGTCGCTTCTTCAACTTCGATACGGTCATTCCCTGCCATTTCGGCACCTTCCCGATCATCGACCAGACCGCCGACAAATTCGTGGCCGGCATGGAAGGCTCCGGCGTCAAGGTGGCGCTGCCGGAGATCGGCAAACCGATCGCGATCTGAGCCGGCCTTCTTCCAGGCGCCGGAGCGGTCCGCAGTCCACTCGGTTCAACATGATCGATATTGCGCCGCAAGCGCCGCGCCGCTATAGCCCGCACTGGTTTTCCCGAGGCGATAGATATGTCCGTTGATCTTCAGACCGTGAAGCGCGTCGCGCACCTTGCCCGTATTGCGGTGAGCGAGGAGGACGCCGAACGCATGACAGGCGAACTGAACGCCATCCTCGGCTTCGTCGAGCAACTGAACGAGGTCGATGTGTCCGGCGTCGAGCCGATGACCTCGGTCACGCCGATGGAGATGAAGAAGCGCCAGGACGTCGTCACCGACGGCAGCAAGGCGGCCGACATCGTCGCCAACGCGCCGGCTACGGACGAGAATTTCTTCCTCGTTCCCAAGGTCGTGGAGTAGGGCACGATGGCCGTCGAGATCGCCGTCGAGACGCCCTTGCAGGACGAGGTGCGCGCGCTGATCGCGGAGCTCAACGCGGCGCTGCTCGAACTGACGCCGCCGGAACATTGCTATCACCTGACCGTCGAGCAGATGGCTGGCCATGACACGACCGTGTTCATCGCCCGCGACGGTGGTCTTGCCGTCGGCTGCGGCGCGCTGAAGCGCCATGGCGGGGCGACCGGCGAGGTCAAGCGCATGTATACGCGGCCCTCGCATCGCGGCCGCAAGATCGGCGCTGAGATCGTCGCGCGGGTCGAGGCGCTGGCGCGGCAGGAAGGGCTGAAGCGCCTGGTTCTGGAGACCGGCGACCGCCATCCCGCCGCTTGGACCGTCTATGAGCGCGCCGGTTTTTCGCGTTGCGGCCCGGTGCTGGATTATCCCGACTCCGAGTGGTCGGTGTTTTACGAAAAGAGCCTTGCCTGATGAGCGACCTCACACATCTCACCATTTCCGAGGCCCGCGCCAAGCTGCGCGGCAAGGAGATCTCGGCTGCCGAGATCACGGAAGCCTATCTCTCGGCGATCGAGCGCGCCAATCCGGTGCTCAATGCCTATATTGCCGTCACCGCCGACAAGGCGCGCGACATGGCCAAGGGCTCCGATGCCAAGCTCGCGAAAGGCGAGGGCGGGGCGCTGGAAGGCATTCCGCTCGGTATCAAGGATCTGTTCGCCACCGAAGGCGTCCACACCCAGGCCTGCAGCCATGTGCTGGACGGCTTCAAGCCACACTACGAATCGACCGTGACCAGCAATCTCTGGGCCGACGGCGCCGTCATGCTCGGCAAGCTCAACATGGACGAGTTCGCCATGGGCTCGTCCAACGAAACCTCCTATTACGGTCCGGTCATCAATCCATGGCGGCGCTCGCGCCTCGACACGGTGGTGATGCCGACGACGCATCAGGGTGACGGCGGCTTCGTCTCGGCCGGCGGCGCGAAAACCGCGCGGACCCTGGATAACGCCCAGCTGGTGCCGGGCGGCTCGTCCGGCGGATCGGCCTCGGCCGTCGCGGCCTTCCTCTGCGCGGGCGCCACCGCGACCGACACCGGCGGTTCGATCCGCCAGCCCGCCGCCTTCACCGGCACGGTCGGCATCAAGCCGACCTATGGCCGCTGCTCGCGCTGGGGCGTGGTCGCCTTCGCCTCCTCGCTCGACCAGGCGGGTCCGATCGCGCGCGACGTGCGCGACGCCGCCATCCTGTTGAAGTCGATGGCCTCCTCCGACCCGAAGGACACGACCTCGGTCGACCGGCCGGTGCCTGACTACGAAGCGGTGATCGGCAAGCCGATCAAGGGCATGAAGGTCGGCATTCCGAAGGAATACCGCGTCGACGGCATGCCGCAAGACATCGAGGCGCTCTGGCAGAAAGGCATTGCCTGGCTGAAGGATGCCGGCGCCGAGATCGTCGACATCTCGCTGCCGCACACCAAATACGCGCTGCCGGCCTATTACATCGTGGCGCCCGCCGAAGCCTCGTCCAACCTCGCCCGCTATGACGGCGTGCGCTACGGGTTGCGCGTGCCCGGCAAGGACATTGTCGAGATGTACGAGAAGTCGCGCGCCGCCGGCTTCGGCCGTGAGGTCAAGCGCCGCATCATGATCGGCACCTACGTGCTGTCGGCCGGTTACTACGACGCCTATTACCTGCAGGCGCAGAAGGTGCGCACGCTGATCAAGCGCGACTTCGAGAACGTCTTTGCCGCCGGTGTCGATGTCATCCTGACGCCGGCGACACCGTCGGCCGCCTTCGGCATCGCCGACGAGGACATGGCTTCCGATCCGGTGAAGATGTACCTCAACGACATCTTCACGGTGACTGTGAACATGGCCGGCCTGCCGGGCATTTCCGTGCCCGCCGGCCTGGACGGCAAGGCCCTGCCGCTCGGCCTGCAACTCATCGGCCGGCCGTTCGACGAGGAAACGCTGTTCCAGACGGCGCATGTCATCGAACAGGCGGCGGGCAAGTTCCAGCCGGAGAAGTGGTGGTAGGCTCAGTCATCGGGGTCCATGCCGGCCCAGCGGGTGAGTGATGTTCTTCTTCCTCTCGAAGCTCTTCTGGTTTGTCGCCAGGCCGCTCAACCTGGCGATCTTCCTGCTGCTGGCAGGCTTGGTTGCCGGCATCTTCGGCCGGCGGCGATTGGCAGCCTCCGGCAGCGTTCTTGCCTTTGTCATCCTTGCGCTTTCGACATGGTCGTCGATTGGCGTCATGATGCTCAATCCCCTGGAAGAGCGCTTCCCAAGACCTCCGCTTCCGGCAAAGGTTGACGGTATCGTCGTGCTGGGAGGCGCCATGGACGGTGCGGTCAATATCGTGCGCGGCGGCTATGAATTGAATGCCAGCGGAGACCGCCTCGTCGAGGCGGCGATGCTGGCTCGGCGATTCCCGACAGCGAAAGTCGTCGTCACCGGCGGTCCGCTCGAAATGCTCGGCGAAGGCGAGGGCGATGCGGACGCCGCGCCGCGCCTGCTCACAGCGCTCGGGGTGGGCGCAGACCGCCTAGTCCTGGAGAACAAATCACGCACCACTTACGAGAATGCCGTCTTCACCAAGAGGCTGGTGATGCCGAAACCGGGCGAGACCTGGCTGCTCGTCACGTCGGCTTTTCACATGCCGCGCGCCAAGGCGCTGTTCGACAAGGCCGGCTTTCCTACCATTCCCTGGCCTGTCGACTATTGGACCACGGGCAAAGAACGCCTCTACCGCACAAGTCCCGGCGACAATCTGGAAATCACCACCAAAGCGGTCCGTGAATGGGTCGGGCTCATCGCCTACTGGCTCGCCGGCCGCATCGATCAGCCTTTTCCCGGGCCGGGCGGCTGACCGAGCACTGCCTGGCGCGCGGCCGAGTAGAACTGCCGGCGCACCAGCACCGCCAGAAGCACCAGCGTCGAGAGCACAAAGACGACCGGGTCGACGAACCAGCCGAGATAGCCGATCGAGAAGAAAACGGCGCGCAGGCCGGAGTTGAAATGCTTGCCGGCGAGCACGTTCATGCGCGTCGCCCGCCATACCGCCGTTTCGCTGAGGGGGTTGCGCGAGGCCTCGCCATGCAGGATCGGCACCGCCCCGATGAGGATCGAGCAATAGTTGAAGAGCCGGTAGGCCCAGCCGAACTTGAAGAAGGCGAAGGCGAGGATCAGCACCAGTCCGAACACCTTGGTCTGGAAGGCTTCGTGTGACGAGGCCGCGCCGAACGGCAGCTCGGCCAGCACCTGGAGCACGCGGTCGGAAGCCCCGAGCAGGGCGAAGCAGCCGCCGAGCGCGATCAGCGAGCTCGAGGCGAAAAAGGCGGTGCCTTGCTGCAGGCCGTTCATGATGGCGGTGTCGACGATGCGCACCTCGCGCTCGGCCATGTTGCGCATCCAGGCCTCGCGCTGGGCGTTCATCGCCGTCGTCAGCGACACCCGGCTGACGAGCTTGCCGTCCGAGGCGAGCGTGTGCAGCACCCAGACGACCAGGAAGAAGGCCAGCGCCGCCAGATCGGCCGTCGAAAGGTGGATGGAATCGCCCATACGTCCCTTTTACCACAAGCAACGCGGCCGGTTCGCCGGTCCGCTTATGCCGGCAAGGGCGCCGCAGCTGCCATTCGCAAGACGTCGACGACCGTGTCGGTTCTGGTAATCCATCCGAACGCGTTTTCGAAATTCCACAGCGTCGACTGGCGGTTGAAGTCCGGGCCGGAATGGTTCATCGCGTCCTCGACCAGGATCGGCCAGAATTCCAGCAAGTAGGCATCACGCGCAGTTGCATCGACGCAGACATTGGTCGCAACCCCGGTGAACAGCAGATGGCGAATATTGCGGGCTCGCAAATATGCTTCCAGTCCGGTGTTGCAAAATCCGCTGTAGCGGGATTTGCGGACGACATGGTCGCCTTGCTCGGGTTTCAGCGCGTCGACGATCTGCCAATCCCAGCTGTTGTCGATCAGCAGCTTGCCGCGAAGTTCGGGTCGCCCGCGCATCAGGACCATCCCAAGTTCCTTGTGATAGTTCGGTGAGGAGGGGCCGCCCGCATCGCTGAGATCGGGCTTGTAGGACATCTGCAGATAGATCACCGCCAGGCCGGCGCGCCGAGCTGCAGCAAGGAGGCGCTTGGTGGCTTCAACGGCTGGCGCTGCACCAGATATGTCGAATCCTGCCAAGTCGAACATGCCGCCTGCCGAAGCGAAGGCGTTCTGCATGTCGACCACGATAATGGCTGTCTGGACGGGCACGATGCCCACCGGTTCCGGTCTGGCATCCAACGCAAGCATGGCTTCCTCCCCGGCAAGTGACAAACGAGACACTGACGCCGCCGGCGTGGCGCATTGCGCAGATTAATCACGGCATCACGGTCTAGCAACCTATGTCGCTGCCGGAGCAAACAAGGTCGGCACATGCTGCGCCGCGACACGCAAAACAGCGGAAACATGACGGGAATTCCTATATGTAAGCCTTGAGCGTCCCTCAGGAGATAATGGCGCGTGTTCCTTTCGGTTTTCGACCTGTTCAAGATCGGCATCGGCCCATCGAGCTCGCATACGATGGGGCCGATGACGGCCGCGCGCCGCTTCCTCGACGAAATCCTCGCCGACGACTGGCCGCGGCCGGCCGGCGTCAAGGTCGACCGGATCGGCGCCAGCCTGCATGGCTCTCTTGCCTATACCGGCATCGGCCATGGCTCGGACCGCGCCGTCATCCTCGGCCTGGCCGGCGAGACGCCGCAGACGGTCGATCCGGACGAAGCGGACGGCATCGTCGCCCGCATCGGCGCGGAGAAGCGGATTTCGCCGCCTGGACATCCGATCTATCGCTTCGATCCGGCCAAGGATCTTGTGCTCGACCGCAAGACGCCACTGACCGGCCACGCCAACGGCATGGCTTTCTACGCCTATGACGCATCCGACCGGCTGCTGTTGAAGCGCATCTATTATTCGATCGGCGGCGGCTTCGTCGTTTCCGAGGAAGAATTGCAGCGCATGAAGGCCAAGGGCTCCGTGACGACCGAGGGCAAGAAAGTGCCTTATCCGTTCAAGAACGCCGTCGAGATGCTGGCGATGGCGGCCAAGAGCGGGCTTTCCATCGCCGAGATGAAGCGCGCCAACGAGGAGAAGCACATGCCGCGCGAGGAGCTAGACGCCGGCCTCGACGCGATCTGGAGCGCCATGAAGGGCTGCATCGACCGCGGCCTGTCGCAGGACGGCATCATGCCGGGCGGGCTGAAGGTGCGCCGCCGCGCGCGCCAGCTGCACGACAAGCTGCAGGAGCAGTGGCAGCAGAACCGGCCCAATCCCCTGCTCGCCAATGACTGGCTGTCGATCTATGCCATGGCGGTCAACGAGGAGAACGCCGCCGGCGGACGCGTGGTGACCGCGCCGACCAATGGTGCTGCCGGCACGCTGCCTGCGGTGCTGCGCTACTGGCTGCATTTTCATCCCGAGGCCGACCAGCCGAGCATTCGCGACTTCCTGCTCACCGCGGCCGCCGTCGGCGGCATCATCAAGTCCAACGCCTCGATCTCCGGCGCCGAGGTCGGCTGCCAGGGCGAGGTGGGTTCGGCCTCGGCGATGGCTGCGGCGGGCCTATGCGCGGTGATGGGCGGCACGCCGGAGCAGGTGGAGAACGCCGCCGAGATCGCGCTGGAGCATCATCTCGGCATGACCTGCGATCCGGTCGGCGGCCTGGTGCAGGTGCCCTGCATCGAGCGCAATGCGCTGGGCGCGGTCAAGGCGGTCACCGCCGCTTCGCTCGCCATCAAGGGCGATGGCACGCATTTCGTGCCGCTCGACGCGGCGATCGAGACCATGCGCCAGACCGGCCTCGACATGAACGAGAAGTACAAAGAGACCAGTCTCGGCGGGCTGGCGGTAAACGTCGTCGAGTGCTGAGGGGACTGGCCCACGAACCGGCACTGTGGAGAACTCGCTCAGGACATTGACGCTCTGGTCTGCCTGGCTAAATCTTGGGGCATGTCACTCAATCTCATCAAGCTCTGTGTCGGCTGCGACAGCGTCGAGGATCTGGAGGAGTGGATTGCCTTCCGCCTCGACGAGCGGCGCCGCGCCGGCGAGCCCGCCGAGCACTGGCACACCACCCGCATGGTGCCGACGCGAGGCGACGAGATCATCGACGGCGGCTCGCTCTACTGGGTGATCAAGGGCAATGTGCAGTGCCGGCAGTTGATCACCGAGATCCGGCCCTTTGTCGACGACGAAGGCATCGGCCGCTGCCATCTGGTGCTCGATCCCGAGGTGGTGCGCACCGACTGGCAGCCTCGCCGTGCCTTCCAGGGCTGGCGTTATCTCAAACCTTCCGATGCCCCGGTCGATCTCGGCAGGGGCAAGGCTGCATTGGCCGAGATGCCGCCGAAATTGCGGCTGGAACTCGCCGAACTGGGGCTGCTTTAATCCAAGTTAAACCAGTCGTTTCCGTCGCTGGCCCCTCGGCTGGATCGGTGTGGGACTTGCAAGAGCCGCACCTGCGCCACATCTTGATTTCCATGCACAAACATCTGCATGGCGGTGCAAACCGATGGGCGTGATCATCGCATTGGCGGCTTTGCTTCTGGTGCTTTTCGGCGTCGCGACAATCTTCGTGCGCGCCGATGCCGCCAGGATGGCGGACAGTCTTAGAACACTCGGACCTGCGCTGTTGGGGGTGTTCGGCGCGACGATGCTCGTCGTCGGCCGCAGCAGCATCGGCGGCCTGCTCATTGTTGCGGCGGCCGGCTGGTATGCGTGGCTGCGAGCGAGACGGCCACCGCCGGAGGCTGCCGCGGCAAAACGCTCGACCGTGCGCACCGCGGCTCTCGAAATGGACGTCGACCACGACAGCGGCAAACTGGAGGGTCTCGTCCTGGCCGGCCATTATGAGGGCAAAATGCTGGGCGCGATGGGGATCGCGGACCTGCAGCAACTCCATGCGGAACTGCGACCCGATCCGGAGAGCCGCCAGCTCCTAGAGACGTATCTTGACGGCCGTTTTCCCATCTGGCGCAAGGACGCGCAGCCGGACAGTGGCGAAGGGCTGCGTATTGCGCCAGGTGCGGGCGCCATGACTAAGGAGGAGGCCTACAAGATCCTTGGTCTTGAAGCGGGGGCTGCCGCGGCGGATATCCGCAAGGCGCACCGCCGCCTGATGCAGCGCCTGAACGCCGATGTCGGCGGCACGTCTGTCCTGGCGGCGCGAATCAATGAAGCCAAGGACGTCTTGCTCTCCAATCACGACTAGTCTCCTTCGACGCTGAACTTTCCAGGAGTTTCAAAAGCCGCCTATTGCTGGACGGCGTAGCACGAGATCTTCTTTCGCTTCAGGGCATCGCAGGCCTTCCAGGCTGCGTCCTTCGAGCCGAACCCGCCGAAACGGGCGCGGTAGTAGGTGACGCCATCCTTGTCGAACGCGACCGTGAAGCCCGAGGCATCCGCCAGGATCTTCGGCGCCTGCTTGCTTGTCTTGTTCAGCAGGGCCTGAGCCCCTGACTGCGTCGGCGAGGAGGCGACCTGCACCACCCATCCCGACGGCACGGACGAAGTCTTGACCGGATCGACGGCTGGCGCGGCCGCGGGCGCCGGTTCGGCGTAGGCGGCGACGGTCTGCGATGTGCTTTCGGTCTGTGATGGGGTTTCGGTCTGCGATTTGGTTTCCTGGGGCACGGGTGCCGGAGCCATGGCTGCCACGGCAACCGTCTTCACCTTCCTGACCTGGATCACTGGCCTGGTTTCCTCGGCGGCCGGCGCATTGTCGTCGGCCGACGCGACTTCGGTGTCTTCGACAGCCGGCTTTTCATCCGGGGTCGGCGCGTCATGCCTCGGCAGGAAGACCTTGGCCAAAGCCTTGATCGGATTGTCGCCACCCGCCTTGGCGATCAGATTGCCGCCGCCGCGGGTCGAGGTGCGCGGCAGATAGGTGTTGATCAGCGAGGCCATCTGGTTGTCGCGGCTGCGGCCGGAAGCGCCACCCATTACCACGGCGACGAGGCGGCGATCGCCGTCGGCAACGGAGGAGACCAGGTTGTAACCGGAAGCGCGCGTGTAACCCGTCTTGATCCCGTCCACGCCCTTGATGCGGCCGAGCAGGCGGTTGTGGCCGTTGATGCGCTGGCGGCCGTAGAGGAACGAGCGCTGCGAGAAATAGCCGTAATACTGCGGGAAGTGCTCCCTGAGCGCGATGCCCAGCATCGCCATGTCGTGCGCCGTGGTGAACTGACCGGGGTCGGGCAGGCCGTTGGCGTTGCGGAAGACGGTGCCGTTCATGCCGAGCTGGCGTGCCTTGGCCGTCATCATGCGGGCGAAATTGTCTTCGCTGCCGCCCAAGAGTTCGCCCAGAGCGGTCGCCGAGTCGTTGGCCGACTTGGTCACCATCGACAGGATCGCCGTCTCGACCGGAACCGAGCCGCCGGCGCGCACGCCGAGCTTGGTCGGCGGCTCGGACGCGGCATGCGCCGAGTACGGCACCGGCGTGTTCTTGCTGATCCTGCCCTTCGCCAGTGCTTCGAAGGTGAGGTAGAGCGTCATCATCTTGGTGAGCGAAGCCGGATAGCGCCGGCCGTTGGCGTCGGCCGAATAGAGCACCTTGCCGGTCTTGGCGTCGACGACGATGGCCGCGGACTTTGCGGCAAGAGCCGATGCGGCATCGGCGGCGACGATCGTCACCGCAAGCGCGGCGATCATGACTGCCTTGATGGAGAATGAAGATTTGGAGACGAACCCCGACAATGCCTGACGCACCGCTGCTTACCCTGAATTTTCGTTGCCCCGGAGGCGGCAGAGGGAGTGCCTGCCTCGCTTCCGGCCAAGCTATCGCGGCCAGCGTTACCAATCCGTTTATGGTAACCGCCGCGTTCACCATTTTCTGGCGATTTGAGCCTCTGTTTATTCGAATTTTAGCGGTTGCTGCGCTTCGGGCCCCTTGCGGATCAAGGGAATCTTGACTTTTGTGCAATGCACAATATATTGAGGTGCATTGCACAAGGGCGCCCGGGGCAAATGGGCGTTTCAACCAAGGGAAGTGTGAAATGACCCAGACCTATGAGGACTTCACGAAATACGGCAAGGAGTTTGCCGACAACGGACTGAAGAGCTTTGCCTCGCTCACCAAGGGCGCGCAGGCAATCGCCACCGAGGCCGGCGAATACACCAAGAAGAGCTTCGAGGCCGGCAGCGCCGCCGTCGAGAAACTGTTCTCGGCCAAGTCGATCGAGAAGGCCATCGAGATCCAGACCGACTACGCCAAGCAGAGCTACGAGAGCTTCGTGGCCGAGGCCAGCAAGATCGGCAATCTCTATGCCGAGCTCGCCAAGGAAGCCTACAAGCCGTTCGAATCGGTCGTCGCCAAGGCGAAGTAATTTCGCCCGATCATACCCGATTAGGCCAACCGGCCTGCCAAAAGGACCCGGTCGCGGAAGCGCGGCCGGGTTTTTTTTATGCGTGACTGCAACTGCCTGAGCCCTGCCGCATTCACGATTGAGAAAATCGCTGAAGTTTGCCCACCTAGCCATATTGTCAGCTAAACAGAAGGGCTTAAAATCGGCCATCGAAGACCTACATGTTGAACTCGCATGAGGATTCGAAAAGGCAGGACTACGTGACGATCGGTTTGACTGCCACGGCAGGCGTGGTGCGAATGCAAAGTGACGGCGACCGCAACGATCCCGGTCGCGGCACAGCCGTCATCACGCGCACCAAAACCAAGACCAAGAAGCCCAGCCTCTACAGGGTCCTCATCCTTAACGACGACTACACTCCCATGGAGTTCGTGGTTCACGTCCTGGAGCGTTTTTTCCAGAAGGACCGCGAGGCCGCCACACGCATCATGCTGCATGTTCACAATCATGGAGTGGGCGAGTGCGGGGTCTACACATTCGAGGTGGCCGAGACCAAGGTGTCTCAGGTCATGGATTTCGCCCGACAGAATCAGCATCCGCTGCAATGCGTGATGGAGAAGAAGTGAGGTAACATGCCGGCTTTCTCCCAAGGCCTGGAAAAGGCGCTACATCAGGCGCTGACATTCGCCAACGAGCGGCATCATGAATATGCGACGCTCGAACACTTGCTGCTTGCGCTTATCGACGATACCGAGGCGGCCGCCGTGATGCGCGCCTGCAACGTCGATCTCGACGAGCTGAAGCACACCGTTCTCACCTATATCGATACCGAGCTCGACAATCTCGTCACCGGTTACGACGAGGATTCCAAGCCGACCGCCGGGTTCCAGCGCGTCATCCAGCGCGCCGTCATCCATGTGCAGTCGTCCGGCCGCGAGGAAGTGTCCGGCGCCAATGTGCTCGTCGCCATCTTCGCCGAGCGCGAGAGCCACGCCGCCTATTTCCTGCAGGAACAGCAGATGACCCGCTACGACGCGGTCAACTACATCTCGCACGGCATCGCCAAGCGCCCCGGCGCCTCGGAGTCGCGCACGCCGCGTGGCGCGGAGGACGAACAGGGCGGCCAGAACGGCGCCGAGCCGCAGGAGGACGGCGGCAAGAAGAAGCCGCAGGACGCGCTGACGGCCTATTGCATCAACCTCAACAACAAGGCCAAGGCCGGCAAGATCGATCCGCTGATCGGCCGCGAGAGCGAGATCAACCGCACCATTCAGGTGCTGTGCCGCCGCTCCAAGAACAACCCGCTCTATGTCGGCGACCCCGGCGTCGGCAAGACGGCGATCGCCGAGGGCCTTGCCAAGCGCATCGTCGAGGGCGACGTGCCCGAGGTGCTGCAGGACGCCACCATCTTCGCGCTCGACATGGGCACGCTGCTCGCCGGCACCCGCTATCGCGGCGACTTCGAGGAGCGGCTGAAGCAGGTCGTCAAGGAGCTCGAGGACTATCCCGGCGCGGTGTTGTTCATCGACGAGATCCACACCGTGATCGGGGCAGGGGCTACCTCCGGCGGCGCGATGGATGCGTCGAACCTGTTGAAGCCGGCGCTCTCGTCCGGCGCGATCCGCTGCATCGGCTCGACCACCTACAAGGAGTTCCGCCAGTTCTTCGAGAAGGACCGCGCGCTGGTGCGGCGCTTCCAGAAGATCGATGTCAACGAGCCGACCATCGAGGACGCCATCGAGATCATGAAGGGCCTGAAGCCCTATTTCGAGGAGTTCCACAAGGTCCGCTACACGAGCGAGGCGATCAAGGCTTCGGTCGAGCTCTCGGCGCGCTACATCAACGACCGCAAGCTGCCGGACAAGGCGATCGACGTGATCGACGAGACCGGCGCCTCGCAGATGCTGGTGCCGGAGGCCAAGCGCAAGAAGACGATCGGCATCAAGGAGATCGAGGCAACGATCGCCACCATGGCCCGCATTCCGCCGAAGACGGTTTCGGCCGACGACGAGAAGGTGCTGCAGGGTCTCGACGTCGAGCTCAAGCGCGTGGTCTACGGCCAGGACACCGCCATCACCGCGCTGACGTCGGCGATCAAGCTGGCGCGGGCCGGCCTGCGCGAGCCGGAGAAGCCGATCGGCTCCTACCTGTTCTCGGGGCCCACCGGCGTCGGCAAGACCGAAGTGGCCAAGCAGCTCGCGGCCTCGCTCGGCGTCGAGCTGATCCGCTTCGATATGTCGGAATACATGGAGCGCCACACCGTCTCGCGGCTGATCGGCGCGCCTCCCGGCTATGTCGGCTTCGACCAGGGCGGCCTGTTGACCGATGGTGTCGACCAGCATCCGCATTGCGTGCTTTTGCTCGACGAAGTCGAGAAGGCGCATCCGGACCTGTTCAACATCCTGTTGCAGGTGATGGACCACGGCAAGCTGACCGATCACAACGGCAAGCAGATCGACTTCCGCAACGTCATCCTGATCATGACGACCAATGCGGGCGCCTCTGACGCTCAGCGCGCGGCGATCGGCTTCGGCTCGACCAAGCGCGAAGGCGACGACGTCGAGGCCATCAACCGGCTGTTCACGCCGGAGTTCCGCAACCGTCTCGACGCGATCATCCCGTTCGGCTCGCTGCCGGTGCCGGTGATCCATCAGGTGGTGCAGAAGTTCGTCATGCAGCTCGAGGCGCAACTCTCCGAGCGCGGCGTCACTTTCGACCTGTCGCCGGATGCGATCGCCTGGCTTGCCGACAAGGGCTATGACGAACGCATGGGCGCGCGTCCGCTCGGCCGCGTCATCCAGGAGCACATCAAGAAGCCGCTGGCCGACGAGGTGCTGTTCGGCAAGTTGAAGAAGGGCGGCACGGTGCGGGTGACCGTGGAGAAGAAGGAAACCGGCGAGACCGGCCTGAAGCTCGAATCGCTCGCCGACGAAGCGCCGGTGAAGCCGAAGAAGGAAGAGCCGGAGGACTCGCCGAAGGCGAGGAAGGCGGCGGCGAAGAAGCCAGTTGCCAAGAAGGCTGCGGCGCAGAAGCCGGAGCCGAAGGGCAAGGACGGCGGCAAGCGCAGCCTCGTCCCGCAACTGCCCCGCAAGGGCTGACCGCTCATAAGCCAAAAAAAGCCCCGGCGACGGGGCTTTTTTCGTTGAAGGAACCGACGCGTGACTGCCGGACAAATCATCATTCTCAACGGCGCGCCGCGATCCGGAAAGTCGAGCATTGCCGCCGCCATTCAGGAGATGCTCGATGGCGTTTGGGTCAATCTCGGCGTCGACGCCTATGCGCAAATCACTCCGCCGCGATTGCGTCCGGGCATCGGCCTGCGCCCCGGCGGCGAACGCCCCGACCTCGAGGTTTTCGTGCCGCGCCTTTACGCCGCGCTTTACGACTCCATCGTGGCGCACAGTCGCCAGGGGCTGAATGTCGTCACCGATGTCGGGCACCACGATGCCTATTCGAGGTCGCTCAACGTCCTTCCCGACTGCGCCAAGCGCCTGGCCGGCCTGCCGGTCCTGTTCGTCGGCGTCCGCTGCCCGATCGAGGCGATCCTGCAAAGGCGCGCCGCCGGCGCGGCGGACGGAATTTACGTGGCCGGATCGGACGAGGATCCGATGCCTTGGCCCGTGCGCCTGTGGCAGGAAGAGGTCCACAGGCCCGGCATCTACGACCTGGAAATCGATACCTCGCAGCTAGGCCCGGAAGCGTGCGCCGAGGCGATCCGGCAGCGGCTCATCGCAGGACCGGAGCCGACAGCCTTCCAGAGACTGGCGCAAATGCGGGCCGCCTGAACCCGCCGCAGGATCAGCCGCCAAGCGCCGCCCGGATCTTGCCGGCGTTCTCGGCCAGCACCTCCGGCTTCTCCATCTGCCCGGAATGCGGCTTGAGCGGCACGCCCTCGAAGCGCGGGATGACATGGACATGAAGGTGGTAGACTGTCTGCCCGGAGGCCGGCTCGTTGAACTGCATCAGCGTGACGCCGTCGGCGTCGAAAGCCTTTTTCACCGCTACCGCCACTTTCTGCACAACGGCAAACAGCGGACCGAACGTTGCCGGATCGGCGTCGAGAATATTGCGCGACGGCGCCTTCGGCAGCACTAGCGTGTGGCCGACCCCTTGCGGCATCACGTCCATGAAGGCGACGACCGTATCGTCCTCATAGATGCGATGCGAGGGGATCTCGCCGCGCAGGATTTTCGCAAAGATGTTGCCGGGATCGTAGGCTTCGGCCATGGCGGGTGCTCCGGATTGCGATCTGTCGTCCGGTGTAGCGAAGCCGGTCTCAAGCGGCAAGACAGAGGGGCAAGCGGATTCCACTCGCCTGGCAAACTCGGTCTATTCCCCGAGGTCCTTGCGGAACGGCGTGTGCTCTTCCAGGTACTCGCCCATCCGCTCGACCTCGCGCCGCTCGCGGCGCAGATAGTCGGCGACCGCGTTGCGCAGGCCGGGATGCGCAATGTAGTGCGCCGAATGCATTGTCACCGGCTGGTAGCCGCGTGCCAGCTTGTGCTCGCCTTGCGCGCCGGCTTCCACCACCTTCAGTTTGCGCTCGATCGCGAAGTCGATTGCCTGGTGGTAGCAGACCTCGAAATGCAGGAAGGGGTGGTCCTCGATGCAGCCCCAATTGCGGCCATAGAGCGCGTCCGAGCCGATGAAGTTGATGGCGCCGGCGATGTAGCGGCCGTTGCGCTTGGCCATCACCAGCAGGATGTCGTCGGCCAGGCGCTCGCCGATCAGCGAGAAGAACTGGCGGTTGAGATAGGGCCGGCCCCATTTCCTGCCGCCGGTGTCCATATAGAAGGCGAAGAAATCATCCCAGGCGCGTTCGGTGATGTCCTTGCCGGTCAGCCAGTCGATCGAGATGCCGTCCGCCAGCGCTTCGCGGCGCTCCTTCTTCATCGCCTTGCGCTTGCGCGAGGCAAGCGTGGCGAGGAAGTCGTCGTAGCTGGAAAAGCCTTCGTTGAAGAAATGGAACTGCTGGTCGGTGCGATGCAGGAAGCCAGCCGCTTCCAGCGTCGCGACGTCTGGTTCAGTGGCGAAGGTGACATGCGCGGAAGACACGCCGAGCCTGTCGGTCACCATCTTCAAGCCGGCGGCAAGGCCGGCCTTCACCGCGCCTTCGTCCTCGTCCTTGCCGACCAGCAGGCGAGGGCCGGTGACCGGCGTGAACGGCACAGAGCACTGCAACTTGGGATAATAACGCCCGCCGGCGCGCTCGAAGGCGTCGGACCAGCCATGGTCGAAGACATATTCGCCCTGGCTGTGCGACTTGAGATAGCAGGGCACGGCGCCCAGCAGTCTGCCTTGCGCATTCTCGAGCCTCAGGTGATGGCCCTGCCAGCCGGTGCGCCGCACGGCGCAGCCGGAATCCTCAAGCGCGCTCAGAAAAGCGAATGAAACGAGCGGGTTGTAGCCGTTTTCTTTATCGCCGCGCGTGGTTCCGGCGAAGCCGTTCCATTCCTCGCAGGTGAACGCGCCGATGCCTGCCGCGACGCGGATCGCATAGTCCGCATTCGTTGCCCGTCCATCGTCGTCTTCACCTTGATCCATGGGGCTTATTTAAGCGTCCTCAGGGCTGCTACAAGTCACGTTTCGGGTATCGCCTCAGGCCACCTTGACCAGGTCGGGCTCAAAACCCTCGAACGTCATCTGGTCGGCATATTTGAAGGTGAGGTCGACCGCGGGCTGATCCTGAACGGTCCAGGTGATGACGGGCATTTTGAGCTTTTCGCGCACGAAGCCGACGAAGGCGTTGGGCAGATCGCCGGCGGCGTAGGAGGTGAAAGCGAGGTTGTGGGCCAGCATGGCGAAATGCGCTTCGATCAACTGGTTGTCCTTGCCGTAGGCGGTCAGCCCTCCCGGAATGCCGGGCGCATCCTTGGCGAAGTCGCGGATCAGCCAGTGGTCGAACGACATGATCGCCACCTTGCCCTTGTAGCGCTTGAGCAGCTTGCCGACGGACGCCACCAGCCCGTTGTCGTGGCCGGCAACGCCTTTCAGCTCGACCACCAGCGGCACACGGCCGTCGATCAGGTCGAGCGCCTCCTGCAACGTCGGCACATGGTCGGCGGTGCCGCCCACCTTGAGCGCGGTGAGTTCAGCCGCCGTGCGTTGCCACACAGAGCCGTCCTCGCCGGTCAGGCGTTTCAGATCGCCGTCGTGGATGATGACGGGAACGCCGTCGGACGAGATATGCACGTCGCATTCGATCGCGTAGCCGCGCTCGGCCGCCGCCGCGAAGGCCGATAGCGTGTTCTCCCAGCACGTCTTGTTCATGTCGTGAAAGCCCCGGTGCGCGACCGGGCGGGCAATCAGCCAGGAAAGGTCGGTCATGTCAGGCTCTTCTTACTCGACTTCGAAGATCGCTTCGATTTCAACCGCGGCGTTGAGCGGCAGCGATGCGGTGCCGACGGCGGAGCGGGCATGCTTGCCGCGCTCGCCGAGCGCGGCGACCAGAAAATCGGAAGCGCCGTTGGCGACCAGATGCTGCTCGACGAATCCCGGCGCCGAGGCCACGAAGACTGTGATCTTGACCAGCCGGCGGATCTTCTCGAGATCGCCAAGCGCTGCCTTGGCCTGCGCCAATATGTTGATGGCGCAGAATTTCGCGCCTTCCTTGCCGGCGGCGGTGTCGATGTCGCGGCCAAGCAGCCCGGTTACCAGCTTGCCGTCCTTCTGCGGCAGCTGGCCCGCGGTGAACAGCATGTTGCCGGTCCGGCAGTAGGGCACGTAGTTCGCGGCGGGCGCGGCGGCGGCCGGAATGGTGACGCCGAGATCGCTTAGCCGCTTTTCGATTGTTTCGCTCATTGGTTTTCCCTATTGCTGGAAGACGCCGCGTTGGCCGGGCCGAAATTGCTATTTTTGCCTCGCTTCCGCCACGACTTTTTTTAAGCTGGACCATCTTTCCCTGCGGTCTGCCATCGGCCGCGACGATCGGAGCACTTCATGCGCGTGACGCGCCTTTTTCTTTCCGCCGCTCTCCTGTCGACGGCCATCCCGATGGCTCCGGCCTTTGCCGTGCCCGCGCTGCAGGCGCATCGCGCAGTCTACGACCTCACCCTGAACAAGGCGTCCGACCGCTCGGGCATCACCGGCATTTCCGGTCGCATGGTGTATGAGTTCAACGGCTCTCCCTGCGAGGGCTACACGGTGAAGTTTCGCTTCGTCACCCAGATCGTGACCAACGACAACACCAGGCTCACCGACCAGCAGACGACGACGTTCGAGGACGCCGAGGGCAAGACCTTCTCTTTCGTGACGAAGTCCTTCGTCGACCAGAACCTCGACAAGGAGGTCAAGGGAATGGCGACAAGGGAGCCGAAAGGCCTCAAGGTCGACATCGACAAGCCCGAGAAGAACACGCTCGAGCTCGCCGCGACGCAGTTCCCCACCCAGCATCTGGTCGAGCTGATCGGCAAGGCCGAGAGGGGTGAAAACTTCTATCAGACCAATCTGTTCGACGGGTCCGAGGACGCCAACAAGGTGATGACGACCACGGTCGTCGTCGGCAAGAAGACCGACGCCGACAAGGCGGATCCGGAAGCGCCGGCGCTCGCCAAGCTCGCGGCCGACAAGTATTGGCCGGTCGACATCGCCTATTTCGACGACACCGACAAAAGCGGCGAGGAAGTGCCGGAGTACCGGATCAGCTTCAAGCTGCACGAGAACGGCATCACGCGCGATCTCGTCATGGACTATGGCGACTTCTCGATGACCGGCAAATTGGTGAACCTGTCGCTGTTCGACCAGACCAAGCCTTGCCCGGCTTCGAAATAGCGGCGGGTTAAACCACGAAGCGGCCGCCCAAGGCGAACTGACTTGAAGGCGCCGCAATCCAGTCCCACCTTTTCCTGACGGCGTTTTCGGGGGAGAAAGCTTGGGCAGGATCGACGTGTTCGTGGCGCCGCGACCCAATCCGGCGCTGATCAGGGCAATGACGATCGTCAATCGCATCGTCATGCTGCATGGGGTTCCAGGCTTTCGCGACCTTTTGCCGTTCAACCGGCTCGCCGGCCTGCGCGGCGTCGCCAATGTCCGCCATATCGACTTTCCCGCCGCCGACCAGCAACGGCTGAAGGCCTGCTGCGGCGGGGGCCAAGCGACGTTCATCACGCCCAACCATCCGGAATTCTTCACCGACTGGATGATCGACAAGGAGATCGTCTCGCGCGTCAGCCCGCTTGCCGCGTCCTGGGCCACGCATGGCGTGGTCAACGGCCTCGGTCGGCCGATGCAGAAATTCTGGCTGGCCAACAATCTGATCGCGCAGATCCCCGGCAACAACGACGCGGCCAAGGCGCATTCGGTCGACTGGGCGCTCAAGGGCCATGGCGTCCTGCTCCACCCGGAAGGCGCTGTCGGCTGGCACGGCAATTATGTCGGGCCATTGCTTCCCGGCGCAGTTGAGATGGGGCTGGAGGCTTTGCAGCGCGGCCGCGAGACGAACAAGGATTTCAAGGCCTGGGTTGCTCCGATCGTCTGGAAGCTCGCCTTCACTGGCAATGTCGAGCGGGCGCTCGCCAAGGAATGCGCCTATATCGAGAAAAGCCTGAAGATCGAAGGCGCTGCAAACGGCTCGCTGCCGGAACGCGTCTATCGTATCTATTCGACCCTGTTGTCGCGCGACGAACAGGCCTGCGGTCTGACGGTAGAGGAAGGCGTTCCCTATGCTGTGCGCCAGCAACGAGTTTTGGCCCAGCTCGGACGAGAGCTAGCCGCGACCATTGCTGCCGAGCCGGGTCTGGATATGGCCGAGCTGCTGCGAGAGGCACGCCGCTGGCTGCGCGACGGAAAGGCCGATGCCGACGAGCAGAAACGCGTGCGAAAACTGACCGAAACGATCCAGCGCGTCCAGCGTGTCGGCCGCTGGGCCTTTGCCGCTGCGACGATCACGCAGGAGGAGATCGCCGAGCATCTGAAGCGCGTCCGCAACGACTATTGCAGGGGCTCATTGCGGGACACGATCAACCGCTTCATCCCGCAACCCGCCGGGCCGCGCCGCGCCCATATTCGCATGCCCGAGCCCTTGGCGTTGCATGCTTGTGACAGCTCGCTCGACAAGGCGCTCGCTACATTGCGCTCGCGCATGCAGGAAGCCGTCACGCGGATCGTGACTGAGCTCGACGCCGGCGGCGGCTTCATTTCCTATCCGAATCCCTTCTATCATCGCTGACTTCACATTGGCCCGAGTGATCGGGAGCGGGCCGTCCATGTCGGTTGGAGTGCGGCAGGTTCAATGGCTGTCTATGTCGATGCGGCGATCTGGAAATGGGCCGGCCATCGTTGGTGCCATCTGCTCGCCGACGACACCGCCGAGCTGCACCGCTTCGCCGCCGAGCTCGGCGTCAAGCGCTCGTCCTACCAGGGGCCGCCCAAGACTTCGGCGCCACACTATGACATAACCGGCTTCGAACGCGACCGCGCCGTGCGGCTCGGCGCCGTAGAATGCAGCCGCGAGGAGATCGTCGCGATCTTCCGCCGCGTGCGGGTGCCAAATGGGAAAATAAGACCATGACGCTGACGACATTTCTGGCTTACTGCGGTGCGATAACGCTCGCCGCCGCCACGCCCGGCCCTGCCATGTTCACCGTCATCACCAACGGCGTCTCGCGTGGGTTCGTCCGCGCCTTGGTGGCCGGTGTCGGCGTCGCCGCCGGCGACGCGGTGCTGGTGACCCTGGCGCTGTTGGGTCTCGTGGCACTGGCACAGACCTTCGAATGGGTGTTCCTTGCGCTGAAATATGCGGGCGCCGCCTATCTGGTCTTCCTCGGCATCAGGATGTGGCGATCGGCCGCTACCCATGAAGATGGGGCGCGCACGGCCCAGGCAGGGCTCTTCCGATCGTTTTTCCTCGGGGCCTCGATCGCGCTCGGCAATCCAAAGGCGATCCTTTTCCACGCCTCGATTATGCCGCTGATCCTCGACCTGGACGCCATGACCTTTGCCGACGGGCTGCTGGTGGTCATGGTCGTGATCGGCGTCAACATCGTCACCATGGGGATCTACGCGGCACTTGCCGGGCGGGCTTCGGGCTGGTTCAGGACTCCGCGGCGCATGCGCCTGATGAACAGGTTCGCCGGCGGCGCCATGATCGGTACCGGTGCGCTGATCGTCGCACGCTGACCAGCAAGGCGCAGGGGCGCTTGCGTTTATGGCGCTTCCCCTCTATATGCGCGCTCATTCCACACACGGACTTTGGTGTCTGCCCGGGAGAAATCCGGCTGAAACCTCCGGTGGCATCAGGACATACGTCCGAAATGCCTGTGTCCGTGGAGGCCAACCGGAAAGGAACTAAAGAATGGCTCTGCCTGATTACAGCATGCGCCAGCTTCTGGAAGCTGGTGTTCACTTCGGCCACCAGACCCACCGCTGGAACCCGAAGATGGCGCCTTACATCTATGGCGCCCGCAACAATATCCACATCATCGACCTGTCGCAGACGGTGCCGCTGCTGCACCAGGCCCTGAAGCAGGTTTCCGACACCGTCGCCAAGGGTGGCCGCGTGCTGTTCGTCGGCACCAAGCGCCAGGCCTCGGACATCGTCGCCGACGCGGCGCAGCGCTCGGCCCAGTACTATGTCAACTCGCGTTGGCTGGGCGGCATGCTGACCAACTGGAAGACGATCTCGAACTCGATCCAGCGCTTGCGCAAGCTCGACGAGACGCTCGCCGGCGAGGCCCAGGGTCTCACCAAGAAGGAGCGCCTCAACCTCGACCGCGAGCGCGAGAAGCTCAACAAGGCGCTGGGCGGCATCAAGGACATGGGCTCGACGCCGGACCTGATGTTCGTCATCGACACCAACAAGGAATCGATCGCCATCCTCGAGGCCAAGCGCCTCGGCATCCCGGTGGTCGCCATCATCGATTCGAACTGCGACCCGGACAAGATCGACTTCCCGATCCCCGGCAATGACGACGCGGCCCGCGCCATCCAGCTCTACTGCGATCTGATCGCCAAGGCTGCCATCGACGGCATCGCCCGTCAGCAGGGCGCGCTCGGCATGGATATCGGCGCGTCGGCCGAGGCTCCGGTCGAGCCGGCGCTCGACACCCCGGCTGCTGAAGCTCCGGAAGCTTGAAAAGCGAAGGCCGGTTCCGGCCTTCATCTTTCCAATAAGTTGGCGCGCTAAAGCGCTTTTGCCGGGCGCATCATCGGGATTCGATGGTGCGTCGGCGCATTTGAAACAAAGAGGCGACAATGAGCATTTCGGCTGCACAGGTCAAAGAACTCCGCGACTTGACCGGCGCGGGCATGATGGACTGCAAGGCGGCGTTGAACGAGACCAACGGCAACATGGAAGAAGCCGTCGACTGGCTGCGCAAGAAGGGTATCTCAAAGGCCGACAAGAAGGCCGGCCGTACCGCGGCGGAGGGCCTTATCGGCGTCGATTCCGGCGTCCGCGAGGCCGCGGTCGTCGAGGTGAACTCCGAGACCGACTTCGTCGCGCGCAACGCGGCCTTCCAGGAGATCGTCGCCAACGTCGCCAAGGTCGCGCTCGCCTATGGCACGACCGAGGCGGTGGCCGCGGCCAAGTATCCGGGCTCCGACAAGTCGGTCACCGACACCATCAAGGACGCGGTCGGCACCATCGGCGAGAACATGGGCTTCCGCCGTTCGGCCAAGCTCACGGTACCGCATGGCGCGGTGGCGACCTATGTCCACAATGCCGTCGCCGACGGCCTCGGCAAGCTCGGCGTACTGGTCGCGATCGAGACCACCGGCAACGAGCATGCGGCGAACGCCTTCGGCCGCCAGGTCGCCATGCATGTCGCGGCGACCAACCCGATGGCGCTGACCACGGAAGAACTCGATCCGGCCGCGGTCGAGCGCGAGAAGGCGATCTTCGCCGACCAGGCGCGTCAGACCGGCAAGCCCGAAGCGATCATCGAGAAGATGGTCGAGGGCCGCCTGCGCAAGTTCTATGAAGAGGTGGTGCTTTTGAAGCAGGCCTTCGTGCTCAATCCCGACATCACCGTCGAGAAGGCGCTGAAGGATGCCGAGAAGGAGATCGGCGCTCCGGCCAAGATCAGCGCCTACCTGCGCTACGCGCTCGGCGAAGGCATCGAGAAGGAAACGACCGATTTCGCGGCGGAAGTCGCGGCCGCGGTCAAGAAATAGCCCGAAGAGAAAAGTAGGGCCAAACAGCTCAGGCAGCTCGGCCGGGTGTCCGCATGGATGCCCGGCCGATTTCTTGTGCGGTGTCGATAAAGGCCCTGAGCTTCGGCGCCATCGAGGCCCGGCGCGGGAAGTAGAGGAAGAGGCCCGGCTCCTCGATCGCCGTCTTCGGCAGGACCTGGACCAGGCGACCGGCGGCAAGATCGGCGCGCACCAGCGGCTCGAAGACATAGGCGAGCCCGACGCCGGCAAGCGCCAGATCGATGGCGCCAAGCGAATCGGTGACGACGGCCGTGCCGCGCGTCTCGACAACGACATCCTTGCCGTCCTCGTTCAGATCCCAGCGATAGAGTCCGCCAGAGCGGACGAGCCGGTAGCCGATGCAATTGTGGTTCGCGAGGTCGGCCACGTCGCGCGGACGGCCGTGTTTTCCGATATAGGCGGGTGACGCGACGACCACGGCCTTGAAGGGCGGCGTGAGCCGCACGGTGACCATGTCCTGCGCGATCATCTCGCCCAGCCTGATGCCGGCGTCGAAACCTTCTCCGACGATATCGACAAGACCCTGTTCGGCGAAAACCTCGACCGTCACATCGGGATAGCGCTCGGCCATGGCCGCCACAACGGGCGTGACCGCCAAAGGGATCGCGATGTTGGAGGCGTTGATCCTGAGCAGGCCGGAGGGCCGGCCCTTGATGCCGCGGATGCGATCCATCCGCTCGCCAATGTCCTGAAGGGCAGGGGCGGCCGTCTCCACCAGCGCCTTGCCGGCTTCCGTCAGCGAAACGCTGCGCGTCGTGCGCGCGAACAGCGGCTGGCCGATCCGCTCTTCCACTAGCCGCACCGCATGGCTGACGGCCGACGGGCTCATGCCGAGCTCGGCAGCGGCAAGCGCAAAGCCGCCGCGTCGCGCCACGGCAACGACAACAGGCAGATGCGTGAGCAGATCCCGATCCATTCATGAATGATATCGCATGGTCTTTGCGAACAATGCAATCTTATCGATGCCAACGCGCTGCTCCACATTGTCCTCGACACATCGGCGGTGGGCTGATGCTCGAGGAGAAAAGACATGAATGCGTTGAGACATGTGACCTTCGCGGCAGGATTGGCGCTGGCGCCGGTCGATGCCGGCGGAGCCGAACCAACGGGCTGGCAGGCGTTCGCCGACGAGCGCGCCGTCATCCGTATCGCGGATGCCATCGACCGCGCCGTCGATGCGCAGGACTGGAAGCTTGCCCGCAGCTATTTCGCCGACTACGTCGCCGCCGATTTCAGCAGCCTTTCCGGGCAGCCTGCCGCCACTATCGCCTCTGACGACCTGATCGGCGCCTGGGCGGCAAATCTCAAGGGAAGCAAGACCAGCCTGCATCTGCGCACGAACCACCAGGTCGCCATCGAAGGCGACAAGGCGACCGTCCTTTCCAACGGCTATGCCTGGAACAGGTTGGAAGGCAACGGCGACCCGCTCTGGGAAGTCTGGGGCACCTATGAGCACCGCCTGACCCGCTCGGCTGCCGGCTGGAAGGTCGACGGCTTCACCTTCCGCATGACGCATGAGCGCGGCAATCCCTGGGTCAAGGCGACCCCCGGCCGATAAGCCGGCATCAAACACGATCGGAGAACATCATGAGCATGACCTATTACACGCTCGGCAACAGCGGCCTGCGCGTCAGCCGGATGGCGCTGGGCACCATGACCTTCGGCACCGAATGGGGCTGGGGCACGGACAGGGATACCGCCCGCGCCATGTTCGACGCTTACGTCGAGGCCGGCGGCAATTTCTTCGACACCGCCGACCTCTATACCGGCGGCACCGCCGAGACCTGGCTCGGCGAATTCGTCGCCGAGCGGGGCTTGCGCGACAAGGCGGTGATCGCCACCAAATTCACCTTCAATTCGGAACCGGGCAATCCGAATGCCGGCGGCAATGGCCGCAAGAACATCATGCGCGCCGTCGACGCTTCGCTGAAGCGGCTCGGCACCGACTCCATCGACCTCTACCTCATGCATGTGTGGGACAGGCTGACGCCGGCCGAGGAAGTGCTGCGCACGCTCGACGACCTGGTGCGCGCCGGCAAGGTGCGCCATATCGGCCTTTCCGATGTGCCGGCCTGGTATGCAGGCAGGGCGCAGGCGATCGCCGAACTGCGCGGCTACGAGCCGATCTCGGCCCTGCAGCTCGAATATTCGCTGACTGAGCGCTCGATCGAGCATGAATTCGTGCCTCTGGCCACACGTCACGGCGCCGGCATCATGGTCTGGAGCCCCTTGGCCAGCGGGCTGCTCAGCGGCAAGTACCGCCCGACGCAGGCCGGGAATGCCGGGCGGCTCGACGGCTTCCGCAACACCACGCATCCGGGTTTCCAGAAATTCAGCGATCGCAACTGGGCAATCGTGGCGGAGCTCGAGAAGGTGGCCGCCGAACTCGGACGCAGCATGGCTGAGGTGGCGCTCAACTGGGTTGCGACGCAGCCCGGCATCGCCACCGTCATCCTCGGCGCGACGAAGCTTGCCCAACTGCAGGACAACCTCGCGGCGCTGGATTTCGAAATTCCCGCCGCACTTCGTCAGCGACTGGAAGCGGTCAGCAGCGTTCCGGCGCCATTTCCTCATCCGTATTTCGGCTCGCAGATCCAGGTCAGGGTCACGGGCGGTACCGTGACCGGCGACAAGCCTTCCGGCTATTCGCTGCCGGTCCTGGTCGAAGGCCAGGCGGTCAGCATCAGCAGCAACTGATCGAAAAAGCCTGGAATTTTGCGCGAGGGCGCGGCGTGACATCGCCGCGCCCTTCGTGTATCGGGTCGGACCATCATGCCAGCGCCGCCAGGCGAAGCTGGGCAATTTTCGCCTCCAGATTTGCCGCGCCGAGATTTTCGAGGAACCAGATGACGGTGAAGCCCCTCTATCGACGTGTCTTGCTGAAAGCTTCGGGCGAAGCGTTGATGGGAGAACAGCATTTCGGCATCGATGTTTCGGTCGTCGACCGCATCGCCGCCGACATTGCCGAGGCGCGGGCGCTCGGCATCGAGGTCGGCGTCGTCATCGGCGGCGGCAACATTTTCCGCGGCGTAGCCGTCGCCTCCAAGGGTGGCGACCGCGTCACCGGCGACCACATGGGCATGTTGGCCACCGTCATCAACTCGCTGGCGCTGCGCACCTCGCTGAACAAGATCGGCGTCGATGCCGTGGTGCTTTCGGCCATCGCCATGCCCGAGCTCTGCGAGAGCTTCTCCCAGCGTCAAGCGACCGCCTATATGAACCAGGGCAAGGTGGTGATCTTTGCTGGCGGCACCGGCAATCCGTTCTTCACCACCGATTCGGCCGCGGCGCTGCGCGCCGCCGAGATCGGGGCCGACGCGCTGTTCAAGGGCACCCAGGTCGATGGCGTCTATTCGGCCGACCCCAAGAAGCATCCGGATGCGGTACGCTTCGACCGCATAAGTCATGCCGAAGTCATCAAACGCGGGCTTACGATCATGGATACGGCCGCGATTGCACTTGCGCGTGAAAACAACATTCCGATAATCGTCTATTCGATCCACGAAAAGGGTGGTTTCGGCGAAATCCTGAGGGGCGGCGGCCGTTGCACGGTCGTCGCGGACAATTGACCGGGGCCGGAGTCGGCTAAACGATTGCCGGTTACGGACAGGACTAGAAGAGAAGCAGTGAACCCCGGCGAACGGGTCGAGGAGATGATCATGAGTGGCGAGTACGACGATCTCAAGCGGCGCATGGATGGGGCGATCGCGGCCTTCAAGCACGATCTCGCTTCGCTGCGCACCGGCCGCGCGTCCAGCAACCTGCTCGACGCCGTCCAGGTCCAGGCCTATGGCACGGCGATGCCGATCAACCAGGTGGCCAATGTGACGGTACCGGAGCCGCGCATGATTTCGGTCTCGGTCTGGGACAAGTCGATGGTCAGCGCCGTCGACCGCGCCATCCGCGAAGCCAATCTCGGCTTCAACCCGATCGTTGACGGCACTAATCTCAGGATTCCGCTGCCCGAGCTTAACGAGCAGCGCCGCAAGGAACTGGTCAAAATTTCGCATGGCTATGCCGAGAACGCCCGCGTCGCGGTTCGCCACGTTCGTCGCGACGGCATGGATTTCCTCAAGAAGGCCGAAAAGGACGGCACGCTCAGCGAAGACGATCATCGCAAGCGCTCCGACCAGGTTCAGAAGCTGACCGACGAGATGATCAGCACTATCGATCACCTGCTTTCCGATAAGGAAGCTGAAATCATGCAGGTTTAGGGTCGGTTTTTCTCCGGCTCGAAAGCGAGACCATGGCAACGCCCGCGCATGTCGCGATCATCATGGATGGAAACGGACGCTGGGCCAAGGCGCGCGGCATGCCGCGGCTTGCCGGCCACCGCGCCGGCGTCGAGGCCCTGCGCAAGACGGTGCGCGCGGCTCCCGAGCTCGGCATTTCCTACCTGACCGTCTACGCCTTCTCCTCGGAAAACTGGTCGCGGCCGAAATCCGAAGTCAGCGACCTGATGGGTCTGTTGAAGCTCTTCATCAGACGTGATTTGGCAGAGCTGCATCAGAACGGCGTGCGGGTGCGAATAATCGGCGACCGGGAAGGGCTGCAGCCCGATATCAGGGGGCTGCTGCAGGAAGCCGAATCGCTGACCGCGCGCAACGAGGCGCTGACGCTCGTCATCGCCTTCAACTATGGCGGCCGCGACGAGATCGTGCGCGCCGCGCGCAAGCTCGCCGCCGCCGTGGCGCGCGGCGAGATGGACAGCGACGCCATCACGATGGAGAGCTTTGCCGGTTCGCTCGACACCGAAGGCATTCCCGATCCGGACCTGGTGATCCGCACCAGCGGCGAGCTCAGGCTGTCGAACTTCCTTTTGTGGCAGGCCGCCTACAGCGAGCTCGTCTTCCTGCCTTGTTTCTGGCCGGACTTCAGCCGCGAGCATCTCGCCGATGCCCTGCGGGACTTTGCCGGTCGCGAGCGCCGTTTCGGCGGGCTCGCCGCCCGCGACGTCGCCTCGTAGCGCCGGCACCAATGAGCAATCTCCAGCAGCGTGTCATCTCGGCCATCGTGATGGCGGCCGCCACGCTTACGCTCACCTGGCTTGGCGGACTGCCGTTTCGCCTGTTCTGCGCGACTATGGCGGCGCTGATCTTCTACGAATGGACGCGTATGTCGCGTCCTGGGAACGGCTCGACGCTTGGCTTTCTGCCGGAAGCGCTGATCGCCGTCTTCATTGTCGCGCTGGTTGCCGGCCTCCCGGCTCTGTGGCTGCTGCTTCTGGTCGCAGCTCTCACTGCTGTCGGCGCTGTTGCGGCGCGGCTGCGGGGAGCAGCGCAATGGGAGGCGTCGGGGCTGGCCTACGCATCGCTATCCGGCTTTTCGCTCGCTTATCTGCGCGATGACAACCATTCCGGGCTGATCGCCATCCTGTTCCTGTTCGCTGTGGTCTGGGCGACCGACATAGCGGCCTATTTCGTCGGGCGCGCGGTCGGCGGGCCGAAGCTGGCGCCGTCGATCTCGCCCGGCAAGACGCAGAGCGGCGCGCTTGGCGGCGCCGTCGGCGGCGTCGTCGCCGGATTGCTGCTGGCGATCGTGGCCGGAGCCGGCAATCTCATTCAGCTTGGCCTTGCCGCGCTGGCGCTTTCGATCATCTCGCAGATCGGCGACCTGTTCGAATCCTGGGTCAAGCGCCGGCACGGCTGCAAGGATTCCAGCAACCTGATTCCTGGGCATGGCGGCGTCATGGACAGGGTCGACGGGCTTGTCGCGGCGGCTTTCGCGCTGTACGTCATTGGCTGGATCGCGGCGGGCGCCGATCATCCGGCACTGGGGTTGTTTCCGAATTGAGTGGCGTTGCCGTGCTTCGAAAAATGGCACGTGCCACGGATTCGCCCGGATTGATGTCACAGTCGCGGCGGAGTATCGCGTTCGCGGGCGAATTTGAGGGCATGACTTGAACGAGATTCTTCACGCGGTCTTCAGCACGCAGGGCTTTGTCCTTGGCACCCTCGTGCCGTTTCTGTTCGTGCTCACCGTCGTCGTGTTCGTCCATGAGATGGGTCACTATCTTATCGGCCGCTGGTGCGGCATCGGCGTGAAGGCTTTTGCCATCGGCTTCGGCCCGGAACTCTTCGGTTTCAACGACCGCTACGGCACGCGCTGGAAGCTGTGCGCCATCCCGCTTGGCGGCTATGTCAAATTCGTCGGCGACATGAACGCGACATCGAGCCAGCCGAGTGCCGAAGACATCGAATCGTTGACCGAGGCCGAGCGCGAAGTCGCTTTCCACACCCAGCCGATCTGGAAGCGCGCGGCCACCGTCGTCGCCGGACCGTTGTTCAATTTCCTGCTGACGATCGCCGTCTTCGCGGTCCTGTTTTCGCTTTACGGCCGTCCGGTCATGGAGCCGACAGTGGCCGAAGTCGTTGCCGGCAGTCCTGCGGCGCGGGCAGGCATCCAGCCCGGCGACCGATTCGTCAAAGTCGACGGCAGCAAGGTGGAGACCTTCGCCGACGTTCAGCGCCTGGTCTCGGGTCGCGCAGGCGACGCCATCACTTTCACTATGTTGCGCGACGGCAAGGAAATCACCGTGACGGCGACGCCGCAGCCGATGGAGCAGCAGGACGCGCTGGGCAACAAGGTCAAGGTCGCGGTCATCGGCGTCGCCAACAACACCGAGCTTGGACAGCCGCGGCTGGTCTCCTACACGCCTGCGGGCGCACTGGCAGCGGCTGTCGAGGAAACCGGCCATGTCATCGAACGCACCGGCCAGTTCCTGAAGCGGTTCATCGTCGGACGCGAGGACAAATGCCAACTGGGCGGGCCGATCAAGATCGCAAAAATGTCGGGGCAGGCGGCCAAACTCGGCTTCGAGTGGCTGGTGCAGCTTGTTGCATTCCTGTCAGTCGGGATAGGGATTCTCAATCTTCTGCCGATTCCCCCTCTCGACGGCGGGCACCTCTTGTTCTACGGCGTGGAGGCCGTCATAAGGCGGCCCGTCTCGGAGCGGATGATGGAGATGGCCTACCGGGCTGGCCTCCTGCTGGTGCTCGGGTTCATGGGCTTCGTTTTTTGGAATGATCTGTTTGGGTGCTGAAATCATGAAGGAATTTGGCTTCGGACCCGACCATATTGAGACGCCGTTTACCATGCGTGGGGATATGCGTGACGCGAAAGCCACGCATCAGGGTTAAGTAAATACAAATTAACCCGGAGCCTTGCGTGTAGGGAAAATCCGGTTAATACGGTAAGGGAAAATACCGCACGTCCGGTTTTCTCGCCGTGGGGACTACGAGAAAAAGGTACAAAAGCCCGATGAAGGCAGCATCCAAGTTTCTGAGCGCCGCGTCCGCGGCGGCTTTGTCCGCCGCCCTGGTTTTGCCAGGCGCGCTCGCAGTGCAGTTCGTTGCCACATCGGTAGCCGAAGCAGCAGTCGTCTCGAGGGTCGAGGTCAGCGGCAACCAGCGCGTCGATGCCGAAACCATCCGCAATTACATCTCGATCAAGCCCGGCAAGGCGTTTTCGAGCGCCGATATCGACAGCGCCGTGAAGGCCCTGTTCGGCACCGGGCTGTTCTCGGACGTCCAGATCAATCAGGTCGGCTCGACCCTGGTCGTTAAGGTTTCCGAGTACAAGGTCGTCAACCAGGTCCTGTTTCAGGGCAACAAGAAGCTCAAGGACAACGCCCTTCAGGCTGCCATCCAGTTGAAGCCGCGCGCGACATTCTCGCAGCAGGCGCTTGATGCCGACGTCGAGGCTGTCAAGGCAGCCTACAGGCGCATCGGCCGCGACGATGCCGCCGTGACCACCCAGATCATGGATCTCGGCGACAATCGCGTGAACGTAGTCTTCAACATCAACGAAGGCGCACGCACGCAGATCGCGGCCATCAATTTCGTCGGCAACAGCGCTTTCTCCAGCCGCCGCCTGTCGGACGTGATCAACACGAAGCGTTCGTCCTGGCTTTCGTTCGTGCTGCGCGACGACGTCTATGACGAGGACAAGCTGCGCGCCGACCAGGAGTTGCTGCGCCGCTTCTACTACAATCACGGCTATGCCGACTTCCAGGTCGTTTCGGCCGTAGGTGAGTTGGATGAAGCCACCAACAAATACACCGTCACGATCACGGTGCAGGAAGGCGATCGCTACAACTTTGGCGACATCAGCGTCGAGAGCACGATCCCAGAGGTCGACTCGAAGGCGCTGGAATCGGTGGTCGAGACCCACAAGGGCGATGTCTACAACGCCAAGGACGTTGAGGATTCGATCGTCGCGCTCACCGAGAAGGTCGCGGGTTCGGGCTACGCATTCGCTCAGGTGACGCCGCGTGGCGATCGCAATTTCGAGAACCATACGATCTCGGTCGTCTACACCATCGACCAGGGCACCAAGGCCTATGTCGAGCGCATCGAAATCCGCGGCAACGACCGCACGCGCGACTATGTCATCCGTCGCGAATTCGATGTCAGCGAAGGCGACGCATTCAACCAGGTTCTCATTCAGCGCGCGAAGAAGCGGCTGGAAGCCCTGGATTACTTTGACAAAGTCGAGATATCGACCGTTCCTGGCTCGGCTCCCGACCAGGTCGTCCTGGTGGTCGACGTCGTCGAGAAGTCGACCGGCGAGTTCTCGATCGGCGCCGGCTATTCGACCGGTGGCGACACGCCGGGACCGTCCGTCGAAGGCTCGATCACCGAGCGCAACTTCCTCGGTCGCGGCCAGTACATCAAGCTGTCGGCCGGCGGCGGCAGGCATTCGCGCGACTACGCCATCTCCTTCACCGAGCCGTATTTCCTCGGCCGGCGCATCGCTGCGGGCTTCGATATCTACAAGTCGACCCGTGAGTACAATCACTACGATACTGACGTCACCGGCGGGACCATTCGCTTTGGCCTGCCGATCACCGACAGCATCTCAACGCAGCTAGCGTATAATATCTCGCAGGAGAAGTATTCCATTGCCGATGGCTGTGTGGATGCCAATGGCAACTACGATCCGAGCAGGTGCACCATTTCGCCGGCGATCCTAGCGGGCGTTGCCGAAAGCCCGTGGGTCAAGTCTTCGGTCAGTCTCGGGTTGGTCTACAACACCATCGACGACATGAAGAATCCGCATGAAGGCCTCTATATCACTGGTACAACAGAGGTTGCCGGTCTCGGCGGCGATGCCAAGTGGGTGAAGCTGACCGGGCGCGCAAGCGTCTACCAGACTTTGTCCGAACAGCTTGACCTCGTCGGCCTGGTGTCGGGTGGCGCGGGCTATATTGCGGGCTACGGCAATGGCGAGCTGCGCATCTTCGACCACTTCCAGAGCAATGACCGCATGATCCGCGGTTTTGCCTATGGCGGCATTGGCCCGATTGCCAGCGACAACAGCGGCGACCATCTCGGCGGCACGACCTATTTCAATGCCTCGGCCGAGGCCCAGTTCCCGCTGCCGGTCATTCCGGAGAGCTTCGGTCTGCGTGGCGCGGTCTTCGCCGATGCTGCGACGCTCTATGGCAACAAGCTTGATCCAAGCCTGGTAAAGGCGGGATCGGCTGACATGCATTTGCGCGCTTCGGTCGGTGTTGGCCTGATGTGGGCTTCGCCGTTCGGTCCGATCCGCATCGACTATGCGATCCCGGTCGAGAAACAGCCGGGCGACGACACGCAGGAATTCAACTTCGGCATTGCAACTCGTTTCTAATCCGCGGGTTACGATGTTTCCGGGCCGCCAGGTGGCCCGGAAGAGACTGATCCGACCTAGCTGGATAATGTTTGTGGAATGACCGATCCGGTGTTCTTCGCGCCTTCACGCCGGTATACGGCTGGCGAGGTCGCGAATCTGACCGGCGCCAGCCTCGTCGATTCCTCACGGGCCGATGTTGCCATCGAAGCGTTGGCGCCCGCCAATGAGGGCGGCGAAGGGGCGCTGGTGTTCGTTGACGGCAAGCGCAACTTCGCTCTGATGCAATCGCTCAGGGCCGCAGCCGTTTTGTGCCCCGCCGACTTTGCCAACAGAGCGCCGCAGGGGATCGCGGTGCTGGTGCATCCGCGGCCGCAACAGGCCTTCGCCATGGTCGGGCGGCTGCTGTTTCCACAGGCCGCCACTCCAGGGCCGATGACAGGCGAAACCGGCATTTCGCCGCAGGCGCATATCGATCCGTCCGCGCATGTCGAGGCCGGTGCGATCGTCGAGGCCGGCGCGGTGATCGGCCCCGGCGTCTCCATTGGCGGCGGCACGGTCATTGCGCCTCACGCCGTCATTGGCCGTTCCTGCAGGATCGGCCGCGACGGCTATGTCGGCCCGGGCGCCAGCATCCAGTATGCGCTGATCGGCAACCGCGTCATCATCCATGGCGGCGCCAGGATCGGCCAGGATGGCTTCGGCTTCGTGGGCGGCGCCAAGGGACCCGAGCGCGTGCCGCAAATCGGCCGCGTCATCATCCAGGACGATGTCGAGATCGGCTCGAACACCACCGTCGATCGCGGCGCGATGTCGGACACCATCATCGGACAAGGCACCAAGATCGACAATCTGGTGCAGATCGCCCACAATGTTCGCATCGGCCGCAATTGCATTATAGCCGGGCTTTCGGGTATTTCCGGTTCCGTCGTCGTCGGCGACGGCGTCACCATGGGCGGCGGCGTCGGTCTTGCCGATCATTTGACCATAGGGCCTGGGGCCAAGCTTGCAGCGAGAAGCGGATTCATGAGCAACGTGCCGGCGGGCGAGATTTGGGCAGGCTATCCGGCACAGCCGATGGCCGAAGCTTTGCGCGAGATCGCCATGCTGCGCAGGTTTGCCAAGAGCCGCAAGCAGGGCGACGGAAATGGCTGACATGGTGGCAACGACACTCGAGGCGGTCGACATAATGGGGCTCATGAAGCTCCTGCCACACCGCTATCCGTTCCTGATGATCGACCGCATCGTCGATATCGACGGCAACGACTCGGGCGTCGGCATCAAGAACGTGACAATCAACGAGCCGCATTTCCAGGGTCATTTCCCCGAACAGCCGGTGATGCCGGGCGTCTTGATCATCGAGGCCATGGCTCAGACGGCCGGCGCGATCTGCATCCGCAGCCTCAATACGGAAAAGCCGTCGCTGGTTTACTTCCTCACCATCGACAACGCGAAATTCCGCAAACCGGTCGGTCCAGGCGACCAGTTGAAGATCCACGTCAAGAAAATCAAGATGCGCGGCAACCTGCTCAAATTCGCCTGCGAGGCCATGGTGGACGGCGCGAAGGCGGCAGAGGCCGAGATCTCGGCCATGGTTGCCGGCTGACGGTTTGAAATGCTTATGAAAATCCAGACATCAATCCATCCCTCAGCGGTCGTCGAAGACGGCGCCCAACTCGGCGAAGGCGTCAGCATCGGGCCGTTCTGCCATGTCAGCGCCGACGCGGTGATTGGTGACCGTGCCGAACTGGTCAGCCATGTCGCGGTGATGGGCGCGACCACCATCGGCGCCTCGACCAAGGTCTATCCGATGGCGACGCTGGGAGCGCCGCCACAGAACACCAAGCACAAGGGTGGACGCACCACGCTGGTCATCGGCGAGAATTGCACCATCCGTGAAGGCGTCACCATGCATGTCGGCACGGATATCAGCCGTGGCGAGACGACCGTCGGAGACAACGGCAATTTCCTCGCTTACGCGCACATCGCCCATGACTGCGTCGTCGGCAAGAACGCCACCTTCGCCAATGGCGCGACCCTCGGGGGCACTGCGAGATCGGCGACAACGTCTATATCGGCGGTCTCAGCGCCGTTCATCAATTCGTGCGTGTCGGCGACAACGCCTTTCTCGGTGGGTGCTCGGCCTTTGTCGGCGACGTCATCCCCTATGCCATCGCCGTCGGCAATCGCGCCAGCCTGCGCGGCCTCAACATCATCGGCTTGAAGCGTTCGGGACTGCCGCGTGCCGAGATCTACCTGCTGCGCAAGGCTTACAGGACGATTTTCGACCGCTCCCGCACCGTCGGCGAGAACGTGGAAATCGCCAAGGTGGAATTCGCCTCGTCGCCAACGGCCATGAAGATCATCGATTTCATCACCAGCCGCGGCAAGCGGCACTTTGCCGTCCCGTCACTCAAGGGTGGCGGCGACGACGACAATGGCGATGACGAAGGCTGACGTCGCCAGCCCGCACCTCGAACTTGCGCCGGGCTCCAGGGTCGGCATCATCGCCGGTGGCGGCAGCCTGCCGGTGGAAGTGGCGGAAAGCTTGGTCAGGCAGGGAAATTCGCCTTTTATCGTCCTCGTCGATGGCGAGGTGGATCGCGAAGCGGACTTCGCCGCTTATGAGCAGGCGACACTGGCGCTGGAAGACATCGGCTTGCTGCTTCCCTTGCTGAAACGCCGGGGCATCAGCCATCTGGTCCTTGCCGGCGAGATCAGGCGCAGGCCGCAGCTTGCCCGGATACGCCCGACTTTCGGTCTGCTGGCGATAATCCCTTCCGTGATCGTGGCGCTGGCGCGTGGCGACGACGGGCTTTTGAAGGTCCTCACGCGCGGGCTGGAGAAGCGCGGAATCACGGTCGTCGGCGCGCATCAGATCGTTCCCGACCTTGCCGCCGCCGAGGGCACGCTCACGGCCGCGGGACCAAGGCAATCGGATTGGCGCGATATCGAAGCGGGACGCGCGGCCGCCAAGGCCATTGGCGCGCTGGATATCGGCCAAGCGGCTGTCGCCATCGGCGGCCGGGCCATCGCGTTGGAAGGCATCGAAGGCACAAAGGGCCTGCTCGAAAGGACGCGCGAATTGCGCGGGCACGGCAGGCTCGCCGGAAAGACGCGCGGCGTCCTCGTCAAATGCGCCAAGCCTGGTCAGGAATTGCGCGCCGACTTGCCTTCGATAGGCCCGCAGACGGTCGAGGCCGCGCATGCCGCCGGCTTGGCCGGCATCGCCGTCGAAGCGGGTCGCTCGCTCATTCTCGAGGGTCCGACGACATTGTCGCGAGCCAACGCACTGGGCCTCTTCATCATTGGGTTCCCCGTGGCGGAGTCGGCTGATGGCAGGTGAGAGGCCGCTCAAAATCGCCATCGTCGCCGGCGAGGAATCAGGCGACCTGCTCGGTGCCGACATCGTGCGCGCGCTCGAGAAGATCACCGGCCGAGATATCCAGCTTGTCGGCATTGGCGGCCGGCATCTGCAGGAATTGGGGCTGACGCCGCTCTTCGACGGCAGCGAGATCGCGCTGATGGGCTTCAGCGCCGTCCTACGCGACCTGCCGCGGCTGATGCGCCAGATCAGCCAGACGGCCGCAACCATCGCGAGCGAGCGGCCGGATTGCCTTATCACCATCGACAGCCCCGACTTTTCGCTGCGCGTCGCCAAAAAGGTTCGCGCTGCCGCGCCCGCCATCCCGATCGTCCACTATGTCTGCCCAAGCGTGTGGGCATGGCGGCCGGGCAGGGCTGTGGCAATGAAGCCATATGTCGACCACATCCTCTGCATCCTGCCGTTCGAGGTGAAAGCACTGGCCCGCCTTGGCGGACCGCCCGGCACTTATGTTGGCCACCGGCTGACACAGGACCCCGGCGTGCTTGGCGCCGCCAAGGCGCAGGGCCTGCCGCGCGACCTGTCGGCGGATCGCGTGAAGACGCTGCTCGTGCTGCCGGGCTCTCGCCGCAGCGAGGTGCGCCGTCTGATCGACCCGTTCGGCAAGACGGTGTCGGTGCTCCACCAACGCGGCCATCGACTGCGCCTGTTGCTGCCGACGGTGCCGCATGTCGCCGATCTGGTCAGGACGTCGGTCGCGAGCTGGGACGAGAAGCCCGAGATCATCACCGATCCAGAGCGCAAATGGCAGGCTTTCGGCAAGGCCGATGCGGCTTTGATCGCCTCTGGGACAGTCTCGCTCGAACTCGCGCTCAGCGGCGTTCCGATGGTCTCCAGCTACAAGCTCGATCCGATCGCCAGACAATTGCTGCAGCATCTGGTGACGACGTGGTCGGCGCTGCTGCCCAACCTGATCGCCGACCGCGCGCTGGTGCCGGAATTTTACGACCAATATGTCAGGCCGGAGAACCTGGCGCGCCAGTTGGAAGCGCTGTTTGCCGATACCGGCATGCGCGCCTGGCAGAAGGCGGGCTTCGCGGAGATCTCCAGGCGCATGGCAACCGAGAAGCCCTCCGGCGAAATCGCCGCCGAGGTGGTGATGGGGTGTATCAGGAGAGCGAATAGGGAGTAGCGAATAGCGAATAGCGAATAGTGCGGGTGTCGCACGGCACTCACCGGCTTCTTTCCCTATTCGCTACTCGCTATTTCGCTATTCGCTTAAATCACCGCTTGGCGATCGGCACGTAATCGCGTTCCGTAGCGCCGGTATAGAGCTGCCGCGGGCGCCCGATCTTCTGGTGTGGATCCTCGATCATTTCCTTCCACTGCGCGATCCAGCCGACGGTGCGCGCGACAGCGAACAGCACGGTGAACATGGTGGTGGGGAAGCCCAGCGCCTTCAGCGTGATGCCCGAATAGAAATCGACATTCGGATAAAGCTTCTTCTCGATGAAATAAGCGTCGGTCAGCGCGATCTTCTCAAGCTCCATCGCGATGTCGAGCAGCGGATCGTCCTTGATGCCGAGCTCGCCCAGCACCTCATGCGCTGTCTTCTGCATGATCTTGGCGCGCGGGTCGTAGTTCTTGTAGACGCGATGGCCGAAGCCCATCAGCCGGAACGGGTCGTTCTTGTCCTTGGCGCGGGCAATGAATTCCGGGATGTGGTCGACATGGCCGATCTCGCCCAGCATGTTGAGCGCCGCTTCGTTGGCGCCGCCATGCGCCGGGCCCCACAGGCAGGCGATGCCGGCGGCGATGCAGGCGAACGGGTTGGCGCCGGAGGAGCCGGCGAGGCGAACCGTCGAGGTCGAGGCGTTCTGCTCGTGGTCGGCGTGCAGGATGAAGATGCGCTCCATGGCGCGCGCCAGCACCGGATTGATCTTGTACTCCTCGCACGGCACCGCGAAGCACATATGCAGGAAATTGGCGGCGAAGTTCAGCTCGTTCTTCGGGTAAATGAAGGGCTGGCCGATGTGGTATTTATAGGCCATCGCCGCGATGGTCGGCATCTTGGCGATCAGCCGCATCGAGGCGACCATGCGCTGGTAGGGGTCCGAGATGTCAGTCGAGTCGTGATAGAAGGCCGACAGCGCGCCGACCACGCCGCACATGACGGCCATCGGGTGCGCGTCGCGACGGAAGCCGGTGAAGAAACGCGACATCTGCTCATGCACCATGGTGTGGCGCGTCACGCGGTAGTCGAAGTCGTCCTTCTGCGCCTTGGTCGGCAATTCGCCATAGAGCAGCAGGTAGCAGACCTCGAGGAAGTCGCCGTGTTCGGCGAGCTGGTCGATCGGATAGCCGCGATGCAGCAGGATGCCGGCATCGCCGTCGATGAAGGTGATCGCCGACTCGCAGCTCGCCGTCGACGTGAAGCCGGGGTCGTAGGTGAAGGCCCCGGTCGTGCTGTAGAGCGCGCCGATGTCGATGACGTCAGGCCCGGTCGAGCCGCTTCGCACCTTGAATTCGTGGGTCTTGCCGGCGAGTTCGAGCCTGGCGGTCGACTCATGCGCCTTGCCGCCCGGTTCCAGTTTTGTCGCAGCTTCGCTCATTGCAAACTCCTTTATGTTTCCTCATGCCGGCAAGGCAATTCCTGCAAACGACACGTCGAAATCACCGGAATGCGCGAACTTACCACCGCATTTTAGGGGGTGCGTGCCAGATTGGGCCAAGGCCTAATGTTGCACTGCGAAACACACCTTTCAATGCCAATCTTTTTGGGCCAGTTCGCTCCTAATCGATTTGATCTCCGATCCGCGCTAGACTTTCGTCGCGTCCCAACACGGCAAGCACGTCGAACACACCGGGCGAGGTGCTGCGGCCGGTAAGCGCGGCTCTCAGCGGTTGGGCCACGGCGCCGAGCTTGTGGCCGCCGGCCTGCGCAAAGTCGCGGATGGCAGCCTCGGCGGCTGCGGCACTCCACTCGCCGGAGATGGCTGCGAGCGCCGCATGGGCGCCGCGCAGAATGGCGCGCGCATCGCCTCCGAGCAAGCCCGCGGCCTTCTCGTCCAAGGGCAATGGCCGTTCGGCAAACAGGAAGGCGGCTCCGTCGACGAGCTCGACCAGCGTCTTCGCGCGCTCCTTGAGGCCAGGCATGGCGGCAAGCAATTGGGCCTTGCGCTTGTCGTCGAGCTTTGCCGCGAGCGCCGGTCCGCCTTCAAGATGGGGCAAGGTGGCGACGAAAATGCCGAACAGGGACTTATCGTCCATCTTGCGCATATGGACGCCGTTCAGCGCCTCGAGCTTGGCGAAATCGAAGCGGGCGGCTCCCTTGTTGACGTCGCCGATGTCGAACCAGGCGATCATGTCCTTGATCGACATCACCTCGTCATCGCCATGGCTCCAGCCGAGCCTGGCCAGATAGTTGAGCAGGGCCTCGGGCAGATAGCCCATGGCGCGATAGGCCTCGACGCCGAGCGCGCCGTGTCGCTTTGACAGTTTCGCCCCGTCGGCACCGTGGATCAGCGGGATGTGCGACATCGACGGCACGTCCCAGCCCATGGCGTTATAGATCACGGTCTGGCGCGCCGCGTTTGTGAGGTGGTCGTCGCCGCGGATGATGTGGGTGACGCCCATGTCGTGATCGTCGACGACGACGGCATGCATATAGGTCGGGTTGCCGTCGGAGCGCAGGATGATGAAGTCGTCGAGATCCTTGTTCGGAAAGCGCACCTCGCCCTGCACACGGTCGTGCACGACGGTTTCACCCTCGGTCGGCGCCTTGATGCGGATGGCGCCCTTGACGCCGGGAGGCGCCTCGGACGGGTCGCGGTCGCGCCACTGGCCGTTGTAGCGCGGCGGCAGACCCTTGGCGCGCGCTGCCTCGCGCATGGTCTCCAACTCGGCAGGCGTCTCATAGCTGTAATAGGCCTTGCCCAGGCGCACGAGCTCCTCAGCCACCTCGCGGTGGCGCGGCGCGCGTTCGAACTGCGATACGGCTTCGCCGTCCCATGACAGGCCGAGCCAGGTCAGTCCGTCGAGGATGGCGGCTGTCGCCGCCTCGGTCGAGCGCTCGCGGTCGGTGTCCTCGATGCGCAGCAGCATCGTGCCGCCCGTGTGCTTGGCGTAGAGCCAGTTGAACAGCGCCGTGCGCGCCCCGCCGATGTGCAGGTAGCCGGTGGGCGAGGGGGCAAAGCGGGTGACGACCTTGTCGGACATGGAACTCTCGAAGAAGCACTGGAGCAGGCGTGATTGCGCGGACTTTCGCGCGACCGGCGTTCATGTAGCATAGGAGGTCTTGGGCGCAAGGGGCAGACCCGATGGCTGGACGTGGCCGCGGCGTGGAGGAGAAAATATTGCGAACCAAAGGGGGAACCAATGACCAACATGCCTGGCGACTCCAAGGTGGTTCCGCCGTCACTCGCCAATCGTAAGCACTGGATCCTATTTGGACTGATCTTCGGGGGCGCCGCATTGGTTGCGGCTGCTCTATACGGGGAGATCAATGGCGATAGTTTAGGGTATGGAGTTGGCTTGACCTCTATTCCGGTCTTGCTGAGCTTCCTTATCATGCGAAAGGGAAAGAACCTGCTAGCGGGTTACATCACGTTCATCGTCTTGATAGGTATTGTGGGAAGACAAGAAGTCTTAAACAGGGTTGAGCAAACGCGAAACGGAATTGTGAAAGGCTGTCTGGACCGGAACACTGATGTAGACAGCCTGCCAGAGGATCAACAAAAAATATTCTGCGATTGTTACTCAGGTAAGCTCGCTGGCAAAGTCCTGCAGCACACTACCCTGACCGCTTTAACATTCAGCACGTTGCCCTCAGACGCGAAAGACGATCCTCAATTTGTAAGTATCGCCACAAAGGCCTGGAGTGAATGTGGTGCTGCTCTCCGCAGTCAATAAGCTGTCGTCAGGACACGGATCACGGCAAGCACTGGAGCAGGCGTGATTGCGCGGACTTTCGCGCTTGGCGCGTTCATGTAGCATAGGAGGTCTGGGGCGCAAGGGGCAGACCCGATGGCTGAACGTGGCCGCGGCGCGAAGGAGGGCGAGGGGACGACGGCTGGCGTCAGCGAGCGCCTGCTGTTTTCCGACGCCGTGCCTGCCGAAGCGACGCCGGTTTCGGTCCCGGTGCCGCGCCCGGCTGCCGAGATTTTGCCGCCGGACGGAGATGCTTTGCTGCAGGCTCCTCAGCCGGCAACCATCGACCGGATCCGCAGGCAGTTCCGCCGCGCCTTGTTTTTCGCCTTTGGGCGGAGCGTCGCCGAAGCCGCCACCACCGAGCTCGACCGCGGCATCGGCTTCCTGCTGGTGCCGGTGTTCCTGGCCGCCGGCGTGATCCTCTATTTTTCCTTGAACGTCGAGCCGGATCTCTACAGGCCGCTGGCGGCTGTAGCGCTGATGGCTGTCTGCGCGATCATTTCCCGCGCATGGCCCAAAACGCACCTCGCCTTCATGGCGGCGCTGTTTTGCGCCTTGGGTTTCGTCGCCGCGAAGGCCGAGACATGGCGGGCCGTAACGCCGATGCTCGGCTCCGAAATCCAGACGCGGCTGACCGGCCGCGTCGTCATCGCCGAAGAAATGGCCAATGGCCGAGTGCGCCTGACCATCGATCTTGTCTCGACCGCGCATCCAAAACTTCGCTACGCGCCGGATCGCGTCAGGCTCTCGGCGCGCGCGATACCCTCAGACATGAAGGTTGGATCGCTGGTGACGGGCTATGCCCGGTTGCTGCCGCCGACCGGGCCGGTCCGGCCGGACAGTTATGATTTTTCTTTCGACAGCTATTTTTCCGGCATTGGCGCCAGCGGCTTTTTCCTCGGCGATCCGAAAGTCGTCTCGGCCACCGGGCCACCGTTCGGAACCGGCATGGCTTCGGCCATCGAGAACGCGCGCGAAAACATTGCCGATCACATCAGAAGCACCGTCGGCGGTCCCGAAGGCGAGATCGCCGCGGCGCTGATCGTCGGCATTCGGGCCGGTATTCCCGAAGACATCAACGAGTCGATGCGGCGGACAGGCATCTATCACATCATCTCGATCTCCGGCCTGCACATGGCGCTTGTCGCGGGCACGATCATGCTTCTGTTGCGCGGCGCCTTCGCGCTGTTTCCGGATTTTTCCTCGCGCCGCCCGGTGAAGAAATACGCCGCGGCAATCGCCTTGGTGTCGATCGCCGCCTATCTCGTCATCTCCGGCCTCGTGGTCGCCGCCGAGCGGAGTTTCATCATGCTCGCGGTCATGTTGATCGCCGTGCTGTTCGACCGCGCGGCCCTGACGATGCGCAATCTGGCGATTTCGGCCATCGCCGTCATCCTGGTGTCGCCGCATGAAGTGGTCGGCCCGAGCTTCCAGATGTCGTTCGCAGCCACCGCTGCCCTGGTCGGCGCCTATGCCGGCTGGGCCGATTACCGCGCCGACAAGGTGAGGACACCCCCTGCAAAACGGTCGTTTCCGCGGTTCCTATTGCGAAGGCTGGCGGTTGGGTTGGGTGGCGCTGCCGTGACGTCGCTGATCGCCGGAAGCGCAACGATATTGTTTGCGATCTGGCATTTTCAGCGGGTGTCGCCGCTCAGCCTGCTGGCCAATCTGGCGGTTATGCCCATCGTCTCGTTGATCGTCATGCCGTTCGCCGTCCTGAGCGCGTTGACCATGCCATTCGGCCTCGACGGTCCGTTTCTCTATGTGATGGGCAAGGGCGGCGATGATCGCGATCTCGGCGTGGATTTCGGAACGCTCGCCAGTCGATGCCGTGGGGCTGATCTCGATCCAGTCGGTGCTGCTGGTGACGGTCGCGCTTGTCATCGCGACCATGGCCACCACCTGGCTCAGGCTGGTGGCCGTTCCCTTCGCGCTGGCCGGCGTGCTGACCATCCCGCATGTCCGCACGCCGGATGTGCTGATCTCGGAGGACGCGCATCTGGTGGCGATGCCGATCGGCGGCGGCGAGCTCGCTGTCAATCGTGACCGTTCCAACGAGTTCACCACCGACAACTGGAAACGCGCGCTGAAGGCTGAAACGATCGTGCCGCCGGAGACATTCGCCAAGGGCGCGCTGGACATCGCCGATCCCGTCGACCTGCCGCCAGGGTCGCCTTTTTACTGCACGGGAGACCTCTGCATCGGCCGGCACCCGTCCGGCGCGATTGTCGCGCTGGCGGAAAATCGCAACAGCGCCAGGCCGGCCTGCGGCTTCGCCGACCTCATCGTCATAGACGACGCCACGGCCTACAATCCTTGCCGCGATCCGCGCATCCTTGTCGTCACCAAGCGCCAACTCGCGCGTGACGGCAGCGCCGCCGTCTTCTTCGATCCGCAATCGGCAACGGCGCGCGCCGCCATCCAGTATGCCGTCGAAAAGCCTTACCGGCCCTGGCACGAGCAACGACGGTATTCGCGCGAGGCAAGGGGGCTGGCGCCTTACCAGCGGCCTGAAAAGACCGATGCGAAGCCGCTACAGCCACTCAATAGCGGCGAATGAGCCCTACGAGCTTGCCCTGAACCTTGACGCGATCCGGACCGAAGATGCGAGTCTCATAGGCCGGATTGGCGGCTTCGAGGGCAATCGAAGCGCCCTTGCGGCGGAAGCGCTTCAGCGTCGCCTCCTCGTCGTCGACCAGCGCCACCACGATCTCGCCCGGGCTCGCGGTGTTGGCATTGCGGATGATGACCGTGTCGCCATCGAAGATGCCGGCCTCGATCATCGAGTCGCCCTTGACCTCCAGCGCATAATGCTCACCGCCCGCGATCATGTCCGGCGGGACCGTGATCGTATGCGTCTGATGCTGGATGGCGTCGATCGGCACGCCGGCCGCGATCCGGCCCATCACCGGGATCGACACAGCCGACGCGGCATCGTCGTCATTGCTGGGCGTACGCGAGGACGCCGCGGGCTTGATCTGCCGGCCGAGACCGCCTTGCCCCAGGCTCCCCTGAATGACGCTCGGCGAAAACTTCCTCGCCGCATTGAGGCCAGGCGCGATCGAATCGGGCAGGCGCAGCACTTCCAGGGCGCGCGCCCGGTTGGGCAGCCGGCGAATGAAGCCACGCTCCTCCAGCGCCGTGATCAGACGATGAATGCCCGACTTCGAGGCCAGGTCGAGGGCTTCCTTCATCTCGTCGAAAGACGGTGGAATGCCGCTTTCCTTGAGCCGTTCGTGGATGAACATCAGGAGTTCATGTTGTTTGCGCGTCAGCATGGCGGCCCCCATGGGTTTTGAAACCAGAATCAGAAAAACAAACCCAGAACAAACACTATCTGTTCCAGTTGTGTTCCGCAACCGTTTAAAGTTTAATGAATGCGTTAGCGCGGCGATAACCAGAGCGCGGCCCGCAAAGACGCCGAAATGCGGCTTTTGGGCACCGGGACCGGCGATCTGGCATTGAATTCCTTACAGTTTTTTCCGATGCCCACGTGCTTGCGCGTTGCTCCTCCGTGCGTTGAATAACCGGCGCGAATGATGGCATGCGGAAGGACGTCGACGCCGGGAAAGCTCGCGGGCCGTGAACGAAACGGAGCCAAACCGTCAACGACCTCACACCGCGCACGGCGGAAATCGCATGCCGCGTTGGCGCTGCCACGAGCGATTCCAGTCATGTGAGGCACGGTTGATGTCGGGCCGTCGACGCACTATTCGTGAATGACCGATGGGGGCTACAGGATCATGATCGCACTTCCCGATCTCGCCGAAATCGAGGCGATGGATGCGGCCGATCCGCTACGCTCGATGCGCCGCCGCTTCGCATTGCCGACAGGGGTGATATATCTCGACGGCAATTCGCTGGGTGCTGCTTCGTCCGATGTCTTCGACGAGATCGAGAAGGCGGCGACGGGCGAATGGGCGCACGATCTCATCCGCGCCTGGAACACTGCCGGCTGGTTCGACATGCCTGTCGAATTGGGTGACCGGCTTGGGCGCCTGATCGGCGCCGGGCCCGGCCAGACCGTCGTCTGCGACACGACTTCGATCAACATCTACAAGGTCCTGCATGCGGCGCTCGCGATGCGGCCCGACCGGTCGGTGATCGTTGCCGAGGGCGACAGCTTTCCGACCGACCTCTATATGGCGGAAGGGGTGGCCTCCACGCGGCCCGGCACGGTGTTGCGGCTCGAGGGCGTCGATGCCTCGACGATCGAGGACCTGATCGATGAGCGTGTCGCGGTCATCCTGGTCAATCACGTCAACTACAAGTCCGGCCGGTTGCGCGACATGGCTGCCCTGACACGCAGGGCCCATCGGGCCGGCGCGCTGATCGTCTGGGATCTCTGCCACACGGCAGGCGCCCTGCCGGTGGATCTCGATGGTTCGAACGCCGATTTCGCAATTGGCTGCACTTACAAGTACCTCAATGGCGGGCCCGGCTCGCCGGCCTTCATCTATGGCGCCAAACGCCATCACGACGACATTCGCCAGCCGCTCAGCGGCTGGTGGGGGCACGCCCGGCCTTTCGCGTTCGAACAGGGTTATGCCGCCGGTACCGGCATCCGGCGGTTCCTGTGCGGCACACAGCCCGTGCTGTCGATGCGGGCGCTGAAGGGAGCGCTCGACCTTTGGGACAAGGTCGACATGAATGCCGTGCGCGGCAAGAGCATCGCCTTGACGGATCTGTTCATCCGCCTCGTCGAAGCCAGGTGCGGCGCCCTCGGCCTCGAACTGGAAAGCCCGCGCGACGGCGCCGAGCGCGGCAGCCAGGTGTCGTTCGCTCATCCCCATGGCTACCAGGTTATGCGCGCATTGATCGAGCGCGGCGTGATCGGCGATTTCCGCGCGCCGGCGACCATCCGCTTCGGCTTCACGCCGCTCTATGTCGGCTACCGCGACGTCTGGGATGCCGTCCAGGTGCTGGAAGACATCCTGCGCACCGGTGCCTGGCGGGACGCGCGCTTCGCCGTCAAGACCGCTGTGACCTGATACGAGGCAACTCGCGCCGGTTTTGCCGGATCGCACCAGCCGGAACTTGTTTCGGGCATAAAATGTCTCCGGTCGGAAGCATTGACGCGGCATCCGGCGCCGGCCATTGCTGGCGAAAGCCACGCGTTTGGGAGGGGCCGGTGCTCGATCATCGCATCACGGATTGGGACGATGCCTATGCCAACGGGGCGAACATCGCTGGCGGCGACCGCTGGCCGGCGGCCTGGCAGGCGCCGGCGCGCGCGTTTCGCGAAAGGCTTCTGGCCGAGGGCCGTGCACGGCTCGACATCGTGTATGGCGAAGCGCCGCGCAACCGGTTCGATCTCTTTCTTCCGCGCGCAACGCCGAAAGGGCTCGTGGTGTTCATTCATGGCGGCTACTGGATGGAGTCGGACAAGAGTTGCTGGTCGCACCTGGCCAACGGCGCGATCAGCAGATCCTTTGCGGTTGCCATGCCCTCCTACACGCTTTGCCCCGAAGCGCGGATCAGCGGCATCGTGGAAGAAGTCGCGGCCGCGATCGGCACGGCGGCGGCAATGGTCGATGGCCCGCTGATGCTGACGGGACATTCGGCCGGCGGACATCTCGCCAGCCGGATGATGACCACGGCCACTCCGCTGGGGTCCGAAGTGGCGCGACGCGTACGCCACATCGTTTCGATTTCGGGCGTGCACGACCTGCGGCCGATCATGTTCACAGAGATGAACGCGACGCTGGCGATCGACGAGCAGGAAGCGTCGGCCGAGAGCCCGGCGCTGTTGCGGCCCATGAACGGAACCCGTATCACCTGCTGGGCCGGCGGCGGCGAGCGCTCCGAGTTCCTGCGCCAGAGCGCCTTGCTTGCCAACATCTGGACCGGGCTCGGCGCCGCCACAAACTCGGTGGTCGAGCCGGATCGCCATCATTTCAACGTCGTCGACGGGCTCGCCGATCCGGATCATCCGCTGACCCGCACGCTGACTGCGGAATAAGAGGTCGGCTCAGCGCAGCATCAGCACGCTGCATTCGGCGCCGGCTTCGGCTGCCGGGGCAAAGGGTTCGCGCACGATCAGGCCATTGGCGTCGGCAAGCATCCTCAGCATCGAGGAATCCTGGATGCCGAACGGCGTCGCGACCAGCGTTGCGGCATCCTCGCGCACCGTTGCGCGCACATAGTCCTGCCGGAGATCGTTGGCGTTCATGGCGGCACCCAGCCGCGCCGTTCGAATATCCGGGCGATAGAGGCGGCCGCCGAGCCGCGCAAGAAGCGGCTTCAGGAAAAGCTGCGAGCAAACCAGGCTTGCCACCGGATTGCCGGGCAGGCCGATGCAGCGGATATTGCCCAGCCGGCCAAACATCAACGGTTTGCCGGGACGCATGGCGATCTTCCAGAAATCGAGCTTCATGCCTTCGCCGGTCAGCACGTCGTGGATCAGGTCATGGTCGCCGACCGAGGCGCCGCCAAGGGTGACGAGGACGTCGGCGCCTGCCGCCACGGCTTTCTTGACCAGCGCCGCGATCGCGTCATGGCGGTCGGCGGCGATGCCGAGGTCGAGGGCGCGCGCGCCAACCGACTGCGCCGTAGCTATGACGCCATAGGCGTTGGACGAGATGATCTGGTCGGGGCCAAGCTCGCTGCCGGGCGGCAGCAATTCGTCGCCCGTGGCGATGATGGCCACCAGCGGCTGCCGCACCACATCGAGGTTCGGATGATTGGCGGATGCGGCAAGCGAAAGCGCTGCCGGGTCGAGCAGGCGACCGCTTTCGAGGAGCATGTCGCCTTGGCCGAAGTCCAGCCCGCGGCGACGGACATTGCGTCCCTGCGCGGTCGGCTCCATCACTTCGATGTCGCCGCCGCCGGGAGCGCGGACATTCTCCTGGATGACGACGGTGTCGGCGCCTTCCGGCAGGGGAGCGCCGGTGAAGATGCGCACGGCCTCGCCATCGCCGACGGAGCCGGTGAAGCCGCGCCCGGCCGGCGCCACGCCGATCACCGAGAGCCGCGCCGGCGCTGATGCCACGTCCGCGGAGCGGACGGCATAGCCGTCCATGGCCGATGCTTCGAAGGGCGGCTGGGTGCGCAGCGCGACCACCGACTCGGCCAGCACGCGGCCGGCCGCATCAGCCAGCGGCACGCTTTCGCCAGGCAACGCCGCAGCGCCGTCCAGCAGGCGCTCGAGAGCCTCGGCGACCGGAACCAATGCCATTTATGAACCTGCCCCGGATTTGGCCGACTTGTAGTCGCCCGACTTGCCACCGGTCTTCTCGACCAGCCTGATGCCGGAAATCACCATGGCGCGGTCCGCCGCCTTGGCCATGTCGTAGATGGTGAGACAGGCGACCGACGCGGCGGTCAGCGCCTCCATCTCCACACCCGTCTTGCCGGTGACGCGCGCAAGCGCGGTAACCTTGAGGCCGGGAAGCGCGCGGTCGGGCTCGATGTCGACGGCAACCTTGGTGAGAAGCAGCGGGTGGCAGAGCGGAACGAGCTCATGCGTGCGCTTTGCCGCCATGATGCCGGCGATGCGCGCGGTTCCCAGCACGTCGCCCTTCTTGGCGTCGCCGGTCAGGATCATTTCCAGCGTCTCCGGCCGCATCGAGACAAAACCCTCGGCGATCGCCGTGCGCGTCGTCTCGGCTTTGTCGCCGACATCGACCATGTTGGCCTCGCCGCCGGCGCTGATATGGGTGAGGGCGGGCATCGTCAGACGGCCTCGGCCGGCGCCTTGCCCGTCAGTAGCAGTGCGGTCGCGGCGGCCACATCGGCCTGCCGCATCAGGCTTTCGCCGACGAGGAAGGTGCCGATCCTGCTCTTCTCCAGCCGGCGGCAGTCCTGATGGGTGAAGATGCCGCTTTCGCTGACCAGCAGCCGGTCGGCCGGCACCATCGCCGCCAGTCGCTCGGAAACGTCGAGGCTGGTCTCGAAGGTCCTCAAATCGCGGTTGTTGATGCCGATCAGCCGCGACGAGAGGCGAAGCGCGCGCTCCATCTCCTTCTCGTCATGCACCTCGACCAGCGCGTCCATGCCGAGCTCGAACGCCGTGGCTTCGAGCTCACGAGCCAAAGCGTCGTCGACGCTTGCCATGATGATCAGGATCGCGTCGGCGCCCCAGGCCCGCGCCTCATGCACCTGGTATGGATCGAAGAGGAAATCCTTGCGCAGGGCAGGCAGGCTGACGGCGGCGCGCGCGGCGGTCAGGAAAGCGGGCGCGCCCTGGAACGACGGGGCGTCGGTCAGCACCGAAAGACAGGCGGCGCCCCCTTGCTGATAAGCCTTGGCGAGCGCCGGCGGGTCGAAGTCGGCGCGAATCAAGCCCTTGGAAGGGCTCGCCTTCTTGATCTCGGCGATCAGCGCGAAGCCGCCGGCCTTCCGCTTGGCCTCGAGCGCTGCAACGAAGCCGCGCGGCGGTTCTGCATCCTTCGCCTTCGCCTTGATATCGGCAAGCGGCGCGCTGAGCTTCGCCGCGGCGATCTCTTCGCGCTTATAGGCTTCGATCTTGCGCAGGATATCGGACAAGGTTCTAACCGTTCGAAATCTCGATGAGCTTGTCGAGCACCGCAAGCGCCCGGCCGCTGTCGATTGCCTGCGCAGCGGCCGCGATGCCATCGGCGAGCGTCGTCGCCTTGCCGGCCACCACCAGCCCCGCGCCGGCATTCATCAGTACGGTGTCGCGATAGGCGCCGGCAGCGCCGCCCAGCATATCGCGCAGCGCCTTGGCATTATAGGCCGCGTCGCCGCCGCGCAACTCTTCCTTGGTGTGCCGCTTCAGCCCCACTGCCTCGGGGGTGAGGGTGAAGGTGCGGATTTCGCCGCCGGCAAGCTCGGCCACCTGCGTTTCGCCGGTGGTGGTGATCTCGTCGTAACCGTCACCGTGCACGACCCAGGCGTGATCGGCGCCAAGCGCCTTCAGCGTCTCGGCGACGGGCAAGATCCACTCCGGCAGGAAAACGCCGACCATCTGACGGCTGACACCGGCCGGGTTGGACAGCGGTCCCAGCAGGTTGAAGATGGTGCGCGTGCCGAGTTCGACCCTGGTCGGGCCGACATGCTTCATCGCCGGATGATGCGCCGGCGCGAACATGAAGCCGACGCCGGCCTCATGGATGCAACGGCCGATCGTCTCCGGCGAGATGTCGATCTTGACGCCGAGCGCCGTGAGCACATCGGCGGAACCGGTCAGCGAGGACAGGCCGCGATTGCCATGCTTGGCGACCGGAACGCCGGCCGCCGCGATGACGAATGCCGAAGCGGTCGAGATGTTGACGCTGTGCGAATTGTCGCCGCCTGTGCCGACGATGTCGATCGCGCCATCCGGCGCTTCGACGCGCAGCATCTTGGCACGCATCGTGGCGACCGCGCCGGAGATTTCGCTCACCGTCTCGCCGCGCACGCGCAGCGCCATCAGGAAGCCGCCGATCTGGCCGGGGGTGGCGTCGCCCGACATGATGATATCGAAAGCCTCGCGCGCTTCCTCGAAGGAGAGCGGGGCGCCGGTGGCAACCTTGGCTATGTGTGTCTTCAAAGCGCTCATCGGGTCTGTGCTTGGGAAACGGCGGCCGGATCGATGCGAACGTCATACTGCGACTGCAGCTGTGCCACCAGCTGGTCGAGCAGGTCGTCGGACATGCCGGCACTGAAGGATTTCTGCGCATCGTCCGGAACCGAGCTGCCATCGGCGCCAGCCGGCTCGAAGACTTCGGCAACCTTGAACAGGATCTGGCCATCGCCGGTAGGCGAGGGGATCAGACCCGTGCCGCCTTCGCCGACGCCGAACATGGCCGCGGCGCCTTCCTTGCCGAAATCGGCGTCGTCGGCCTCGCGCTTCAGGCCGCGCTTGGTCTGCTTCTCGAGCTTGAGCTCGCCTGCGATGACATCGAGCGTCGTGCCGGCCTTCAGGCGCTTTTCCAGATCCTGCGCCTTCGCGTCGAGCCGCTTGTCGGTCTCGGCACCCGTCCAGTCGGCCGCGACCTTCTGGCGGACTTCATCCAGCGTGCGGTCGCGTGCCGGGGTGATCGACTGGACTTCGTAGAACACGAAGCCGTTGTCGGCGGTGGTCAGGCCTTCATTTTCCGTATTCGGCTCGGCCTCGAAGACCGCCTTGATGAGATCCGCAGATTGCGGCAGGTCGTTGACGATCGTGCCATCCGGCCGCTGGCCGGTCCGGTCGATGGCGTCGATGGTGACGATCTTCAGCTTCAGCTTGTCGGCGGCCTGGGCAAGCGAGGCGCCCGAGGCGCGGGTGTCCTCGTAGCTGTCATGCACGTCGAGCAGGATGCGGCTCGCCTCGCCGAGCGCCAGGTCCTTGCGGATCTGGTCGGACGCCTCCGAAAGCGGTTTCACCACCTGCGGCTTGATTTCGGTGACGCGCAGCAGCACCGGGCCGAAGGTGCCCTGAACCACCGGACTGACCTCGTTGGCATTGAGCGAGAAGGCCGCGTCGGCCACCGCCTTGTCGGCGATCTTGTCCTTGGCCAGCGTGCCGAGCAGTGTGTCGGCCTGGGTCTTGCCCTCGGCGGTGACGATCTTGTCGAAGGTGGCGCCGGCTTTCAGCGAGTCATATGCGGCTTTGGCCGCGTCCGGGGTCTTGAACACCAACTGTTCGATGGTGCGCATTTCAGGCGTGGTATAGCGCGCCTTGTTCTTGTTGTAGTCGTCGGCGACTTGGCTGTCGGTCACCGCCGTCGGGTCCATGATGTCCTGCGGCTCAAGCCGGATATAGGAGAACTTGCGGTATTCCGGCGCTGCGTAGTTCTTCTTGTTGGTCTCGAAATAGGTTTTCAGCGCGCTGTCGGACGGCGCATCGATCGGCTGCACCAGCGTCTTCGGCAGGACGAGATAGTCGATCGTGCGGTCCTCGCCGCGATAGAGCGCGACCGCCTTGAGGAAGGTCTGCGGCGCCTTGAGGCCGTCAGAAACCGCCTCGACGATCTGCTGGCGCTTGGCCACCTGGGAGCGATTCCTGAGATAGTCTTCAGGTCGCATGCCGAGATCGCGAAGCCTGGCCTCAAACACCCGCAGATCGAACTGGCCGCTTGGGCCCCTGAAAGCCGGTTCCTGGTGCGTCAACTCGGCCAAGCTGTCCTTGGAGAAGCCTAGCCCGAGCTTGCGGGCCTGCTCGTCAAGCACGGCGCCTGAAACGAGCTGCGCCAGCACCTGGTTGTCGATGCCGAGGAGCTTGGCCTGCTCATGCGTGATGCGCTGGCCATATTGCTGCGACAAGAGGTTGATCTGGCGATCGTAGGCGAGGCGGTACTCGTTGATCGAGACCGTGGTGCCGCCGGCGGTGATCACCGAATGATGGCCAGCCAAGCTTCCCGACAGGCGCCCGGAAATGCCCCAGACGGCAAAGCTGACCACCAGCAGGGACAACAACGCCTTCGCGACCCAGGTGCCCGCCGCGCTTCTCAATAAACCAAGCATGCTTACTTCCGATTTTTGCGCATTTTCGCGCGCGCCCGAGTCTGAAACAAGCGCAATAGCGCCCTTCCGGCCCACTGTCGATTGCTTTGTGGCCTGATTTTGGTAGTGAGGGCGCAGCCTTATGTCGCCTGGAGAACCGACCCCATGACCCCTGGAATCCGTCCGCTCGTCGCCGGCAACTGGAAAATGAACGGCACCAGCGCCTCGCTCAACGAGTTGAGGATGATCGGCAATGGCTTCATGAGCGGGCTGGATGCGGAGACCGAGGCCTTGGTCTGCGTGCCGGCGACCCTGCTTCACCAGGCCGCCGAGATCCTTTCGCGCACGCCGGTCCGCGCCGGCGGCGAGGACTGCCATCCCAAGGAGAGCGGCGCCTACACCGGCCAGATATCGGCCGAGATGCTGAAGGATGCCGGCGCGAGTCACGTGATCGTCGGCCATTCCGAACGGCGCGAACAATGCGGCGACGACGATGCGATCGTCCATGCCAAGGCGTCGGCCGCCTGGCGGGCAGGGTTGGTGGCCGTCGTATGCATCGGCGAGACGCGCGCCGAACGCGAGGCAGGCGCGACGCTCGATATCTTGTCGCGCCAGCTCGACGGTTCGGTACCGCCGAGCGCCACCTCCGCCAATACGATCATCGCCTATGAGCCCGTTTGGGCGATCGGCACCGGCCTGACGCCGACCGCCGCCGACGTTGCCGAGGCGCATGCGCATATCCGCGGCAAGCTGACCGCCCTGCTCGGTGACGCCGCGGCCAGGATGCGCATTCTCTACGGCGGTTCGGTCAAGCCTTCCAATGCGGTGGAACTGCTTGGCGTCGAGAATGTCGATGGCGCGCTGGTCGGGGGCGCGAGCCTCAAGGCGGCGGACTTCCTCGCCATTGCGGAAGCCTATATGCACATGTCGTAGCCGCGGGCGCTTATCGGAACGGCGGGGAGGCGGCCCAAATCGTTGCAACGGCCGGATTGCTCCCCATATTCCCGGCCACGGGCTTGGAAATGCCGCCAAAGCATTGTAAGGAGCCGCCTCCAAATCACCGGTCGTATGCGCGGCCGCGCAAGGCCTCGCCAGGATAAATTATGGAAACCGTACTGATCGTCATCCACCTCATGGTCGTGCTCGCCCTTGTCGGAGTGGTGCTGCTGCAGCGCTCCGAAGGCGGCGGTCTCGGCATTGGCGGCGGTTCCGGTTTCATGACGGCGCGGGGCGCCGCCAATGCGCTTACCCGCGCGACGGCAATCCTGGCCGCGGCCTTTTTCGTGACCTCGCTCGCCCTGTCCATCCTCGCCCGCTACGGCGAGAAGCCGACCGACATCCTCAATCGCGCTCCGGCGTCGGGCGTGCTTAATCAACTGCCGGGCGCGAACGGTCCGGTGGGCGGCACTGCGCCCGCGGCTCCGTCGGGCGGCACGACGACCACGACTCCGCTTTCGAACGGCGCCGCGACGACAGCTCCGGCCACTGCGCCCGTCACGCCGGCGCCCGCGAATCCGGCCACGCCGCCGGCCGCGAATGGCGTCACCTTGCCGGTCACCCCGCAGGTTCCGAACCAGTAGCCGGCCAAGCATTGCCGCCGCGATTCTGTTGTTGTTTGAACACAGTCGCGGCAAATGCCGCTTGATCACGAAGATTCAACCGGGCGTAACCTGTCGCTCAGCTTGAGCGGCCCACCGCTAATCGACTATAGATTGCGCGCGGCACTTTCGGCGTCCTTGGGGGGCGCCGGGCGACGCCGTGGGCAACAAGCATTGAACGATCGGATCTTCGCCATGCAGCTTCGCAGCTTCATTCTTTTGGGATTCTGTGCCGTATTCGGCATGGGTTCAGCAGCCTTTGCCTCGCCGGCAAACCTGGCCGCTTCGCCGTCGGTCGAGAAAACCGACGCCATCAACGTCGCAGCCAAGAGCGACGCATCGCAGCTGAAGCTTCTCAAAAAGAAGAAAAATCCAACCTCGGACGACCTCGCCCAGATCGGCAAGCTCGAGTCCAAGATCGCCGCTGACAAGGAAGCGGCCAAGGAAAAGGCACTCGAAGCCCGCAAGATGGCGATGCGCGAGGCGGCCAAGGCCAAAGCCGACGCGGCGCGTCAGGAATGGCTGGCCAAGAAGGGTTCGGCAGCATCAACGGAAGTGGCCGATGCAAAGCCGGTGAAGAAGACCACCAAGATCATCGCACCGCTGGAATCTCTGACCCCGATTGCGCCGATCCAGACCGACGAACCAATCTCGGATGAAGCCATGAACATCGCGGCCACCGGCAACAACGGCGAGCTGCGCAGCGAGCAGCCGGGACAGAAGCAGGCCAGCAGCGGCGGGCTGTTCGCCGGCCTGTTCGGCGGCCAGTCGGTGTCCTCGATCAGCTATCTTCCCGAGACCCGCGCGCTCGATTCGGCGCTCGCCAGGAAAGACGCCAAGCGGCCGTTCAAGGTGAAGCCGGAGTTCGTGCCGCAGGACGTCACGTTCACCGGCTATGAGCCGGGCACGATCGTCATCGACACCAGCGCGCGCCGCCTCTACCTCGTCGAATCGTTTTCCACCGCACGCCGCTATGCCATCGCGGTCGGCCGCGAAGGCCTGCAGTTCAAGGGCACGGTGGCCGTCGGCGACAAGCAGGAATGGCCGCGCTGGATCCCGACGCTCGACATGCAGAAGCGTGAGCCGAAACACTACGGTCAGTATAAGGACGGCATGCCCGGCGGCGGCGAGAACCCCCTCGGCGCGCGCGCCATCTATCTCTATGACGGCAGGAAGGACACGCATCTGCGCATTCACGGCACCATTGCGCCGCAGTCGATCGGAACCAGCGCCTCCAACGGCTGCTTCCGCATGATCAACGAGCACGTCATGGATCTCTACAGCCGCGTCAAGATCGGCACCAAGGTTGTTATCATATAACAACCAGGCGTTGTCATCTGACGCTTTGAATCATACTGCCGAAAGGGCCGGCACCGCCGGCCCTTTCGTTTTGAGTCTTCGTTTTGACGCATGTCGTTCTCCCAAAACCGCCTAGCACTTTTGGGCGACATGCTTCGCAAAGCCCCTCGCGGGCATCGGCGCCATTTTGGGAAAAAGCCTTCGCGGCGGTTTTTTCTCTGGCGGAATCAATCAGGCCGCGTTAAGCGATGACTCCCATGGCGCGATATGTATTCATCACAGGCGGCGTGGTTTCCTCACTCGGAAAAGGCATCGCCGCAGCAGCTCTTGGGGCTCTCCTGCAGGCGCGAGGCTATCGCGCGCGGATCAAAAAGCTCGATCCTTACCTCAATGTCGACCCTGGAACGATGTCGCCTTACCAGCATGGCGAAGTGTTCGTCACCGACGACGGCGCCGAGACCGATCTCGACCTCGGCCATTACGAGCGTTTTACCGGCCGGTCGGCCAACCAGCAGGACAACATCACCACCGGCCGCATCTACAAGAACATCATCGAGCGCGAGCGGCGCGGCGACTATCTCGGCGCCACCGTGCAGGTGATCCCGCACGTCACCGACGAGATCAAGCATTTCGTCCTCGACGGCAATGACGAATACGACTTCGTGCTGTGTGAGATCGGCGGCACGGTCGGCGATATCGAAGCGATGCCGTTCCTGGAAGCGATCCGCCAGCTCGGCAACGACCTGCCGCGCAACAACGCGGTCTATGTGCATCTGACGCTGATGCCCTACATCCCGACCGCCGGCGAATTGAAGACCAAGCCGACGCAGCATTCGGTCAAGGAATTGCGCGGTATCGGCATCGCGCCCGACATTCTTCTGGTGCGCGCCGACCGGCCGATCCCGAAGGAAGAGCGCAGAAAGCTGTCGCTGTTCTGCAACGTGCGCGAAAGCGCCGTCATCCAGGCGCTCGACGTGCCGCACATCTATGACGTGCCGATGGCCTACCATAAGGAAGGTCTCGATTCGGAAGTGCTCGCCGCCTTCGGCATCGACCCGGCGCCGAAGCCGCGGATGGAGCCATGGCAGGCGCTCTCCAACCGCATCCACAATCCGGAAGGAGAGGTGACGATTGCCGTCGTCGGCAAATACACCGGCCTCAAGGATGCCTACAAATCGCTGATCGAGGCGCTTTCGCATGGCGGCCTCGCCAACCGCGTCAAGGTCAAGCTCGACTGGATCGAGAGCGAGATCTTCGAGAAGGAAGACCCGACGCCGTGGCTGGAAAAGGTGCATGGCATCCTTGTTCCCGGCGGTTTCGGCGAGCGTGGCTCGGAGGGCAAGATCCTGGCGGCGAAATTCGCGCGCGAGCGCAAGGTGCCTTACTTCGGTATCTGCTTCGGCATGCAGATGGCCTGCATCGAGGCGGCGCGTTCGCTGGCCGGTGTCGAGCATGCCTCTTCGACCGAGTTCGGTCCGACCGACGAACCCGTCGTCGGGCTGATGACCGAATGGCTGAAGGGCAACATGCTGGAAAAGCGCCGGGCCACCGGCGACCTCGGCGGCACCATGCGGCTCGGCGCTTACCAGGCCGAATTGGCCAAAGGGTCGAAGATCGCCGAGATCTATGGCGACACGCAGATTTCCGAGCGTCACCGGCACCGCTACGAGGTCAATGTCGACTACAAGCAGCGGCTCGAGGACTGTGGCCTGGTCTTTGCCGGTATGTCGCCCGACGGCGTGCTGCCCGAGACGGTCGAATATCCCGACCATCCCTGGTTCATCGGCGTGCAGTATCACCCTGAACTGAAGAGCCGGCCGCTCGAACCGCACCCGCTGTTCGCCAGCTTCATCGAAGCAGCGATGGAACAGTCGCGCCTCGTTTGATGCAGACTTACGTCGCGCTGCTCTACAGCATTATCCTGGGCGAGGGGCGGCGGGTCGTTATGTCCGACCTCAAGGCGATGGCGGAAGGCCTCGGGCTCAAGAATGTGCGCACCCTTGTGGCGACGGGCAATCTGGTCTTCGAGGCGCGGGCGACCAGGATTTCCAACCTCGAGCAGCGACTGGAAACGGCCTTCGAACAGAGCTTTGGCCGCCATGTCGACATCATCGTGCGCAGCGCTGAAGATTGGCTCGAGCTGGCAGCCGGCAATCCGTTCCCGGTCGAGTCCGCGGATACAGGCGATCAGGTCGCGGTGCGGGTGATGCGCGTGCCTGTCGCCGAGGATGCCATATCAGCGCTTCGCGCCTGTGCCGCCGAGGACGAGAAGGTGTTTTTGATCGGCGGCGATATCTGGATCGTCTTTTCACGTGAGCGGCCAAGCTCGCGGCTGCTTGCAGCCGCCAGTCACAAGCGTATGGGCATCGGCACTTCGCGCAACTGGAACACGGTGCGCAGACTGGCCGAGATGGTCGGTAAATAGGCAGTAGGCAGTAGGCAGTAGGCAGTAGGCAGTAGGCAGTAGGCAGTAGGCAGTAGGCAGTAGGCAGTAGGCAGTAGGCAGTAGGTGGCATTCTCTATTGCCTAATCCCTACTGCCTACTGCCTTATTTCAGGCTTTTGCCGTTTTGGCGCCTGCTCCGAGCGCCATGGTGCGCAGCACGTAGTAGACGGCGCCAGCGATCGCCACGCCGAAGAACCAGCCGTAGACGCCCCACCAGGACGGCAGCCAGTTGGTGAAGTTGGGCAGGATCGAGGAGAAGATCGCGCCGGTGCCGGCGGCGATGAAGGCGTTGACATGCCAGCCGCCCTGGAAGCGGAACTCGCCATCCTCGCGGTAGAGCGCCTCGACGTCGACCTCGCTCTTCCGGATCAGATAGTAATCGACCATCATCACGCCGAAGATCGGCCCCATCGTCGCGCCGATGATGTTGACGAAGGAAGCCGCGCTGCCTTCCCACGGCGCGAAGGGATAGAGCACCAGCGCGATCAGCGCCGCGATATAGCCGCCTTTCTTGAAGTCGATCTGGCGCGGGAAGACGTTGGAGAAGTCGAAGGCCGGCGAGACGAAGTTCGCCACGACATTGATGCCGAGCGTTGCCACCGCGAAGGTCAGCGCCGCGAGAGCCGCCAGGAACCAGCTGTCGAATTTGGCCGAGATCTGGTCGGGATGGAGCAGAACCTCGTGATAGACGTCGTAGGCGGCGATCGTGGTGACGCCGGCGACCAGCGAGAACAGGATCAGATTGACCGGCAGGCCCCAGATATTGCCCTTGCGCAGCGCCGCGTTGTCCGGCGCATAGCGGGCGAAGTCGCAGAAGTTGAGGTAGAGCGCCGAGAAATAGGTCACCCAGATCGCCGCCACCGCGAACAGCGCCGTCCACGAACCCGGCTCGCCCGGAACGCCGGCATCCTTGGTCTTGTCGAGCAGCACGTCCATCGGGATGTCGCTGGTGAAGGCGAAGGTGCCCGACTTCAGGCAGAGATAGATCGCCAGGATCAGCATCATCACCCACACGGCAGGGCCGGCCCAATCCTGGAAGCGGCGCACCGTTTCCATGCCCTTCTGGATGATCAGGAGCTGCAGTGCCCAGATCACGACGAAGCAGATCACTTCCAGGGTGGAATGGCCGAGGAGGTGCGAGGTCTGGTTGAATTCGTTGAACCATTGCAGGCGGGTCAGCAGCGCGACGATTGCGCCCGACGCGGCGGCTGTCTGCGCGCCGTACCAGAAGCAGGCGACGACGGCGCGCACCAGCGCCGGGATGTTGGCGCCCCAGATGCCGAAGGAGGCACGCGCGAGCACGGGGTAGGGCACGCCGGTCTTCACCCCGGCATAGCCGACCATGTTCATCAACGCGTAGATGATCAGCGAGCCGATGCCGATGGCGATGATGAAGTTGACGAAGCCACCGCAGAACAGAAACAGACTTGCGGCGAGGTAGTAGCCCCAGAGGCTGTGGACGTCGGACGTCCAGACATTGAAGATCGAAAACGGTCCCCAGTTCCTGACCGTTGCCGGAGCCAGATCCTCGTGTAGAGGCCGGGCGATGCGCCTTGTATGGTCATTGCAAGTGTTCCCCTTCTGCAAAACGCGCCCTCACGCGTTAACCGGCGAGGTTAAGCCTGACGCAGGGGAACCGGCAAGCAACCCATTTGCCGGCTTTCACCTTAAAGACATTCAATGAGAATCGCGCTTATCGCTGACGCCGAGCTTGCATCATGGCTTGAGTCGGCGCAGGCCTTTTCGCGGCAGTTCGGGTGCTGGTCGGCTGGTTCCAAAATTTTCAAGCGGCAACCAAATTTGTTTGGAACTAATCCACAGGATATGCGTTTACTGCGGTTCGGCCGCCTTGCGGCCGAACCGGGAGGAAAACAATGGATCGCTTACATTTCTTTACCCCAGTGCGGATCGCGCGTGGGCAGGGATACCCCTTGGAGGAAGTCGACAGCGTCTCCGATGCGTTGGTGTTCCTGCGGAAGTGGCCAACGGGAAGACGCGGCCCGGTTTATCAGTGCGCCCTGAATTGCTGCTCGGCGGCGATGTCGGGCAAGATGTCGGCCGAAGAAGCGAGAAAGGCCTTCGTCGGCTTTGCCCGCATCACCCGGCTGCTCGATGACGACATGGCGCTGCCCTTGGGTGGCGTCTCCATGGACAATGTCTACGCCCTGAGACGGTAGATCGGCCAAGGTTCCCTGGATTGCAAGGCGCTGCGCTTGCCTACGCGAGCGGGGATGTTGTCAACTCAACAACAATGATGCCGGCTCGCAGCACCGGACTGCCGCTCTCTCTGTTTCGGCGGACAGGGATGATCGCCGTAAGAGCAGAACACGCAGCAATCTCCCGCCAGGGGCTTGAGCAGAGTCCCGCAGCTTTCGCATTCGTAGAAGTACTGGCAGGCATCGACAGGCATCGTTTCGGTTCTGCGGTGGCCGCAGGCCGGGCAGGTGATTGTGCTGGCGAGTTCGATCATTGCTCTTTTACAAAGCTGCAGCATCTCGCCTGTTGTTTCAATTTTTCCCGCTCAATTCTCCCTGAAAGTGCGCGTCAGCGAAGCTTCGACCGGGGCCAGCATGTAATCGAGCAAAGTGTGTTCTCCGGTCAGGATCATGACTTCCGCCGGCATGCCGGGCGACAGACGGATGTCATGCAGTTGTCCGAGATCGGCCGCGTCGACTTTCACTTTGGCGAGGAAATAGGGCTCGCCGGTCTTCTCGTCGGTCAGCCGGTCGGCCGACACCGAGGTGAGCAGGCCATGGATCTGCGGCAGATGCCGGCTCGGATAGGCCGTCAGCACCACGCGGGCCGGCATGTCCGGATGCACCACGTCGATATCCGTAGGCCTAATGCGGGAATCGATGATCAGATTGGGCTCGTTGGGCACGATATCGAGAAGCGGCTGGCCGCTGGAGATCACGCCCGATTCCGTCGTTACGTGCAGGTTCATCACCGTTCCGGCGATCGGCGCGACGATGTCCGTTCTCGCCAGCACGTCCTGGCGCGAAGGCAATTGGCTGCGCAATGCGGCGAGGTCGCTGCGCACCTTGGCAAGATCCTCGTTGGCGCTCTCGCTGTCCTGCTGGCGCAGGTTAAGGAGCTGGAACTCGGTCTCACCGATCTGCTGATCGTTCTTCGCCACCTGCGCCCGATTCGTTGCCTGATTGGCGCGGATGTCGGCCTGGGCGCGCTGCAGCGCCAATATACGCGGCAGGCGTTCGAGGCCCTTCTTGTACATCTCCTGCGCCGAAGCGATCTCCTGGTCGATCAAGCCGAGCTGGTCCGTCTCGGCGGCGATCACGTCCCTTGATCCCGCGCTTTGCTCCTCGATCTGCGCGATGCGCTTGTTGAGGATCTGCGTGCGCCCGTCGCGGGTTGCAAGGCGGCTGTCGAGCAGCGCCTGCTCCTCGACGACGACTTTTCGCGCCAACTCGCTGTCGATCGAGGTCAGCTCCTTGGGAAACGCGATCCGGTCCTGTCCGGCAAGCTCCGCGACCAGGCGCGCTTCGGTTGCCAGCAAGCGAATATAGTGCCCCTCCAGCTCGTCGTAGCGCCCCTGCGCGTCGATCGTCTTGAGGCTGATCAGCACCTGGCCGGCGCTGACCTTGTCGCCTTCCTTCACATGGATCTTCCCGATGATGCCGCCTTCCAGATGCTGGACAGTCTTGCGATAGCCCTCGGGGCTGACGACGCCATTGGCGACGACGGCGCTGGCCAGAAGGGCGACGCTGGACCAGACGGCGACCCCGCCGACGAAAAAGATAGCCGAGACGTAGCCCAGCATTCGCGCGGGCCTGGTCCGCTGCTTGAGGTCGCGCCTGCTTGCGCGGACGGCAGGTGACCGCGGCCGGACCAGCCTGGAAAGCAGCAGCAGGACGAGCGCGCCGGCGGCCGCCGTCACAGCGATGCGCGACGACCGGTCCAGCCCGTTGAACCAAGTCGATACGGCGGCGACAAAGTCGCCTGTGGAAACGGTCAGCCTGTCGGTCAGTTCGCGGAGGCTGTCCTTCAGCCCATCCAGCATCCTCGGGAAGTCGCCAAATCGGTCGCTCATGGCTCACTCCACTGCCTTAAGGTTCGCCGGCGCATTGGCGGCGATCTTGTCCAGCATGGCCGCCTGCACGGAAACCCGCTTCGGCTGGCCTGCCAGCGCGGCGAGCACCTCGTCGCGCGTGCCGAACATCGACACGGACCCGTCGCGGAGGAAGACGACGTGATCGGCCGTGCGCAGAAGATTGGTCTGATGGCTGACGATAACGACCGTGCGGCCTCGCTCCTTCAGTTGCTGGAGCACGTTGAACAGCGCCACCTCGCCTTCGCCGTCGAGCCCCGTGTTGGGTTCGTCGAGAACCAGAAGGGGCGGGTCACCGAACAGCGCCCGGGCAAGCGCGATGCGCTGTCGCTGGCCGCGTGAGATACGGGCCCCGTGCGGCCCGACTTCGGTCCGGTACCCATTCGGCAGCCGCAGGACCATTTCGTGGATGCCGGCGAACTGCGCCGCGGCAATCACCGCATCGCTGTCGACGTCACGCAGGCGCGCAATGTTCTCGGCGATCGTTCCGGGGAACAAATCGATCTGTTGCGGCAGATAGCCGATATGCTGGCCCAGTTCATCCGAAGGCCAGTTCCAGACCTCCGCCCCATCCAGCCTGACGTGGCCGAGCGAGGGCTGCAGCGCTCCGACGATAAGGCGGCAGAGCGTCGTCTTGCCGGAGCCGGACGGGCCGATCACGCCGCAGGTTTGGCCGGGCTCGACGCCGAAGCCTATCGCGCTCAGCAGCGCTTGCGACGTTCCCGGCGCGCGGTAGTGGAGGTTCTCGAGCTTCAGCCGGCCTTGCGGGCGGGGCAGGGTTACACCGGCCGGCTGCATCGACGCGGTGTCGGCAAAAAGCTTCATCAGGTTGCGGCGCGCGGTCCGCGCGCTGACAAGACTGCGCCAGGCGCCAATCGAGCGCTCGATCGGCGCCAGCGCGCGGCTGAGCAGGATAGAGGCGGCGATCATCGATCCAGGAGTCAGTTCGCGGCGCAGCACGAAATAGGCGCCGAGCCCGAGCACGGCCACCTGAAGGGCGAGACGCAGCGAGCGTGACAGGCTGCCGATGATGGTGGTGCGCTGCAAGAGCCGCGACTGGAGCCGCATCAGCGACTGCTGGTTTTCCTCCCAGCGCCGCAGCGCCGGCTCGGACATGCCGAGCGAGCGCAATGTCTCGGCGCCATCGACGAATTGACCGACGGCGGCCTGGCTGCTGCGCAGCCCCGCAGCCGCCTCCTGGTTCTTGCGTCGGGTGAAGAAATCATTGGCGAGCGCGGCGCAGAACAGGAGCACCGCACCGGCAAGACCGACCACGCCCAGCGCCGGATGCAGCAGCCACATGAACGCCAGGAAGACCGGCGTCCATGGCGCGTCGAGAAAGGTCAGGATGCCGTCGCCGGCAACGAAGCCGCGCATATCCCCGACGTCCTTCAGCCCAATTTCGAGACCGTAGCCGGCCAGGCGCGCCTCCATGGTGCGCTCGATCACCGGAACGCTGAGCTGGTCGTCCAGCCATTGACTGATATGGCCCAGCATCATGCGGCGGGCATGCTCGAGCATGCCGTAGACAGCGATGGCGCCGATAACGGCAAGGGTGAGCCAGAACAGCGTGTCGATCGAGCCGCTGGACAGCACCCTGTCGTAGATCTGCAGCATGTAGACGGTGCTGGCGAGCAGGAGGACATTGGCGAGCAGGCTGAAAAGGAGGAGGGCGGGCACCTGCTGGCGCGCCAGACGCATCACCTCCTGAAATTGCGGTCTCGGTTGCATCACGGATACCCCCCCGTTTTCGATGCCTTTCACTGGTGCTCGGTTGATGTCCAACGGGGGCAGCGTGGCTGCCCCCGTTGGTTCTGTTTCAGGCGATGTCGACGAGGATGTGCTGGACCGTGGTCGTGTCGCCGTCCGCGTCGTGCAACTGGACTCCGAAGTCGAGGTGCGCGTCCGGTGTCGTGGTCTGCGTCGAGACGAAGCCGATATCCGTGATCTTCAGCACGTCGTTGTCGACGGGGTCGAAGGCTACCAGACTGGTGGTAGCATTGCTGCCGCCGCTGCTAGTGCCCGTCGTCCCGTTCAGGTCGATCGCCTGGCCGGTGATCCCATTGCCCGACTGCATGATCTGGATGCCCTGGATCACGTAGTGCTCGCCGGCGGCATTGTAGTCGTTCTGCTCGATGATTACGAGGCCGTCATTGTTGTCGAGCGTGAACTCGCCGTTGTACGGAGACGGGACCTGGCCCATCCTGTAGATGTCGGAGTTCGACACGTAGACGGCCCGCGTGATCTCGTTAGTACCGTCGGTCAGGTCGAGGATTAGCATCAGGTCTTCGCTGCTGCCGATGCCGTCGAACTTCAATGCCACGGCGCTGGCGGTAGCCGTCGGGTCGGTGGCCTCGGTCTGGATGCCGACATTGCTGTCGAAGAACCGCAATGTCAGCAGTTCGCCTTTCTGGATCGTGTCACCGGCGACCCCGTTGGTGCTTTGCGTTGCAGACACCCACGTTTCATTGCTGTTACTGATCATATCGTGGGTGCCGGGCGTCGGCAGTCCCGAGTTGAACGAGGTGTCGGTGGACGACCCTTCGCCGTCGCTCGTCACGCTGAACGGGTGGGTTTTGTCGATCAGATTGCCGGTGAACTGCACATAGAAGCCATCGTGAGCCTGCGTGCTCGGGTCATCCGCCACCAACGTTTCCAGCACGATTGGCGGGTGGCCCGTGTTGCTCGTGGGCTGCTTGGCCACAAGCTCGGCGGTGTGGAGAACGTCGAAGCTGAAGCCATCCGCCGCGTCGTTCAAGGTGATGGTGTAGGTACCAGCAGCCTTGTTGAAGACAAGGGTACCCCCCGCCGTGGCCGTCTGGTCGCCCGCAGTGTTCGGGTCGCTATCGTACGAGATTTGCCAGTTGAACGTTGCCGAGGTGGCGCTTTCCGACTGGAGCGTCGCCGACGAGCTGATCAACTGGGTCTGTGTGTTAGGGACAAGACCGGTGAGGTAGCCAGTAAGGCTGAGCTGGTTGCCGGCAGACACGCTGTCTTGGTCTACGAAGTCCGAGTGCGTGACGTCGTAGGCCGCGAACCGGTCACTACCAATACTGTAACCGAAGTCGCCGGTAGCTTGTTGGCCGGCGATGTTGATCAGAGTCTCGTGGGTCCCTGTGCCGTTGCCGGCGTTCTGGTCGCCGTCGAACGGCTTCGTGATCGTCGGGGTGTCGTCGTCGACATTGATCGACATCGAGCCGGCCGCCGTGTCGCCGTCATGGTCGGTGGTCGTGTAACCGATCGTGAACGAGACGTTGTTCTCGTCCAGGCCCGCCGGATGGTCGATCGCATGCAATTGCGTGACCGTGTAGGCGCCAGCCGTCGTGTTCGACAGCGACACCGACACCACCGCCACCGCGACGCCGTTCTGGATCTGGCTGATCGTCAGCAGCGTCCCGGCGCCGTTCACCGCCTGGATGAAGTCTCCTTCCGTCGTCGAGGAGGTCGGCAGGCCGGCGCCCGTCAACAGCGTCGAGCCGGCGCCGTCGGCGCCGTAGCTGTGCGCCAGCGTGCCGGTGGTGTTGGCGGTGTCGGGATTGACGTCGCCTGTGCCGCCTGCATTGCCGCCGGTCAGCGCGTCGTCGTCGAGCTGCACGGCCGCGTTGGTCGACACCGTCGGGGTGTCGTCGTCGACGTTGATGGCCAGCGAGCCGGCCGCCGTGTCGCCGTCATGGTCGGTGGTCGTGTAGCCGATCGTGAACGAGACGTCGTTCTCGTTCAGACCCGCCGGATGGTCGATCGCATGCAATTGCGTGACCGTGTAGGCGCCAGCCGTCGTGTTCGACAGCGACACCGACACCACCGCCACCGCGACGCCGTTCTGGATCTGGCTGATCGTCAGCAGCGTCCCGGCGCCGTTCACCGCCTGGATGAAGTCTCCTTCCGTCGTCGAGGAGGTCGGCAGGCCGGCGCCCGTCAACAGCGTCGAGCCGGCGCCGTCGGCGCCGTAGCTGTGCGCCAGCGTGCCGGTGGTGTTGGCGGTGTCGGGATTGACGTCGCCTGTGCCGCCCGCATTGCCGCCGGTCAGCGCGTCGTCGTCGAGCTGCACGGCCGCGTTGGTCGACACCGTCGGGGTGTCGTCGTCGACGTTGATGGCCAGCGAGCCGGCCGCCGTGTCGCCGTCATGGTCGGTGGTCGTGTAGCCGATCGTGAACGAGACGTCGTTCTCGTTCAGACCCGCCGGATGGTCGATCGCATGCAATTGCGTGACCGTGTAGGCGCCAGCCGTCGTGTTCGACAGCGACACCGACACCACCGCCACCGCGACGCCGTTCTGGATCTGGCTGATCGTCAGCAGCGTCCCGGCGCCGTTCACCGCCTGGATGAAGTCTCCTTCCGTCGTCGAGGAGGTCGGCAGGCCGGCGCCCGTCAGCAGCGTCGAGCCGGCGCCGTCGGCGCCGTAGCTGTGCGCCAGCGTGCCGGTGGTGTTGGCGGTGTCGGGATTGACGTCGCCTGTGCCGCCTGCATTGCCGCCGGTCAGCGCGTCGTCGTCGAGCTGCACGGCCGCGTTGGTCGACACCGTCGGGGTGTCGTCGTCGACATTGATCGACATCGAGCCGGCCGCCGTGTCGCCGTCATGGTCGGTGGTCGTGTAGCCGATCGTGAACGAGACGTCGTTCTCGTCCAGACCCGCCGGATGGTCGATCGCATGCAATTGCGTGACCGTGTAGGCGCCAGCCGTCGTGTTCGACAGCGACACCGACACCACCGCCACCGCAACGCCGTTCTGGATCTGGCTGATCGTCAGCAGCGTCCCGGCGCCGTTCACCGTCTGGATGAAGGCTCCTTCCGTCGTCGAGGAGGTCGGCAGGCCGGCGCCCGTCAGCAGCGTCGAGCCGGCGCCGTCGGCGCCGTAGCTGTGCGCCAGCGTGCCGGTGGTGTTGGCGGTGTCGGGATTGACGTCGCCTGTGCCGCCTGCATTGCCGCCGGTCAGCGCGTCGTCGTCGAGCTGCACGGCCGCGTTGGTCGACACCGTCGGGGTGTCGTCGTCGACATTGATCGACATCGAGCCGGCCGCCGTGTCGCCGTCATGGTCGGTGGTCGTGTAGCCGATCGTGAACGAGACGTCGTTCTCGTCCAGACCCGCCGGATGGTCGATCGCATGCAATTGCGTGACCGTGTAGGCGCCAGCCGTCGTGTTCGACAGCGACACCGACACCACCGCCACCGCAACGCCGTTCTGGATCTGGCTGATCGTCAGCAGCGTCCCGGCGCCGTTCACCGTCTGGATGAAGGCTCCTTCCGTCGTCGAGGAGGTCGGCAGGCCGGCGCCCGTCAGCAGCGTCGAGCCGGCGCCGTCGGCGCCGTAGCTGTGCGCCAGCGTGCCGGTGGTGTTGGCGGTGTCGGGATTGACGTCGCCTGTGCCGCCTGCATTGCCGCCGGTCAGCGCGTCGTCGTCGAGCTGCACGGCCGCGTTGGTCGACACCGTCGGGGTGTCGTCGTCGACATTGATCGACATCGAGCCGGCCGCCGTGTCGCCGTCATGGTCGGTGGTCGTGTAGCCGATCGTGAACGAGACGTCGTTCTCGTCCAGACCCGCCGGATGGTCGATCGCATGCAATTGCGTGACCGTGTAGGCGCCAGCCGTCGTGTTCGACAGCGACACCGACACCACCGCCACCGCAACGCCGTTCTGGATCTGGCTGATCGTCAGCAGCGTCCCGGCGCCGTTCACCGTCTGGATGAAGGCTCCTTCCGTCGTCGAGGAGGTCGGCAGGCCGGCGCCCGTCAGCAGCGTCGAGCCGGCGCCGTCGGCGCCGTAGCTGTGCGCCAGCGTGCCGGTGGTGTTGGCGGTGTCGGGATTGACGTCGCCTGTGCCGCCTGCATTGCCGCCGGTCAGCGCGTCGTCGTCGAGCTGCACGGCCGCGTTGGTCGACACCGTCGGGCCGTCGTCGTTGGTGACGAGCTTGTCGCCGACCGACTCTGTCACCGTAACGCCTTGCGACAGGTCGACCCGGCCGACGTCGAATTTGCCGACCACCGCCGTCGCCTGGAAGCGGTTGAAGGTCTCAAGGGTTTGTGTGCCGGTGTTGTCGGTGAACCACTGCACCGTATAGGAATCGTTGAGGTGCTGCGCGGTTATGGTGCCGTCCGCGTTGAAGGTGACGTAATTGTCGTTCACCGTGGTGTTGGTAACGATCTGCCCGTTGCCGTCCCGGATGACGACGCGAACGATGGCTACCTTCGTGTCGTCGGTAAGCGCGCTTTGATTGGCGTCATTGCCGAGATTTGCGCCGCTGTTGAGATCGTTGTCGAGATAGCTGCGGCCACTTTCGGGATTCGTCGAAGCGCCGCCGGCGCTGAACGCGCCGATTTTCACGGTGAAGTTGGTACCCGGACTGCCTTCCGTCTGGGAGATGAAGAGCGTGGCGTCGGTGACATCGATGAAGTCGGTGTAGCTCATGTTGTCAAGGTCGTTATATGTGCCCGGCGCCTGGCCTTTGACGAAGCTGAACACCGCTGTCTCGCCCGGGTCGAACATCTGGTTGTTGACGCCGATCGTGGCGCCGATGCCGCCCTGGCTGGTCTTGATGTTGTCGCCTGAATTGTCGAGCGTTCCGTCGGCGTGGATGACCGGATGTATGCCGCTCACCACCATCCCCGCGCCGGACGAGCCGACGGCCACGAATAGATTGTTGCCCGAGGCGAGACCGTCAAAATTGAAGGATAAGGAGCCCGTGCTGGAGACGTTGAGAAGATTGGTCCAGTCAATGCTGTCGTTTGAATTGGTGCTGTCCGGATGCGCGATGGCCTCGAAGGTGACCATCTCGATACTGGCGCTGAGGTTGTCGCCGGCCGCGTTCAGATAGAAAGCCGCGACGACATCGCCCGCGCCTTCGGTCGCACTGGTGGTGGCCAGCACGATCGTGCCATTCGCATAGGAATGGAGATAGATGTTGTCGCCGTCGACCGTTTGCAGGGGACTGCCATTGTAGATGACCTGGTCGCCGTCGAACGCATTGCCGCTGCTGTCCGAGAAGAACAGCTTGCTGATCGTGGCGCCGTCCGGATTGACCGTGACGAAGCCGGCGCCGCTGACGGCGGCCTCAACATCATCGGCAAAGCTAAGCTGACCCGCCGAAAGCTGCAGGTCGCCGGTCAGTCCGTTGAGGAAATTCTTGAAGGTGGTCGAAAGACCGGTGAGATCGCTGGTGATGGCGGTATCGTCGCCCTGAGATCCTGAGCTCTGGTCGAGGGTAAGCGTGCCATTGATGTCGATGGTGGTCGTCATAATCGCCTCCGTTCAATGCGACAGGCGCGAAATCAGCCCCAACGCTGGCAACCGGTCGCATGGGCGCGCATCCGCCGGCAGGGCCGGCGCTGTGCGCCATCGTTAAAGGAAACTGGAGTTGTGGATTGACTCAGGGGGTAGAGGGTGTTGGGAGGAACCACCGCGATCCTCCGCTCCGTGCCCCGTCAGGCAATTCTGGGCGGATGCGTCCTATGCGCATCGGTAACCCACCAACGGCGGGCACCAAGGATCAATAATGAGGGCATACTCAACCCCGCCCCTCTTCAACAGGCTATTGACTGCCTGTACGCCTCCCGCTCAGTACATGAGCAATAAAAAGTTTACGCTTATTTGTGGAAAGTTCAAATCGGACTGTTGATTTTTTGGAAGGTATGTGACTTGGGGAAATGGTCCCTCCCCAAGAGGGACTTTTGTCCCTGCTGTAGGAACTATTTGAAAATACAAGAAAATATACTCGATCGCGCCCGTGAACTTGACCGTGGGAGCGGCGAGCAGATTGAATAGGCTTATGCAGGCGGACGCCCGCCATAGTACCAATGATGGATTGGACGATGGCATTGCCGGTTTCCACTGTCAGTTGACGCGCCGCGAAGTGCTCTACAGCGGGACGGTTGTGGCGAAGGCGGTCAGGGCACTACAGCAGCGTGTCGACGATCGATCCGCTCGACAGCACCCTATCGTAGATCTGTGGGTATCGAACGGGGGCAGCATGGCTGCCCCCGCTTGGTCAGGCGTCAGGCGATGTCGACGAGGATATGCTGCGTCGCCGTCGTGTCGCCGTCCGCGTCCGCTATCTGGAACCCGAAGTCGAGGTTGGCGCCGATTGTCCCGGTGGTCTGCTGCACGAACCCGATGTCCACGATCTTCAGGACATCATTGTCGGTCGTATCCCAAGCCGTCAGGTTGCTGGTGGCACTGCTGCCGCCATTGGCTCCGACGGCCCCGTTCAGGTTGATGGCGTCACCCGTCAACCCATTGGCGCTCTGCATGATCTGGAGGCCCTGTATCTTGTAGGTCTCGCCGGAGACCGTGTAGTCGGTCTTTTCGATGATGAGCAAGGCATCGTTGTTATCGAGCGTGAACTCGGTGTTGTACGGGGCGGGAACATTGGCGTTACCCTTGATCAGGTCCGAGTTCTCGACGTTGACGGCTCTGGTTATTTCATTGCCGTTGGCGTCCTTCAGGTCGAGGATCACGACGAGGTCCTCGGAGTTGCCGATGCCGTCGAACTTGACGACAATACCATCGGCGGTCGCGGTCGGGTCGAGCCGCTCTGTACCGCCATTGGGGGCATTCGGGTCGACATCCGACAAAATGTTCTCTTTGAAGAACCGCAAGGTCAGAGCTTCACCCTTCTGAATCGTATCGCCTGCCACCCCGTTCGTCGACTGGGTTGCAGACACCCAGTCTTCATTCAGGTTGGTGACCATATCGTGTGTTGCACCGCCGTTGTTGAACGTGGTGTCGCCAACGGGCGCTCCGTCACCGGTCGAGTTGAAGCCGAACCCGATGGTGTTGGTTGTCGAGTTTGCGGTGAACTGCACGAAGAACGGATCCGGATCGCCGTTCGGCGTGAGCTGCTCCGCAACGATCAGCGGGTGTCCCGTATTGCCCGTGGGCTGCTTGGCAATCAGCTCCGCGGTGTGCAGCACGTCGAAGCTGAACCCGTCGATCACATCGGTCAAGGTTATCGTGTAGGTGTCGGCGTTCTTGTCAAAGACAAGAGTGCCGCCCGCCGTAGAGTCCTGCACACCAGCCGTGATCGGGTCCTTGTCGTAATGGAACGAGAAGTCGAACGAGGCGGATGAGCTGGTCTCTGCCGTGAGGGTTGCGACCGCTTGGGTGATGTTCGGGTTCTGGGCGTTGTCGACGGTGCCGGTCAAGCTGATCTGGACACCGGCGAGTGAGTTGTTGACGTCGACGAAGTCGGACCCGCCGCCCGAGTAGAACAAGGCCGTGTGAGCATCCGTGCCGATGTCATACCCAAAGGCACCGGAGGCCGACGCATTGAGAGTGTTCGCCAGAGTCTCGTGCTGGATCCCTGCGGTACCTGGGTCACCGTCGAACGGCACGGTGATCGTCGGGCCGTCATCCCTGATCTGCACCTTGTCGCCGATGGCCAGGCTGGTGTCGCTGGTGTCGCCGTCGGCGTCGACGGCATGGACCTTGGCAAGCAGAACGCTGTCGGTCATCGTCTTCACGTCGTCCGGGTTAGTGGGGTCGGGATGGGCGATGGCGATGTATTGCGCGATGCTGAGGATGCCGGCCTGGCTGATCGAGATGGCGAGCGCGACAGGATCGCCAGCTGTGTCGCCGTCGTTGCCGACGTCGACCCGGCCGACGACGAGGCCGCCCTCGACATTGAGCAGGATGTTATGCCCGTCGAGCGAATCGAAGCCGGAGTCGGCATTCGCGGCGCTGACGCCGAGCGACAGGGTCTGGCTTCCCGGTCCGTCAGTGCCGAAACTGGAACTCGGCGTGACAACGGCGGAAGCGCTGGCCGCCCAGCCGAGCACGGCGCCGAGAGCGAGGAAGGCGGCCGGCGCCGACCCAGACTGGTCGTTGGAATTGGCGTTGACGAGGGCAGTCTCGTCATGCAGCACCTTGGCCGTATTCTCGGTCAGCGCCGCCGTCGGCCCGTCGTCCTCGATCACGATCTGCTGACCGACGAACGTCGAGGCGGAGCTGGGCGTCGCGATGCTGAAGCCGCCGATGTCGAAAGTGTTGTTGTCGTTGCCGGCAACGCCATCATTGTCGCTGATGTTTTCGATCAGCACGCGGTTGTGGGTCCCGGTCGTCGTCCATTGCACCGTGTCGCCGGTGCTCAGGCCTTTGATGATCAGGTTGCCGTCACCGTCGATCTCGGCGGTCGGAAAATACTGCGTATTGCCTGTCTTGACGACGACGTTGGTAAGCGAGAACGAGCTGATGGCGACGTGCGTGTCGTTGGTGAGCCCGTCGACGAAACCCGTCCCCGGCTCGTAGGCGGTTGTGAAGGCCGAAATCTTGACGGTGACGGGTCCGATGCCCGGATTGGTCTGGTTGACGGTGAAGGACGCCGTGTTTGCATTGACGAGGCTTTGGAAGTCGATGTTGGCTTCGATGTCGGCCTCGTTCTGGTCCAGATTGGGCACGAGGTAGTTCGTGTTCGCGCCGTGGACATAGGTGATGAACGCGCCCTCGGTGGGGTTGATCTGGTTGCCGTTGACACCGAACGAGGTGGTGCTGCCGGCCTGGCTGATGTTGAGCACATCCTTGGTCGTGATATTCCCGCCCTCGGACTGATTCAACGGATCTTGTCCGATCACCACGATCTCGGTGGAGTTCGGATCGCCGAACATCATGAAGAGGTTGCTGCCGGAAGGCGCCCCGGCAAAGCTGAAAGTGGTGGTCTCGCCGGCGGCGAGCTTGAGGGTGTTGCCGAGATTGACCGCGTCATCGGGGTCGCCGGTGTCGCCATGGAAGATCGGCACGTAGGTGACGATACTGAGCGTTACCTGGTCGCTGGTCGCGCCGGCGTTCAACACGTCCTGCTTGAAGATGACGAAAGCGATCGAGTCTACGCCGCCGATGCCATCGCTGTCATATTTGCCGATAACGGTGTTGCTTCCGTCCGCGTAGAGGAAGATTTCCTTGCCGTCGGCGGTTTTGAGCAAGCTGTCGTCGCCGTCGAGGGCGCCGCCGTTGCCGTCCGTGAACGTCGTTCCGGAGAGCTGCGAACCGGCGGTGGCGTTGACGGTGACCGAGTTCGTCTGGGTCGCAACGTAGACATTGGTCGGGAACGTGGAGGGCAGCCCGAGAGTCGTCTCAAGATAGGTCCGGAATGCAAGTGGCAGCGTGGAGTACGCGACATCGGTGTCGGTAAAGCCGTCGCCGCTATCGTCGGTTTGCTGACCAGCGGTCTGATCGTTGACGGCCGGGTTGTTGAGAATGAAGCTGATCGTCATGAGGGTTCTCCCTGATTTCAAATGCGACAGGCGCGACGTCAGCCCCAACACTGGCGACCGGCCGCACGGGCGCGCATTCGCCGGCATGGGCCGGCGCTACGCGTCATCATTAAAGAAAACTGGAGTGGTGATTTGGCTCACGGGGGTAGAGGGGGTTGGGAGAAGCCGCCGCTGACCCTCCGCTCCATGCCCCGTCAGGCATTTCCAGGCGGATGCGCCCTATGCGCAGGGGCAACCCGCCAATGATGGGCGCCAAGGATCAATGATGAGGGCATACTCAAACCCCGCCCCTCTAAAACAGGCATTTACTGCCTGTACGCCTCCCGCTCAGAACATGAGCATAAAAAGTTTACTCTTATTTGTGGAAAGTTCAAATCGAAGTATTGATTTTTCTGGAAATCTGTGACGTGGGGAAATGGTCCCTCTCGAAGGGGGACTTTTGTCCCTCCTGTAGGAACTGTTTGAAAATAAAAGAAAATATACTAGATCGTGCCCTGTGGGCTTGATTGTGGGACCGCCGGAAAGATCGAACAGGCTTATGCAGACGACGCTCGCCATAGCACCAATGATGGACTGGACGGACCGGCATTGCCGGTTCTTCCACCGTCAGTTGACCCGCCGCGCGCTGCTCTACACCGAGATGGTTGTGGCGGAGGCGGTCATTCATGGCGTGCGCGAGCGTCTGCTTGGATTCGACGGCGTCGAGCATCCGGTTGCCCTGCAGCTCGGCGGCTCCGATCCGCGGAAGCTTGCCGAGGCGGCTGTCATCGGCGAGGCGTTCGGCTATGACGAGATCAACCTCAATGTCGGCTGCCCGTCGGACCGCGTCCAGTCAGGCACATTCGGCGCCTGCCTGATGAAGACGCCGGCGCTGGTGGCCGAATGCGTCGCGGCGATGAAGGCTGAGGTAAAAATCCCGGTCACCGTCAAATGCCGCATCGGCGTCGACGATCAGGACCCTGAGCCCGCGCTCGACACGCTGGCGGATGGTGTATTCGCGGCCGGCGCCGATGCGCTTTGGGTGCATGCCCGCAAGGCGTGGCTGGAAGGGCTCAGCCCCAAGGAAAATCGCGATGTGCCGCCGCTCGACTACCCACGCGTCTACCGGCTGAAAGCCGGAAAGCCGAACGAATTCATAGGCATCAATGGCGGTATTCAATCGCTTGAGGAGGCATCGGCGCATGTCGCCCATGTCGACGGCGCCATGCTCGGCCGCGCGGCCTATCATACGCCGGGAATCCTTACCGGCGTCGATGCCGCGTTTTATGGCGACGCACCGGCCGACTTCGATTATGCCGCGCTGATCGACGCCATGGCGGGCTACGCCGAGCGTCATATCGAGAAGGGCGGGCGGCTCGGCCATGTCACGCGCCATATGGTCGGGCTGTTCCATGGGCTCCCAGGCGCGCGCCGCTACCGGCAGATCCTGTCCACCGACGCCAACAAACCCGGCGCCGGGCCGCAGGTGCTGAAGACGGCCTTCGCGGCAATAGATTTCGCGGCGGCGGAAACCGAAGCGGCCTGAGCCCGCGACTGCGTTAATCGCGCAGCACCATACGGTCGCCGCGCACGTCGAAACCCGACAGCGAACTGATGAAGTTCATGCCGAGCAGGCTTTGCTCGAGCATGCCGGGCGCCGCGACCATGACCGGCATATCCTTGCGCACGATGCCGCCGATCGCCATCTCGTTGGCCCTCACGGTAGCGGCGCGCGCCATGCCGTTGGCGGTCGAAACGTCCACGGTGTAGCTGAGCGCCGCCGGGTTGAAGCCGGCGGCCTGGGCGTCCTCCGCCGTCAGCACCGTGCTGGTCGCGCCGGTGTCGACCACCGTCCGCACCGGCGTGCCGTTGACCAGGATACGCGCTTCGAAATGGCCGTTGTCGGCCTTGTCGAGCGTGACCGTGGCACGTCCATTGTCCACGCCCAGCGCCAAAGGGCTTCCCGGAACGAGGCCGGCCGTGACGCGGCTGGCAACGTCCTGCAGCTCGTAGCGATATTGGTAACCTGCGATCAGCGCCAGCACGATCGCGGCCCAGACGCCGAGATTGCGCGCCATGTCACCGAGCGGCCTGCCCGAGCGAACAAGGCTCGCGCCGATCACCGCCACCAGCACACCAACCCAGATCAGCCGGCTGAAATCGTGGTTCTCGATGCCGAAGGTTCGGCCGGCGGAATCGTTCATCATCAGCAGGATCACGGCGGCGCCGATCACCAGCATGACGATCCAGAACAGGCGGTTCATGGCCAGCCCTTCCTCACAACATGTCGCGCTCGCGCGCCATGCGGGCGCGCCGCGTTTCGCGACGGGGCCGGCGTTCGACCGTCTCCAGCCGCGCCGGCAACTCGGTCATGACCGCCCGGCGGACTTCCGGCGTCATGGTGAGCCAGCTCGCGATTTCGTCACGCGTGCGGCCGCAGCCGAAGCAGAAGCCGGTTTTCATGTCGATCGAACAGACGAGTATGCAGGGAGATTCGATGGCGGTCATGCTGTTCTCTTGCGTTCATTGCACATGGTGCAACCGCGAAGCCAATGCAAGCCCTCCGCAATGCGCCGTCAACCGGCACTTTCGCGGCATTGCGGGCGGTTGTGCCGGGCAGTGAAGGCGGCTATGCCGCTGCCTGTTCCCGCAAAGAGACCGCATCCGACATGACCGCAAAGCCTTTCGATGATTTCCGCACTCTCCTGGCGACGCTGCCGCCGGCGGACGCCGCCGCCGAAACCCGTGTCCGCATGTTGTTTGCCAAAGCCGACAAGCCGAAAGCCTCGCTGGGCCGGGTCGAGGATATTGCTGCCTGGCTCGCCGCCTGGAGCGGGCGCGCGCCGCCGGCCGTGAACCGGCCGCTTGTGGCGATCTTTGCCGGCAACCACGGCGCTGTCCGGCATGCCATCTCGCCGCGGCCGGTCTCGGCAACCGCCGATGCGGTCGAGCTCTGCGCCGCCGGCGGCGCCGCGATCAACCAGGTCTGCATCGCCAACGACCTCGGCCTGAAGGTTTTCGATCTGGCGCTTGATATCCCGACGGGAGACATCACCGAGGAAGCGGCGCTCGACGAGCGCGGCTGTGCCGCCACCATGGCCTTCGGCATGGAAGCCGTCGCCGGCGGCGCCGACCTTCTTTGCCTGGGTGATCTCGGCGTCGGCAACTCCACGATCGCAGCCGCGTTGTGCGCGGCGCTGTTCGGAGAAGAGGGCGCCGACTGGGTCGGGTCGGGATCGGGCGCGGATGCGGCAATGATCGCGCGCAAGGCGAAAGCCGTCGATCGGGCGCTCGCCTTTCACGGCGCCAGCCTCGGCGATCCGCTCGAAGCCTTGCGCCGGGTCGGCGGCCGCGAGTTCGCGGCGATCGCCGGCGCCATTCTTGCCGCCCGCATGCAGAAGATCCCGGTACTGCTCGACGGGTTCGTGGCAACGGCTGCCGCCGCAGTTCTGCACAGGGTCAATCCCGCCGCGCTCGACCATTGCCTGCTCGCCAGTCTGTCGCCCGAGCCCGGGCATGCCAAGGTCGCCGATCGGCTTGGGCTCAGGCCACTGCTCGATCTTGGCCTCAATCACGGCGAAGGGGTCGGAGCAGGGCTGGCGGCCAGTCTCGTCAAGGCAGCAGCGCTCACCAGTTCCGGTATGGCAGCAGCGGTCAGGCTCTAGCGCCTGCGCGCCGCAACCTCCTTGGTCGGCAGCGCCGGCAATTCCTCCATCACCCGGCTCAGCGGGAAAATGGCGATCGCCTCGGTGCCTTCGCGCAGCTTGGAGTGAAGCTCGAACTCGCCGCCATGCATGTCAAGCAGCCCCTGCACGATCGGCAGACCGAGGCCGGTTCCCTGTTCGGCGCTCTTGATGGCGATCGAGCCCTGGCCGAAGGCGGAAAGCACCACCGGAATTTCCTCGTCCGGAATGCCCGGGCCGTTGTCCTTGACCGAGATGTACTGGCCGCCGCCCGCCGTCCAGCCGACGCGGACACGGACCTCGCCTCCCGACGGGGTGAACTTGATCGCATTGGACAACAGGTTGAGCGTGATCTGACGGATTGCCCGCTCGTCGCCAAACAGGCGCGGCAGGGTGGTCTCGAACTCCTGGATGACGCGAATGTCCTTGTTGCGGGCCCGAAGCTCCATCATGTGGCAGCAGTCCTCGACGATCGTCACCAGCGCCACCGGCTCCTCGTTGAGCTGGTAGCGGCCGGCCTCGATGCGCGACAGGTCGAGGATCTCGTTGATCAAGTCGAGCAGATGCTGTCCGGATTCATGCACATCATGCGCGTAGTCGCGATAGGTCGGGTTGTTCATCGGCCCGAGGACTTCATTGGCCATCACTTCGGAGAAGCCAAGGATGGCGTTGAGCGGTGTCCTGAGCTCGTGGCTCATCGAGGCGAGAAAGCGCGACTTCGCAAGATTGGCGTCTTCGGCGCGCCGCCTGGCCTCGTCGGACATCGATTTCGCCGTCTCCACCTCGGCGATCAGCGCGTCCTTTTCGGAGCGGAAGGAGAGCACCATCCACGAGGCCTGGTTGAGATGGCGCGCGACATAGCCGAAGAAGGGCAGGGCGGCGACCAGGAGCGCCGCCATGATCCCCTCGATCGGCATCCACAGGCGTATAACCGTATAGACATAGACCGCCACGGGAACCGCGAAGGTCGCGAGCAGTGCGCCGCTCAGCGACGACGCCGTGACAGCAGTCGTCCCCATGGCGACCAGAAGCACCATGGCCTTGACGACGTGGAACTGGTCGACCTGGCACGTGTGGCAGCCGAGCCAGGCGAACCAGGCCCAACCGAGGCCGCACAGCGAATGGGCGATCAGGAAATCGCGGCGCGTTTGCATCGGGTCGAGCTCGGACGCTTCCGTGCGCTCGACGCGCCGCGCCATGAAAGCGACGATGGTGTAGCAGAGCAGGGTGAAGAGAGCCCAAACGGCAACCTGGTTGCCCAGGCCGGCAAAGCGGGCGATAGCCGCCACGGCAAGTACGAGCAGCGGTATGGCGATCGCGCTGACCATCATGGCGCGCGCATGCAGCTTCAGCAGTTCGCGGTCGAAGTCGAGGCTGCCGGCCTGCTGGGAAAGACGGTCACGCGTCCTGCGCACCGCGCGCGCCACATCGCTGTTGCGATGCGGTTTCCTGCGGTCCACAATGAATTTGTCCGCTGTGTCCGAGCGTAGCAGAGGCATGCAAGTTCAATTTCCGCGCGCAGCGATTTTCAAGTTCGTTAAGCTACGTTCGAATGATTAAGAGACTGTTTGCCATATGAGCCGTTCCTGGTCGCGACGACCGCGCCGGCGATATGTTCCGCGGCCGCCGCGCAGCCTTTGGCGCAAGCTGCTGGATTATGGGCTGACCGCGGTTCTGCTTGGCCTGTTCATTTTGGTGGCGGCGCGGCTCGACCGTTTCGAGACGCGCAAGGAGCAGGGCACTGCCATCGTCATTGACGGCGATTCGATCACGCTGGGAACAGAGCGCATCCGCATGCGCGGCATCGACGCTCCGGAATACACGCAGACGTGCCTCAAGGACGCCGCCGACTACCCTTGCGGCAAGCTCGCGCGGCAATCGCTGGTGCGGCTGATCGCCGGCAGGCCGGTTTCCTGCGCGGCTGGCAGCGCGACCGTTACGGCCGGCTGCTCGGCGACTGCAAGGCAGGCGAGACGGACCTCAACCGTGCTCAGGTCCAGGCCGGATGGGCCGTCGCCTTCGGCGACTTCGAAACCGAGGAGGCCGTTGCGCGCGCCGCCAAGGCCGGCATCTGGGCAGGCTCCTTCGAGGAGCCGCAGGACTGGCGCGACAGCCACCACGATCAGCCGGTCGAAAGGAGGCACGGCACGTTGGCTTCGCTCGGTGATGCGCTGCGCGAGCTTGTTCGTTTCTGGTGATGACGTCCTGGCGATGCTCTGTTTGATGCATGTCGTTCTCCCAAAACCGCTGCGCACTTTTGGGCGACATGCATTGAAGCCCGACCTATGATCGAGCGAGAGATCGGGAGAATGGAATGAAGCTGTTCGATGGCGGCCGCGCGCCGAACCCCAGACGGGTCCGGGTCTTCCTGGCGGAGAAGGGATTGACCGTTCCGCTGGTGCCTGTCGACATGGGCGCGCTGGAGCATCGCGAGCAGCCCGTGGCGTCGCGCAATCCACTGCGGCGGTTGCCGGTGCTCGAGCTCGACGACGGCACCATCATCACCGAATCCATCGCCATCTGCCGCTACTTCGAGGAATTGCATCCCGAGCCCGTGTTGTTCGGCAAAGGCGCTCTCGGCAAGGCCAAGGTCGAGATGTGGCAAAGGCGCATGGAGTTCAACCTCTTGAGCTGCGTCGCCGCCGCCTTCCGGCACATCCATCCGGCGATGAAGGAATGGGAGGTGCCGCAGATCCCCGAATGGGGCGAGGCCAACAAGCCGAAGGCGATCGAATTCCTGTATCTGCTCGACCGCGAGCTGGCGGACAGGGAATTCGCTGCCAGCGATGCCTATTCGGTCGCCGACATCACCGGGATGATCGCCATCGACTTTATGAAGCCGGCGCGCATCAAGGTGCCGGAGGATTGCACCAACGTATTGCGTTGGTACGGGGCGCTGACAAGCCGACCGAGCGCTACTGCCTGAGACCCGCGTTTTGGACGAACTGCACGGCACAAGTGGAGAACTGGAAAGCCTGACGGCGAGGGTGCGGGCCTGCCGCATCTGCGTCGAGCATCCGCGCGGCCGGCCCTTGCCGCACGAGCCGCGCCCGGTGCTGAGGCCATCGTCGAGCGCTCGCATCCTGCTCGCCAGCCAGGCGCCGGGCACCAAGGTCCACATCTCGGGCATGCCGTTCACCGACGCCTCCGGAGATCGTCTTAGAAGCTGGCTCGGCGTCACCAGCGAAGAGTTCTACGACACGGAAAAATTCGCCATCGTGCCGATGGGTTTCTGCTTCCCTGGCCAGGACGCCAAGGGGGCCGACCTGCCGCCGCGCCGTGAATGCGCGCCTGCATGGCGAGCCGAACTGATGGCGCTGATGCCGCAAATCGATCTGGTGCTGACGATCGGCGGCTACGCGCAGTCCTGGCACATGGGCACGGCGCGAGGGCCGTCGCTGACGGAAACTGTCAGGAACTGGCGCGCTGTCTGGGATGCGCCGGCCAGCCGGAAAGTGTTGCCGCTGCCGCATCCATCGTGGCGAAATACCGGCTGGCTGAAGAAGAATCCCTGGTTTGAAATGGATTTGCTGCCTTTCCTGCGGTCGGAAATCCGCTATCGCATCGGTTAGGCATCCGGCAAGAAATCACTCGCTTTTGCCACCGTCGGCAGAATTTCTTTCTTGTGAAAGGCCCAGATAAAAGGGAATATAGCGAAACTATTCCCCTGGAGTCTCCCAATGGACCGCCTTGACCGAAAAATTCTCCGCCTCCTGCAGGAGGATGCGACACTTGCGGTCGCCGATGTCGCCAAGAAAGTCGGCCTGTCGACCACGCCGTGCTGGCGGCGCATCCAGAAGCTCGAGGAAGAGGGCGTCATCAAGCGGCGCGTGGCCATTCTCGACCATGAGAGGGTGAATGTGCGCGTCACCGTCTTCGTGTCGATCCGCACCAATTCGCACAGCCATGAATGGCTGCGGCGTTTCTCCGAGGTCATCCAGGAATTTCCGGAAGTGGTCGAGTTCTACCGCATGAGCGGCGACGTCGACTATCTGCTGCGCGTGGTGGTGCCCGACATCGCTGCCTACGACGCCTTCTACAAGCGGCTGATTGCCAAGATCGAGATCCGCGACGTGTCGTCGTCCTTCGCCATGGAGCAGATCAAGTACACGACCGAAATCCCGCTCGACTACATGGTGCTCGACAAGGAATCCGGCGCGAACGCGGCGTGACTGTTATCTGAAGCGATAGAGCCTAATTCTTCTTTTTGTTGAGGAAATTCCACGGCGAGTTGACCGGCAGCGTGACCGCGTCAGGCACGGTATCGACGCTTGCCACTTCGGCTCTGCGCACCGTGTAGCCCGACTGGACGATCGAGACGCCGTCGAGGATGAAGAGCTGGCTCTTCTACATGCCGGGCTTCAGCACGCCGGTGACCGAAACCGATTGATAGGCCTTCGCCATCTTGTAGGGATGTGCCGGCGTCACAAGCACGATCTGGTTGGGCGGCGGCGTCGGCATGTGGCTGCAGGCACCCGTCCATGGCACCAACAGGAACTGGTAGACGAGGTCGCCATCGCGATCGACCGGCAAGGCATAGCCGGCCAGCTGAATGGTTTTGTCCTGGAGACTCAGAGACAATGTTTCGCCGTGATCGGGCAGTTTGGCCGCGATCATTGGCAGGTTGGCGTCAGCCGCAACCGCCTGCGTCGCGGGGCGCAGATCCTTCCAGAAGATGTGCGCGGTTTCTGCCGAGGCCTGACTAACGGCAAGGCCAAGCACCGCGGCGATGATCGTGCCTGTGTTGAGAAGGTCGTTCATTGGCTCCATTCTGGTCGGTCCATGATTGCGAGCGAGTAAAACTGCCGTGATCTCTGAGGCATTTTTGGGGGCCCGATGGAATTGGTGGGCGCCGCAGAAACGCTCTGGCGGAAAGGCGCATGGAAGAAACACCGGGAAATCGTTGCCCAGGCCTTGCCTGGTTGCGGGAGCGACGCTGAAAATAGCCCGACAAATAATGGCAGCGAACCCGCGTCGCGCGGTGCCCGGCGCGCAAGAATCTGGAGAAGTTCCATGCCGACCAGCCACGATCTCAGGGGGCTGATGAAATTTCTTGCCCGTGACGAATGGCGCGAATGCTTCGAGGCAGTTTTCAACGAGCATTTCGGCCCGGTCCTCGACGAGGGCGAAGGGGATTTTGAAGACCTTGCCGAAGTCCTCGGTGACCACTGGACGAACGCCCTTTGGGGTTGCGTTTTCGAGGATTTCCTGACGCAGGATTTCGAGGGCGAACCCACCAACATGGTCGACGAATATCTGAAGCGCCGAGGCTGGAAGGAAAGCGCGCAATCAAGGGCGTATATGGTGGCGCTGCGCACCTCCGTCATGAGTTTGTATGAGGTGAGCGACGTCGTTCCAGGAACGTCTTTTATGGCACGCGACCTTATCCGCGGCGGTGAGCCGATCGTCGTCAGCGAGGGCACTGCCACCAAGACGTTGAAGCAGTGGGACAGGCTTGCCGCGCGGATCGTACCCATCATGGGCAAAAACGTCATGGCTGGCGGTGTCTTGCCCTTTACCCCTCAGGCCACGGAAACATTGTTCGACGGGTTGCGGGGCCTGTTCGGCAAAAGAAATGCGAAAAAGCTGCCTGCCATCAAAGACGACGAGCTGCAGGCGGCAGCTTTCATGTTCACGCTCTCATGGTTGTTCGACACGCTTGGAAGGGTCGCGGGGCCTCGGCTGCAGAATACCGATGGTGACGAGATCGCATTCCACAACGTTCGCTTTCCCCTCGGGTCCGCCGTGAGGCAGGAGGATATCGCCGCTCGATTGAACGATATTCCGGCCTTGTCTCAAGCAGACGCGAAATTCTGGAACTGGCTGGAGGAGACCCCGAAAAGCGGCAACAAAACAAAAGCGGCGGCCGCTCCTTCTATGGACACCACGATGGACAACGGTCCGCTCGTGCTTGGCAATGTCGAGTTGAAGGGCCGTTTCCTGCATCTGTCGGCCAATTCCGCCGCGCGCGCGGCAAGAGGAACGGCTCTGATCCAACAGGTCCTTGGCGATCTTGTCCGGGCGCCATTAACTGAGATCAGGACAGTCGAACAGATGATGGCCGAGGAGCCGCGTAGCGGCGCCGAAACGTCGGGATCGAGCATCACCCCCGAAATCGCCGAACAGAAGGTCCACGAGTACCTGGATCGGCATTATCTGGAAACTCTCGATCAGCCGGTCAAAATGTTGGGGAACAAGACGCCGCGTCAGGCCGCCAAGACTCCGGCCGGCCGACAAAAGGTCGCCGACTGGCTGAAATACATGGAAAATCAGATCGCCAAGCAGCCTGACCCGACTCATCCCATGGCGACTTACAGTTTCGAGTGGATGTGGAAAGAACTCGGCGTGCGCGATCTGCGGCGGTAGCCCGTTCCGTATCTGTGTCCCGACAAATGCATTGGAGCCAGCATCAACGGGTGAGCCGCATCACATGCCGGCGAGTGCCGGCCGTGCCGACCTCATGGAATCCGCGCGCGACGAAACTGTCGCGAAAACCCATGAAACGATAGCTCGGCGCGGCCTCGTCGACCGGATAGGCCTCAACCGTCCGCGCGCCTTTGGCGAAGGCATGCTCGATCGCAGCATCGAGCAGTACGGAAGCCAGCCCGCCGCCTCGCAGGACCCTCGGCACATAGAAGCAGACGATCGACCAGACGCCGGTCTCGCTGTCGTCCTGCTGCTTCGACAGCCTGCGATAGGTCTCGCGCGGCGCGACTGAACACCAGCCAACCATCCTGCCGTCGAGTTCGGCGACGATGCCGATCGGCGTGCCTTCATCGATCAGCGCCATCATCATGCGCTTCTTCTCGTGGTTCTCAATGTGATCGCGGCTGGAGTGGCGCCAGGCCATACACCAGCAATATTTCGGCGCGCCCGGCTGCTCGAACAGGTTTTCGAAACGGCCGCGCGTCTCCCGCGTCACCTCGATGAAGCGGATGGAAGCGAGGTCAAGTTTCTCTGGCGGCGAGTCGTTCGAGCTGTCCGGCATCCGTCAGTTCCTTGACGGCGTTCCTGCCGATCCAGCGCGCCGTGCTGTCGGACGATGCCGCCAGTTTCTCGGCAAGCGCTAGGGCAGGGGTGTGCAGCGTCATCGACCGCTTGCCGATCTGCCGCAGCGCCCAGTTCACCGCCTTGCGGACGAAGTTGCGCGGATCGCCCGCATGCTTTTCGATCAGCGGCAGATAGGCAAGGAAGGTCGCGTCCGGCTCCTTCTTCAGGTGCACCGCGCCCCAGGCCAGCATGGCAAAGGCGGTGCGGCGGACGAACTCTCGCTCGTCCTCGGCGAATTCGTCGATCAACTCGCGCCAGAACGGCGTCGCCGCGAACAGGTCCGCGACGGTATCGACGATCTCCCAGCTGTCGAAATCGGCGGCCCAGCGCCGGCATTGGCCGATGTCGAGCTTCTTCGGCTCGCCGGTGAAGGCCGCCATCAATCGCGCCTCGCGGATGCCGGTGTCCCACAAAAGCAGCGAGCGCTCGTGGTTCTTTTTCAGCTTGCGCGCCAGCGGCCGCAGGTCGGAATTGCCGATGCCGAGCGCGGTCGCGGTGTTGATGCCGAAGCGCGCCATGCCGACAAGGTTCTCCTGTTTGCCGATCGAGCGCAGATGGGCGACGGTGTCGTGGGCGCTCCAGCTCGGATCGGGAAGGGCCATCGCCGTTTATTTTTCCAGGCGCGCCAGCAGCGAGGACGTGTCCCAGCGCCTGCCGCCCATATCCTGCACGTCCTTGTAGAACTGGTCGATCAGCGCCGTCACCGGCAGCTTGGCGCCGTTGCGGTTGGCCTCGGCAAGGCAGATGCCGAGATCCTTGCGCATCCAGTCGACGGCGAAGCCGAAATCGTATTTGCCGGCATTCATCGTCTTGTGGCGGTTTTCCATCTGCCAGGAGCCGGCAGCGCCCTTGGAGATCACCTCGATGACCTTCTCGATATCGAGCCCGGCCTTCTTGCCGAAATGGATGCCCTCGGCCAGCCCCTGCACAAGCCCGGCGATGGCGATCTGGTTGATCATCTTGGTGAGCTGGCCGGCGCCGGCCGGCCCCATCAGCCCGACCATGCGGGCATAGGCGTCGATGACGGGCCTGGCCCTGTCGAAGGCCGATTGCTCACCGCCGACCATTACCGTCAAAACGCCGTTCTCGGCACCCGCCTGACCGCCAGACACCGGCGCGTCGAGGAAAGAAAAACCGGCTTTTTCAGCAGCTTCGGCCAATTCGCGCGCAACTTCGGCCGAAGCCGTGGTGTTGTCGATGAAGACGGAGCCCTTCTTCATCGAGGCAAAGGCGCCCTTGGCGCCGGTCGTCACCGAGCGCAGGTCGTCGTCATTGCCGACGCAGGAGAAAACGAAGTCCTTGCCTTCGGCCGCTTCGGCCGGCGTCAGCGCCAGCTTGCCGCCATGCTGGGCGACCCATTGCTCGGACTTGGCGGTGGTGCGGTTGTAGACGGTGACGTCGTGGCCGCCCTTGTTCCTGAGATGCCCGGCCATCGGGTAGCCCATGACGCCAAGACCGAGAAATGCAACCGATGCCATTAAGCCTGCCTTCCAACAAAACGGAGATTTCAGTGGCGGAAGGTCTAGGCTATGGGAAAAATTCGTCAAGGCATGCAGAGCCGCTTCGGCTGGTGCAGGCCGACGCGCATGCGCGCTCTATCGTTTGAGGTGAACGGTGATCCGGCGCTCGATCCATTCGACGCCATGGCGCAGGATCTCGACCATCACCAGATAAACGATCGCCACCCAGATATAGGCCTGGATGTCGAAGGATTTTGCATAGGCGAGCTTGGCGTTGCCCATCAGGTCGTAGACGGTGATGATGGCGACGATTGCCGAAGCCTTGATCATCAGGATGAGCTCGTTGCCGTAAGGTCGCAACGCCACGATGATCGCCTGCGGCATGATGACCTTGCGCAGCGTCTGCAGCTTGTGCAGGCCGAGCGATGCGGCTCCTTCCCACTGGCCCCTGGGCACGCTCTCGATGGCACCGCGCAGGATTTCGGCCTGGTAGGCGGCAGTGTTGAGCGAGAAGGCAAAGACGCCGCAGTAGAAGGCTTCACGGAAGAACCACCACAGGCCGACCGTTTCGAGTTCGGGCCGAAAGGAGCCGACGCCGTAATAGACGAGGTAGGTCTGCACGAGCAGCGGCGTGCCGCGGAAGAAATAGACGTAGCAATAGGCAAGACCGGAAAGGATCCTGTTCTTCGACATGCGTCCATAGGCGACGGGCAGCGACAGGATCGCGCCGGTCACCATCGAGATGGCCACCAGCGACAGGGTGGTCCCAAGTCCTTGCAGATAGGCCGGCGCGTATCTGGCGAAGAACTCGGCGTTCCAGGCGTGGACCAGATAGGCCACGATGCCGGTACCGAAAAGGGCCCACACGCCGACAAGCGCATAGCCGACGATGCGCGCGCGCGGCCAGCCGCGCGCCTGCGGCGGCGGTTTGTCGATGGCGATAGCCTGGCTGACGCTCATCGCGCTTCCCTCCGCCCGAGCGAGCGCAGGATATAGCCGGTCGCGATCGACGACAGGATGGCCAGCACAAGGAAGACCAGCGCCGCGACGCTGTAGAACAGGAAGGAATGCTTGGTGACGCGGGCCGCGACGCCGGCATTGCGCAAGGTTTCGGCGAGGTTGACGACCGAAACCAGCGAGGTGTCCTTGAGCAGGCTGAGCCAGCAATTCTCCAGCCCCGGGAAAGCGATGCGCAGCAGTTGCGGCAGGACCACCAGGCGCATGGTCTGCCATTTCGAAAGGCCAATGGCGTAGCCGCCCTCATACTGGCCCTTGGGAATGGCGCGAAAGGCGGAAAGAAAGACCTCGCTGGCGTAGGACGAGAAGATCAGCGACAGCACGATCATGCCGGCAATGAAGCTGTTGACGTCGACCGTCGCCTCGGGTTCGAACAGGCGCACGACATATTGCAGCAGCAGCGGCATGCCGAAGAAGAACAGGAACAGCGTCACCAGCTCGGGCAGGCCGCGAAAGACGGTCGTGTAGATGTTGGCAGCGAGCCGCAGCGATGGTTCTTGCGACTGTTTGGCGAAGGCGACGAAAAAGCCGATCACCAGGCCGATCGGAAGCGTGGCGAGCGCCAGCGCAATCGTGACCAGCACGCCAGAGGCGATATCGTCACTCCAGCCATCGGGGCCCCAACTGAGAAGTGTCCAAATGCTTTGGGCCGGCATTGGCGGGGCGTGTCTCCGTGGCGATCCCGGAATGAAGGAAGGGCGGTGAGGTGGTCCTCACCGCCCCGAGCGCAATGATCAGGACTCGGCGCCGTAGACGTCGAACTTGAAGTACTTGTCGTTGATTTCCTTGTACTTTCCGTTGGCGCGGATGGCGTCGATCGCGGAATTCAGCTTGTTGACCAGGTCGGTCTCGCCCTTGCGCACGGCAATGCCGGCGCCCGGTCCGAAGATTTCGACCGGCTGCGGCGATGGCTGGCCGAGGATCTTGCAGCAGGCGCCGTCAGGCGAATCCAGCCACTGCTGCAGCACGACGATATCGTCCTCGATAGCGTCGAGACGACCGTTGGCGAGATCGGCTTGCTCCTCGGGGCTGCTCGGATAGCCCTTGATGGTGCTGTCCGTATAGGTCTTCGAGGCATAATTGAAATGGGTCGTCGTGGTGGCGACGCCGATATTCTTGCCGGCGAGGTCTTCCTTGGTCACGCCCTTGAGCGGCGAATCTTTCGGCACGGCGATCGCCGAGGGCGTGTTGTAGTATTTGTGGGTGAAGTCGACCTTCTCCTGGCGCTCGGGCGTGATCGACATCGAGGCGACGATGGCGTCGAACTTGCCGGCCTGGAGCGCCGGGATGATGCCGTCCCAGTCCTGCGCGACGAAGGTGCACTTCACCTTCATTTCGTCGCAGAGGGCCTTGGCGATGTCGATGTCGAAGCCGACCAATTGGCCGTCCGAGGTCAGGTTGTTGAAGGGCGGATACGCGCCTTCGGTGCCGATCCTCAAGGTCTTTTCCTGAGCCTGGGCGACGCCAAGTGTCAGCAGCGCGGCCGAAGCGGCGAGCGCGATACGCAGTGCAATACGCATGATAATCCTCTCATATTGTCATGGCCGCTGTCCCGTGCGGCTCTTGTGGGCGGAGCTTCTTGACCGCCCGCTGCGCGGGATACTCCCACTCTTTCCAAGAAAAAAGCAACTGCAAATCAACAGCAAACGACAATCACCGTGTGCCGCAGCGTTACTTGCCTTTTGTGACGAGGCTGGTGGCGCGTTCGATAAAGTCGGCTATCGATTTCGTATCGTCGAGGTCGAAGACAGGCAGGTTTTCGCCCTCGACCGGAAAGTCGGCGGCGACAGCGACGATGTTCGGGTCGCTGGCGGAAAGCGGTGTCCGGTCCTTGGCGTCCAGCCGTCTCGCCTCGATCTTCTTGTGCGCTTCGCGCTTGTAGCCTTCGACGAGCACGATGTCGGAAGGCGTCAGCCGCGCCAGGATTTCGTCCAGCTTCGGCTCGACCTCGTTGCGAAGCTCGTGCATCAGCGCCCAGCGCCGGCCGGAAACGATCGCGACCTCCATGGCGCCGGCCTGGCGATGACGGAAGGAGTCCGTGTCAGGCTTGTCGATGTCGAAGTCATGATGGGCATGCTTCACCGTCGAGACCGTCCAGCCGCGGCGGACCAGTTCGGCGACCAGCTTTTCGGTCAGGGTCGTCTTGCCGGAGTTCTTCCAGCCGGTGATGCCGAATACGCGTCTCATGGCTGGAGGCTTTGCAACAGACGTTCGGCCTGCGCAAGGTCGTCCGGCGTGTTGATGTTGAAGAACGGGTCGATCCGCTGGCCTTCGGCCTCGATCATCGGAAACTCCACCTGGACAAAACCGTGCCGCTCCATGAAGGCCGAGACGCGGCGATTGTCCTCGTCGATCAGGAAATGGCGCAGGGCATCGCTGAGGCCAAGTGGCCAGAGCGCGAAAGTCGGGTGCCATCTGTCGTCGGAACTGGCGACCGCGATCGCACCCGGCCGCTCCCTGGCAGCGGCTGTCAGCCGCTCGACGAGATCGCCGGGGAAGAACGGCGTGTCGCCAGCCGCGCTCACCAGCGACTGGCAGGCTGCGTTCTCCGCCGCCCATTCGAGGCCGGTCAGAATGCCGGCCAGCGGGCCGGCATGGCCCGGCACCGTGTCGGCGAGCACCGGAAGGTTCATGGCAGCAAATCGCGCGGGGTCGCCATTGGCGTTGAGCGCAAGCGTGCCGACCTGCGGCTTGAGACGCGCGGCGACATGGTCGATCAGCCTGGCTTTGCCGAGCGAAAGCAAGGGCTTGTCGCCGCCGCCCATCCGGCGCGACCGGCCTCCCGCCAGGATGATGCCCGCAACGCTTCGGTCCATCGGACCTATATGCCGTCCGGCGCCATGTCGGGTCCAGCGCTTTCGGCGGCAGTCTGCCGCCGGCCGACGACGCGCTCGCGATAGAGCGCGTAGAGGCCGGAGCCGATGATGATCGCGGCGCCGATGATCATCGGCAGGTCGGGGATGTCGCCGAAGATGACGAGGCCGAGCAGGATCGACCACAGCAATGCGGTGTAACGGAAGGGCGCGATGAAGGAGATGTCGCCCGAGCGCATCGCCATGATGATGAACTGATAGCCGATGAGCACCAGCACCGCAGCCAGCGCCAGCAGTGCTGTCGCGTCGGCGCTCATCGGCGTCCAGCCGCCCATCGGCGACAGCAGCAGCGCGCCAAGCACGGTCATGGCCAGCGCCGTCGCCGTCGACACCAGCATGGTCGGGATCGCATGCGGGATGCGCTTGGTGGCCAGGTCGCGCACGGCGCAACAGACGACGCTCGTCAGCGCCAGCAGCGAATAGGCGCTGAAACCCTCGAAACCCGGCCGCACGATGATCAGCACGCCGGCAAAGCCGACGGCGATGGCGAGCCAACGCCGCCAGCCGACGCCTTCGCCGAAGAAAAGCGCGGCCCCCATCGTCACGGCCAGCGGCAGCGCCTGCAGCACGGCCGAGACATTGGCGATCGGCAGGTGCGCCAGAGCGACGAGGAAGGAGACCGTGGCACCGGCCTCACCGGCAACGCGCACGGCCACCATCGGCTGCAGCATGGCGCGGGGATCGGCAAGCGCGCCGCGCCGCCAGGCGAGCAGGCCGACGAAGAGCGACGCGAAAGCGCCCCGCACGAACATGACCTGCGCCATGTTCATCGATTCGGACGAGAATTTGGTGATCGCGTCGTTGAGCGTGAAGCCGATCATGGCCACGACCATGAACAGCGCGCCGCGAAGATTGGGCGAGAGAGGCAAGGGCGTTTCCAATTATTCTTGGATCAAGCCTCTAGCAGGCAAGTGGGAAACAGCAACGTCAAAGAAATGGGCCACAGCATCTGCTGCGGCCCAGCTTTCGGGAAAACAGTGGGCCTTATTTCTTCGGCGTCAGCGTCTCGGTGCCGTTGCCATCCTTGCCAGCGATGGTCCAGAGCCCGTGCAGCGAGCCGTCGTCCTCTACCTTGTAGACGACGAGGCCGATTTCCTTGCCCATCACATAGCCTGCCGAAAAGGCATTGTCGTTGCGCATGCAGATGCCGTCCGAGGACGAGCCGCCGGTTTCCCAATGGATGGTGCAGGTCGTCTCGCTGGTCAGCGTGATGGTTGCCTCGCCGTCGTAGGACGAGCCGTCGAAATTGGTGCCGGAAACCGTGTAGGTGCCGCCGATCGACTGGGCCACCATCGCCAAAAGCCTGCGCGGGCCTTGAGCTCGGGCGACACGCCGCAAATAAACCTTCCGCAATGGCCTCCGCCCGATTTACCGCTGACCTGTTCCGGCCTAGCTTTCGAGCGCGATTTTTTCGCTCTAAGGGGGAAAGTTCATATGCCGGCTGCCGGCATCGAAACGACGCCAAGCATTGCAAGCGAAAGCATGAATTTGCCACCGCCTGCACCTTTCCCGACGAGATTTTCAGCGACCGCTTGCCTGAGCCTGAAAACGGCGACGGGCAACAATGGCTGAGCGCCGACGGCGCCAGCCTGACCTGCTCCGGTATCTACAACGTCGATAACGACACACCGAAAAGCTTCGTCGACGACGAAAAGGCGAACACCGGACCCGGCTACAAGGTGACCTACGGCAAGACCGGTAAGAACTGGGCGGTGCTCTCCGGCGTCAAGGGCGACAAGGTCTTCTACGAGCGACGCCTGTTCGGAAAGGATGGCGTCATCCGCACCGTCTGGATCGAATATCCCTCCTCGCTCAAGGCGAAATACGATCCCCTGGCAGGCTGCCGAAGCGCGCATTGACGTAGGTGAACGGCTTCGCGATTGCCGTTGTCGTGACGATTGCAAACAACGACGACAAGGCGATCGCCAAAGGCGCTCCCTGGATGAGATGAAGACGCTTCATGGTGCCCCCAAGGTCAGTGACCAAAGGTGATCCTGCACCAATTTTCGGAAAAAATCAGCCGCCGGTGACGCTCATATGGCGAGATACCGAGGGACGGCTGGTGCGGCGGTCGATGATGAAATCATGGCCCTTCGGCTTGCGCCCGATCGCCTCGTCGATGGCTTCGCCGACCAGCTCGTTGCCTTCGGACGCACGCAGCGGCGCCCTGAGGTCGGCTGCGTCTTCCTGGCCGAGGCACATATAGAGCGTGCCTGTGCAGGTCAGCCTCACGCGGTTGCAGCTCTCGCAGAAATTATGCGTCATCGGCGTGATGAAGCCGAGCCGGCCACCGGTCTCGGCGACCTGGACGTAGCGCGCAGGGCCGCCGGTCTTATAAGGGATGTCGGTCAACGTGAACTGGCGCTCCAGCGAGGCGCGCAGCAGCGACAGCGGCAGGTATTGGTCGGTGCGGTCGGCGTCGATCTCGCCCATCGGCATGGTTTCGATGACGGTGAGGTCCATATCGCGGCCATGCGCCCAGCGCAGCATCTCGGGGATTTCGGCGTCGTTGAAGTCGCGTAGCGCCACCGCGTTGAGTTTGACCTTGAGCCCGGCCGCCTGCGCGGCGTCGATGCCTTCCATGACCTTGCCGAGATTGCCCCAGCGGGTGATCTGGCGGAACTTGTCGGCATCGAGTGTGTCGAGCGAGACGTTGATGCGCTTGACCCCACAGTCGGCGAGTTCCGCCGCAAAGCGCGAGAGCTGCGAGCCGTTGGTGGTGAGCGTCAGCTCTTCAAGCGCGCCGCTCTTGAGATGGCGCGACAACTGACGCACCAGATGCATGATGTTCTTGCGCACCAGCGGCTCGCCGCCGGTCAGCCTGAGCTTTCTCACGCCCTTTTCGATGAAGACGCCGCAAAGCCGGTCGAGCTCCTCGAGCGACAAGAGGTCCTTCTTCGGCAGGAAGGTCATGTCCTCGGCCATGCAATAGGTGCAGCGGAAATCGCAGCGGTCGGTAACCGACACGCGCAGATAGCTGATCGTGCGACCGAAGGGGTCGATCATGTCCATTTGCAAGCGTTTCCCATGGCCTGAGCGGCGTCGTTATATACAGCTATGTGATACGATCCAACCGCGCATTCAAGATAGAAGGTCTTGATCTTTGGTAACATTCCCCGACCGACATTCTCTGTCGGCGGCCTTGCATGGCCTTTCAGCGTCGCGCAAAGCAGCGTAGGGAAGGGCGCGACTCACGCAGGACCAGACATGACGGCGCCAAAGGAACTGAGGGTCTCGAAGGACCGCAGGCTGCTCACCGTGACTTTTCCCGGGGATCAACCGTTCGAATTGCCGGCGGAGCTTTTGCGCGTCGCCTCGCCCTCGGCGGAAGTGCAGGGCCATTCGCCTGAACAGCGGGTGACCGTGCCCGGCAAGCGCAACGTCGCGATCCTCAAGATCGAGCCGATCGGCAATTACGCGGTGCGGATCACCTTCGACGATTTCCACGACACCGGCATCTTCACCTGGAACTATCTCCACACGCTCGGCCATGAGAAGGACGAGCGCTGGAATGCCTATCTCGCCGAACTGGCCGAGAAGGGGCTCAGCCGCGATCGCTAGCCCGGGCGCAGGTCCAAATTTGGCGATCGGCTGTCGTCAAGGCGTCACGGACATAGAGTAGCGCCGGCAAAAGGTCAGGAGGCGAAAAGATGTCGCTCATCACGTCGGTCGAACAGCTCGAAGCGCTCTACGGGCTGCCTGGCGAGGCCTCGATCGTCAAGGAACTCGACCATGTGATCCCCGAATATGCCGCCTTCATCGAGGCCTCGCCCTTCGTGGCGTTGGCGACCAGCGGGCCGGAAGGGCTGGACTGCTCGCCGCGCGGCGATCTTGCCGGCTTCGTGCGCCTCGTCGATGAGAAAACGCTGATGATGCCCGACAGGCGCGGCAACAACCGTGCCGATTCGCTGAAGAACATCATTCGCGATCCGCGCGTCGGGCTGCTTTTCCTGGTGCCCGGCTCCGGCACGACGCTGCGCGTCAACGGCCGCGCCCACATCACCACCGATGCCGGGCTTTGCGCCTCCTTCACGGTCGACGGCAAGCCGGCCCGGTCGGTCACCGTCGTTGCGGTCGACACCGTCTATTTCCAGTGTGCCCGCGCCATCGTGCGCTCCGATCTCTGGAATCCGGCAAAGCACGTCGATCCGAAGTCGCTGCCGACGCCCGGCCAGATCCTCGAGATCACCAGCCGCAAGAACATCGACGGCGCCACATACGACAAGGAATGGCCGGAGCGGGCCAAAAAGACCATGTGGTGAGGAACGGGGCCGGTCAGGCTTCCTTGAGCACTTCGGCGATCTTGCGCATCTGCTCGCCGATCATGTCGCACTGTTCCGGCGTCGACTGGCTCATCGCCTTCTCGATCAGCGCCATGTGCACTTTCAGCGCCCGCATCAGCAAGGCTTCGCCGGCTTCCGTGAGGTTCAGCCGCAGCACGCGCTTGTCCTTTTCGTCGCCCTCGCGGCGCAGCAGGCCGCGCGCCTCGAGCTGCGGCAAGAGCATGGTGATGTTGGAGCGGCCGACCAGGAGCTTGCGGGCAAGGTCGTGCTGCGACATGCCGGGGTGGCGGTAAAGGTTCATCAGCACGTCGAGCTGCGCCGGCTTGAGGTCGAGCGGCGTGAGTTTCGTCGCCAGCGTGCGCTCCAGCACATGGCAGGCGCGCGCCACCGCAACCCAGTTGCGAAAGCGCGGATTGTCCCAGGGCAGGTCTTGCTTAATGTTCATGTTTGAACTATTATGTTCATGCTTGAACGAATGGATGGACTGCCAATATGGCATCATTTGGAATGAAGGTCATCCGAGGCGTATTCGGTGCCGCCGAGCATGTCGCGCCGGGTCTCAGCGGCCGCGCCGCGTTCGAGTTGTTCTGCCGCACGCCAAACGTCAAATCCCTGAGCGACGGCGAGCGCCGCGCCGTCGAGCGCGCTGCCGGTTTCATGGCTCAGGCGCGTCATCACCGGCTCAAGACGAAGACGAATTGCGTTGCGGTGCATGAGTTCCGGCCGGAGCCGGGCAGGGGCTCTCGCGGCACCGTGCTCGTCATCCATGGCTGGCGCTCGCGCACCGAATATATGCGCGCGCTGATCGAAGGATTTCGCGGGGCAGGCTACAAGGTCGTTTCGCTCGACCTGCCCGGGCACGGCCACTCGCTCGGCCGCCATCTCAACATGGTGAACGCGGTGGATGCGGCGCGGGTCGCCGGCGAATGGTTCGGTCCTTTTGCAGCCGTGGTCGGCCATTCCTTCGGCGGCGCGATCGCCGCCAACGCGGTTGCGGCGTCGGTGAAAGACATGCCGCCGCTGGCAGCTAAAAAGCTGGTGCTGATCGCTGCTCCGAGCTCGCTGCCGGCGATCTTCGACGACTTCAGTCGTATGATGAACGTCGGGCCACGTTCCCGGGTCGCCATGGCGGACAGGGTGCAACATCTGTCGGGACGGCCGCTCAGCGAATTCACCGGCGATCGCCAGCTCGCCGAGGCGCCGGTGCCGACACTGATCATCCACGCGCCGGACGACCGGGAAGTCCACGCCGACCACGCAAAGCGGTATGCGGGCGCCGGCGATCATGTCCGCCTGCATTGGGCCGAAGGACTCGGCCACCGCCGCATCCTTGCCGACAAGGATGTCGTCGCGCGCGCCGTCGGATTCGTGACGGAGCAGCACGAATCGACACTGCACTGAAAAGGGCAGCAGCTTTCCGCCCGCAACAGGGACTCGGTCAGTCGGCTTTCTTTTTCTGACCCGGCTCGACGGGCAGGCCGGCGGCCTTCCACGCGGTGTAACCGCCAAGGATGTGCTTGACCGGTGTGAGACCCATGTCCTGCGCGGTCTTGGTGGCGAGCGCCGAGCGCCAGCCGCCGGCGCAGAAGAAGACGAAGGTCTTTCCCGAAGCGAAGAACGGCTTGTGGTAAGGGCTTTCGGGATCGATCCAGAATTCGAGCATGCCGCGCGTCACATGCTTGGCGCCGGGAATCTTGCCGTCGCGCTCGACTTCGCGAGGGTCGCGCAGATCGATGAAGATGGTGTCGTCATCCTCCAACAGCCCGGCCGCTTCCTCGGGCGACACGACCTCGATCTCGGCATTCGCCTCGTCGAGAAGTTCGCGATATCCCTTCTTCACTGCACATCCTCCAGGCCGTGGCTCGAGGCCGCCGGAATTTCGATCACAAAGACCGCTGTTTGTCACGCCTTGGCCATTGCCGCACAGGCGGCCGTCGAATCCGCCGGTGATTCATGCTGACAGTCCACTCGAAACGCCACCCGCGTACCTATGTGACTTTTTCGCCTGTCGGCAACGCCACGCCTGATTGTCCCGGGTGTCGGAACACTTGGAACGGCCTGCTCGTTTTAAGTCTCACAAGGATGTGAAACTGTTCTGCAACAGGGTCGTGGAAATTTATGGAAGCTTAACGAAATCAGTATGAATCGGTATAGTCGCGCCTTACATCCGCCATGCGGAGGGCGGGACCGTCTAGCGGCGCGGAACGGGAACCCGGTTCAACCGGTGCGGGTGAAGCATGAAAATCCTCGGGAACAAAAAGGCTGTCATGCCGATCGCGATCGCGGCGGCGCTTGCCTTCGGTCAGCAGCCAGCAAGCGCGCAGGGCTTGTTCGACATGCTGTTCGGTGGCGGCATCCGGCACAACCCTCAGGGTGAATTTCCGCCACCGCCGAAGCCACGCAAGCTGCAGCCAGGCACCGGCGGTGGCGCCAGGATCAGCAGCCCGACCTACAACACCTACAGGGCCGACAAGCTCGTGCGCGTCGACTTCAAGTCGCTGCTGCCGGCTCCGCTGCCCGCGACCGCGCAGGACGCTGCCTTTGTGCCGTCCGTGACCGAAAGCGCGTTCCGCGACGCGCTGGCAGGCCTAAGCGACTATGAGCTCTTCGCCGAACCCGATATCGCCAAGGCGCTGATCGCCTACTACTCGGCCAATCCGGATTTCATCTGGGTGACAGGAGATTCGCCCAACAGCAGGGCGCAGGATGCGGTGCGGGTGCTTGGCGAGGCTGCCAGCTACGGCCTGACGCCCGCCGACTACTCCGTCGACGTCCCGACGGCCACGGCTTCCGCAATGCCGGAAGAGCGGATCAAGAATCTGGTCCGCTTCGAGATGGCCTTGTCGGCGCGCGTGCTGCGCTATGCCCATGATGCCCAGAGCGGCCGCGTCGACCCGATCCGCATGACCGGCTATTACGATTTCCCGGCCAAGCCGCTCGATCTCGAGGGCGTGCTGAAGACGCTGGCGCATACCCAGGAGGTGCGCACTTACCTCGAATCGCGGCACCCGCAGAACCCGGAATACCAGGCGCTGCGCGTCGAACTGGAATCGCTCCAGGCGAGCGAGGAGAACGAGATCGTCGTCGATCCGAAGCTGCTGCTCAAGCCCGGCGAAAGCAGTCCGGAACTGCCCAAGCTCTTGACCCTCATTGCCCGCAATCTCGATGACGAGATGGGCGGCAACTTTGGCGAGATCCTTTCCAGGCTCGGCAACAGCGAGGTTTACGATCCCGAACTGGCGCCTGTGATCAAGGCGGTGCAGCAGCGGGCGGGCATGAAGGGCGACGGCGTCATCGGCCCACGCACCGTCGCTTCGCTTGCCGGAACATCCAAGGCCGACAAGATCGAAAAGGTGAGGGTTGCGCTCGAAGAGTTGCGATGGCTCCCCTCCGACCTCGGCAGCCCGCGCGTCTTCATCAACCAGCCGGCCTTTACCGCGAGCTACATCGACAATGGCGAGGAAAAGCTGAAGACCCGCGTGGTCATCGGCAAAGTCACCAACCAAACCGCCTTCTTCTACAACCAGATCAAGCAGGTCGATTTCCATCCCTATTGGGGCGTGCCGCAGTCGATCATCGTCAACGAGATGCTGCCGAGACTGCGCAGCGATCCGGGCTATCTCGACCGCGCCGGCTATGAGGTGACGGACTCGCGCGGCCAGCGGGTTCCGTCAGCCGCAGTCGACTGGGGCGCGTATGGCGCCAAGGTACCGTTTAGCGTGCGCCAGCAGCCGAGCGAAGCCAATGCGCTCGGCGAGTTGAAGATACTTTTCCCCAACAAGCATGCCATCTACATGCACGACACGCCGCAGAAGTCGTTCTTCGAGCGCGACATGCGCGCGCTGAGCCACGGCTGCATCCGCCTGCAGGATCCGCGCGGCATGGCGGCCGCGGTGCTCGGCACCTCCGTCGACGACATCGCGGAGAAGCTGAAGCACGGCCATGCGACCGAGAATGTCACGCGCGTCATCCCGGTCTACGTCGCCTATTTCACAGCGTGGCCGGACATGTCCGGCAAGGTCGAGTATTTCGACGACGTCTACGATCGCGATTCCAAGCTGATGCAGGCGCTGGATGCGACCGAAGCGGTGCGTGCGCCGTCAACCTGAACGCTCGACAAGAGGGCGCCGGAAGCCGGCGTCGCGCCCGGCGATCAGCCAATAGACCAGGCCCGCGACGAGACCGGCGCCGGCGATGATGCCCATGTCGGCCCAGCGTTCCGGATCGTCCGGCGCGTCCGGCCAGAGCAGGATGAAACCGGCCGTCGCCGCGGCGCCGCCGAACAGCATGTGCAGCCAGAAGCTCCGCAGCGAAAAGAACTCGGCAATCAAGGCAAAGACCAGGGTCTGCGTGCCGGTTACCACGATCGTCAGGAAATAGGCGAACATGCCGAGAGGCGGCACCACGAGCGCCATGATGGGCGTCACGCCCATCAGGTCGAAATAGGCGGGCGCGTCGGGGAGCGCGCTCAGTACAGCGTAGATCACGACCAACGCGATCAATCCGACGAGCACCGCCACCAGATAGCCGGCAAGTACCATAAGGATACGCTTCAGGACGTAGCCGATCATTGCAATGCACCCCCGTGCCCGCAATCATGGCGCGCAGTCAGCCATCAATCATGCGTCGACGCAAGTCTCGGATGGGCGGGGGCGGCTTACCCACGGGCGGCCGTCGTCAGGCGCCACCGCATAAGTGCTGCGAGTCCGGCAGGGACCATGTGCCTTTGCCGGCGAGATCGACGCCGTAATAGACCCTGCCGCGCAAATCGCCCTGCGGACAATCGCGCGGGATCGAGATCAGGCACATGACGACGGGATCGCCGACTCTGGAACCCGCCAGCCCCGGCTCACGGTCATAGGAAACCGCGGCTCCGCCATTGGTGAACGTCGCAGCGCTCCCGGCTTCCGGGCTGGCGGTTGCCAGCGGGTCGTCGCCCAGCCTTGCCGTCAGCGTCTTGATATGGGTGAAGCCGCATCTCCCGATCGAAGAGGGAAGGGGCTGGTCCACCGGCCTGGGTGTTCGCGCCGCCAGATCAAGCGCCTTCTTGCCGATCAAGGCGATATTGTACTCCTCAACCCAGGAGGGCGCCGAGCCATAAGTCTGCAGCGCGTTGTTCTGGGCGCTGACGATGCAGGCGGCGTCCGCCTTGCAGGCATTCCGGTCCGCAGCCAATTGTCTGGCGATCTTGCGCTTGTCACCGCCGAAGGCAGGCTCGAAGCCGCTGAGGGCCTTGGCGACCAGCACATCGATCGCCGACATCTGCGCGTCCGCGCATATTGCCTTCTCGCTGGGCAATTCAGCCTTCCGGCAATCGAAGGATGGCCCGTCTGCCAACGCAGGCCCCAGGCCTGACAGGCTTAGGATCAACACAGGCACGAGCCGAGAGATCGCTCGAATGGGGAGACGCATTTCTTGCTCCAGACCGTCGGCTTAGAAGCATCAATCTACGCGGAAAGCCGACGATACGGAATGACTGGAAAACGGAAAGCGATCCGCCTTACTTCGGCTCGCCGGTCACCGGATCATAGGTGATTTCGACCTTGGCCTTGTCGGTCGTGTAGTAGATGACGGTATAGCCGTCGCTACTCCAGCCGACCTCCTTTATGTAGCGGAAGTCGTTCCGCTTCTCGACCTTGGCGACGATTTCCGAGAGTTTCTTGGCATTTTGCGGCGGCACCGCTTGCTCCTCCGCCGCGAAAGCCGGCCCGCCGATAAGGAAAAACGCAATACTGGTTGCCAAAACAACAGCGCGCATGACTGCCCTCAATCTCGTGTTGGCATGAGTGCGCTGAAAAATTCGCATCCCAGCCGGGTTGGTTCCGCCACGCTCGGATAATGCCTGCTCCACGGACTGGCTGGCAAGAGCGCTTCCATGGTTCGTTTGCAAGCTCCTGAAAAAGCCAAAGCCTCGGGATTTCAATATGTAAGGAAGTTTCTGCGACCTGGTGCTTCAGGTAACAGACGGCTAACCATGGGTCCGACCGCAGACGCATTCCATTAGCTGTTCGTGGTAGAGCTTTTGGCCAGACCCTGTTAGACTTCCGGTCTAACAGGGTGGCAACGGCGCGCCGAGCCTGCCGGGGATTGTTCCGTCGGCAAACGGCGAAGTGCTTTTTCCAGCGGAAGTCGCCTGTTCTGGACCGAAAGCAGGGACCGGGGGCTCAACCATGGCTGAACGGAACTATACCCGTCAGCTCGCGACAATCATTTCTATCGACGCCGTGGGCTTTTCACGGCTGATGGGCATCGACGACGAACTTGCCGTCGCGGCCTTCGAGGAAAGGCGCGATATCATCACCGACAGTTGCGGTGCCTTTGGCGGCCGCACCTTCGGCGTCGCCGGCGACAGCATCATGGCCGAATTCGGCAATCCGATCGAAGCCTTGCGCGCGGCCTTCGATTTCCAGGATCGGATCATGGCACTCAATGCATCGGCCGCCGAAGAGATGCGCATGCCGTTCCGGGCCGGGATCAACACCGGCGATGTCATCGTCCGCGAAGGCCGCCTCTATGGCGACGATGTCAACATCGCCGCCCGGCTCCAGGAGTTCGCCCCGCATGACGGCCTCGCCATTTCCGAGACGACCTGGCATCACGTCAAGGACAAGACGGCGGCGAATTTCACCGATCTCGGCGAGTTCATGCTGAAGAACATCGCGCTGCCGGTGCGCGTCCTGATAGCCGGGCGCGATGGCAACGGTGCCGCGATGGCGGCTCCCTTGGCCGCCATCCCCACAGCGCCCGGTCACTACAAACCCGTTGCCAAGGGACCGCCGGCAATCGCGGTGCTGCCGTTCCAGGGCGACGGAAGCGAACCCGATGTCGAATACATGGCCGATGGTATCGCCGAGGATATCATTTATGGCCTCTCCAATACCCGTTGGCTTTCGGTGATCGCCAAGGGCTCAAGCTTCCAGTTCCGCGACGACAGCCTCGGGACCAGGCTCATCGGCAATGCGCTCGGCGCGCGCTACATCGTCAGCGGCACGCTGGCGCGCCACAACGGGCAGATACGCCTCAATGCCTCGCTCACCGATACCTCGAACGGGCGCCTCGTCTGGTCACAGCGCTTCGACCGCGACCTCGTCGATATCTTCAGCCTGCGCGACCAGATCGGCTCCGAGATCGTCTCGATCCTCGACAAGGAAGTCGACCGGGCCGAGCAGGTGCGGACCTTCCAGGTGCCATGGGAGAGTCTCGAGACCTGGCAATTGGTGCGGCGCGGCCGCTGGCACATGAACAGGCGCACGCGAAGCGACACAGAAATCGCACTCGAATTCTTCGACAAGGCCTACCAGGAGGATCCGAATTCCAGCGCCGTGCTGAACGAACTGGCATGGTGGTATTTCTGGCGGGCCTGGCTGCGCTTCGGCGACAGCGACGACCTGGACAAGGTCGAGGCGCTGGCGCGCAAAGCGCTTCTGATGGACAGCCTCGACGCGCGCCCGCACGCTTATCTCGGCGCGGCCGACATCATGCGCGGCCAGCCGGCGTCGGCCGCCGAGCATCTGGCCGAAGCGATCCACATCAATCCGAGCTTTGCTTTCGCCCGCTCGGCAATGGGCAGCGCGCGCTTGCTGCTCGGCGATGCCGCAGGCGCGATCCCGTTCTTCCTGGATACCGAGCGGCTCAGCCCGTTCGACCTCTACCGCTTCCACAATCTGGGGGAACTGGCCGCCGCATACTGCTTCGTCGAGGACTGGCCCGCGGCAATTGCCGTTGCCGATCGCTCGCTCAACCTTTCGCCGGGATATTTCTACGCCAGGTTTCTCAAGATCGGCGCCTTGATGCGAAGCGGCCGCCGCGACGAGGCCAAGCGGGAACTTGCCATTTTCGCGACCAGACATCCCGACTTTTCCGAGCAGAGGATTCGCTGGATACCGTTCGTGGACGCGGCGAAAAACAACTTCCTGATCGCCAATTTCGATCAAGCCAAGTCCATTGCATGATCACCATCGCCGAAGACAAATCACTGTGACGGAATTCACATACGCCGGACTGAACCAAACCTAGGCCAAAGAGACGGCCGGCATCGCAGTCACGTTGACAGCCGGGGGGCTCGAGCGCGCATGATCAACTGGAAGTATTTCAAAGGCATTTGGGAAGCCCAGAAAAAACAAGGCCCCGTGTCGGCGATGCCGCCTTTCGACATCGATCGGCTGCGCAAGAAGGGCCTGCCGGCGCGCATAGCCAAGTTCCTGGTGCAGGATCATCCCCATTGGTGGCTGGCCTGGCTGCGGCGCTGCCACCCGAACCTCGCCATAGGCAGTAGATTTCTCCTCGTCACCAAGGGTGTGGACGTCCGCGACATATTGGAACGCGGCGACGAGTTCGAGACGCCGTACGGGCCGGAAATGACCGAGCTGGCGAGGGGATCGAACTTCATTCTCGGCATGCAGGATGGCGCCGCGTATCGGCAGATGAAGTCCGCCGTGCTCAGCGCCTTTCCGCCGTCGCAGGTCGAAGCCGCCGTCAGGCCGATCGCCGAGCGCCATTCGCGCGATATCATGACCCGCGCCGCCCCGGGCTTCGATGCTGTCGCAGGGCTGATGAAGATCGTGCCGGTGCGCATCTGCCGGGACTATTTCGGCCTCGAGATCGACGACGAAACCGAATTCGCCGACTGGTCGATCGCGCTCAGCGCGCTGTTCTTCTCCGATCCGTTTGCCGACGCCACCACGCGCCAACTCGCGGTCGTCGGCGGAGATCGCCTGATCAAGGTCATCGATCGTTCGATCGCCGCGATCAGAAACAGGCAGGAGAAAGACGACCGGCCGCTGGCGCGGCTTGTCGCCCAGCTCGATCAGAAGCGCCTGTCGCTGCCCGACATCCACTCCATCATGCTCGGCATGATCGCTGGCTTCGTTCCGACCAACGTGCTTGCCGGGGGGAATTGCCTGGACGTGATCCTGTCGCGCACCGATGCGCGGCAGGCCGTCGATGCGGCGCTTGCCGAGGGCAGCACCGACAAGCTCGACAGGGCGATACTCGAAGCCATGCGCTTCAAGCCGATCTGGATCGGGCCTTGGCGTTACACCAGGCGCGACGCGATCATCGGCCAGGGCACGCGCCGCGAGCGTCTGGTCAAGGCGGGAACGGTTGTGATGCCGGCGACGCTGTCGGCGATGTTCGATCCCGAAATCGTGCAGCGGCCAAATGAATTCGATACCTCGCGGCCACACCGCGATTACATGGTTTTCGGCCACGGCATTCACTTGTGCATCGGTGCCGAGATCGCCCGCATACAGATCGGCGAATGCGTCCGCGCCCTGTTCAGCAAGCCAAAACTCAATCGCGTCCGGGGCAGGGCCGGAAAATTGGCCTATGTCGGCGCCTATCCGGCGAACCTCAAGGTCGATTTCGAGCGCTCGCCGCTTTGCCGCACCGTCGACCAGTCAATGGTCACCGTGGTTTGCCCGATCACCCGCGCCGTGCCGCTGGACGCCGTCCGCGACAAGGTCGGCGCCCTCGGCAATCCGGCGATCGACGAGGTGGGCGGCGCGCTCGACAAGGTCGGATCGATACATTTCACCAGTCTGGCCGTCGCCGCCACCGGCAAGGACGAGAAATCGGGCCTCGACACGGGGGCGCTCGTGCTCGAAATCTCCGGCGACCGCAGCACCGACGATGTCATCGGCGCCATCACGCAGGCCATAGGCCACCGGCTGAGGCCGATTTTCAGGGATGTGTGCGGTCTGTCCGACGGCGGCTCGCTGGAGGACTTCCTGAAAAAACATCATATCGAAATATCGCCGTCCTTCGGCAGCACGGCGGGGCTGGTTTTTTCGGGCACGCCCGGCCATTCGGTGCGCCGCATCCTGGCCGAGGCCAGGCTTGCCGACAGTGTGCGCGAGATCGTCGAAAAGCCGCGCGCCGGCACCGGCAACGCCCTCGCGGTCCTTACCGAGGCGCGCCGGCATGCCCAGGCGCTGGGACAATTCGGCTGGGCCTTCGAGCCGGCCGAAAGCCTGCTGGAGCGGCCGCCGGGCCGCTGGTGGCGGGCCTTGACGACGACGCTGCTCGCGCCGGCGGTGCTCGCCACCGTCGCGATCGTCGTACTTGCCTGCTGGCGCATGACCTATGTGCTTGTGTTCGGAAACCCCCATGGCATCACTTTCACCAACATCGCGATTGCCGGCACCGCGCTTCTGCTGGCCGTTCTGGGGCTGCTGGCGATAGCCCTGCTGTTCGTCGGCTTGTGCTTCCTCGGCTTGCGGCGCCTCGAGGACAAGGACTGGCCGCAGAACACGCCGGTCGACATAGGCGCCCTGGACAGGATCCTCGCCAATGAGGACCATTGCGCGCAGAACCATCTCACCGCGATCTCGACGATGAAGGCGGGCATCTTGCGGCGGCTGGCGCTGAGGCTCACCTTCTACCTGATCTCGATATCGGCGCAGAAGGTGTTCAAGCCGGGCTTCCTTGCCACCATCAACACCATCCACTTCGCGCGTTGGGTGCTGCTGCCGGGTACCGGCAAGCTCATGTTCTTCTCCAACTATGGCGGCAGCTGGGAAAGCTATCTGGAGGACTTCATAGCCAAGGCCTCCGAAGGCCTGACCGGGGTGTGGAGCAACACGGAAGGTTATCCGCGCACGCGCTGGCTCTTCCTCGACGGCGCGCGCGACGGCGACCGCTTCAAGCGCTGGGCGCGGCGCCAGCAGGTGCCAACGCTCTTCTGGTATTCCGCCTATCCGCATCTCAACACCACCCGCATCCGCATCAACTCCAGGATAAGGCGCGGCATGGCTTCGGCCACCGGCAACGAGGCGCGCGACTGGGTGAGCCTGTTCGGCTCGTTGCAGCGGCCGCAGGCGAGGCCGGCGGAAACCGTCGGCCGCGAGCCGGCCCCTTCGCCTCTCGAAGAGCTGGAAGCCGGCGAGATCCAATCGATCTTCTTCGGTCCTTTCGGCGCGCTCGGTTACGGGCATATGCTGGCAATTCGGGTGCCCGAGGATCTGCCGGCAATGCAACGCAAGGCATGGCTGGACTTCGTCATCGACAAAACCAGCTTCGGCGACGGCGTGCCCGCCGGACGGGCCATGACAGTCGCCTTCGGTCCCGACGGCCTTCGCCGGCTCGGGCTGGAGGGCGGCGTCGACGACGATCCGTTGGACACGTTTCCGGTCGCTTTTCGTCACGGTATGGGAAATCCCGAGCGCAGCCGCATCCTCGACGACAGAGGCCCGGACGGGCCCGACAAATGGCAGTGGGGCTCGGCCAAGTCGCCGGTCGACGCGGTTGTCATCTGCTACGCCAGGGAGCCGGCCGCGCTCAAGGCCGAGGTCACCGCCGCGAAGCGAAAGACGACAGGCGCCGGGATGAAGATCGTCGCCGAGTTACCGCTTGTCGTGAACCGCGAGCCCAAGAAGGAGGGCGTGAAATCCCAGCATATCGGCCACAACGGCAAGCCCGAGCGCCAGCGCGCCTATGAGCATTTCGGCTTCGCCGACGGTGTCTCGCAACCGATCGTCAGGGGCACGTCGCGCGCCAACAAGGGGGCCGCACCGATGCATCTGGTCGCGCCCGGCGAATTCCTGTTCGGCTATCGCGACGAGCACGGGTTTTATCCGGCCTCGCCCTCCGTCCAAGCGGCGCAGGATCGGATAGGCATCCTGTCGCAGGTGCGGCGGAACCGGCAGATTCCCGGCCAGCCTCCGCCGCCACGCGACTTCGGCCGCAACGGTTCCTTCCTCGTCGTGCGCCAGTTCGAGCAGCACGTCGAGTTGTTCAACGACTACTGCAAGCATGCCGCCGCGCAGGCTGCGCGCGAGACTGGCGACGATGCCGTCACGCCACGCTGGGTGGCGGCCAAGATGCTGGGGCGCTGGCAGGACGGCAGTTCGCTGGTGCGCAACCCCGATGGCCGCCCGGGCCGCGGCGCCGACAATGATTTCGCACTTGGCGTGGAAGACCCGCAAGGGCATCGTTGCCCGCTCGGCTCGCACATACGCCGCTCCAATCCGCGCGATTCGCTTGGCGAGGACCGCGAGACGCAGATCAGGATCGGCAAGCGCCACCGCATCCTGCGCGTCGGCCGCACCTATGAAAAGCAGGACCGGAGCGGGAAGGTCGAGAAGGGGTTGCTCTTCATGTGCCTCAACGCCGACATCGAGCGTCAGTACGAGTTCATCCAGCAGACCTGGGTTTCCTCGAACTCGTTCCAGGGCCTGGTCGCGGAAAAGGATCCGACGATCGGCGCGCGTGACGGTGGCGGCCGGTTCTCGATCCCGTCATGGGAAAAGGTCACTATGCTCAAGGACGTGCCGCAATTCGTCACCACGAAGGGCGGCGGCTACTTCTTCATGCCGAGCCGGTCCGCGCTGCGATACCTGATTTCGCGGCTCTGATTCGGGGAACGGCTCGCTCAGTCGTCGTCCTGCGATTCGGCGATCTGGTTCAGCGCGGCGGCATTGGTGATACGCAGCCCGCCGCGCTTGATGGCGATCATGTGCCGGTTGCGCCAGTCGTTGAGCGTCTTGTTGACCGATTCGCGCGTCGCGCCGAGGAACTCGCCAAGCTCCGACTGCGAGATCGGAATCCAGCCGGCAGCGTCTGCCATGACACCGCTGAGGAACACCAGCCGCTTCGCCAGCCGGGCCTCGATGCCGAAGAAAGCCTGGTCGCCGAGTTCGCCGCTGACCCAGCGCAGCCGCGCGCATAGCAGTTCGATCATCGCACGCGCCAGCGACGGATTTTTTTCAATGCGATCAAAGAGTTGTGTTCGGCTGAGTGAAACCAGCTCGCAAGCGGTGTGACAGATGGCGGTGGCCGTGCGCGGGAGCCCGTCGAGGGCGCCGATCTCGCCGACGAGGCTGCGCGAAAGCTCGATATTGGCCACCAGCTTCTGTCCGCCCGGCGAATAGAGCGAGATTTCGACGGTGCCGCTGATCACGCCGTAGATACGGTCGGACGCATCCTCCTGGACGAACAGGTGCTGACCGGCGGCGTAGCGTTCGACCTTGCAGCCGCCGAACAGCATCTCGAACTGGCGCGGGTCGATCCGCGCCAGGCGCGGCACAGCGCCCCTGTCGTCTACGCCGGCTGTGGCCATGATGCGATTCCGCCTCTCGTTGAGCGGAAATTGTAGGACAAGTGCATGCTCGATCATAGCTTCGTCTCCGTTGATGGTCGCCAGTCGCCGGGCGACATGCCTCTGGCAGCAGTCCCGGACGCCAACCTGCTTCGAAAAACAGATTGGCCCGGCAATTGATTGACTGACACGCCTGGCGGAGCGCGATCGATCTTCGAAACGCCGTCCGCGCGCGTCGGTGGGAGGTGCCTACGCGCGCAGACAGCAAATCTGAAAATGGCTAGGTGATCGAAATTCCTTGCCGAGGAACGGCCCCATTTTCAGGCCCGGAAGCCTTGTCGGACCTGTGCATCGAAGCAGAAGCCAGTGCCACCCGGTGCAATATTTGTGCGTGAAGCTCGCCCGACGTATGTGAAGGCGATCACAGAAGCGTCTGTCACACGGCGCGATCGTCATTTTCCGAATGTATGTTTCGGACGCCAAGCATATCGTGCCGAAACACAATCGGCTTGATTTCCTGGTGGACAAACAGACCGATCGAATCATGGCTTGAAACTTGGCTTGACCGGAGATGACGGCCGACGCCATGATTCCATTTCCGGGGAGGGGGTGCGCCATGGCGAGGGGACTCCTGATCAAGGTTCGCGGCGATGGCACCGGGCTTGCAGCGCGAGGCCGGTCGCTTGGCATAGGGGGCATCGACGCCGAACCGATCCTGACCCTGCCGCCGGGTGCGTCCAGCGCTGACTACGGGGCGGCGGGGGACCGTGGCGCGACCTGGCTGCGGGTTTCCGCCAAGGCGGCAGGCTCGGACAATCCTTGGGACGATGCCCACAAGCTTGTAGCCCGCGGCGGAGATTTCGCGGCGGCGGGCGTGGATGTCCTGGCAGTCGAGCCCGACATCGAACAGCGATGGGAGTACAAGAACGGCAGCGGCGACCGCGGCATGGCGGCGAGCGCCGCGCCTGCCTGCACCTTCGACGATCAGGATCCTCGCGGCGGACAAGCGGTCGTCCGGGACGGTGTCGCCTGGAACGCCGGGCCGAATTTCAGCCAATTCGCGGCCGCCCGCACCAGGGTTGGCGCCAAGCAGGCCAACATCACCATCGCTCATCTCGATACCGGCTTCGATCCGGGACATCGCACATTGCCGGCCGGGCTTCTGGCGGCAAAGCAGCGCAATTTCGTCGATGACGGCACCGGACCGGACAACGCGACCGATCATGCGCCTGCCGGCACGCTCACCAGCAATCGCGGTCACGGCACCGGCACGCTCAGCCTGCTTGCCGGCAACAAGCTCGACGGCACCTCGCCGCACTGGCCGGGTTTCACCGATTTCGTCGGCGGTACCCCGCAGGCCAAGATCCTTCCGGTGCGCATCGCCGACTGGGTGGTGCGGCTGACGACAGGCACGATGGTGCAAGGCATCGAGTATGCGCGCCAGCAAGGCGCCCAGGTGCTGTCGATGAGCATGGGCGGCCTCGCCTCGCAAGCGCTGGTCGATGCCATCAACCTTGCTTACGACCATGGCCTGGTCATGGTCACCGCGGCTGGCAACAACTTTGCCATCACGCCTCGCAGCATCGTCTATCCCGCGCGCTACAACCGTGTGCTGGCGGCATGCGGCGTGATGGGCGATGGCCGCGCCTATGCCGGACTCGCCTTCGGCACCATGCAGGGCAACTACGGCCCGCCGTCGAAGATGAAGACGGCGCTCGGCGCCTACACGCCGAACGTGCCCTGGGCGGAGATCGACTGCGCCAAGGTCGTCGACATGGATGGCAACGGCACGTCGGCGGCGACGCCGCAGATCGCGGCAGCCGCGGCGCTTTGGCTGGCCGAGCACTGGGATCGTGTGAAGACTTATCCGCAGCCATGGATGCGCATCGAGGCCGTCCGCTTCGCGCTGTTCAAGGTGGCGCAGAAATCCACGCAGAAGATGAACACCACCGAGACGCTGGAGAAGATCGGGCAGGGGGTGGTTCGCGCCTTCGATGCGCTGGCAATCTCCCCACCGGCCGAGAACCAGCTCCGAAAACTGCCGCCGGCCGCCTATACATGGAGCTGGCTGGATCTGCTCACCGTCGGCAATTCTCTGGCGGCACGGCGACCGGCCGCCGTCCAAAGGCAAAAGATGTTTGCGCTCGAGCTTATGCAGATGGCGCAAACCACCGCTTCCGTCGACCAGGCGATCGCCGACCCGGATGGCGATCCGGCCGCGATCTCGGCCGCCGCGCGCAACCGCTATTTCGAGGCGGCTCTCGACGAAGGCAATCCGTCGAAGCCGCTCAAGGCCTTTCTCGAAGGGTTGCTGGGCAGGGCCGGCGCCAAGCCGGTGCCGGTCGCCGTTCCCGCCGCAAGCCCGGCGCCGATCAGGCGCAAGCCGCGCCCGCTGCCGCCGCCGCAGCGGCGCCTGCGCATCTACGCGCTCGACCCTTCGGTCGCCAAGCGGCTGGACTCGGTGTCGGTCCACCAGGCGACGCTCTCGGTTCCCTGGGACGACGAGCCATCGGCCGACAAGCCGCTGCTGGCGGGCCCGATCGGCGAATATCTCGAGGTGGTCGATGTCGATCCGGCCTCCGACCGCGTCTACGATCCGGTCGACCTCAACGACAAGGTGCTCCTGGCCCAGGACGGCCTGCCGCCTTCGGAAGGCAATCCGAAGTTTCACCAGCAGATGGTCTACGCGGTCGCCATGACAACGATCGGCCATTTCGAGCGCGCACTCGGCCGTCGCGCGCTGTGGGCGCCGCACTATTCGCAAACCCCCGGCCGCAGCGGCGACATGACGGTAAAGGCCCACTATGTGCCGCGCCTGCGCATCTATCCACACGCGCTGCGCGCCGAGAACGCCTATTACAGCCCGGAAAAGAAGGCGCTGCTGTTCGGCTATTTCCCGGCAACCAGCAATGAGGGCGACGTCACCACACCTGGGACGACGGTGTTTTCTTGCCTGTCCAGCGACATCATCGCGCATGAGATGTCGCATGCGCTGCTCGACGGGCTGCATCGGCGCTTCCAGGAAGCGTCCAATCCGGACGTTCCGGCCTTCCATGAGGCGTTTGCCGACATCGTTGCGCTGTTCCAGCATTTTACCCTGAAGGAGCTGGTGAGTTTCGAGATCGGCAAGGCGAGGGGCGATGTGTCGGCGGCGTCGCTGCTTTCCGGCATCGCCAAGCAATTCGGTGAAGGCAGCGGCCGGGCCGGACCACTGCGCGAATATGGCGGCTCGGGCATGGCCGACCTCGACTACGACAAAACCTTCGAGGCGCATGACCGCGGCTCGATCCTCGTCTTCGCGGTCTATCAGGCGTTCATCGCCATCGCCGACCGCCGCACCGACGATCTGATCCAGCTTGCCACCGGCGGTACCGGTATCCTGCCGGCAGGCACCTTGCATCCGAGCCTTGTCGAGCGCCTTACCGACGAGGTTGCCAAGACCGCCGGACAGATGCTCACCATGTGCATCCGTGCGCTCGATTATTGCCCGGCCGTCGACATCACCTTCGGCGAGTATCTGCGCGCGCTGATCACTGCCGACCGCGATGCCTATCCGGACGATCCGCTCCATTATCGCCTGGCGTTCCTGGAATCCTTCCGCAAGTGGAAGCTTTTGCCGCGCGACGTGCGGACCATTTCGGAAGAGACGCTCGCCTGGAGCGCGCCGGAAGACCCTTCGCCACCATGGCTGAGCGGGTTGCTGAGCAAGATCGACCTCGGCTGGAACCAGAAGCTGAAGCGCGCCGAGATCTTCGCCCTCAATGACAAGAACCGCTACGCGCTGTGGAAGGCTATGCACAAGGCCTTCGCGTCCAACCCGGACCTCTACAAGCAGTTCGGCCTGCTGCCCGACCTGCCGCGCTACAATGAGGACGGCACGGTCATGCACGCGCCGAAGAAGGGCGAGACGACTTTCGACATCTACAGCGTACGGCCGACGCGGCGGGTCGAGCCGGACGGTTCGTTCCGCGTCGAGGTGGTCGCCGTTATCCAGCAGCGGATACCCGTCGCCGTCGACGGCACGCCTGCGCCGCAGGGCGTGAACAAGGGTAACGGCTTCTTCTGGTTCCGCGGCGGCGCGACCATCATCATCGACCCGCGCGAAGGCTTTGAGGAGATCCGCTACTCGATCATCAAGAACACCGGCAGCGCGGACCGGCAGAAGCGGCAGGCCGGGACGATGGCGGCAAACTATCTGTCGCCGCTCAGAGCGCTCTATTTCGGCGGCGAGGTGTCGGAACCCTTCGCCCTGCTGCATGCCAGCGACGGAGACGACGACCATGTCTAGAAGGCCCGCGGCAAGGAGAAGGCCCGTTGACGCCACGGCTTCCGCGACGACGCATGCGTCGGCCGTCACCGTCCGGCACTATTGCCAGGGCATCGGCGACTGCCACCTGCTCACCTTCACGAAGCCGGATGGCTCGCTGTTCCGCATGCTGATCGATTGCGGCATCCACGTCTCGATCACAGGCGGTCCGGCGCTCGTCGCCGACATCGTCGCCGACCTTAAGAAGGACACGGGCGGCAGGATCGATGTGCTCGTTGTCACGCATGAGCACTGGGACCACGTCTCGGGGTTCCTGACCGCGAAGGACCTGTTCAAGGATTTTGCCGTCGGCGATGTCTGGATGGCTTGGACCGAAAACCCCGCCGACGCCGAAGCTGTGGAGCTCGACAAGTTCAAGGGCCAGGCGCTCGCAGCGCTGCAAAGCGCGGGCCAGAAGCTTGACGGCATGCAGGGGCTCAACCCTTACATGGCGGGCGTCCGCGACGGTCTGCAGGCCGTGCTCGGTTTCCAGTTCGGCGCGGCCGGCGAACGGGTGCGTTCGGCGCGCGATGCCGCGGCAAAGTTGTCCGCAAAACCGTCGCCCACCTATTTCGAGCCCGGCGGGGCGCCGCAGTCGATCGCCGAACTGCCCAATCTTCGGATTTATGTGCTCGGTCCGCCGCGCGACAAGGCAGCTCTCCGACTGGAGGAAAAGGCGAGCGAGATGTTTCCGCTCGCCAGCGGCGGGCCGTTTGCACGGGCGCTCGCATCCGGGCTGAAGATGAACCAGGCCGACGATCCGACCTATATCGACGAACTCAGCCCCTTCGAACGCAACATCGGCACGCCGCTTTCCGCGGCGCAGAACGGCGACAAGGGCAGCGATCCGGCCGTCGATATCGGCGCCTTTACCAGCAAGCACTATTCCGGGGCGGTTTCGGGCGCCGCACCCATGGAGGATCGCGACCAGTCCTGGCGCCGCATCGACGCCGACTGGATGGCAATTGCCGCCGACCTGGCGCTGCAGCTCGATCGCGGCGTCAACAACACCAGCCTTGTGCTCGCCTTCGAATTCACCGACACCGGCCGCGTGTTCCTGTTCCCGGGCGACGCCCAGATCGGCAATTGGCTGAGCTGGAAGGATCTGAAGTTCCAGGTGGGAGCGGCGACCGTCACCACCGCCGACCTTCTGGCGCGCACCGTCTATCTGAAGGTCGCGCATCACGGCAGCCAGAACGCCACGCCGGAAAAGCAGGGACTCGACCTGATAACGAGCCCGGACCTCTCGGCTTTCGTTCCCACCAACAAGCTGGATGCGTTGAAGGTCCATTGGGGCGAGATGCCCTATGGCGCGATCCTGACCGCGCTCGAAGCGAAGACCAAGGGCCGGGTCATCCGGGCCGACGATGCCTGGCTGGCGAATGCGAATGGAAAGCCAGCTTTCGCTTCGCCCTCGGGCTCGATCCTGGCGGTGCGCAGTGCGCCGCGCGATCATGCCCGTGGGGCGGGTGGGCTGTGGGTCGAGGTGGATTTGGCTTAGGGAGTTCGGGCCGACGCGCAGAAGGCGTGCCGCGTCGCCATGGCTTCGAGATTGCGGAAATCGAAAAACCGCTCTATTGAGCGCTCGGCCGATTGAGGGCGGCCATCCACGTCACGTTCCACAGGTCGCCCCATGCCCGATGAATTCTCGCGCATCATCGCATTTCTTGCCGTCGTAATGGCCCTGCTGTTCGCCGGCATTCATTTCCACCACGGCAACATCCTGGCCACGCTCTACTTCATGACCGGAGCCATACTGGTGACGGCGGTGACGCATTTGAACGTGCGCCGAGGGCTGATCTGAGCGTCAGCAGCGTCCAGATTTGGAAAGATTTCGCAGGGCCAAACCATCCAACATTCTCAGACAGTTGGATGGTGGGCGATGCAGGGATTGAACCTGCGACCCCACCCGTGTGAAGGGTGTGCTCTCCCGCTGAGCTAATCGCCCGCTCGTTGCCCGAAGGCCGAAGCGAGCCGCGATATAAGGGAGGCGGGCGCGCGAAGTCAAGGCAATGTGCCGACGATCTTCAGATCGAATTTTCCTAGGCCCCGGCAGGCCGGAAAAGCCGGAACTCAGCGCGCCGCCGCGATCAGCCGCTCGGCAAGATCCGGCGTCAGCGTGTCGAAATGCGAGATCACCAAAGTCGGCTCGAACTCGCGCACATGGCGGTCCGTATAGCCGAAATCCACCGCCACCACCGGAATGCCGGCCGCCTTGGCGGTGTCGATATCGGTCTGCGAATCGCCGACCATCAGGGCGTTGTACGGGTCGCCGCCCGCCAGCCTGATCGTCTCGATGAGATGGCGAGGATCGGGCTTGCGAAAGGCGAACGTGTCCTGGCCGCAGATCGCGGCGAAATATTTGTCCATGCCGAGCGCCCCGATCAACGTCGCCGAATTCGCTTCGTATTTGTTGGTGCAGACCGCCATCAGGTAGCCGGCGGCCTCGAAGCGATCGAGGGCCGAAGTCACGCCGGGGTAGGGGCGCGACTTGCCGGGGATGTTGAGCGTGTAGTGATCGAGAAAAAGCTTCAGCAGCCGGTCATGCTCTTCCGCCATCAGCGCTTTGTTCTGCGCCGCATGCGCCCGTTCGATCATGACGCGGCCGCCGTGACCGACAAAGCGCCTGAAGCCGGCCTCGTCGACCGCGGCGAGGTCGCTGGCTGCCAGGCTGTGGTTGAGGCTGTCGAGCAGGTCTGGCGCGGTGTCGATAATCGTCCCGTCGAGGTCGAACACGATGATCGGTCGGGTCATGGCCAGTCCTGCAGCGATTGATGTGCCGCAGCCGATACAGGCTGCGCGGCGGCCAAGCAAGCAGGCTCTATCGGTCCACAGGCAGCCTTTGACGGGACAGGCAAAAATGCTAGGAGGCGCGCCAAACCAGCGAAACCGGGACAAGAGCGGATGGATGCAAGGCAGTTGAAGGTCGAGGCCGCGCGGGCGGCGCTCGCCCATGTCAGCAACGGCATGCGGCTCGGCATCGGCACAGGCACGACCGCCGACGAATTCGTCCGGCTGCTGGCCGAAAAGGTCGCGACCGGCCTCGAGGTCATCGGCGTGCCCACATCCGAGCGTACCGCGGCACTGTGCCGCGAGCTCGGCGTGCCGCTATCGACGCTGGAGCAAACGCCCGAACTCGACCTCACCATCGACGGCGCCGACGAGATCGATCCGGCGCTGACGCTGATCAAGGGCGGCGGCGGCGCGCTCCTGCGCGAAAAGATCGTCGCCGCGGCTTCCGATCGCATGATCGTGATTGCCGATCGGTCCAAGATGGTCGAGACCCTCGGCCGGTTTCCGCTGCCAATCGAAGTCAACAAGTTCGGCCTGCGCGCCACCGAGATCGCCGTCGGCGCGGCTGCGGCGGACCTCGGCCTTGCCGGTCCGGTGACATTGAGGATGACGGGGAGCCAGCCATTTGTTACAGACGGCGGCCACTTTATCCTCGATGCATCTTTTGGCCGCATTCCGGATACAAGAGCGCTTTCGAACGCTCTCTTCGCCATTCCGGGCGTTGTCGAGCACGGTCTATTCATCGGGCTGGCGTCAACGGCCATCATCGCCGGCGGCGACGGTATCCAAACCGTCCATGCCGCCCGAAAACCAGGGAGTTCTATCGACCATGATGTTGCATAAACGGGTTCGCCGTCTTTCGACGCTTCTGGCGGCCTCAGCCGTTCTCGCGCTGTCCTCGCCGGCGTTTTCGCAGGATATCAGCGAATCGCATCTCAAGGCCGCGCGGGCCGCAGTTGTGGCTATCCATGCCACGGACCCGTTCGACAATATCCTGCCGCAGGCGGCGGCGGCGCTTGAGAACCAGCTCATCCAGAAGAACCCCGACATGCAGGAACTGATCGGCAAGACCGTCACCGAGAAGGCGATCGGCCTCGCTTCGCGGCGCGCCGATCTCGAGAAAGAGGCGGCGCTCGCCTATGCGAAGGTGTTCTCCGAGAAGGACCTCAACGATATCGCCGCCTTCTATAGCTCGGACGCCGGCAAGAAGCTGCTCGACAGCGGCCCGGCGGTGACGCGCGACCTCGTGAAAGCAGCCGACATCTGGCAGAACGGCGTCGCCCGCGATCTTGCCCAGCAGGTCGGCGAGACGCTGGCCGCCGCCGCGAAAGCAGCGGCCCCGGCCAAGCCCGCGCAGGATGCCACGGCACCCGCCGACGGCTCCGCCCCGGCCGACAACTCGGCTCCTGCCGATGGATCGGCGCCGGCCGACAACTCGCAGAACTGATCCGCACAGGCGCTTCGGCCGATCACGGCCGCTGGACCAGAAGAGCCCGGGTTTCCCGGGCTTTTCTTTTGGCGCTCGGCAGCCTACCTCTGGCCCATCCTTCTTGTGTTACAGGAGCCCATCGCGATGGCCGGCTACGACTATGATCTCTTCGTCATCGGCGGCGGCTCGGGTGGGGTGAGGGCGGCTCGCGTGGCGGCATCCCTCGGCAAGCGCGTCGCCATCGCCGAGGAATATCGCTATGGCGGCACCTGCGTCATCCGCGGCTGCGTGCCGAAGAAGCTCTATGTCTATGCCTCGCAATTTCCCGAGCATTTCACTGATGCGGCCGGCTATGGCTGGACGGTGCCCGAGGCAAGGTTCGACTGGCCGACGCTGGTCGCCAACAAGGACAAGGAGATCGCCAGGCTGGAGGCGATCTACAAGAAGAATGTCGTGGGCGCGGGCGGCGAGGCTTTCCACTCGCGCGCCGTGCTGGTCGACCCGCATTCGGTATATCTGGTTGCCGAGGACCGCACCGTCAGCGCCGACCAGATCCTGATCGCCACCGGCGGCAGGGCGGCGCCGCATCCGGCGCTTTCCGGCCACGAGTATTGCATCTTCTCCAACGAGGCGTTCGATCTCAAGCAGTTGCCGAAGGCGATCATGATCGAGGGCGGCGGTTACATCGCCGTCGAGTTCGCCAACATTTTCCATGGACTGGGCGTCGACACCACGCTCGTCTACCGTGGTCAGGAGATCCTCAGCCGCTTCGACATGGACCTTCGCCGCTCATTGCACGAGACCATGGAGAAGAAGGGGATCAGGATTCTGTGCCACTCGGTCTCCGAATGGGTGCGCAAGAACCCGCAGGGCAGGCTGGACGTGCTGCTCTCCGGCGGCCAGACGCTGACGGTCGACCAGGTGATGCTGGCGATCGGCCGTATCCCCAACACCGAGAATATGGGGCTCGAAGGCGTTGGCGTGGAACTTGGCAAGACAGGTGCGATCGTTGTCGACGAATATTCCCGCACCAATATCGAGAATATCTGGGCGATCGGCGACGTCACCCACCGCGTGCAGTTGACGCCGGTCGCCATCCACGAGGCGATGTGTTTCATCGAGACCGCCTTCAAGGGCAATCCGACGGCGGTGGATCATGACACGATCCCGACGGCCGTGTTCTCGCAGCCCGAGATCGGCACTGTCGGCCTGTCGGAGGATGAGGCGGTCAAGCGCTTCCCGGACATCGAGATCTATCGCGCGTCCTTCCGCCCAATGCGGCACACGCTGTCGGGCCGCGACGAGAAGATGCTCATGAAGCTCGTGGTTGACGGCGTCACCAGAAAAGTGCTCGGCGCCCATGTTCTGGGACCGGATGCCGGAGAGATGGCGCAGCTTCTCGGCATTCCGCTGAAGGCCGGGCTCACCAAGGACGATTTCGATCGCACCATGGCGGTACATCCGACCGCGGCCGAGGAACTGGTCACCATGTACAAGCCGACCTATCGCGTGAAGAATGGCGAGCGCGTCTAAGGTTCCGTTCCGGGCAATCATGATGGAATCCGCCGCCGGCAATGCCGGCGGCGGGAAGTCTCAAGTTCAAAGCAGCGTGCCGCGCAGGATCACGAGCGCCACCGAGAAGTAGATCACCAGCCCGGTGACATCGACCAGCGTGGCGACGAACGGCGCCGAGGCGCTCGCCGGATCGAAGCCGATGCGCTTCAGCGCGAAGGGCAGCATCGATCCCGAGAGCGAGCCGAAAGTGACGATGCCGATCAGTGCCGCACCCACCGTTGCCGCGATCAGCATCCAGTGCGGGCCGTAGTCGTAGAGGCCGAGACATTGCCAGAGCGTGATGCGGCAGATACCGACGACGCCGAGGATCGAGCCGAGCACCAGTCCTGTCGGCAGCTCGCGCAAGGCGACGCGCCACCAGTCGCGCAGGCCGATCTCGCGCAGCGCCAGCGCGCGGATGACCAGCGAGGTCGCCTGCGAGCCGGAATTGCCGCCGGAGCTCATGATCAGGGGGATGAAGAGCGTCAGCACGATCGCCTTCTCCAGCTCCCCCTCGTAGCTCTGCATGGCGTTGGCCGTCAGCATCTCGCTGACGAACAGCGCGCAAAGCCAGCCGGCGCGCTTCTGGATCATGGCGAGGAAGCTCATCTTCATGTAGGGCTCGTCCAGCGCCTCCATGCCGCCGAAACGATGCACGTCCTCGGTCGTTTCCTCGACCATCGTGTCGATGATATCGTCGATGGTGACGATGCCGAGAAGCTTGCCGTGGTCGACCACCGGGAGGGCGAGCAGGTCGTATTTGGAGATCGTCTGGGCGAGCGTTTCGCGATCGGTGAGCGGCGTGACCGTCACCGGCACGCGATCCGGCGCCACCGACAGGATCGAATCCTCCGGCTCGCCGGTGATGAGGCGGCGCAGCCCCGCCGAACGCAGCAGAAGCTGCGTTTCCGGATCGACGATGTAGATCGCGTAGACCGTCTCGCGCGTCCGCTCGACCTTGCGGATGTAGTCGAGCGTGCGGCCGACGGTCCAGTCCGAGGGCACGCTGACGAACTCCGTCGTCATGATCGAGGCGGCGCTGCCTTCGGGATAGCCCAGAATAGAAAGCAGCGTTGCGCGCAGCGGCGGGGCGAGCGCGCCAAGCAGCTCTGAGCGGGCCGGCTCATCCAGCTCGCGCAGGATGTCGGCCGCGCGGTCCACCGACATCGCGGTCAAAAGCTTGCTCGCCTTGGCTCGCGGCAAGGCCTCGGCGAGTTCCGGGGCGCTTTCGAGTTCCGGCTGATCGAAAATCTCGACCAGCCGCTCGAACGGCACCGCGCAGAGCAACTCGATGGCCGTCTCACGGGGCTCATGATTGAGGGCTTCGACGACGTCGGCGACGTGATCGTTGGCAAGCACACGGGCGACGGCGACGGCTTCGTCGTCCAGTACGGGTGCGAATTCGTTCATGGCTCACTCCTTGCCGTCCGGCAGGACGTGAGCCGTCAGGTCACGTCAAGGCGGACGGCGGTTGCGTTCGACTGTGACTGTCGCCAGGCATGGCGGTTGACCTTTCTGCTCGCGGGGTTGGTATGCAGCGAGCGGCGCAACATAGGAGTGCGTTTTGCTGAGTCAATCGTGGGGAGCGCTGAAAGTGGAAGAAGGGACGCCGGATCGCGAGACTGTGATCGGCGGCAGCCGGCGCCGCGCGAAGGCGACCGGTCAAGGGCTTGGACTGACTGCTATTTCTGCTTGAGCCGCCGCGAGAAGCGCAGCCACTTGTCCTCGGCTGGCCGAGGCTGCGCGAGGATCGTCGTGAGCTCGCGCGGCAGGGTGGGAGCCAGCGGCTTCTTGGTCGCGACGCCGTCGGCGATCGCGACGATGCTGTGATAGAATTCCTCCCCCGACAGCGACCGCGGCGGCACGGCCTCGTGCATCACGCTGATCACCGTGACATCGGGGCAATTGGCCTTGATGGCTTCGTGGAAGGCGATCTTGCCTTCGGGGTCGAGCGCGCCGGTCGCCTCGTCGAGGAACAGCAGCCCCGGCTGCTGCAGGATGATGCGGGCGACCACCAGCTTCTGCTTCTGGCCGCCGGACAGAACCTGATCCCAGATCTTGCCCTCGCGGCTCTCATCGGCCAGGTGCTCGATGAATTCGCCGAGGCCCGCCTTGTGCAGCGCCGCCGCCACCTGCATGTCGCCGTGGTCGTTTTCCGAACCCGGCAGGCAGACCAGTTGCTTCAGCGAGACCTGCTGCAGCTTGACCTCCTGAGCGGCGTAGAAGTTCGTTACACCTTCAGGGAATACGATGGTGCCGCGGCCATAGGGCCACAGGCCGTTGATCGCCTTGATCAGCGAGGTCTTGCCGCAACCGGACTCGCCCTTGAGGAATGTCCACTCGCCGCGGCGGAAGCGCAGGTTGGCGGCGCTGAGGAAGGGCGTTGCGTCCTCGCCCTGATGTGCCAGCTCGAGTTTCTGGATGGTCAGGCCGAACACCGGGTTCTGCCTGCCGAAGCTGAAGTCGGAACGGCCGGTCTGGCGATAGAATTCCTGCGGCTGCTGGACATTCTCGATGGCGCTGGCGAGTTCGGTCACGCGCTGGCTGTTGGCTCTCAGCGTCGCGATCGCCGGCATCACGTGGATGAACCACGAACATTGGCTGATCAGCTGGGCGACCATTTCAGAGCCGGTTATGTAGCCCTTGAGGTCGAAGCCGTTGTGAATGAACGGCACGAGGCCGGGGCCGTAGGAGACGATGCGGGCGCCGATGAAATTGTAGATCAGCTCGAACGACATGTAGCTGGTGTTGACGATATTCAGCCGCCCCCAGGTCTTGTCGATGTCGACATAGAGCCTGTCGTGCATCGTCTTCTGCACATCCTCGCCGTGCGAGGCGGCGACATGGAAGCTGCGGCGCAGGAACGTTATCAGTTCGCCGCGATAGCTGCCTTCGGCCTGCTGCATACGTATGTTGAGACGTTCAAGCAGGCCGCCGAGCTTCACCGCAATCCAGGTATTGAGCGGCACATAGGTGGCGACGGCAAGGAAGGCCAGCACGGCGCTGCCGTAGCTGCCGAGGAACTCCAACCCTTTGACCTCCACGGAGGATCCGATCAGATTCTCGCCAACGAAATAGAGCGAGGTGGCGACACCCAGCACGCCCATGGCGAGGCCGATCGCGCCGCCGGTCATATCCTTGATCGATTCCTGGATGCGCTGGTCGATGTTGTCTGGTGCGACGATGCCGCCGGCCACCGAGCCATGTTGGGCGTGGAAATGGGTATGATTGCCGTCGAGCAGCGCCTGATTGAACTCGTTGTTCAGCCAGCCGCGCCATTTGCGATGCAAGGTGGCGGAGACGAGGTTGCGCACGCCGGTGAAGCCGGCATCCTTGAGCACGACCAGGAGCATCAATATGCCCGCATTGGTCAGAAGCGTCTGCAGCGGGTTGGTGTTGGCGGCGTCGTGAAAGAAAGCGATCGAATTCACCAGCTCGCCGGATGCCATGGCGAACCACACGCCTGCCTTGCTGGAGAGCGCGGTGAGCAGCGCAATGACGAGGGTGAGGGTCCAGGCTTCCTTCCACCGGTCGGAGAACCAGTAGGCTCGCATCAGCCCCCAGAAGGTACGCATCGACGATACCGGCGTCAGGCGCGAGGGCTTTGCCGCCTCGCTGGGTAGTTCTGCCGGTACTGTACGTCGCGGTCTGCCGACCCGAATCACGATCCCGCCCAAACCTTTCTTGTTTTGTTACACACAGTAACACCAATTGATCATTTTCCATTAATTTTCTGCCCCCGAATGTGAACAGGGTTATCCGCCGTGGCGCGAGGGCAACAGAAGAGCCTCGCCGGTCAGGCGCATCCGACGCGGATTTTACGTTTCATTTCAGCGCGTTGGGGGCAGCGGTCCGAGATCATGCCGACTTTACCTTAGGGAAAGCAAAAACACGGTTTTGTGAACGGAAATGACATGCCGGCCGGCTGGGTTCGCGACTGAACGATGGCCGCAAGGCCGCAAAAACGGGTGCTGTCCGTCCCCTTCCGGCTCGCCTGAATTGCCCTTTCCAGGCCTCGCAAAATGTCCGGGCATGAACTTGGTGGCGGACTCGTATTTGTTGGCGCCGCGCCATAGCTGAAGCGGACATGCCGGGCCAGGGCGATCAGTGAGCGTTGACAATTTTGCCCCTCAGCGGTCGAATCTGCCCGGCGATTGCTTCGCATCGAGGGGGACCAGCAATGTCTATACGGATGATTTCGGTCGCGATGCTCGCGGCCTTCGAATGGCTGCCGCAGGCACATGCCGGCAACCAGACCATTCCGGCCGGCGCCGAGGGCCAGATCGAATTCAACACGCCGTCCGGCAACATCGGCTGCATCTACACGCCGAAAGGCGGCACGAGCACCTACCAGCCGCAAGATGGCGGACCGGAGCTTTCCTGTTCCCGCGTCGAGCCGAGCTACGTGACGGTCATATTGGGGCCGAAGGGGGCGGCGACCTTGATCAAGAACCCGGGCGAGCAGGGCTGCTGCGGCGACGTGACCAGACTTGGCTATGGCAACAGCTGGAGCAAGGGGTCATTCACGTGTCTGTCGTCGAAGAAGGGATTGACCTGCACGAGCAGCGGCGGCCACGGCTTCTTCATCAGCAAGGGGACGGTGACGGTGAAATAGGCTGGCCTGGAGCGGTTCAGCGTTTGGACGCTCTAGATCGCCGTTTCCAGTTCGCCCCGCGCCTTGGCCTGGGCGACCTGGCGGATGGCGTCGGCAAGCGTGTCGGCGTCCTGCGCGCCCATCACGGCATATTTGCCCTCGAGCAGGAAACAGGGCACGCCGGTGATGCCCATGCGCGATGCGGTGGCGATCTCGTTGCGGACGGCGTCGACATCGGCATCCGTCGGCAGCAGCGTTTCGACCACGGAAGCGTCCATGCCCGCCTCGCGGGCGGCTTCGACCAGCACGGCATGGTCGCCGAGATTGGCGCCTTCCTCGAAATTCAGTTGGAAGAGGCGGCGCACGAGCCGGCTCTGCAAGTCTTCACCGGCGGCGCCCGCCCAGCGGATGACGCGGTGAGCGTCCAGCGTGTTGGGCGCGACCTTGATGGCGCCGAAAGCGAAATGGATGCCTTCCGCTTCGCCGAGCGGTTCGATGCGCGCATGGATCTGGCGGATACGCTCCTCGCTGCCGAATTTGCCCAGCATGTATTGGCGGCGATCCATGCCACCTTGCGGAATGGTCGGATCGAGCTGGAACGGCCGCCAGCGCACATGCACGCCGACATCGCCGACGGCGGCGATCGCCTTGTCCAGCCGTTTCTGGCCGATGAAGCACCACGGGCAGACGACATCGGACACCACGTCGACGGTGATCGAGTTCTCGGCGCTCATGCTCGTCTCCCTGTTTGCCTCGGTTGGGAATTGCGTCAGTTGGGCTTTCGCCACCAGGTCGGCAGTTGATAGCCGAATATGGGAGTCTTTCGCGGATGTTCCAGATAGGTCCAGTAAGCGACCCACTGCTGCGTGTTGTATTGCATGGGAACCATGTAGTTGCCTGAGATCAGCAACCGGTCGAGCACGCGGACCGCGGCGACATAGTCTTCCTTGGTGCGCGCATTCAGCATCGCGTTGATCGCCGCGTCGATGGCGGGATCGGCGACGCCGGCGAGATTGAACGACCCCTCCTGCTTGGCGGCGACCGATCCCCAGCGCCCGACCTGCTCGCTGCCGGGCGACAGCGAATTGTTGAAGCCGCTCGAGCCGACGAGCACCTCGAAGTCGAAACGCTGTTTGCGTGACTGGATCTGGTCGCCGTCGAGGCTGCGAATGGTGACGTCGATGCCGATCTTCTCCAGCGTGCGCTGATAGAGGGCTGCAAGCCGCTCCTCATCCTGCGACGACGTCATGATCTCGAAGCCGAAGGGATTGCCCTGAGGATCGAGCATCCGGCCATCCTCTACGTGATAGCCGGCGCCCTTCATCATCTCGAAAGCCGCCCGCAGCACCTTGCGATCCTGGCCGGAGCCGTCGGTCACCGGGGGCCGCCAGGTGCCGTCCATGACGTCGGCCGGAACCTGGCCGGGGTAGGGAGCGAGCAACGCCTTCTCCCGGTCGTCGGCAGGATGGCCGAGCGCGGACAGATCGGAGTTCTGCCAGAAGCTCATGGTGCGGTTGAACTTGCCGGCGAACAGGTTCTTGTTCGCCCATTCGAAGTCGTAGAGCATGCCGAGCGCGCGCCGCACGACGGGGTTGGAAAACTTCGGAAGCCGGGTGTTGAAGAGGAAACCCGTCACCACAGGAGGTATGCCGGTGTCGAAATATTCCTGCTTCACGTCACCCTTGCGAAAGGCCGGGAAGTCGACATCACGCTCGCGCTTGACCGGATCGGTCTCGTCGTCGAGAGCGCAGATGCCTTTCTTGAACGCTTCCGTCTTGGCATTGGCGTTGAGGAAATATTCAATCGTGATCTGGTCGAAATTGTCGAAGCCGCGCTTCGACGGGATGTCCTTGCCCCAGTAATTGGGATTGCGCTTGAAGACGATGCGCTGGCCGGGCTGCACCTTGTCCACAGTGTAGGGCCCGCTGCCGATCACCGGCTTCAGCGTGGTCTTGTCGAAAGTGTCTTTGTCGAAGGCGTGTTTGGGGATGATCGGCGTCAGCGCGACGATCAGCGGAAACTCGCGGTTGGCCTTGTCGTTGAACGTGAACTTGACGCTGTGGTCGCCGGTCTTCTCCAGCTTGGCGATCATGCTCATGCGATCGCTGTAGGGCGGGCGGCCCTTGTCGGTGAAGACATCATAGGTGAACAGCACGTCTTCCGGCGTCACCGGCTGGCCGTCGGACCATTTGGCGTCGGGGTTGAGATGGAACTCGATGCTCTTGCGGTCCGGATCCATATCCACGCTGTCGGCAAGGAGGCCGTACAGGCTGAAGGGCTCGTTGTAGCTGCGCTGCATCAACGGCTCGAAGACGAGGTTGCCGTAGACCGTGTCGATCATACCGCGGGCGGTGGTGCGCAGGCTCTTCAGGATGAAGGGGTTGAGATTGTCGAAGCTGCCGACGACGCAATAGGTGACGCTGCCGCCCTTCGGCGCATCGGGATTGACGTAGTCGAAATGCTGATAGTCCGGCGGCAGCGCCGGCTCGCCCTGCATGGCAATGCCGTGCTTCGGTTCCGACAGGGCCGGAAGGAGCGAGAGGGCCAGAAACGAGGTCGCGGCGATCAGCCGAACGAGAACGCGGTCCATGACCGTCTCCTTGCCGGACAGCTTTGTGATTCGACACGCACCCTAGAGCATTTCGCCCCCCGATTGAATCGGCGCGCGCCATTGGAAACGGGTTCCGCCAGTGCATCGCCAATCGAGGTTCGTCCAGGGAGGAGAAGCTAGGAAGAAATCGCGGAACCCGGGCTGGATTCGGCGCGGCTGGCAGTGTAACACGCGCTCCGAAGTCATGCTGTTGCCTCATTTGGGCAACAGGTAGCGGGACCACACGGCACGAAGAAGCCGGCCCCCGGGATCATTTGAGAGGAAAGTGCACCATATGACGAGCAATGCGTATCGCCTTTCGGTGCTGGCCGCAGGCGTGGTCGGCGTCCTGGGCGCCGGGCTTTTCACCGCTTCGGCGCAGCAGCAGCCGCAGATTCCGCAGGGTTGGTTCAAGGCCTGCACCAAGCAGGAAGATGTCGACATCTGCAATGTCCAGAACATCGTCACCGCCGGCAATGGCCAGCTCGTCACCGGCATCAGCCTGATCGAGCTCAAGGGCAAGGTGAACCGCAAGGTGTTCCAGGTCACGGTGCCGACCGGGCGCCTTATTCCGCCGGGCATTGGCTTGCAGATCGACGCCGGCAAGGCGCAGAAGCTCGACTATGTCATCTGCTTCCCGGACCGCTGCGTCGCCGAAGTGCCGCTGACCGACCAGCTCGTCGCGTCCTTCAAGAAGGGCCAGGCGATCAGCCTCACCTCGATCAACTTCCAGAACCAGCCGAACCCGATCAAGGTCGCGCTGACCGGCTTCAGCGGCGCCTATGACGGCCCGCCGCTGCAGCAGTCGGACATCGAGGACCGCCAGAAGAAGCTGCAGGACTTCGTCGCCAAGAACAACCAGGACTTCGCCAAGAAGCTCAAGGAAGAGCAGGACAAGGCCAAGACCGCTAACTGATCGCCGGAGCGTTTCTCCAGCATGCAAAAAAGCGGGGCAAACGCCCCGCTTTTTTGTTGCCGCCGATCGAGCTTTCAGTGCTTCGAGTGGCGTTTCGGCTCGTAGCGCCCGTCGGGCAGCTTGTCGAACATCTCGCCGATCCGCGGATGCCGGACCGGCTCGCCCGACCGGTCCTCGAGCAGGTTCTGCTCGGACACGTAGGCGATATACTCGGTCTCGGAATTCTCGGCGAGAAGGTGGTAGAAGGGCTGGTCCTTGCGCGGACGCATTTCCGATGGAATGGCATCATACCATTCTTCCGTGTTGGCGAATTGCGGATCGACGTCGAAGATCACGCCACGGAACGGAAACAGCTTGTGGCGAACCACTTGTCCGATCGCGAATTTGGCCGTTTTCATCGCACTCACCACCATCAACGGCTTGCGCCTTGGGCGCCTAAGGTCTTGAATTTACACGTCACGAAGCCAAAAATCGACCCCGACTTTCGGCTTGGTACCATTGGCGCACACGTTGTCTCGATTCAATGCCGCGGCGCCGGTTTTTTGCGATCGAAGCTACGTGGCGGCGGGCGCGAGGGTTTCGGCACCGGAAGCACGAAGTCCAAATATACCGCCCCTAGCGCACGGCCTGTTTCCGCAGGCCGCCGGCCAGTGCGCGAAAACCGCTGCCGGGCCGCAAGCCTTCGCGCATGAAGAAGGCGCGCAGCGGCGCAAAGCTGCCCAGCACGTTGAGGCCGGCGCTGCGCGCAAGCTGGGCCGGCAGCATGTCGGACAGCAGCGACAAGTTGAGCAGGTTCACCGCGCTGCTGCGCGCCAGGATGTCGGGACGACGTCTTGTGTCATAGGCGGCGAGGCTGAGCCTCGACCCTGGATCGTCCCGGTTTTCGCCGGCGATTCCAATCAGATCTTCGATATCCCTGATGCCGAGGTTGAGTCCTTGCGCGCCGATCGGCGGGAAGACATGTGCGGCCTCGCCGACCAGCGCCACGCGGTTTTGCGCGAAGCGGCCGGGCGAGGCTGCCGACAGCGGATAGACCTGGCGGCCGGGCTCGACCGAGACCCGGCCGAGCATCGACTGCATCTGCTCCTCGACGCGGATGGACAGCGCGGCATCGTCGAGTGCTGCGAGTTCCTTCGCTTTTTCCGGCTTCACCACCCAGACGAGGCTGGAGCGTTTGCCCGGCAGCGGCACCTGCGTGAACGGTCCGGTCTCGGTGTGGAATTCGGTGGAGATGAAGCCGTGTTCGCTGCGATGGCTGAAATTGAGGACCAGCGCTGACTGGGGGTAGGGCCGCGCGGAGGCTTTTATGCCGGCCGCCTCCCGTGCCGGCGACAGGCGCCCGTCTGCCGCGACTGCCAGCGACGCGGAGACCTCGCTGCCATCGGCGAGGCTCGCACGGGCCTGGTCGGCGTCGAGCCGCCATATCTCCACCATCGACTTTCGCCACTCGATGCCTGGATGGGCGGCAACCGCCTTGGCGAGCACCGAGATCAGGATATTGTTCGGCAAATTGAGCCCGAACTGCTCCTCGCCGATCTCGCTGGCGCGAAAGGTCACCGTCGGGCTGCGGATCAGCCGGCGCGTCGCGTCGACGATGCGCATCACCTTGAGCGGCGCCGCCTGCGGCGTGAGCTCGGCAAGCACGCCCAGCCGGTCGAGAACCTTCAGCGAAGGGTTCATGAGGGCGGTGGTGCGGGCGTCGCTGCTGGTGACGTCGGGGCCCGCCAGCGTCACGGCAAAGCCTGCCTCGGCAAAGCCGAGCGCTGCGATCAGGCCGGCCGGGCCGCTGCCGGCAACCAATATGCGGGCTTTGTCGTTCTGCTCCACGCCAGGCTTCCATGGGTGATGGGCGGCCCCGTCGGACCTATATGCGGATATAGGGCAGATCGGCAGGGTTGATCAACGCGGCGATTCGGCCCATTCGATTGCCATGACCGGCCAGGAGCACGATTTCAGTCATCTAGACCGCGCCGGCCGCGCCACGGCGGGACTTGCGCGCAGCCCGCGCCTTGCGGTGACGATCACCATCAGCGCGGGCATTGTGCTTGCCTGGTTCATCCTCGCTGCCATGGCAATCCGCGGCGCCGAAAGCCGCTTTGCCGGCGCTCCGGGCGATGCGCTGCTGAAAGACCTGCCGCGATTGCCGTTGCCGGGTTTCCTCGACCGCTTTTTCGCTTTGTGCCTGACGCCGGCTCCGCTTGCAGGCGCCGCGGGCGCGCAGGCGGCGGCGCTCGTCCTGATGTGGTTCCTGATGGCTGTTGCGGCGATGCTGCCTTCGGCGGCGCCGATGATCCGAACCTATTGCGAGATTGCGGATACCGCCCGAATCAAGAGGGAGCCGGTGGTCCATCCGCTCGTTCTGGTGGTGGGATACCTCGCGACCTGGCTTGCCGCCTCAGTGGTGTTCGCAGCGCTGACGCTTACGATCTATGCTTTTGCCGCCTCGGGGCAGGTGCTCGATCCTGTCGCCGGGCTTGCCGGGGCAGCAGCCCTGACGATTGCCGGCCTCTATCAATTCAGCGGTCTGAAGCAGGCCTGCCTGAAGAAATGCCGGAACCCGTTCTCGATCCTGTTCGCCAACTGGAGCGCGAAACCCGGGCGCATCTTTCGCCTGGGGATGGAGCAGGGCGTCTGGTGCCTCGGCTGCTGCTGGGCGCTGATGCTGGTGATGTTTGCCGTCGGGGCAATGAACATCTTCTGGATGGCGCTGATCGGCCTGTTCACCCTGATCGAAAAACAGACCACCGGCAGGGTGGCAAGCCAGGTGGCCGGTGCGATACTGCTTGTGTGGGCTGCCGCCCTGCTATTAGTTTCGGCGTGAGGGAGAACTCGATGACGGACCAAAGCTGGGCGATGAAGGGAGAGCTGGTACTCTCCTGCAATTGCACGGTTTTTTGCCCCTGCGTTTTGTCGCTCGGCAGCCATCCGCCGACCGAGGGCTATTGCCAGACCTGGGCTGGTTTCCGCATCGATGCCGGCCATTTCGGCGAGGTCGACCTCTCCGGTCTCAATCTCGGCTTGGTCATGGAAATCCCCGGCTATATGAGTCGCGGCAACTGGACCGCAGGCCTGTTCATCGACAAGCGCGCCTCGGTCTATGCGGTGAAGGCCCTGACAAAAATCTTCACCGGCAAGGCCGGCGGGACCACATCGCTGCTGTCGATCCTGGTCGGCAAATTTCTCGGCATCGAGCAGGTGCCGATCACTTACGAGACGCGCGACAAGACGCGCGTCTTCCAGATACCGAGGATTATCGACGGCGCGGTCACGCCTATACCCGGCAAGGACCGCGAGAAGGATACCGTGATCACCAATTCCGAATACTGGATCGCGCCGGAAATCATCGTGGCGAAGTCCGACAAGAGCAAGATGCGCGCCTTTGGCCGCAACTGGAATTTCGCCGGCCGTTCGGCCGAGATATGCAAGCTGGACTGGCGGGGACCGTGAGCAAGAACACAGCGGCCAGGAAAGCGGCCAAGAAGATCGCGGAGCGGATTCCGCGGCCCAAGAAGAAAGTGACGTGGCCGCAGGCACGCGCTTTTTCCGTACATTTGCTGACCGCGTCCGGTTCGTTCCTGGCTTTCCTATCGCTGGTCGCGGCGAGCGAGGAGCGCTGGACCGCGATGTTCTGGTGGCTGGGGCTGGCCCTGTTCGTCGACGGCATAGACGGTCCGATCGCCAGGAAGCTCGAAGTCAAGGAGATCCTGCCGACCTGGTCGGGGGAGATGCTCGACAACATCATCGACTACGTGACCTATGTGCTCATCCCGGCCTTCGCGCTCTACCAGCGCGGCTTCATGGGCGAGAACCTGTCCTTCCTGTCGGCGGCAATCATCGTGGTGTCGAGCGCGATCTACTACGCAGACACCGGCATGAAGACGAAGGAAAACTTCTTCAAGGGATTCCCGGTGGTCTGGAACATGGTGGTGTTCACGCTCTTCGTCATCGAACCGGGACCGTGGGTTTCCTTCGCCGTGGTCGTGGTCGCCGGCATCCTCACCTTCCTGCCGATCAACTTCATCCACCCGGTGCGGGTGGTGAGGCTCAGGCCGGCCAATCTCGGCATTACCCTTTTGTGGTGCGCCTTCGGCGCGCTTGCGCTGGCGCAGGCCGCACTCGCCAGCTTCTACAACCAGATCGGCGTCCTGGGTGAGCAGGTCAGCGACTTCACCAAGATCGGCATCACCATCACCGGGCTCTATCTCGCCTGCATCGGGGGAATCATGCAGTTGTTCCCCAATCTTGGCGCCAAGAAACCCTGACCTAACTTTTTGTTGGAGCATGATCTTTTCCGAAAACCGGTTCCCACCTTTCGGGATCAAGCTCTGGATCCTGTGCGTACCCCGAGAGACCCGAGAGAGTTGAGCGATGTCCAAGGCAATCCGCATCCACGCCCATGGCGGCCCCGAAGTCCTGACCTATGAGGATGCCGATCCCGGCCAGCCAGGTGCCGGACAGGTTCTGGTCAGGCATACCGCGATCGGCCTCAACTTCATCGACGTCTATCATCGTTCGGGCCTTTACCCGCCGCCCGGCGGCTTCCCGCTGATCCCGGGCAGCGAGGCGGCCGGCGTGGTGCTGGCCGTCGGCGACGGCGTCGACTGGCTGACGCCGGGCGACCGCATCGCCTATGCCGTCAATGTCGGCGCTTATTGCGAGGAACGGGTGATCGCCGCCGACCGCGTGGTCAAGCTACCGGACGGCATCAGCGACGAGCAGGCCGCGGCCATGATGCTGAAGGGCATGACGGCGGAATATCTGCTGCGCCGCACTTATCATGTGAAGGCAGGCGACACGATCCTCTACCACGCCGCCGCCGGCGGCGTCGGTCTCATCCTCGGCCAATGGGCAAAGCATCTCGGCGCGACCGTGATCGGCACGGCGAGCTCCGCCGACAAGATCGAACTCGCCAAGGCGCATGGTTTTGACCATGTCATCAATTACAAGGAGCAGGATTTCGTCGCCGGCGTCGCCGCCTTCACCGGCGGCCGCAAATGCGACGTCGTCTATGATTCCGTAGGAAACGACACCTTTCCCGCCTCGCTCGATTGCCTGAGGCCGCTCGGCATGTTCGTCAGCTTCGGCCAATCGTCCGGGCCGATCCCGCCTTTCTCGATGTCGCTTCTGGCCCAGAAAGGCTCGCTCTACGCAACCCGGCCGACGATCTTCGTCTACAACGCCAAGCGCGAGGATCTGGTGGCGTCGGCCGGGGCGCTCTTCGACGTGGTGCTGAGCGGCGCCGTCGAGATCAAGATCAACCAGCGCTATGCGCTGAAGGACGCCGCAAAGGCGCAATCCGATCTTGAAGGCCGCAAGACGACCGGCACGACCGTCCTCATTCCCTGAGCCGGCTGCCTCGTTCTTCAGCGCCATGCCGTGGATGAGGGCACGGTTTGCCCGAAAGGCCCGCCGGTTTTTCGCAAGCTCCCAATAGGTGTATCTTACCCCTTGAGTTTCCGCTGGAATTCTTGAAGCTCTTTCAAGTTGGGTGCCGCTTTCCGACCGAAGCCGGCCGCGCATACGATACCAGCGGGAACACAGAACATATCCGGGTAACTGGATGGGAGGCACTGTGAGTGCAAATCATGACAGGGCGAATCTGCTCGAGGTTCGCGGCCTTACGAAGATCTTCGGCACGCTGACGGCGTGCGACCATATCGACCTCAACATCGCGAAGGGCGAGATCCATGCCCTGCTCGGCGAGAACGGCGCCGGCAAGTCGACGCTGGTCAAGATGCTGTTCGGATCGCTCGAGCCGAATTCGGGCGAGATTTTTTGGGACGGCAAGGCTGTCACGATCACCAGCCCGGGCGTGGCGAAAAAGCTCGGCATCGGTATGGTCTTCCAGCATTTCTCGCTGTTCGAGGCGCTGACGGCGGCCGAGAACATAGCGCTCTCGCTCAACGACGGCTCGCCGATCAGCGCCATTGCTGCGAAGGCGAGGGCGCTCTCCTACAGCTACGGCCTGCCGCTCGATCCTGAAACGCTGGTCGGCGATCTCTCCGTCGGCGAGCGCCAGCGCATCGAGATCATCCGCTGCCTGCTGCAGACGCCACAGCTCATCATCCTCGACGAGCCGACCTCCGTGCTAACGCCGCAGGAAGCCGACAAGCTGTTCGAGACGCTCGAGCGGTTGCGCGCGGAAGGCAAATCCATTCTCTACATTTCCCACCGGTTGGAAGAGGTCAAACGCATCTGCGACCGTGCCACCGTGCTGCGTCACGGCAAGGTGGTCGGCCATTGCAACCCGCGCCAGGAGACAGCCGCGTCGCTCGCCCGCATGATGGTCGGCAACGAGATCAAGGCGGTGGTGCGCGCGCCTGCCGAAGGCATCGAAACCGCGCCTGCGCTGCTTGAAATCCGCGGGCTTACCCGCAAGCCGGCGACGCCTTTCGCCATTCCGCTGAAAAACATCAATCTCTCGGTACGCGCCGGCGAGGTGATCGGCATCGCCGGGGTCGCCGGCAACGGCCAGGGTGAACTCTTCGAATCCGTCTCCGGCGAGGTGCTGCAGCAGGATCCAGGCGCGGTGCGCATCCGCGGCAAGGATGCCGGTGGCCTGCCGATCACCGGCCGGCGGCTGATGGGCGCCGCCTTCGTGCCGGAGGAACGCCTCGGCCACGGCGCGGCGCCCCGGATGAAGCTTTCGGAGAACCTGCTGCTCTCGCGCCATGCCACCGACGGCAAGTCCTTTGTCGGCTCCGGCGGCATGGTCAAGAACGCCTCCGTCTACAGCGCCGCGCAGCGCATCATCGCGGCGATGGACGTGCGCAAAAGCGCGCCCGATCCGGAAGCGGCGGCGTTGTCGGGCGGCAATCTGCAGAAATTCATCGTCGGCCGCGAGCTCGACCGCAAGCCGAGCGTGCTCGTCGTCAATCAGCCGACCTGGGGCGTCGACGCGGGTGCCGCAGCCCATATCCGCCAGGCGCTGATCGAGCTTGCCCGCAGCGGCTCGGCGGTCCTCGTCATCAGCCAGGACCTCGACGAATTGTTCGAACTGTCGGACGCCATCGCGGTCATGCACAACGGCCAATTGTCGGCGCCGCTTCCGATCGCCGAAGCCACCTTCGAAAAGATCGGCCTGTTGATGGGTGGCGCCGAACCCGGCCACGCCGAACACACCATGGAGACGGCATGATGCGCCTCGAACTGGTCAAACGCCCGCAGCGCTCGGCGCTGTTTTCGGTGCTCTCGCCTTTCATCGCCTTCGTGCTGACGATGATTGCCGGCGGGGTTCTATTCGCGTTGCTCGGCGTCAATCCGTTCAACGCGTTCGATGTCTATTTCATTCAACCGATCAGCGAGGTCTGGCAGTTGCATGAACTGGCGATCAAGGCCGCCCCGCTTATCCTGATCGCGGTCGGCCTGTCGGTCTGCTACAAGGCCAACATCTGGAACATCGGCGCCGAAGGCCAGTTTATCCTCGGCGGCATCTTCGGCTCGATCATCCCGGTGCTCTTCCCTGAGTTTGAAGGTCCGTTGGTGCTGCCGCTGATGCTGTTGCTCGGCATGGTCGGCGGCGCCCTCTACGCCGCCATCCCGGCGCTGCTGAAAACCCGCTTCAGCACCAACGAGATCCTGACCAGCCTGATGCTGGTCTATGTCGCGCAGCTCTTCCTCGACTGGCTGGTGCGCGGACCGTGGCGCGACCCGCAGGGCCATGGCTTCCCACAGACCATCCAGTTCGGCGACTCGGCCATCCTGCCGGAGCTGATGCCGGATGCCGGCCGCGCCAATTGGGGCTTCGTCTTCGCGCTGGTCGCGGCGATAGGGATCTGGCTGATGATGAGCCGCATGCTGAAGGGTTTTGAGGTCCGCGTGCTGGGCTCGAGTCCAAGGGCAGGGCGCTTTGCCGGCTTCGGTTTCAACAAGATGGTGTTCTTCACCTTCCTGCTGTCCGGCGCGCTGGCAGGGCTGGCCGGTATTTCGGAAGTGTCCGGCGCCATCGGTCAGTTGCAGCCGGTGGTCTCGCCCGGCTACGGCTTCACCGCCATCATCGTCGCCTTCCTCGGCCGGCTCAATCCGCTGGGCATCGTTGCCGCGGGCCTGGTGCTGGCGTTGACCTATCTCGGCGGCGAGGCGGTGCAGAGCGCGCTCGGCATCTCCGACAAGGTGGCGCGGGTGTTCCAGGGCATGCTTCTGTTCTTTGTGCTCGGCTGCGACACGCTCATTCATTACCGCATTCGTCTGATCGGCTTTGCCGCGCCGAAACTCGAGGCCGCGCCCAAGCTGGAGGAGGCCCGCTGATGGACATCACCGTCAACATCCTTTTGACCATCGCCACGGCGGCGACGCCGCTCTTGATCGCTGCCATCGGCGAGCTGGTGGTCGAACGCTCCGGCGTGCTCAACCTCGGTGTCGAGGGCATGATGATCATGGGCGCCGTCGGCGGCTTCGGCGCCGGCTATCTCACCGGGTCGCCCTGGATCGGCCTGCTTGCCGCGATCATCGTCGGTGCGCTGTTTTCGCTGCTCTTCGCCGTGATGACGCTATCCTTGGCCACCAACCAGGTCGCGACCGGCCTGTCGCTCACGCTGCTCGGCCTCGGCCTCTCCGGCATGATCGGCACCAGCTTTGTCGGGCAGCCTGGCGTCAGGCTGCCGAACCTCGACATCCCCGGCCTCCGCTCGATCCCGGTCGTGGGCAAGCTGATCTTCGGCCAGGACCCGCTGTTCTACATCTCGATCGCGCTCACCGCGGCCGTGATGTGGTTCCTGTTCAGGACCCGCACCGGCCTCACGCTGCGCTCGATCGGCGACAGCCACTCTTCGGCGCATGCGCTCGGCATCAAGGTCATCCGTTACCGCTATCTCGCCGTGATCTTCGGCGGCGCCTGCGCCGGTCTTGCCGGCGGGCACCTGTCGCTGGTCTACACGCCGCAATGGGTCGAGAACATGAGCGCCGGCCGCGGCTGGATAGCGCTGGCGCTGGTGGTCTTCGCGTCCTGGCGGCCGTGGCGGGTGCTGGCGGGCGCCTACATCTTCGGCGCGGTGTGGATCGGCCAGCTTCATGCACAGGCTTTTGGCATTCCGGTGCCTTCGCAGTTTCTTTCTTCGCTGCCCTATCTGGCAACCATCGTGGTTCTCGTTCTAATCTCGCGCAACAAGCGGCTGACGATGATGAACACGCCGGCTTCGTTGGGGCAGCCATTTGTTCCGGATCGTTGACAACAACAAAAAGACGGGAAGCTCCAAGGCTCAATTCAGAGAGGTAACACGATGAAAAAACTGCTTATTGCGCTTATGACCACGACCGCGGCGCTGTCGCTGGCGGCAACCGCCGAGGCGGCCGACAAACTGAAGGCCTGCTGGGTCTATACGGGTCCGATCGGCGACTTCGGCTATTCCTACCAGCATGACCAGGGCCGCCTGGAAGTGGAGAAGGCGCTCGGCGACAAGGTCGAGACCGCCTATCTCGAGAACGTCTCGGAAGGCCCCGACGCCGACCGCGCCTTCGAGCGCCTGGCGCGCGAGAAGTGCAAGATCATCTTCGGCACGTCCTTCGGCTTCATGGACGCCGAGGTGAAGGTCGCCAAGAAGTTCCCCAAGGTGATGTTCGAGCATGCCACCGGCTACAAGACCGGCAAGAATCTCGGCATCTACAATGCGCGCTTCTATGAAGGCCGCTACGTGCTCGGCCAGATCGCGGCCAAGGAATCGAAGAAGGGGCTGGCCGGCTACATCGTCTCCTTCCCGATCCCCGAGGTGGTGATGGGCATCAACTCCTTCATGCTCGGCGCGCAGTCGGTCAATCCCGACTTCAAGGTCAAGATCGTGTGGGTGAACTCCTGGTTCGATCCGGGCAAGGAAGCCGACGCCGCCAAGGCGCTGTTCGACCAGGGCGCCGACATCATCGTCCAGCACACGGACTCGACCGCCGCGCTGCAGGTCGCCGAGGAGCGCAAGCTGCACGGCTTCGGCCAGTCCTCCGATATGATCAAGTTTGCGCCGAATGCGGCCCTGACCTCGCTGACCGACGAGTGGGGTCCGTACTACATCAGCCGCGTTCAGGCGGCTCTCGATGGCACCTGGAAGCCGGACAATGTCTGGCTCGGCATCAAGGACGGCGCCGTCAAGCTCGCGCCCTTCACCAATATGCCCGACGACGTGAAGGCGATGGCCGAGGCGACCGAGAAGAAGATCGCCGGCGGCTGGAACCCCTTCACGGGTCCGGTGTCAAAGCAGGACGGCTCGCCGTGGTTGAAGGACGGCGAGGTGGCCGACGACGGCACGCTGCTTGGCATGAATTTCTACGTCAAGGGCGTCGACGACAAGCTGCCGCAGTAGGCGTCGACGAACGTTTGAACCGGGGAGGGCGCCTTGCGGCGCCCTCATTCGTTTACAAGATCGATTGGCAAGACTTTTCCGCCTCGGGCGGGAGTTGTGCCTGGCTTTTGCGAGTTGGCTAAAGATCGTTCAGCGAACTTGCGCGCCAAGTATTTAAGATAAATTTCGCTTCTCTTTTTTTAAATTCGGTTCTTTTACGAAACAGATACAATATCTTTTCAGATCCGTAATCGCTTTCACATACACCGACGACCTCTGCTTCCATTCTTGTCGTGCAACTGAGACGAAATCAGCCGACGTGACGAGCGTCTGCAGAAGGGGGTTGTATGCAACTGAATAAAAAGCTCCTGGCGATCATCGGGAAACGCTTTCCCGCCATCTACGATGTGATCCCGCGCGGACCACAGGGTGGGCTTGTGCGGGTCGCACTCAATCCGCAGCCGCTGCCGCCGCATGAACTGGGCGCAGCGGTCGCTGACGAATTTGTCCGCCATGCGTGGGTGGCCGAGCGAGGCGGGCTCGATATGAAAGCGCTGTTGAGCGACCTCGATGACTGGTGCCCCACACGACCGAAGATCCCGAAGCTTCCCCCTTGGTGGGGACCGTTTCCGGAGCCGGAGCCGCGCCCCGATTGGTTCGTGGACTACCATTTGGGATTTGCCGCACGGCTGTCGGCGGTCGCAACAGGCACACGCCTGGATGAGACTCTTGACCAGGTGATCGACCGTTCCCTAACGGCAATCGAGGCGGTGAAGCTCTGACGAGATGCTGCCAGAGCCGAGGACTGCGAACAGTCGAAGGGCGCCGCGAGGCGCCCTTTTCATTGGGGTGTCTGCTTTCGCGCGGGTGTTATACCGCCGAGCCGTAGAGATCGTAGGCGTCGACGCGGTCGATCTTGACCGTGACGATGTCGCCGGCGCGCAGCGGCCGCCGCGACTGGATGTGCACGGAGCCATCGATCTCGGGCGCGTCATATTTGGTGCGGCCCTTCGCCGAGGTGCCGTGCGCCTCGTCGATCAGCACCGGCAGGCGCTTGCCGACCTTCTTGGCGAGCTGCGTCGCCGAGATCTTCTGCTGGCGCTGCATGAAGCGGTGCCAGCGTGCCTCCTTGATCTCCTGCGGCACCTGCTCGAGGCCGAGGTCGTTGGAGCGCGCGCCCTTGACCGGCTCGTATTTGAAGCAGCCGGCGCGATCGATTTTTGCTTCGTCGAGCCAGTCGAGCAGCATCTGGAAATCGTCTTCCGTCTCGCCCGGGAAGCCGACGATGAAGGTGGAGCGGATGGCGAGATCCGGACAGACCTCGCGCCAGCCGCGGATGCGCTCCAGCGTCTTCTCGCCATGCGCGGGACGGCGCATGTTCTTCAGCACCTGTGGCGAGGCATGCTGGAAGGGGATGTCGAGATAGGGAAGGATCTTTCCGTCCGCCATCAACGGGATGACGTCGGCGACATGCGGGTAGGGGTACACATAATGCATGCGTATCCAGATGCCGAGCTTGCCGAGTTCCTCGGCGAGGTCGAGGAACTTCGCCCGCACCTCGCGATCGCCGAACATCGACGTCTGGTACTTGATGTCGATGCCGTAGGCGCTGGTGTCCTGCGAGATGACGAGGATTTCCTTGACGCCGGCCTTGGCGAGCTTTTCGGCTTCGCGCAGTACGTCCGCGGCGGGCCGCGAGACGAGGTCGCCGCGCAGCGCCGGGATGATGCAGAAGGTGCAGCGGTTGTTGCAGCCTTCCGAAATCTTCAGATAGGCATAGTGGCGCGGCGTAAGCTTGACGCCCTGCGGCGGCAGGAGATCGACGTAAGGGTCGTGGCTGGGGGGAGCGGCCTCATGCACCGCCGCCATCACGCTCTCATAGGCCTGCGGACCGGTGATCGCCAGCACGTTGGGGTGCTTCTCACGGATCACCTCCGGCTCGGCGCCGAGGCAGCCGGTGACGATGACGCGGCCGTTCTCCGAAAGGGCGGACCCAATGGCGTCGAGCGACTCGCCGCGCGCGGAATCGAGGAAGCCGCAAGTGTTGACGACGACGAGGTCCGCGCCATCATGCTTGCGCGCGATCTCGTAGCCTTCGGCGCGCAGGCGCGTGATGATGCGCTCGGAATCGACGAGCGCCTTCGGGCAACCAAGACTGACGAAACTGACGCGAGGGGCAGACATAGGATTTTCCGGGCTTTTCGGGATCGGCGGCGCAATACCACACTAATTGCTGCATTGGTATGGACTGGCCCTTGCCGCGGCAAAATACAGTGCGAAGGGCCGGCTTACCGGCCGGCCGAGCCCGCGCCGGAGGCGGCGTCAGCTCACTACATTGTTGACGTGCGGCCAGACTTCCATCGCACCGCGGTAGACCATGTCGAGTGCGACGTAGAGGATGATCAGCAAGCCGATATAGGCAATCCAGCGGTAGCGGTGCAGCAGCCGGGCAATGAAGCTCGCGGCAAGGCCCATCAAGCCGATCGACAGCACGAGCCCGATGACCAGCACCCAGAAATGATCCCGAGCCGCGCCGGCGACGGCCAGGACGTTGTCGAGCGACATCGACACGTCGGCAACGACGATCTGCAGCGCCGCCTGGCCGAGCGTCTTGCGTGGCGCCTTGCCGGCAATCATGCTGTCGTGGTCGAGGTCGGAATTGGACAACGCCTCCGTAGCCTGCTCTTCTTCGGCCTGCGAGGTGCGCAGCTCGCGATACATCTTCCAGCAGACCCAAAGCAGTAGGATTCCGCCTGCCAGCAGCAGGCCGACGATTGCAAGCAGCTTGACGGTGACGGCGGCAAACAGGATGCGCAGCACCGTGGCCGCGAGGACACCGATGAGGATCGCCTTCTTGCGTTGGTCCGCGGGCAGCCCGGCCGCGGCGAGGCCTATGACGATGGCATTGTCGCCGGCAAGCACCAGGTCGATCGCGATGACCTGAAGAAGGGCGCTCAGGCTTGCGGCGCTGAAAATATCCATCGTCTGGAAGCCCCTTGCTGTTCGTCTTAGTGTCGGTCGTCGAATATGCTGACGCTAGGGCGGTTCAAGCGTTGATAGAGTCGCCGATCGCTCTAAGTATTTGTTTTTACGCAATTCCGGACGAAAAGCCGCTGCTCGCTTTTCCTGGAATTGCTCTACGTGTGCGATTCCCGCGCGTCAAGAGAACCAGCCGGACCAAGCGCTTGTGCGTCGTCTTGTTCCACCGGAATCCATGTGGACTTTGCAGCCGCAAAGGCTAACCCAGGCCCGGCCGGCCGTGGCCGATCCATCAATCATAAAGATTGTATTTTGCCCAGTCGGTTGCCGGGATTTCGTCGCCGATCTTGTAGCGGAACTGCAGCACCTGCATGTGGTCGGGCGCTGTCTGGCATTTGAACTTCAGCCGGTACCATTGACCCTTGCTGCGAAAGGCGGCGCCGGGGCTCTTTATCGCATCGGTGCTCATCTGCGGCGTGGCGAAGGCGTAAGCCACGACGCGATCAGCCTTGTAGTTACGGTCGTCATGGCTGATCCGGTCGAGCACTTCCGCATCGCAACGCTGCTCGAGACGAGTCTGCGGATCGAGTTTCAGCAGGCCGGTGCGCAGCGCATTGTCCATCGCCTTGGCCGGCCAGGCCAGCGTCAGAGACGCCAGAACCATCAGACAGAGCTTTTTCATGGGCGCGACAAGCAGCATATTCTGTCTGACAAATCAACCAGTGCGGGGGCGCGGCGAGGAGCCACAGCACAGTGCATGCCGCCAAGCCCAGAGCCGCTGAAAGTTCGTCCCTGGCCGCGCTAGAACACACCGCCGATGCCGATGCCGCCACTGATATCAGGAGGAGGGGCGGCTGGGCGCGAGGGCTGCGGTTTGGAGGATCTTGCGGCCTTCCGGCCGGTCGCCGCCTTCCCGGATACGGGAGCGGGATTCGAAGAAACCTTGGCCGGCGCTGTCCTTTGTGCGATCACCGGATCCCTGCAGACACGGCCCGACTGCAGGAACAGATCGCTTAGAAGCTCGAGAGTGGGTTCGGTCGACGACGTCGTCCGCTTGGTGTTCTTGTTGTAGTTGGTGACCGCGCGGACGGAGCCTTTGCCCCAATTTCCATCCACAGTGGCGCGGTAACAACCAAGGCGGCGCAACTCCGTCTGGATGCTGCGCGCCAGATCGGTCGCCTTCTGCTGCTCCGGCTCATTGGTGGACTTGCCGACGATCAGCGTTTCAAGGCCTGATACGACGCTTTGCCGGGCACTCTCGAGACTGGCGACTTGGGTGCCGACCGGCTTGGTCGATGGATCGGGCGACGCCGGAACTTCGACCGACCGCAATGTCTGCCCCACGATCATCACTGCCGTCTGCAAGTCGTTGGAGGCCAGTTCGACCTGCAGTTTTTCCTTGGCGGCGGGGTCCGACAGAATGCGCGACAGGCTGACGCTCAGTTGGACCGGATCGAGCACCTGCTGTTCGGTGAAATAGAACTGCTCGCGCAGGTTTGATTGATCCCAGGGCACCTGCCGCCCGAGCGTCAGCGCCTCGGTCCGGTTGCGTACGCGGATCATCATGTCCGAAATGCTGAGACCGGGGATTTCTATGTTCTGCAACAGGGCGGTGGTGAAAGGGCTGTTGCTTCCCGCTCCATCGAGCGTGGTATTGCCGGGCTGAGTTGCGAAGGCAACGAAGGTGTTTTCGCCTACCTCGACCTGCGCCAGGCCGCCAGCCGAATTCGCACCCTTTCCCATCGGGTTGTCACGGCAGGCGTCGAGGAAAATGAATGTCGGCCGCTCGCGCCGGGCAAACCTCGAGATGACGTCGTCGAGCCTGACGGCCTGTGCGGTCAACTCCTCCAGACTTTTCGCATCCGGCGTGTCGACCGGCAGCAGAAAGTTCTCACCGTGAAGCTGAACGCCGTGGCCGGCGTAGAAGATCAGCACCGCGCCGGCGCTCGAAAGCCTGCTGTCGGCTTGCTGAAACAACCGGGCAAATCCGTCGGCGGACAGATCGGTGCCGCTCAGGACGTCGAAATTCAGCCGTTGGAGGCTCTCCGAAAGCTTTTTTGCATCGTTGGTGGCGTTGGCAAGATGCGGGAGATGAGGGCTCTGATAGTTGGAATTGCCGATGACGATCGCCAGCCGCTTACTCGGCTGCGGCGTCGCCTCTTGGTCCACCGCGGCTTGAACGTCGATCAAGCCGAACCATGAAAACAGCAGAACCGCCAGGATGCGCAGAAAGGGACCACAGGTCATGCCACGAACTCGTCTCAGCAGGCGACAGTCGTCAAGTCGCCGAAGCGCCTCACCCATGGCGCCACCCCGCGCGCCGAAACTCGTCTCCGAAGACGCGAAAAATCTACATCAGAAACCATCTCAAAGGAAGCGCAGCACTGGCCGATAGTCGGAAAACACAGTCAGTCCCAACAAGATATAGGAAATCCAACGGATTTTCTGATAGGATGCTCGGATCATATCTGCTGTAGCTATTGGTTGCACTTCCGATTTCCTACTATCGCATTGCTTGTATTGAATAAAATTGTTCAAGTTCGAGGGGGAATGACGATGAAGGTGGAAAAGCGGCTTCTGCGCCTTTGGGTCCTGGGCACGTTTTCAATCGGCGCCGCAGCCATTTTCATGCCGTCCGAGGCACGCGCCTGTATCGTCGACAACGACGGAACCTTCCTGGACCCCAATTGCTATATTGGCGGCGCCGCCAATGGCGCGATTGTCGACACGTCGCTGGACGCGCTTCACGACATCGTTGACGATATTGTCGAGGCGGATGTCGGTCCGGCAAAGGCAGTTCCGCCAGCGCCGGTGCAGACGGCGCCTTTTGGCGTTTTCGCATCCGGCCAGTTTGCCCATACCGAGCATGACGGCTTCAAGATATCGAACAGCGTCGACACTTTCGACGGGCCGCATTTCGACGTCGATGAATTTTCCGCCGCAATCAGCGTGGACTTCAATGCCGCCAAGCATTTCGGGTTCGACAACGAGCACGGCCTCAATCTCGGTCTGTTCGGCGGCTACGCTTCGGCCAAGGTGGGTGTCGATGCATTCGAGTTCTTCAGCGGCGGCGATGCCACCAACAGAAGCGGCATGTTCGGCGGTTATGGACTCTATCGCCATGACACCAGCTACATGCTTGTCGCCGCCTCGGCTTTTCTCGGCAACACCGATGTCGATCGCGGGAGGCAATTCGGCAGCTATGACACACAGGGCTATGCAATAACCGGGTCTGTCGGCCGCATCTTCAACCTGACCGACCGGGTGCGCTTCGACCTGCGCGGCGGATTGCTGGGGGTTACCTTTACCGGCGATGCATATGAAGACAACTTCGGCACCGACTACGGGAAAAGCCGTCTGTCCTTCGGCGCAGTCAAGTTCGAACCCGGCATCTATGCCGATTTTCAACTTGGGAACGGCATGGTGATCAGCCCCTATGCGCGGGCCGATGTCCAGCAGCGCTTCGGCTATTCCAACACGGCCAGCGTGGAGGGCGTGGAGAGCGAGTTCGACGACGCGGACTTCTCGGTGGCGTTGTACTCCGGTTTCAACCTGAAGATGACAAGCTCGACAACGCTAAGCACCGAAATTCGCGGCAAGTGGTCGGCGGACAGCACGACCATCAGCGGCAAGCTGGGCCTGAAGATCGCCTTCTAGCCTTTCGGTCACCGGCAAGAGCTCTTTCGCGCCAGTGGGGCAGGACGCCGGCGATGTCGGGCTGAGGTTGATTCTGCAGGGAGCCGTGCCGGCGGTTTCGGCTTTCCGGTTATCCCAGAGTGTCTTCTGCGGCATCCTGATCCGCCGTCGCCCCTTCGTCTCCGGTGCCTGTATCCGACACTTGGCCATCGCCCGAGCCAGTCGGGGGAAGCACCGTCACGTCCATTCGAGCGATCCGGGATGCCGCTCTCCCTTGCGCGTTCGGCTCGCTGTCGCCTGTCTCCAAAACGGAGGCCTTTGCAAGATGGCCAATGCTTTCGCCGCTCTTGCCGGGAAAAGCTGCATCGGGTGATGCCTGAGGTCTGGTGCTACGCTGCACTGCACCGGCGTTGTGCTGGCTTCCAATCGGAGAGGTCATGGCTGCGCTCCAGGTGGATGACAGACGCACTATGGCACGGCTGGCTGGTGCCAACCTTGTGGCTGGCTGGGCAAACGCTTGGTTTCAGGCGAGTTCAGAGCGCCACCGGCCCGATTGGCTGTCATATCGGTCCAAGCCCCGGTGGGAGGATGACAAATAATCGTCCAGAGAATGTCAGCAATCCATCAGACTTGGGTCGCATGCGGGAGGGACTGTAGAACCCCTTTTTCTTGCCTTCCAGCAACAGTATTGTTCTTCGAAAGTGCTGGAGGAGAATCCAGCCGGGCAGTTTCGAGGGCAGCCCCCGAAAAAGAACTACGCTGCGGAATACCTAGAACGAAGAATGTCAGCCATGCAGTTCACCGCCTTTCTGGATCCGTGCGACCAGTGGATGGTCTATGACTTATTTTCCGATCTCCCGGCGGAGTTGCCGGGCAGACTGCTGCTTGGACTGACACAGAACGACGCCGAGCAGTTAACCGAGCAGGCGAACGTGGAATTCGTGTCGATGCCGGCCGAATAGGATTAGAGGAAAGAGGAATCGAGCGGCGGGGACAGAACCGTCGAGCTTCGGACTGGCAGAAGCTCATGGATGGCGCCGCCAGCTCAGGAAGACGCCGACTCGCAAGCCATTGTGACCCGGAGCGAAAAGCTAAAGCGCGTCGCGATCTTTCAGATTCGCTTCGTGCGCTTTAGGTTTTTGATTTTACGCATGTCTTGGTCCCGAAACCGGTTCCCACTTTCGGGGGACATGCTTTAGCCAGCAACGACCCAGTCTAATTCCAAGAGACCCTGACGAGGCCTTGGAAGTTCTCAACCTGATCGATGCTCTTCATCAGCGCAATTCGATAGGCGCTCTTGTTCGCCAAGCCATCCCAGACCAAGAACGCGGCAACGGCGGCGACGATCAATAGGATCGGTCGCATTGTGGAACTCCCTCAAAGCTCCTCGTACGCGCATTGGTTATTATGCCCCCGGCCGGAGTTAAGCACAAGCAAGTGCTAATGTAGCTTCCATAGGGGGGATCTCAAAATGCTGAAAGCGCGACGAAAGCCGCAGAAGGCTTACCCGAACAGCGACCGCTATGGAGAGGACGGCCGGCGCCTCTATAGCGCCTATGACGCCGCGACGGTGGCTCGACGACGTGGGCGCCAAGCCTGGGTGAAACGCATCCGGTTTGCTGGGATCGCGCTGGCCATTATTGCTGTAATTGTGGTGGGAATCGTCGTCAGCGCTTTGCCGCACTAGCCGGCGAGGACTAGTCCAATGCCGATGCCCAGGCCAATGGCGATGCCTAGGAAGAGCTTGCCGAGCAAATCGAGGACGATGACGCGGACCTTGCCCCAAACGTCTCTATGGGGCTCGCGGAGAGCGCTGGAGAGGTCATCAAACACCGTATCCATGGACAGACTCTAGATCGGAACGCGACGGATGTGAATCCCCATCCTCTGGCGTTTTCACACCAGTTCTTAGCGGCTGCTAATTTTGCGCTCCTCATGTCTCCTTATATCGGCGTGCCCCCAGGCCGTTATGGGCGCAACCTTCAACATCGTATTTTTATTCAACTCGTCTAATAGACGGGACGTATCCGTAGTTTAAACCTGGAAAGACCGATCTTGCGGCTGCCGATGTCACGTGGCCTTGTCGACCGAGCGGTGTCGCATGCTGTGCCGGATAAGCGGCGTGAGTGGAGGCCTTGCCCCTGAAAAATGACCGGCGCCGTTGGTGGAGGTTGCCTGAACTGCTGGCGCCGGCCAGTTCAGTGCGCAAACGCAGCCATAGCTGAGTCTTGACGTCGGGTCACCTTTCGCGCCGGCGGGTCGAAACACGCGCTCAGCGGGAACTGACGCGGCGCGCGGAGGCCGGCGCAGGACCACGCATATAATAAAGCTCCGGCCGATAGCGTGGTGCAACGAATTCGCGAAAGGCTGATGCCAACCGAGTGATCAAACTCCACATCGAAACGCCTCCTATGACCTTGTGACGGCTGGAGGACATGGCGGCAAAATCCGTGATGCCGGCGCTGACAGGGTCGCTGGTGATGGACCGCTAGAACAAAAGACTGAATCGGATTGGATCGCGGTCAGAAGTCCCCATGCGGTTTCGGACGAGAAGAGGGCGATCCCGAGGCCCGTGGCCAAGATCAATGCGGGAAGGCCGAGCAGCAGCTTACGCGACATCATTGTCCCAACCTCACGCACGCCGGTGTTGATGTGGAACAGATTCTACGCGCCCCGGCGTGCCTGAAACTGTGGTTGCAACAGCCGTGCCACGCTTGCATGCCAAACAACCTGGCTATCCGGCGGCGAGATCCCGCGCGAAAAAGACCGGCGCCTTCCATCGCGCCCGCAGTCCCATTTCAGGACGAATCCGCTGGCACCGCGCTTGCATGGAGACCGTTGCCGGCTAATCCCGGTCGGCTCGTCGGGCTTGAAGGTTGTTGTTGGGGGCCTCGCCCGGCGAGTTGAGCATTCCGTCTCTTGCAATCGTGCGAGGTAGGATGTTTACCGACAAAGAGACCCGAGTGGTCGAGGCTTGCCTGCTGGTTGCCGTGCCGCTGTCGATCGTTGTGGCAGCCGCCCTTGCGTGGCTCATTCCTCTGTGAGCGCTTCTGTCGGATCCGCATGCTGGCCAGCAAGCGCGCTCGCCGCCATCCCGGCCGTATAGCGCTGCCGGTAACGCCAGGCTCTGCTGGCGAGCATCACGGCGGCGATTGCGGCGATGTAGAGCTGGACTGCTGTGCCCGTGGGGAATTTACCTGGCGGAGGGAGTGTCATTTAAACCCACGTCCGCCAAGGTTTGCCGTCATTCGAAAAACACGTTGAATCTGTTGGGTTTCTAGCATTCTCCGTTTGCTGGGTTCCGTTCCAATCCGCTATCATTGCGGCTCAAAGTTAGGAACGGAGTTGCTGATTTGGTCCGCTCGCTCAACCTCCTCGCCGAAACCTCCATTCGCGCGAAAGAAATGAAGCCGGGTCGCTACAGCGACGGCGGTGGGCTCTACCTGATGGTCAAGAAGGGCGGGACCAAATCCTGGACTTTCGTCCACTTCAAGGGGTCTGGCGCCGGACGCGCATGGAAGGAAGCCGGGCTCGGCTCCTATCCTGGCGTTTCACTGAAGGAAGCGCGTCTTGCCGCCGCTGGCTGCCGTGACCGTCTGCGGCGCGGGCTGGAGCCGATCGACGCGGATGCCGAGGTCGAGGCTCCAACCTTTGCCAAGTGCGCGGACGACTTCATTGCCGAAGCCGGCAAGGGCTGGAGCAATCCGAAGCACAAGGCCCAATGGGAAATGACCCTAGGCGATGCCTACTGCAAATCCATCCGGGCGAAGGCGGTGTCGGAAGTCACGACGGCCGATGTGCTGGCCATACTGAAACCAGTCTGGCAGGCGAAGCCGGAAACAGCGCAGCGCCTGCGCGGGCGGGTTGAACGGGTGTTGGACTTTGCTAAGGCCTCGGGTCATCGTTCTGGCGAAAACCCGGCTCTTTGGCGGGGGCATCTACAACACCTGCTGGCGAAGGGGAAGAAGCTCTCGCGCGGACACCATAGCGCAATGCCCTACAGCGATGTACCGGCGTTCGTGAAGCGCCTGCGGACCTCTGGGGCGATGTCTGCGAAGGCGTTGGAATTCCTCATCCTGACGGCGGCACGCTCCGGCGAAGTGTTGGGCGCGGTGTGGGATGAGCTGGATCTTGAAGAAAAGGTTTGGACAGTGCCGGCGGCGCGCATGAAGGCCCGCAAGGTGCATCGCGTACCTTTGACGGATGCCGCCATAAATATCTTGATCCCGCTGCACGAGGCGCGTGTATCTGCCTACGTCTTTCCGGGCGAGACCAAGAAGGGCGGGAGTGAGGCGCCGCTTTCCGTGATGGCGATGACGATGCAGATGCGCCGGATGGAAGTCGGTGAATTCACACCGCACGGTTTCCGGTCCGCCTTCCGGGATTGGTGCGGCGATCAAACCAGTTTCCCGCGCGAAGTCGCCGAAGCCGCTCTCGCTCACAAGGTCGGCGATTCGGTCGAGAATGCTTACCGGCGGTCGGACGCATTGGAAAAGCGCCGGAAGCTGATGAACGCCTGGAGTAACTTCTTAAACGCTCCGGCGCGCGGCAACCTGCGCCTTGTTGGGGGAAACGCCAGATAACCGTCCTCTGGCGTCCGTCCTCGCTTGACCGGCGAATCTGACGAGAAGATATTGCTGATTCGAGGGATCGATTCAGAGGACCCGTCGCGGATTGTTCAGAGGCCGCGACGCTGCGTGGGGGCGCGGCGGTCCACCCTCGATATCTAAAGACCTGGGAGGGGCAAGAACGTCGTATTCGCGTCGTCGATTTACTATGCCTTTAGACGAGAACCAACCGGGAACAAATACCCTGGGGATAAACTGTGGAAAACATGGCATCGAGATGAGCTTAAGCCATTGAAAAAACAGAACAAATGCCTCATCAAAAAATAATTGTTAACACTATTTCTAGGGTTTGGCGTCGAGTCATCCAGGATGCTAATATGTCCGTGGTGATTTGAAGCCGTTTCAACGGAAGAAAGGAAAGGGAATGAGCGCACCCAATGCCTACACCGTCGCCGCCTTCTGCGACGCGTACGGCATCCGCCGCAACTCGGCCTATCTGGAAATCAAGGCCGGCCGGTTGGAGATCAGGAAGGCAGGCAGGAAGACGCTGATCCGCAAGGTAGATGCTGACGCCTGGCTGAACAGTCTACCGAAAGGAAACCCGGAGCCCGCTTCGGCGGAGGAAGCTTGAGCGGCCGGTCGCCAAACCTAAGGCCGCTCAAGCCCCGATCTGACCCAATATCTTCACAACCCCTTGCAGATTCTGAAAGGACCAGACGATGGAAGCCATAGCAGGGGACTTTCCCCGCGCGAAATCAATTCCGACGACTGCAAACAAGAAATTTTCGATCACCGTCAAGGTCGAGCCGGATGGACGTACGGTCAAGCTCGACGGGCGTGCCGCCTGGATGCTCAAGCAACTGATCGACGCCGGGAAGCGCGGCCTCACCACACTCGACCTGCCGGCCGGCATCAGAGTGAGTCACAGCGTTTTTCTGCTGCGGCGAGCCGGGTTCGTCATTTCGTCGCCGCGCGAGAGCCATGGCGGCCCCTTCCCAGGAACGCATTCTAGGTACACGCTGGCAACTCCGGTGACCATCATCGAAGACATGGCGACTGCTGCATGAACGCTGCCGCCGACTTCCAGAAACTATCAGTTTCGCCGGAAGTCCGTGGGGTGGGGTCTCGCTACGCCGAGACCATCGCCCGCCTTCACGGCGCCGGCTACAAGCTCCTGCCGCTCGGCGACGGGCCGGACGGCAAGAAGCCCTTGGTTGCCAACTGGTCCGGCGCGCGCGGCTGCTCAGTGGCCACGTGTCTTAGTCTGATGGGCAAGGCCGAGTCGCAGATGTACGGCATCCGGCTTGATGGGCTGGTCGTGGTCGACTGCGATACCGACAACGCCGCGACCCGCGACTACGTCGAACAGCACTTCGGGCTTTCGCCGGTAATGACCCGGACGTCGCGCGGCGTCCACTACTGGTTCCGGGCGGGGTTCTATGTCCCGCCCAAGGTGCGCCTGCCCGACATCTCGATCGACTTCAAGACTGGTGCCGGCTCGTTTGTGGTCGGCCCGGATTCGGTTCGGCCAGACACTGGCCAGTCGTATGAGGCAGCGGGCGCGCCGCTCGGCTTCGCCGCGCGCCTGCCGATTTTCCAGGCGACGCCGCCACAATGGCAGCCTGGGTCCAAAAGGGCAGAGGTGGGCAAGCGCGACCGCCATCTTTTCCGACGCGGGATCGAGCTGGCTTTGGTTGCTGACAGCGAGGCCGAAGTTTTTGACGAGCTTTGCCTGCTGCGGGATCTGGAGTGCGACAACCCAGAAAGCGTTTCGAATGCCGAAATCCGGGCAAAGGCCCGATGGGCATGGCGTAATCGGGATCGGCTTTACGTTTGGGGCGGCCGAAATTCGACATTCGCCACCAACCGCACCGCGACCGCCGCCTTGGCCGCCCACAAAAATGGGGACGATGCCGCGCTTTTGTACATGGTCCTCAATGGCATGCACGGCCACCGGCCAGGCAAACTCTTCACGGTCGTTGCGCAAGGCCTGATCGATAAAGGCCACCTTCCGTTGCAGAGCAAGAGCCGGATCTACCGCGACGTTCTAGTCCTGGTGGCTGTCGGGCTGTTGCAGGTGGTTCGACGTGGTCGCCGTAGCCAGAAGGAGCCCAACGTCTATCGGCTGTGTCTTCCCGATCAGAGTGAGAAGGAGGAGGTGTAGTGCTTACTTCATTCCCAAATATGGGACTGACAATTGCGGTACGGGAGACCGTCCCCGGATTGTGGAACCGAAACCGGGCGGACTGTCGCCCGCTCGGTCAGATCATGAGCGAAGCCCGTAGTGGCAAACTGGCCGGCACTCGCCGTCTACCAGACGGTTCTGTCCTTGTTGATGACGTCGGCGCCGCGCTCGCTGCGATGAAGCGAAAGGGGGTATAGATGGGTCCGAGCATCGTTCCGTTCCCGATGGCGAAATCAGACGGTGCGGTCAAAGTGGCAGTCGCAGCCTTGGCGGCGCTCAATGGCCCGTCGGCCGATGCGTATTGGCGGAAGCTAATCACAGCCAAGCGCCACGCGATGACAGCTCAAGGAATCTCTGAGGTCGAGGTGGACGAGACCCTTCTGGCTTTCGGCCAAGAGGTGTTCTTGGCTTTGGCGCGCCGATATCAGCCAGATGAAGGTGACGCCGCATGATGACGGTGATCAAGACTGAAGGCGGCTTTGCGGTGGTCGCGGCCGGCGAAATGCTGGCCGGTCCGTTTCCAACAAATGCCGAAGCATGGCGCGTGCTCGATCGATTGGAAGGGCAGCCGATATCACCAGCAGAGAAGCGTGCGGACTGGATCTCGAACAAGATACTGGCGGCCGGCCCGAAGCCGAAGGAGCCGAAGTCGGCTCGCGACGAAAAGAAGCGGACCAAGAAAATGAAGCGGGCTGCGGCCAAGGCCCCGAGGTGGGTCCGCGATATAGCCGCGGCGAAGTTCGACCCGCAGGTCCACCGCAAGCATCGCGAGTGGCAGCTCGGCACGTTCGGCGCAGCGTCTGACGTAAGACGCATCGACCCGGCCGATTACCTCGCATCGAGAAAGGAAGGTCAATGACTATTGCAGAACGACAAGCGCGAGAAGCCTATGACCGCGAAAACCCGTGGCGGCCGATGAACACCGCCGTTCGCGGGGATGGCCTCATCTGCGAGCTGCTCTTCAACGATATGGTCGGGGACTACGGCACGCCGGGAATGCAATTCTTCCTGGATAACGACGGCCGGTGGTACCGGATTGATCCTCCTGGGGAGGTTTTTCTGTCGCCATCGCCGATCAATTGGCGGCCCGCCTATGTCCGCCTTACGCCGGAGCGTAGAAACTACCTCAGGCGCAAGGCGAAGGGCGACAAATAGTCAGTCGATGCGCACCGAAAGGAGAAATGCTGGATGACGTATAGTTGGCCCGACGGCCTCTACCCGCTACGCAACTGGCTGAAAGCGCAAGGCGTCGATGTCAAGTCGATCGTCAGCGAGCGTCAGGCGGCTTTCTACGTGCAGAAGCTGAGCGATCAGCGGATCAAATTTCCCGCCGATCGGTCCGCCTCGATGTTTCCGATCCTGAAGCGTCTGCAGGATATCATCTGTGCCGGCGCGGCCACGCCGCGGCCGGTCCCGACGCGGGGTCAGCCGTTCGTGCCGAAGAAGAAGGGGAAAACGAAACCGGCGCAGGACATCAAGCACGAAGTCCCCGCGGACGCGCTGGTCGTCTACTGCGACGGATGTTGCGAGCCCAACCCTGGCGCCGGCGGCTGGGGGTTTGCTGTCTACCGTGACGGCGCAGAAATTCACGCCGAATCCGGAGGCGCTGTGCAAACCACCAACAACGCCATGGAGATGACAGGCATTCTGATGACCTTGGCTTGGGTGGCTGCATCGGCGCCGGCCGAGCCGGTGGTCATCTTTTGCGACAGCAAATATGTCGTGACAGGCATCAATGAGTGGGTGCCTGGCTGGAAGGCCAAAGGCTGGAAGCGCAAGGGGGAGAACGCCAGCGAAAAGAACCAGGCTATTGCGAATCTTGCCCATTGGCAGGCGATCGACAAGGCGCGCGACGAACTCCAATTCGTGAAAATTGATTGGGTGAAGGGACACGCGGGCATCACCGGAAACGAGCGCGCTGATGAACTCTCTCTGATCGGTCGCGAAGGGGCTCTTGAAGCGGCCAACGAAGCCGATCCGATCCGCCAGCAGCTAAAATACTCGGTGTGAAGGGAGCGACCATCGCGGATGAACGCACGAAGCCAAGGCGGTATGACCCCGTTTTACGCCTATTCCTCCTTCAACAAGAGGGGAGGGAAGACACACCCGCGCGTCGCACGGACACGCAATCGCATCCTCGACCTATGGGAGGAAATGGCCAGCTACTCGACGATAGCCGAGGAACTGGATATCTCGATCAGCACCGTTGTCGAGTGCATCGCTCGCGCTAGGCGTCTGAAAGACCCGCGAGCCGAGCGACCATACCGCCACCGCAAGATCCAAATCGCCGAGAAGCGCCGCCGCGAGATCAGGCGCTTGCTCGAGGACGGCTACCGGCCGCGGGAGATTGCCAAGCGGCTTAAGGTTTCCACGCGGCTGGTGCTAATTCGAATGAAGGAGAGCGCTGCGTCTACAGTAGAGAAAACTAGATGAAGGGACGGAAGACAGGCGGCAGGGTCGCCGGCACGCCGAACAAAATCACGGCCTCCATCAAGGAAGCCGTGACCGAGGCTTTTGAGAAGGCCGGCGGCGTCGACTATCTCGTCAAGCTTGCCGCCGAAGACCCTCGCACATTCTGCGGCCTTGTCGGCAAGGTGATACCTCTCCAGGTGGACGCCAAGCTTGACGGGCCGCTCACGGTTCAAGTCCTGAAGCTGGCCGGGTCAGATGCCGACGATACAGCTTCCAAATAGCGGTTGGCGGCCGCGCTGGTATCAGCGCAAGGCCTGGGACACATGGGAGCGCGGCTGCAAGCGCCAGCTCCTGTTCTGGCATCGTCGCGCCGGTAAGGACGAGATCAACCTGAATATGCACGCGGTGTCAGCCCATGAGCGGCCAGGCACCTATTGGCACATGCTGCCCGAGGCGGCACAGGCGCGCAAAGCAATCTGGAATGCGGTCAACCCGCACACCGGCAAGCGGCGGCTGTTCGAGGCGTTCCCTGAAGCGCTGATAGAGAACATGAACGACAATGAAATGTTCGTCCGGTTCAAGGTCGGCTCGACGTTCCAGGTGGTTGGATCGGACAACTTCAACAGCCTGGTCGGCGCGCCACCGGTCGGCATCACGTTTTCCGAGTGGGCGCTGGCCAATCCGGCTGCATGGGCCTACCTGTCGCCGATTCTGGCCGAGAATGGCGGATGGGCATCGTTCATTACTACGCCGCGCGGCAACAACCACGCCAAGGGCATGCTCGACGCGGTGAAGGGCAATGTCTTCGACCCCGTGTCGAACCCGCGCGGCTGGTTCAGCGAGGTGCTGCCGGCCAGCGCCACGGGGGCCATCGACGAAGTGACGATCGAGGAGCAGCGCGCAATCTATGTGGGCCTGTTCGGCAAAGAGACGGCCGACATGCTCATTGACCAGGAATATTACTGCTCCTTCGCGGGCGCGTTGATCGGCTCATATTGGGGCGCCGAGATAGCACGTGCCGAGCGCATGGGGCGCATCGGCGTCGCATTCGACATCGATCCTCGGTTTCCGGTGCATACCGCGTGGGATCTGGGTAAGGCGGTCAACAATCCGATCTGGTGCTTTCAGGTCATCGACGGTGTGCCGCTCATCGTCGACTTCTACGTTCCCGACAGCGAAGACCTTGAAGACTGGTGCAAGTGGCTCGACGAGCAGGGATACCACGGCGACGACTATGTTCCGCACGACATCCTGCATCCGCAGTGGGGAACGAAGCGCACGCGCCTCGACACGCTCAGGGCGCACGGGCGCAAGCCGAAGATGGTCGGCATGGTCAGCCTGGCCGAGGGCAACAACGCCGGCCTGCAGACGATCAAGGTGGCGCGCTTCAGGAACACCGAACGCGTCACCGACGGCGTCGAGGGCCTGAAGGCCTACCGGCGCGAATACGACGACGAGAAGAAGACGTTCCGCGACATCCCGGTCAAGAACTGGGCCGAGCACTATGCGTCCGCCTTCCGCTATCTCGGGCTCGCCTGGCGGCAGGCAATCGTTGCGGCCACCAGGCCGGCCGGCGACAAGGGCGCCTATGTCGGCCAGGGGGACGGCACGATACGCACCCAGCAGACGGTCAAGGAGGCGGTCGACGCTATGGTTAGGCGGCGGCGCGCTCGGGCGAATTGAGCAATTTTCTGAAAGCACAGCAATTTTGTGAATGCCGCACGTGTGCAGCTTTTCAAGCGGCTTAGAGTTTCGCGGGTGTCACCCCGATCATTCCGCCAACGGTAGATTGGAGCAGCTATGCCGCGCGCTGGTGGTGTCTATTCAGCCCCTCCGGGCACCAAAGGCAGCCCGAACACGACGATCGAATCGGCGAAGTACAACGCGCTGGTTGACGATCTGGTGGCGGACGCGAACGCAGCCCGGCCTGTTACAGCCGGCGGCTCCGGATCGAGCACGGCTGTCGGCGCTGCGGACAACTTCAGTGCGGCGGGCGCTGACGTGGCATCGGCCGCGACTGTAAACCTGGCAAACACGACAGGTACGCTGGTCAATATCACAGGCACGGTCACGATTACGGCGCTGGGAACCCTCCCGGCCGGCGCCGAGCGGGATCTTGTGTTCGCCGCGTCGCTCACGCTGACGCACAACGCGACCAGCCTCATTCTTCCCGGCGGAGCGAACATCCAGACGGCGGCCGGCGACACGGCACGTATGCGTTCGCTCGGCGGTGGCAACTGGCGCTGCATGAGCTACCAGCGGGCGGCGACAGCTCCTCTGTCGAATACCTTCAACTCGCCTACGATTGTTACGCCGGCGCTGACGCTGAAGCAGAGCGCGGCACCCGCGCCAACGGCCGAGGGCGATATCCAGTGGGATACTGACGACAACGTCCTTGCCGTTGGTGACGGTGCTGCAACGCAGATTTTTGTCCCCATTCCGGCATCTACCGCGGCCGGCGACGTCGAATACTTCACGGGCGCGAAGGCGAAAGCTCGCTTGGCAAAAGGAACCGCCCTGCAAATCCTTCGAATGAACGCTGGCGCTACCGGCCCCGAATGGGGGCCGCCAATTGACTATGCAGGCGGCGCCGCTGCTCTGGCGGTCGGTGCGATCGGCACCTATGCGTTTCTGAAAACCGCAACAACGCTGAATCCCGGCGACACGATAGCGGGATCAAGCACCTCCTATTCAAACTCTGGCGGGACAACCAACGGGTCACCAACCGGCACGTGGCGGTGCATGGGCTATTCGATCAGCCCGCACGTCACTCTCTTCTTGAGGATCAGCTGAAGCGCCGCGCGAACTCATCGGCCGGGAGGTCGAAGGCGGTACGTTCCTTCTTGATCCGTTCGATTGGCCAATTCCACCATTGGATTTCAAGCAGGGCAGCAACCGTCTCATCAGAGAACCGGCGCTTGATCGGCTTCGCCGGATTGCCGCCGACAAGGGTGTAGGGGCCAACGTCTTTGGTGACGACGCTGCCGGCAGCGATGACCGCGCCATGTCCGATCTTCACGCCTGACAGTATGATGGCCCGAGATCCTACCCAGACGTCGTTACCGAGGACGATAGGGCCTTTCGAGGTCAGGTATTCAAGGTTTGTCTTGGTCTTGAAGGTGCGCGACTGGAAGGGAAATGTGGAAACGGTGTCGGTCCTGTGGTCGCCCTGGCAAAGGAACAACACTCCAGGCGCGATCGAGCAGAACGACCCAATTACGACAGGCGACCCCGCCGTAACATTGTAGAAATTCTGCTCGCTAATCCCGTGGCAATCGCGACCGACGGTCACATGCGCAGGTACCTTCAGCTTCGATCTGAGGATACTTTTCTCGCGCAGCCAAGCAGTCAGTTTCGACATTTTGAAGCACCCCCGTGATTCCACGTCAGCACTAGGTAAAACTCTCCCATTATTCAAGCGGCTTAGAGTTTCGCCATGCGCGCACACAGGATGGCACCGTTGCGAACGGAGCCGTCGATGGACCGAAACTTTGCGCGTGCGCTTGCCCTTGTCCTGCAGTCAGAAGGCCTGTGGTCGGATAACGCTGCCGACCCCGGCGGCGCAACGATGAAGGGCGTCACCCTCGCCAACTTCCGCCGCTACGTCAAAGCCGACGCGACCAAGGCTGATCTTCGCAAGATTAGCGACGAGCAGGTGGCGACGGTTTATCGCCGGTTCTATTGGGATGCAGTTGCGGGCGCCGAGCTGTCCGACGGCGTAGACTATGCCGTTTTCGATTTCGCGGTGAACAGCGGGCCAAGTCGGGCGGCGAAGTACCTTCAGGCGGCATGCGGCCCGAGTGTCGTGCAGGATGGTCGAATTGGCCCGGCAACCCTCGCCGCGGTGCGTGCCAAGCCTGCCGGCGTGCTCATCGACACCATTTGCGATGCTCGCCTGAAATTCCTCGAGCGTCTTCCGACTTGGGCGACCTTCGGGAAGGGCTGGCAGAAACGCGTAGTGGCCGTGCGCATCCAAGCAATGCTGATGGCCACGCCCGCGTCCGCTCAGCCTGTTCCGGCGGCCCCGGCACCTGCCACACCACCCGCGCCTGCCGCGCCGCCGGCTGCTCCTGCCTATGTGGAGCGTAATCCGTTCTGGGCCGCGCTCTTCGCCATCCTCAAAGCCATTTTCGGAAGGAAACCGGCATGAAGTGGTTCAACACGAATGCGCTTCACAACGTCCTCAATGCGCTGATCTTCATCATCACGTCTGGCGCGCTCGCCGGTTTCGACTGGACGATGTTCGGCCTCACCGATCATCGAGCGCTGCAGATCAGCGGTACGCTCGCGCTCGCCAAGCTCCTCATCAATGCTTTCCGCGATGGTCCGGCCGGCATGGTCGCGCCGCCGCCACCGGCAGAGGAGAAGTAACATGGTCGAGATTGCGACGGTCCTGCTTCAGCAACTCTGGCCATATGTGCTCGCCGGCCTCGTCGGGCTTGGCGCGCTCGGCACGGCCTATTTCAAGGGCAAGAGCAACGAGAAGGCCAAGCAGGCCGCCCGCGACCTCGCTGCTGCGCAGGATCGCCTGGAGATGAACCGTGAGGCCACCGACATCGAGCGCCAGACCGTCGGCATGACGGACGACCAGGCGCGAAAGGAGGCAGCGCCGTGGGTTCGACAGTGAGGCTGCTCCTGCTGCTTTGCCTTGCGCTTGCCGGCTGCGTCACGTCTGCGCCGGTCGACAACCCGCGCAAAGTCTGGTGCGACAACAACAAGCCGATGCGGCCGAGCGCCGCTGTTTTCGCTGTGATGACGCGACCCGATCTCGACGACATGAACACCCACAATGCTCGTGGGGTCAAATGGTGCGGCTGGAGGCCTTGATGCATGACTTTCTCGACTTCCTCGGCATCAAGGCACCAGTGCTGATTGCTGGCCTCTCAGGCGGCATCCTGCGGGCCTTGTCGCGCCATCGCTACAAGCTGCGGGAGATGTTCGCCTCGCCGATCTGCGGCGCTTTGGCCGCCGCCTATCTGACGCTGCCCGCCGTGAGCTATTCCCGCGCGATCGGCTTTCCCCTTCCGGACCTTACCGACGACACCACCACGCTTGCCGCTGCATTTCTGATCGGCGTCTCAGCCATGTGGATCTCGGATATCTTGTTCGAGTTCATCGTCCGGAAGTTCAAGCCGGCTCCGGAAGAGTGAACCCGATGACTGATCGAAAGTGTGCTGATATGAAAAGAGCATGGGGTTTATCGATCAACTTAAGGCTGTTTGGCCGCTCGTGACACAGGCGCCATGGGGGTTTGCGCCGGTAGCGTTTGCCATCCTCGCTTCAGGATGGGCAGTCGGGCGCTTCATGTACAGCCAGCGTATAGCGATCCTGAAGGAGCGTATCGAGGCCTACAAGGAGAAGCTTGACGGAGCTTCACCGGAAGAAGCTCACGCGAGAGTCGAGAGGCTAGAGGCCCGAATTCGAGATTTGGAACACGACCCTCGACTATTCTCGCCAGACCAACTTGCCAAGATAGCCGCTGTGCTCAAACGGCATAAGCCTGGAGCGGTAATTGTATCGCGTGATGGGTCCAGTCTCCTATGCGGAAAGGTGCAAACGCAAATGAGGAAACTGTTCGAACAGCACGGATGGGCAGTACGTCATTGGGCTACGATGGGAAGCGACAACCTGCCAGCAAGCGGCCTTACAATCTATGGCAACACCGGCGACACAGAAACCGACGACGAACTAGTCGTTCGGGAGGCGTTGCAGGCTGCCGGGATCGAGTTTGAACTTAGGCGCCAACGCTCGACCGACAAGGAACCGCAACTAGTGTTCAGCGATATCGACTAGCGCTCAGGTCGTGACGTGACGAGACTACCGCCTACCGTTTCGAGTGCCATTTCCAAGTGGATTTTCAAGTTTGACCTCACGGACTTGGACGAGGCCTATGCTGGCGCTCTGCAAGGGCTCCAGCATCGTGAAGATGAAGTTGAAACAATGGTTCGTAGTCAACTTGGCCTTGGCCCTTACGACGAATTTCCAGAAGCAAATCTCGACGATCCGGATGATCCCGTTGGGCAGCTCTATGAACGCGCGGGCGAGGATAGTGCCCAGGCGCAGCGTGGATCGCATCTTGTTCGGAAGGCGTTCTTGATTGCGCTGTTCCATCTTTGGGAGCGTCACAAGAAGCCGCGGATCTCAAAAGAATCAAGGGCAGCGGCGGATCGCAGCCGATTGAACGCCCTCCTGGATCAGCTCGAATTGGCCGCGAACTGCGCGAAGCATCCGCCTGGAAGGTCTGCCAAAGGGATATACGAGAAACGTCCTGACCTTTTTCCTCGGGCCGCCACTGTGAAGCAAGCGAGTGAGCGCACACTTGTCATTACGCCTGATGTGTTGAACGAGTTTTTTGAGGCTGTCTGGGCAACCGTCGAATAGCTGGCCTGGGATGAAAGTCTAGCATTCCAAGCGGCTTAGAATTTCGCATTCGCCGCCACCATCCTGCCCGCCATGGCAAAGGCGGACAAGCGCACCCCAGATCAGCAGAAGCAGGGCGCGGCTCTTCGTGAGGAAGGGTCGAAGTGGCTTGCGCGCGTCGAGGCAGCCGGCAAGCTCGAAAAGCAGTGGATGGACGACGCCGAAAAGGCGGTGAAGGCTTACACCGGTGAAACCAAGTCGGATGACCTGAGCACGTCTGCCACGCTCGGCAACACCTACGACTTCAACATCCTCTTCGCCAACGTCGAGACCATCGTTCCGGCGATCATCAACAGCCCGCCGGCGCCTGACATACGCCGCCGCTTCGCCGACGAGGATCCGGCCGCAAAGGATGTCGCCGAGCTGATCGAGCGCGCCATTCGCAAGCAGGTGGATGATTCCAAGCTGCAGGTCGAACTGGAAGGCGAGGCGCAAGACGGCTTCCTGGCCGGTCGCGGTATCATCCGCCTTCGCTTCAAGAGCGACATCGTAAAGGACGAGACGACCAATGCGGAACTTGAGCGAGCGAGCGCAGCCGTTGACGGTGGAGCAAGTTCTGGCGCTGCAACGGCTGGCGACGACGCTGAAGGCGGGGACGACTATTCGGCGCCATCTGACGCATCTGCTGCGGTCAGCCCGGGCGAACGGCTCGCGAACGAGTGCATCGAGTTCGAGGCCGTAAGCTGGCGAGACTACCGGCACGGCCCGGCGAAGCGTTGGAAAGACCGGCCATGGGACGCATTCCGCTTTGTCGTGCAGCGCGAAGATGAAGACGCGGTGTTCGACGCCGGCCTGATCAGCATCCAGACGAACGACGCCGAGAAGAAGGCGCGCGGCGAAAGCGACAGCGACCTGACCGGATGGGAAATCTGGGACAAGGGCAGCCGCAAGGTCGTCTTCATTGACGACAACGGCGTGGTGCTGAAGAAGGTCGACGACCCGCTTGGGCTGACAGATTTCTTCTGTATTCCGGCGCCCGTGCAGCCGATCGAACTCACCGGCCGGCTGATGCCGGTCAATCCGTTTTCGATCTACAGCAGGCTCGCCGATGAGCTGGACCTGACCACCAAGCGCATCGGCGTCATCACTCGCCACATGAAGGTCAAGGGCTGGTATTCCGGCGACGCTGGCGACATCGCCAACATGCTGGCGGCCGACGACACCGAATTCGTGCCGATCGGCAATGCGGACATCTGGGCAGCCAATGGCGGCCTGTCTGGCGCAGTCGCCTTCTGGCCGGTCGAGAAGTTCATTTTGGTGCTGCGGGAGCTGTACGGCGCCCGCGAACAAACCAAGCAGGCCATCTACGAGATCACCGGCATATCGGACATCGTCCGCGGCGCCTCGCAGGCCAGCGAGACGGCCACGGCGCAAAACATCAAAACGCAATGGGGCTCGCTGCGCATTCAGAAGATGCAGCGCATGATGGAGCGGTGCGCCCGCGACATCTTCGTGATGATGGCCGAAATCATCCCTGGGAAATTCTCGCATGAGACGCTGCAGCAGATGACCGGCGTGCAGATCCTGCCGACGCAGCAAGACCTGACGCCTATCCAGCCACCGCCAGCGCCGCCGCCCGGCGCACAAGTACCGCCCGAGCAGCAGAAGCAGGTTCAGCAGGCCATGCAGGCGGCACAGGAGGCCGAACAGCAGCGGCAGGCGAAGCTGGCCAAGCTTCAGTCTATCCAGCAGCTTCTGACGCAGCGCCTGGCGATGATGTACCGCATCGACGTCGAGAGCGATTCGACGGTCAAGGCTGACCTGACCCGGCAGAAGGCAGAGACGGCCGAGTTCATGCAGGCGGCCGGCGCTTATTGGGCCGCCGTCGGTCCGCTCATCCAGCAGGGCGAGATGTCGAAGGAAGTGGCGATTGAAATCTTCGCCGCGAACGCACGCCTGTTCAACCTCGGCAAGTCGGTCGAGGACGTTCTGGAAAAGATGGTGACCGATGCCAAGGCGCAAGCCGGCCAGCCTCCGCCCCCGAGTGCCGAACAACAAAAAGCTCAGGCGGACGCGAAGGCGCGAGAAGCGGACACGGCGGCAAAAGCTGCTGATGCGAAAATCAAGCAGGACGCAGCCGCGCAAGACATGCAGTTCAAGCGCGAAGAGCACGATATGACGATGGCCGAGAAGCGCCTCGACCTTCAGTCGAAGCGTCAGGCCGCGCGCATCGACCAGAACCAGATGCTGCTTGCCAACGGCATCGTACCGCCGCCCGATCCCGAACAGATCGACGGCCAGGCAGTGCTGAAAGAGATGGCTGCGCAGCGCGACATGTTCGGCCAGGCGCTCGCTGCGCTCATCAATGAGCTTTCGAAGCCCAAGCAGATCGTCAGGGACGCGCAAGGCCGTGCCGTGACGGCTGTTCCGATGCAGACCCCGCAACATATCCCAGGAGCCCCGGCAAATGGCTACAACCAGTGAAATCGACGTCGGTATGAACGCCATCGCGCAGCGTTTGTACGATCAGCGCCAGGTGATGCTGAAGGTCAAGCAGAACGCCACGGGCGCCTCTGCTTCTCTCGCGGCTATACCAACCGACTTCGCGGCTGTGATCTCGGCCGTTCAGGCCTTCGGCACGACCGACCCTTACGAGGCAGCGGTGAAGGCAAAGCTTGCGAAGCTCACGACGGAATACAACGCTCTGAAAACCGTCGCCGATGCTGTCGCCGGGGCGAATCTCGGCTGATGACAGCGATTGCCGCAGGCATCGGGCACAATGGCGGCCCACCTCTCGTCGGGTGGGCGCTCAAGCCACGCTTGCACCTGCCGAAATTCGATCCGTGGCGTATCCTGCGACCGCTCAAGATGTTCGACGGGCAGTTCTACCCGGCCCAACGCATTCATATGGGCGGCTACGGGGAAAATCATCTCCCCGTTAAGATAGTCAGGTTGCTCCCGACTACCCCACAAACAGACGTAACTGATCTGGGCTCCTACACGTTCTCAGTCGACATTGGGTCGGCTTACGCGGGTAGGTATTTTGTTGTCGGGGCGCTCAGTCAAGCCGCGGCTTCCGGGTCGCCGCAATGGGCGACATGCTCCATCGCCGGTCAAAGCACTCCTCTATTTCTGACATCTGCTTCAGACCTCAGCGCCGCTATTTTCGGTGGTTACATTCCCTCCGGTTCAGGGTCACAAAGCATTGTTATAGCCAGTGCGGGCGGTGTGTTTACCGCCGCAACGGTTTACGTGTGGGAAGTTCAGAACGTAAAATTCGGACTGACTTTCACCAACACGGCTACACAAGCGACTAGCACGTCAGCCACCATATCGACGACGGTAGATGTGAGGGCCGGTGGTGCGGCTTTCGGCGTGCTGACCGACAATGCTATTGCTCTTACCTATACCTGGACCGGTCTAACGGAGAACAGCGATCCGTCGGCGTCCCACATAGGAACGGTAGCGTCAAAGTCCTTCATTTCGGCTCAGAGTGGGCTTACCGTTTCGGCTGCGCCGTCTGGCAGCACCGTACGACGCCTGCTTGTCGCGGCGGTAAGGTGAGCTAATGAGGATACCCAGCGGCAAAATTGACCAGAACATATACTTCGTGGCTGTTGACAGCTCTGATCTGGTAACCCGCAAGACTGGCCTGACCTTGTTCACGGTCTATCGTAGCCGCAATGGTGGCGCAGCGACCGTCTACACTACGCCGACCATCACCGAACTGTCGGCCGCGAACATGCCCGGCGTCTATTCGCTGCTGATCGACGAGGACACGACCATCGCGTCGACATCAGATGCTGAAGAGCAGGTGTTGCACATCACACAGGCCAGCATGGCTCCGGTGACCCGGGTCATTGAGCTTTTCCGTCGGGACACCACGACGGGTCGTACCGCCACGGTCGACGCGAATGGCCGCGTAGATATTGGAAGCATCGGCGGTACGGCGCAGACTGCCCGTGATATTGGGGCAAGCGTGCTCATTTCGTCCGGCACCGGCACCGGCCAGTTGAGTGTCACGGCCGGCGTTGTGTCAGCGAACACCACGCAGATCGCCGGTTCGGCGGTGAACACAGCCAGCGCGCAGATCGGCGTCAACGTCGTCTCGGCGGCTGGCACGGCATGGAACTCTGGTGCGATCACCAGCAACACCTTCGCGGCCGGCGCGATCACCGCAGCGAAGTTTGCTGCAAACGCCCTCGACGCCGTTTGGTCGACCGCGACCCGGGTGCTGACCGCCGGCACCAATATCGTGCTTGCGAAAGGAACGGGCATCACCGGCTTCAACGATCTGGACGCGCCGGGCGTTCGGACCGCTGTCGGGCTGGCCTCTGCCAATCTCGACACTCAGCTTTCGGCGCTGTCTGGCAACGACACCACCATCAACAACAACGTGCTGGCGGTAAACACCAAGCTCGGCGCGCCCGCTGGCGCATCCGTGTCGGCCGACATCGGTGCGGTGAAAGCGGATACGGGAGCGATCAAGGCCAAGACCGACAACTTGCCGGCTGCACCGGCTGCTGTGGGCGACATCCCGACCGCGAACCAGAACGCTGACGCGCTTCTTGATCGCGCTTCCGGCATCGAGCCCGGCCTGACACCTCGGCAGGGCTTCCGCCTCTGGTCTGCGGCACTGCTCGGCAAGGCGAACGGCCTCGGCAGCGGAACGGCCATCTTCCGCGACACGAACGACACGAAGGACCGTATCAACGCCTCCGTCGACCAGGACGGCAACCGGCTGGCGATCATTCTGGATCCTAGCTGATGTTTGCTGATCGCTATTTCGGCAAGCGCTACTTCGGGAACCGCTACTTCGGCCCGAAAGGCGCCGACCTTGATTCTTTGTTCAAGCCAGGCGGTGGCTATTACCGGAAACCAGTCAAATACGTTCGTGATGGCAAGGTTGTCGACCTCGACGAGCCGCCCACGCCGATCGTCGGAGTGGTCGAGTGGCCGGCCCTGTCGCCCGAGGTTGTCGCGGCCTTGCGCGCCGGCTTCCAGGCACCGCCGATCGCATTGCCCGACGCGGCGGCATTGGAGCGCCGTCTGGGTCGCATGGTCATCGACAGGGAGATGGCTGCCATGCGCGACGATGACGACGCGGTGCTTCTGCTGCTCTGAATTGCAAGCGGCTTAGAATTTCGCACCGACGCCTTGCAACCTGTACCCGCCCGAAAAGCAGGACAGGAAATTGGCCAGGTACGTTTTCCGCGATGGCATCTTCGTCGACCGGCAAACCGGCGTTCCGATGGAAAAGCCGTTCGCCGGGCAGATCGTCATGCCGAACGTCATTTCAGACATCCCGGATTATGCCTCGCCGATCGATGGCCGAATGATCACGTCGCGCTCAGAACGCCGCGATGATCTGAAGCGCAACAACTGCGTCGAATACGAGCCGAGCCTGTCACCGACCAAGGGCAAATTTCGCAATCCCGACTTCTGCAAGAAGCGGGGCCTTCAGGTGTCAGAGGAATTTCGATGAGCGCTGCCGTAGCAGAAAGCCTAGCCAACAACGCCCCACCTGCCGGCGCGCTCGCCGAGGCAGCGAACAACAATGCGACCGCGCCAGTCAACGACGATGCTGCGCTGGAAGCCATCTGGAACAAGAACGAGCGTGACAACGGCGCTGCACGGGACGAAGGCAAATTCTCGAGCCCGACCGCTGACAAGAAGCCGGCGGCGCAAGCCGACGCCGGCAAGCAATCGCCCGAGGGCGGTGGCGGAGAGGAACAGGCCGGCGAAAGTCTGACGCCTGGCGCCGAGCAGGTTCCTCTCCCGGCCAACTGGCAGGGCATCAAGGGCGGCGTCGCCGACAACGTCAAGCAGGCGTGGCAGAAGGCCCCAGCCGAGTTGCGCAGCTTTGTTTCGGCACGCGAGCAGGAGCTTCAGCAGCGCCTGTCCGACCAGGGCAGGCAGGCGTCCGCCTACAAGCCAATCCAAGACATTCTCGACCGCAACGGCAAGTACTTCGATCCGGGCACGGGCAAGAAGGGCGCCGACGGCAAGGTGATCACGCCGGCACAGGCGATCGAGTATCTTTTCAACGTCCAGCAGAGCATGGATCAGGCCCCGGTCGAGACAGTGATGAACATCGTCGACCGCTACGGCATCCGCGACAAGATTGCGGCTGTCTTCGGCCAGACCGTCCAGCAGGGCGAAAATGAATTGCGGCAGGAAATCGCCGGGTTGAAGCAGATGCTCGCATCTGTTCACAACTCCGCGAATATCGACGACCGCATAAACCAGCGCTTTCAGGAGCGCGACGCGACGACCGCCGCCAATGAAGAGTTAAGCCGCTTGTCAGCCGACAAGCCGCTTTACTCCGAAATCCCTGAAAAGCGCATGGTGTCCTTCATCAATGATGCATGGGACCGGCTTGGAGCCACCGCCTCGAAAGAGGCCGTGTTCAACCTGGCCTATGACATGGCAGTCAACGCCGATCCCGATCTACGGGCCAAGGCAGCCGCCGCGAAAACGGCCGCTCCCAAGGATGCCGGAAAGGTCGATGCGGCCAAGCGCGCCAACTCCGTCAACATCCCCTCAACAGCGTCGGGCAAGGCTCGGGTTCTCACGGAAGATGAAGAACTGGCCGCTGTCTACGACCGGAACCACAAAGGATAATAGCGATGGCTGGTCCGTCGACTACTTTCACTGAAATGGTTTCCACCACCCTTCGCAACAGCGCGACGGAAGTGGCGGACAACGTTTCGAAGAACAACGCCTTCCTCAACCGGTTGAAGAAGAAGAACAAGATCCGCAACCTCGACGGCGGCACCGAAATTCAGGTGCAGCTCGAATACGCGGAAAACAGCACCTATCAGCGTTATGCCGGCCTCGACACGCTGAACACGAACGGCTCTGACGTCGTCACCTCCGCAAAGTACGATTGGGCGCAGGTTGCGCTGCATGTCGTGTCGAGCGGCAAGGAGCTTCGCCAGAATTCCGGCAAGTTCGCGATGATCAACCTGGTGAAAACCAAGAAGAACAACGCGCTCAAGACGGCGGCCAACAATTTCTCAGTCGACCTCTATTCCGACGGTTCGCTGTCGAACCAGATCGGCGGCCTGGCCAACATCCTGCAGACCAACGGTCAGGGCATCGTCGGCGGTATCGATTCCGCGACGTGGACCTTCTGGCGCAACAAGTTCCGCGAGGCCACCGGCACCAACCTTGCCGCGTCGCCTTCTGCGGCCAACGCTGCGACCTTCAAGGCCGACATGAACGCGATGTGGTTGACACTCAACCGCGGCGCCGACAAGCCGGACCTGATCACCTTCAGCCACGACTTCTACTCGCTGTACGAAACCGGCGAGCAGCAGCTTCAGCGGTACATGGACGCTGACATGGCTCAGTCCGGTTTCATCGGCCTGAAGTACAAGACCGCCGACGTGATTTTCGACGACAACACGAATTTCACGACCACGGCCGAGAAGGGCTACTTCCTCAACTCCGACTACCTCTACGTCGACCAGCACAAGGAGGCGCAGTGGACGCAGGACGACGAGAAGAAGCCCGTCAACCAGGATGCGGTTGTGATTCCCTTCTACTGGATGGGCAACCTCGTCTGCTCGAACCGCTCGCTTCAGGGCGTGATTTTCGACGCGGCATAAGGAGCAAGAACGATGACCTCTTTTGTTGGTATCGACGTCACCAAGACGTACACCGTCGCGCAGTTGACCGGCACGGAATCCGGCAAGGCTCCGAAGGTCGGGGATCGCTACGAATCCTACGACAACAAGACCTACCGGTTTGTGAAGTACAACCAGGGCGCCGGCGCAATCGCCGCCGTCGCCAACAACGTCGTCGGCTTCTATGCCCCCGGCGGCGTCTCGACTGGCGTCTTTAACGAAGTGACTTCGGACGTGTCGGACACCGCTGGCCTTGGCGCTGGCGTTCTTGCCGGCACCCCCGGCAACGGCGAATACGGCTGGATACAGGTCCAGGGGCCGGCGACGCTGAACACGGCGCTTGTCTCGGGCGCTTCCGGGCAACCGCTCGTGCTCTCGACGACTACTGACGGCACCTTGAAAGTGGCCGGCGCAGTCACCGATCCCGTGGTTGCCTACGCGGTCCTCGCTGCGTCGAAGATTGTCATGTGCGCATTCCCTAGCTGATCGATATGGGCGGGCCTTCAAGCGGCGGCCCGCCTCCCTTTCACTGTGAAGAAGGAAGTCAAACATGGCCGACAAGTCCGACAAGACCGAAGCCGCTGCCGAGCCGGTGCCAGTCGATACCCAGACCGGCATCTTCCCCGAATTCCGCCGTCTCTGGAACGGTGGCGAGCATCGCCGGGCCGTTGAATTGGCCCAGGCTGCTGGGAAGCTTTCCGAAGCCGAATGGGCAGCGCTGCTCGCCGAGTTCCCCGGCATCGTCGATGTGGTCAACCAGTAGGGCGCCGCTGGCGCCCACAATGTTTCAGGAGCCGAACAAATGAGCGAAGCGCAGCCCCTCATCCGCGTGATCGGGTTCAAGACAAGCTACGAGAAACTGCCGGTCAAGGGCGACCCGGTGAAGGAGAAATGCGACGTCAAGGGCTACAGGCTCGACGCCAGCAACCGGCGCGGCGCATCCTTGAGCTTCAGCCCGAGGATTGGGTGACGTATTCGCCATCGCATTCGCCGCTGAACACCCGCACCACGGAGCGCGTCCGCCATCTGCTGCCGGACCCGTCGCTGATGGGCGAGGACCAGGACGGCGAGAAGCTGCGCTTCATGACGGCGCGCTGGAACCAAATCGAACCGGCTTACGAGGCCTTCAAGGCGGGCCGTGAAATCCCGCTCAACGGCACGGCGCTTGCCGCCTGGTCGGGCGTCACACCGGAGCAGGCGGAGGTTCTGCGCACCGCCGGCATCCGCACGGTCGAGGAAGTCCGCGATCTGCCCGACGGTCAGCTTGACCGCGTGCGCCTGCCGAACATGCGGGATCTGCGCAAGCAGGCCGGCCTGTTCCTCGCTAATTCGGACGCCGCCAAGGCCGCCGAGCGTGAAGCCGCCAAGGACGCGCAGATTGCCGAGCTGGTCGAGCGTCAGGCCGCGATGGAAGCCATGATCGAGGAACTGACCAAGCCGAAGGGCAAGGCCAAGGACGCTGCCTGATGTCGATCCTCGACGTGGTCAAAGGCGCCGCGACAGTGCTCGGCATGGATGTGCCGAGCCTGCTTTATGGCGCGACCAGTCGAGAGATGGTCGAGATGCAGGAACTAGCCAACGTCATGGCTTCCGAAATCGCGGATGCCCATGACTGGCAGAAGCTGCTGATACTGAAGACGCTCACCGGCGGCGTGGCCGATGCGTTCGACTTGCCGACCGACTTCCGCCGGATGCAGAAAACCTCGTCCCTCTGGTCGTCGCGCTGGCAGTGGGCGACCGAACACCTGACCAGCCCCGACCAGTGGCTTGAGCTTCAGGTGACACCGATCGCCACGGTGAACGGCTACTGGATTATCTACGGCGATCAGTTCCACCAGTGGCCTGTCATGGCCAGCGGCGAGACGGTCAAGTTCTTCTACGTGTCGAACCAGCTCGTCGCCGCCAGCGACACGTCGAAGAAGACGCTTTTCACGGAAGACGCCGACAGCTTCAGGCTTTCTGAGGAACTGCTGAAGAAGGCGATCATCGCTCGCTGGAAACAGAACAAGGGGCAGGCCTACGAGCAGGACTTCGACGATTACCAGGACTTGCTCCTGCGTCTGATCGACACCGACAGCGGTTCGAAGCCTGTCGTTTCCGGCCAGCCTCCTGTCAGTTGGCGCGGCCGGCGCGTCGCGTGGCCTGGCACGGTCACAGGTGCAGCGTGAGGTACGAGCGTTTCCCCGATCGCCGGAAAGCCGCTCCGGCTCCGGCGCGGGCCATCGCGCAGCCCTACACATTCGGCGCGCCCGTCGCCGGATGGGTCACCAATCAGAGCCTTGTGAAGTCCAAGCCGTTTTCGGCGCAGACGCTTGAAAACTGGCTTCCGACCTCGACCGGCATCGTCATGCGCGGCGGATCGGTCAAGCGCGCCACGCTCGGCGCCAATCCGGTCGAAAGCTTCATCACCTACAATGCCGGCGGCACGAAGAAGATTTGGGCCTGTGACGCCCCGACCATCCGCGATGTCACGTCGCCGGCTGATCCGAACACGCCACCCGCAGCTTCGGTTACCGGCCAAACCTCTGGCTATTATTCGTACGTCAATTTCACGACGTCGGGCGGCTCATTCGTGGTCGCGGTCAACGGTACCGACTTCCTGCAGCTCTACAGCACGACGTTCGACTGGACGGCGGTGAACAGCCTGGCCACCTACCGGCTGAACTTCGACGCGCAGACGGTGAACTTCACCAGCGGCGGCACTGTGACGGGCGGCACCAGCGGCGCGGTCGCGACCATCGTCAAGAACGTCGATAACGGCGCGACCGGCTCGCTGATGATCCAGTCGATTACCGGCACCTTCGTCGACAACGAAATCATCACGGGCGGCGCTGGCGGATCTGCCACGGCGAACATCCCGGGCGGGGTGGTGCAGGTATCGGCTGCCATTACCGGCGTTGCGACAAGCGCGCTGTCTCACGTGTGGCTCTACCGGAACCGCCTGTTCTTCATCCAGGGCGGCACGATGAAGGCCAGCTATCTGCCGGTCGATTCCGTCACGGGCGCGCTCGGCACCGTCAACCTGTCCGGCGTCTTCCAGCGCGGGGGCTCCCTGCTCTTCGGCGGTACGTGGTCTCTCGATGCTGGCGATGGCATCGACGACAAATGCGTGTTCATCACGACCGAAGGCGAGGCTGCGATTTATGAGGGCAGCAACCCGGCTGGCTCGACCGCGGCCGAGTGGAACCTTGTCGGCCGCTACGACCTCACAACACCGATGGGCAAACGAGCCACGATGCGCGCTGGCGGTGACCTGATCGTTGCCACCAAGGAAGGCATGGTTCCGATTTCGGCCGCGATCAACAAGGATGCCGCTGCGCTGTCGCTGGCTGCCATCTCGCGCAACATCGAGCCGGACTGGAAGCGGGAAGCCCTGCGGCGCATTTCGCTGCCGTGGGAAGTCATCAAGTGGCCGGACATGAACTATGCCATCGTCTCGCTGCCAATCGCGGCCGCGGGGCAAGAAGCCTGGTCGTTCGTCGTCAATCTCGAAACCGGCGCCTGGTGCAAGTTCGTCGGATGGGCGACCCGCTGCATCGAACTGCACGACAATCGCCTGTTCTTCGGAAGGAATGACGGCACCGTTTTCGAAGCCGAAATCACCGGCAACGATGACAGCCAGCCGATCTATTACACCTATGTCGGTAATCCCGATCATATGAAGACGCTTGGCCGGCTGAAGACGGTGCACCAGGCGCGCGCCACCTTCCTGGCCTCGACGCCGTTCAACCCGAAAATCTCGTTTTCGGTCAACTACACGGTCACCTTGCCGACGGCCCCGGACGCGGCAGATGGTGGCAGGGTCGACCTTTGGGATTCCGGCCAGTGGGACGTCGCCCTGTGGGATCAGGCAGCTCCACAGGCGACGGTGAGCGGCGGCCAATGGATTTCGATCGGCAAGACCGGCTACGTCATGCAGCCCCAATTGCAGGTCACCGGCTTTCTCAACAGCCGTCCGGACGTCGAATTCGTGCAGCTCGACACCACCTTTGAGAATGGCGGGGTGGTCGTATGAGCTACGACATCGCCATCGAGAACTTCAACGAAGCCTGGCCGGAACTCGAGCCGCTTTGCCGTGACCATTACGGCGAGATGCAGGCCCGCTTGGCGGCGGAGGGCATGACGATCGGCGACTTCAAGCCGCGCCTGAACGTCTACGGCTCGGCCAGTCATCTGCTTTGCTTTGTGGTCAGGATCGAGGGCGAGGCCGTCGGCTATGCCTTCATCTGGCTCACGCAGGACATGCACAACAGCGAACCCATCGCCATGGAGGATACCATCTACATGCGGCCGGATCACCGGAACGGCATCGGACGCCGTTTCACCAGGCACATCCTGGCCGAACTCAAAGCGCGCGGCTGCGTCAGGGCGCACGTGACCATCGCCACTGATCTACGCGTTGCTAAGATGTGCGAGCGCGTGGGCTTCAAGCGGTCGGCAATTGCCATGACGTATTTCCTGTAGGAGCCCAGAATGTGCGCGCCATCGCCTCCCGAACCTCCAGATCCCAAAGAGACCTCTGCGGCCTCGACCGCCACGAATGTCGGCACCGCGATTGCGAATGCCAATCTCGGCAACGTCAATCAGGTCACGCCTGACGGTTCGCTGACCTATAAGCAGACCGGCACCTATAAGTGGAACGACCCCTATACGGGCAAGTCCTACGATATCCCGACATACACGGCGACGCAGACGCTATCGGACACCAGCCAGGCGATCAAGGATCAGACCGACCAGGCCAAGCTCAACCTCGGTGAGCTGGCGGCCGGACAGTCGTCATTCCTGAAGGATTGGCTGGCCAAGCCGGTCGACCTGTCGAATGATGCGACTGAGGCCAGGTTGATGGACCTTGGCATGAAGCGGCTTCAGCCGGCGCTTGACGCACGCCGCGCGTCGAATGAGGCGGACCTGATCAACCGTGGCATCCGCCCCGGTTCGGACGCCTACGCCCAAGCGCAGAGCCTCGAAAACCAGGGGGAGAACGACGCTTACAACCAGCTCTTGCTCACGGGCCGCGGCCAGGCGGTACAGGAAGCGCTGGCGCAGAACTCGGCGCCGATCAACAACCTGACCGCGCTGCTGTCTGGTTCGCAAGTGAGCCAGCCAAATTTCGTCAACGCGAACATGCCGACCATCCCGACAACTGACGTCGCTGGCCTCATCAACACCAACTACAACCAGAAGCTCCAAAACTGGCAGACGCAGGCGTCCAACAGCAGCGACCTGTTCGGCGGGCTGTTCGGCCTTGGCGCGAACCTGATCAAGTATTCCGACCGCCGCGTGAAAATGAACATCCGCCGCGTCGGCGAGTTCGCCAACGGCCTTGCGAAATACGCCTTCGAATACGTCTGGGGCGGCGGTGAGCAGATCGGCGTCATGGCCGATGAGGTGCGCGCGTTCCGGCCGCACGCCGTCATCAACATCGGCGGCGTCGATGCTGTCGACTACGGGGAGGCCTTGGCATGACCGCGCAGCCTTCATTCATCTTCGGCGGCGATACTGGTGTGCGGACGCCAGAAGACCTGGCACGCCTGCGGGCGATTGCCGACGCACTTGCCCGGCCGGCCGCACCGCGCACGATCGGCCAGGGCCTGAATGCGCTTGGCGAGGCGATCGGCTACCGCATGGCGGACAATCGGGCGACGCAGGCCGAGCACGACTGGCGGAAGGGTGGCGACAGCGTGTTTTCGGCGCTCTTCGGCGGCGGCTCGCCGGCCTCGGCCACGACGACGTCGGCGGGCAGCAGCGCGGTTGCCTCTGCTCTTGGCGGCGGCTTGATGGGCAGCGCGCCGGACCTGTCCAAGAACGACATCTACAACGGCTTCATGGACACGGTGAAAACCAAGGTCACCAATCCGAACGCCTTGGCCGCAATTGCCGCGACCGGTAACGCCGAAAGCAGCTTTTCGCCGAAGAGGGCTTTCAGCTCATGGTCGGACCCGAGCGAAAGCGGACAGGCTGGCACGGCCGGCGGTATCCTGTCTTGGCGCGGCCCACGCTTTGAGGCGATGCGCGCCTTTGCCGGCAGCAACGGCGGCGATGCAAATGCTCCGTCGCCGCAGCTTCAGGCGCAATATTTCCTTCAGGAAGACCCTGGCCTGGTCGACGCGCTGAACGCTGCGAAGTCGCCCGAGGAAGCGCAGCGCCTCATGAACAATGCCTGGAAGTTCGCGGGCTACAATCGCCCCGGTGGCGAGGCCGCGCGGCGCATTTCCATGGCAAATTCCTTCGCATCGCAGTTCTCCGGCTCGGATGCCGCCCCGGTACAGGTGGCGAGCCTTGAGCCGGGCGCCGGTGTGTCGGCGGCGCTGAACAAGCGACCGCTACCCCAGGAGTACGCTAGCAAGGGCGTCTCGCAAGACCAGTGGGACAAGATGAATGCGCCGGACAGCCCGGCGGTGGTTGCTCAGCCGATCCAGTCGCCGCGGGCCGCCGCGCCGGCGCCTGCCGCTCAGACGGCACAGGTGGCGCCCACGCAAGTCGCTGGCGGCCCGAGCGTGCAGCAGCTCTTGCAGGCCTCGCAGGATCCGCGCCTGTCCGAGCAGCAGCGCGGCGTCGTCAACCTGATGCTGAAGCAGAAGCTTGACGAGGCCAACCCGGCTAACCAGCTCGAACTGGAAAAGAACCGGCTGGAAGTCGAGAAGCTGCGCAACCCCCAGATCGAGCCGGGCGATAAGGCGCGCCTCGACCTCGATCGGGAGAAGTTCGCGGCTGAAAAGAACAAGCCGATCGAGGTGGGCGGCGTCCTGGTCGACCCGAACACGCATGAGCCAGTTTATACCGGCCAGCAAACCGATTGGGAAAAGCTCGACGAGCGCACGCTGTACAACAAGCGTACGGGCGAAACGCGAGCCGTCAGCATCGGCGGCGCAAATGCGGGCCAATTCCGTTTCACCGGCAACTCTGTGGAGGCTCAGGCGCTCAACGGCCTGATGGACGGTGGTGGCCTCACCGTTGAGCAGGCCCAGCAGCTCGCCGCCGGTAAGACGATCAGCGGCCCGAACGGCGAACTGCTGTTCCTGACGCCGCAGGGCGTGTTTGGACAGGCTTCCGCTGGCGGTCCGGCAACGCCGGTCACGCCACCGAAGGCTGCTGCACCGGCTCCCGCGCCAGCGCCGCCACCGCAGGCCGCTCCTGCACCGAACGCAGCGCCGGCCACTCAACCGCAGCCGAGCCCGACGCCGGCCAGCCCGCGCGCGGACAGCGCCGGCATCCTGCCGTTGACCGCGCCGAAGTCGAAGCCGCCGAACGAGCAACAGCAGCGCGACAACAAGCTGTATTCCGTCGTGGCGCCCGAGCTGCAGATTGTCGAACAGAACTTCGCGGCCCTGTCCAATCCATCGGACCAGGCCTTGTCGGCGATCCCGCACGGTTCCGACTATGGCGCCGAGTACCTGAAATCGCCCGAGTATCAGCGGGCGTCGAACTCGCTGCGCACCATCATCGCGTCCTACCTCTACAGCGTGTCCGGCGCGACGGCGGCACCGGCCGAAGTCGAGAACCAGGCGGCCATCCTGACGCCCAAGCCCGGCGAGGCGAAGGCATCCCTCGACGACAAGCTGGCGCGCATCCGGCAGATGGTCGACGCGATCAAAACTGGCGGTTCAGGCACCGTTGCTGCCCCGGCCGGCACGGGCGGCGGCACGACGAGCAAAGGCCTCCAGTGGAGCATTGAACCCTGATGGCTACGCTCAACATCCAAGGCCGCAAGGTGCAGGTCGACGACACCTTTCTGTCGATGACGCCGGAGCAGCAGAACGCGGCGGTCGACGAAATCGCCAAGTCGCTGCCGCCGATCGCTGACCAAAGCACGCCAGCGGCCGACCTTGCCGGCGAGCGCGCTCAGGCCGGCATTGCGCTTGCGCAGAAGATGCGAGCGATGTCACCGGAGGAAAAGCGCGCCGCCGTTGGCATCGACCCAACCACTCTCCAGCCTGCCGGCGTTCCGGCTTATGCGCCTGGATCTGCTGGCTACAACGCACTGACCGGCAATATTGAGGGCGATGATGCTGTAAGCAAAATTCGAACTGCGTCGGGTGGTGTTTTGGAAGGCATCCCGATTCTGGGTCCTATGATTAGGGCCGGCGTAGACCGCGCCGCAGCCACGACCATCGCCGGAATGTCTGATGAGACCTACGACCAGGTTCTTAAGCGGATTCAGGCTGGGACTCTCGCCGAAAAGTCAATGAACCCTAAGCTTGACCAGGCGTCGCAGATCACCGGCGCCGTTGCAGGAACCATCCCTGCTATGGCGGCTGCGCCTGAAATGTTCGGCATCGGTTTGGCGTCGAAGCCGCTGACATATGCCGCCAGTATCGGGTCAGGCGCTGCCATCAATGGCGCCGACGCGGCAGTACGGTCGGGCGGGGATGCAAGGGAGACTATAAAGGGCGGATTGATTGGAGGCGGTCTAGGATTGGCCGCGCCGATAATCGCTCCACTCATCGGCAAAGGCGTCAAAGCGGTCGCGGATAACGTGCAGCTTAGCTCTATCGCCAAGGCGCTCGGGTTGGACAAGAGCGCCACCAAGGCTTTGGCGAACGCCGTCAGGCAAGATGCCGTCGAGCCCGGCGCACTGTCGCAACTCGGCGACGACGCCATGTTGATGGATCTCGGCCCGAACTTGCGGCACACGGCCGGCGCCATCGCGGCAACGCCGGGAGAAGGCAAGGCCATTGTGCGCGGCGCGATCGGCGCGCGCGACGCCGATGCCAATTGGCGTATCCGTTCGAGCTTGAACGATACGCTTGGCGAGGCACCTACGCCGTCACGCATCATCGACCGGGCGACCCGCAACCAGCAATACCTTCAGCCGGAATACCGGGAAGCGTTGCGCGATGCCTCCCCGATTGATGCCGCGCCGATCGCCCGCTACCTTGATGCCGAGGCTCAGACACTTCGGGGCGAAGCTCAGCGCGGCATCCAGCGCGTTCGGACGATGCTGGACTATGTTCCGACCGGTGAAGAGATTGCGCGCGCTCGCGCGACTGGCCAACCGGTTCCTGGCGGGCTGATCCATGACGCTGGCACGCTGCTGAACGCGCGGCAGGCCGTTGACGATCTGTTGGAAACGGCACAGGGCAGCAACCACCTGAACGCGCTTCAGACAGCACGCCAGGCGATTGACGACGAGTTGGCGGCCAAGGTGCCAAACATCAAGCAGGTCGACGCCAAATATGCCGAACTGGCTCGGCAGAAAGAGGCCGTTCAGCGGGGCCAGTCAGTGCTTTCGAGTGGTCGAGAAGCACCGCGGCCCGACGAACTCACCGAAGAGTTCAGGCAAGGCGCGCTACCCCAAGGTATGCAAGTCGGTCCGTCGGCCGTACCGTTGCGCCTTCGCGAGGGCGCCCGTGCCGAGATTGAGCGCATCGTTGGCACCAACGCGAACGACCGCGTTGCCCTGCAGCGTCTGATCAAGGGGGAGGGGGACTGGAACCGTGCGCGGCTTTCCACTCTGTTCGGTGACGACAAGGCCAAGGCTATCATCGATCTGCTCGACCGGGAAAAGCTCTTCGCCGACACGTCGAATATCGTCACGCGAAATTCAGAGACGGCCGCGCGCATTGCAGCCAGGGACGCCATCGAAGGCGGGGGCAGTTCCGGTTTCGGTGTACGCGAAGGATTCATTGCAGGCGGCGCCCGCGGTGCGGCCCGCGCGGCAGGAACCCGCGCTGTAGAGAGCGTAATCGATGCGCTGCGCAACGGCGGGAACGAGAAAGCGATCATGGACATGGCGCGCAGCCTGACAGGTGGCCCGCAGCAGAGCGCCGTGCTCGATGCGCTTATGAGAGCAGGCCAGGGCTCGCGGCTGCAGCAGTCACAGGTCGATCGTGTGGCGCGCGCCTTGCTGCTCGGCGGACCCACTGCCGTCAACCGCCCTTGAGCGCCGTTCCTTGCGGTCTTCGTAAATCCAGACCAGTAGTACCAAGAACATGCCGACCATCACGCCGACCATAAAATCTGTCGACGCCTTGCTCAGAAACCAGTCCAGGCCTTGGTGCAGCACAGCCAGCACGGCGATGGTGATCACCGCTGCGATGAGCTGAAGGGCCGTGGTGCGCGACATAGGCGGGGAACATAATGCGAAACCCGGTCGAGGAAAAGGGAGCGCCTTCCCCCGAAAAGACCAGCGGCCGACGCATACTGTTGGGGGGGTGGGGTACATGAAAACGTCGGCCGCCAGCTTTGGCGGGGGCGCGTCGTCAAAGACGCGCTGTGAGGTTCAGGCGAGATTGGATCGCCTTCAATTAGATTGCCCGCTCATAGTGAACAAGCGGTTACTTTCCACAGGCTCAGTCGCTGTATACGTTGGCGGCATGCCTGCAGAGCGTTACGAAATCGAAAGCTGTCCCGACGGCACCTGGTCGGTGATCGACGTTGACACCGGCCTTCCATACGAAACCGGAGGCCTTGTACTTGAAGGCTTGGACTTCGAGATGGCGGACGAATTGGCTTGGTTCTTGAACAACATGGATCGCCAGAGAAAGCGCCCGCACTAGTCTGGCTTATCGATAAGCGGCGCCCTTTACGCGTCCATCTCAAGCGGTTCGTGGCTCGGCCGTAGGAACCGGAAGGCGTTGAACGGCTTGAGTCCCGGTTCGGAGTAGCGAGTGCATGCGTAACGCGCCTGTGCGCCTGAAGTTCATCAAGCCGATGGAGCCCGAGCTTGTAGAGCAGCCGCCGGCTGGCGATGGATGGTCGCACGAGGTGAAATTCGACGGATACCGTACGCAGGTCCTCAAAGACGCGGATGGCGTCCGGCTCTACACGAAAACCGGGATCGACTGGACGGCCAAATATCGGCCGATCGGAGCCGAAGCGGCGAAGCTGACGGCCGAGAGCTTCATTATCGAAGGTGAGATGATCGTCACCGACGAAGCCGGCCTATCCGACTTCCACGCGCTCCGTTCCGCCATCACCAGGCGCCCGCAAGACTTGTACCTGGTGGCCTTCGACCTTCTACACCTGAACGGCCACGACTTGAGAGACATGCCGCTGAAGGACCGGCGCGACATCCTCCAGGCTCTCATTCCGGAAGGCGGTCATATCCAGTTCAGCGAGGCGCTGCCGGGCGCTGGAGATGCCGTCTATCATTTGGCTTGCGAAGCGAACCTTGAGGGCATCGTCTCCAAGCGGCTGGACAGCATCTACCGCAGCGGCAACACGATGAGCTGGCGCAAAATCAAGTGCTATGCCGAAGCCGAAATGGAAATCATCGGCGTGAAGCGCGAGACCGGGAAGCCGGCCATGGTGCTGATGGCGGACAAGGGCCGATATATGGGCGGCGCCTTCGTCACCTTCAAAGCCGAGAAACGGCAGGCCCTGTGGGATCGCATTCAGGGCAAGGCAGGCGCTCCGCCACCGAAGGGACTGGCGAAGGAAAAGGCGGAATGGTTGAAGCCCGGCTTAGTCGGCCGGGTGAAATTCCTGAAAGGCGAGGAGAAGCTTCGTCATGCTTCCCTGAAGGACTTCCGGGAAGAGTAGAGGGGGACTCATTCGAAATACTCGGAGATGATCACATAGCCAGCCGGGACTGGCAGTCTCACCTCATCCATATATTCACGGTTGATCACTTCGCGCTCCGGCTGCCAGATCACGTTCAGCACACGGCCGCCATTGTCGGCAATTTCGGATAGCTTCAGATGGAGAACCGACGCATCATCTGGACACGTCTCTACACCGTAACGCAATGGCATTTCGTGGCTCCCATTTAAGCGGTTCCATCCACCGCGCTTTCCTCGTCTAACGCGTACGGGACAGGAAGATAGGCATTGGCAACAAGCCAATCGCTCAGGATGGTTCGAATAAGGTCGGGCTTCGTCAGCCCCATCTCATCCGCAAGACCCGACAGAGATTCCTCGACCTTCGGATCGAGCACAAGGCCCGTGACGTTCCTGAGCATAAGAGCAGCCCTCCGGAGCACAACCTGAAGATCCGCCCGGGAGATTTCGGCAATCTGACTGGCCGCGCCTTCGAGTTCGCTGGCAATGTCATGACGGATATGTTCAGCTCCCCGTTAAAGGTATCGCTCGCCCTCAGCCCGATGTTCAAAGCAGAAGCAGTGCGGCGCCTGCTTCGGCTTGGCGAAACCCCAACCGGCATCTTTGCCGCAGCCGTCGTGCTCGCACACGTGGTGCTGCACGCCGGCCGGGGTGGAGTATTCGGGCTTGGGCAATCTGATTTCGTCGCTCACGGGCAATAGTGAACGAAATGAGAACAAAAGAGTCAAGCACCCCTTGACCGGACAGGAATATGTTCTCAATTCGAATGCATGCCCGAGCAACCAGAGAAGTGGCCGAGAGGCGCCGCCTGGACCCTGACGCATGCCCATGACGCAGGGCAAGTGGCTGGCATCCGCTGCGCCCGCTGCAACGTTACTCGCTACTACAAGCCGGCTGAGCTGCGGGAGGTTATCGGCAACGTCACGATCGACGATGTCAGGGACAAGGTGCGATGCCAGCAATGCAAGAGCCGGGAGTGGATGAGCGCGCAGCTATTCCATCCGACCGGGGAGCAGGCCCACACCATCCGCTTTCGGCGCTTGGTGCAGATCCGTTGGGAGAAGCGGGTGATCTGGCGGGATGAGTAGGGGCGCTGAATGGTGTTTTCTTGCCTGCGGAAACTTGATCTGCGTAGCGAGGCAATCCCCTCAATTTACCCGAACTCAAACAAACCCTTGAAATACCCCGTTCGCAGGTTCTTACTCGGAGTGGGTGTGGTGGGGTCTGTCAGATCGTGCGAATAGTTTCTCTAGCTCTGGCAGTTGGGTCGATTGTCGCGGCAGCGACATGTCGGGTTGCTGCTCTTGAGTACACTCCGGTGTCCTCCCCAGGTGAGCAGCCACTCCTTTTGGTCTCCGGAGAATTTGGCGTCGGCGAACCGCTGGCGGCCTTCAGCAATGCCGTTGTGAGCAGTGGGGCCAGGGTCATCGTATTCGACTCTCCAGGTGGCAACGTCGGCACGGCAATACAGTTGGGACGCATGATCCGTGCGGCGGGCTTGGACACCCTTCAGGTTCGCCGGCTGCAGTGCGCCTCAGCTTGCTCGCTGGCCTTCCTAGGTGGCGTCCGCCGGGTTGCGGAGACCGGTTCTATCGGCGTTCATAGGGCATCCTTCGATACGAATAGCGGCATGTCCGCTGATGAAGCGGTGGCTCAAATCCAAGCCGGAACTGCGCAGGTCATGGCCTACATGACGGAAATGGGAGTTGATCCCAAGCTCATGCAAGTAGCCTTGAGCTACGACAGGTCCGACATGAGGTACCTATCGGCCAGCGAAATGGCGGAACTGCGGGTGACCAATGTAGCAGTGAGCCCACCGCCGGTAGATACGTCCCAGTTGCCGCCGAGGTCCAATCCTGCGCCCAAGAAAAGCACCACATCGCAAAAGCCCCAGAACCCAGCGCCGGTCGTCCATGCCAAGCCGAGTCGCGAACAACGCGAGGCATCCGATCCAACACCGGCGCCGAAATCAAGTACGGCGGCGCGAAAGTCCCGATACCGCACCTGCACCGGCGTTGATGGCACTTTCCAGGTTCCCGCATCCCAGAGATGTCCCCTGAGCGGCTACGCGCATTATTGAAGTGCGTCGTTGGCTCATGCAAAAGGGGCAAGGATCCGCAGTCACCGGGTCGAGCGCTTTTTGCCGGTGCTCTTCGCCGGCTTTGCCGCGGGCTTCCGGCCGAGCCCGCTCGACTTCGCCAGCACAGATCTTTGGGCCGCGTAGTTGGGCGCCACCATCGGATAGTCCGACTTCAATCCCCACTTGGCCCGGTACTCGTCCGGTGTCAGTCCGAAATGCACACCAAGATGCCGCTTCAGCGATTTGAATTTCTTCCCGTCCTCCAGGCAGATGATGTAGTCGGGGAACACCGATCGCTTTGGGTTGACGGCGGGCTCCTGCTTCGGTTGTGCGGCTGCGACAGGATGGCCAATGCCGGACAGCGACGAATGAATGGAAGCAATGAGGTCGGCCAATCCGGCGACGGGGAGGGGATTGTTGCTCACATATGCAGAGACAATATCCGCTGTCAGGCCAACAAGATCGGCCGTCTGGGTTTCTCTTTCTTCGCTCAAATGTTCACTCCTAGGATATCAGCACCCCGCGCTGCCGTTGTGTATCCCCATTTTGATTAATGTGGAGCAAATATCGCTAGGCGATGAGACTTTGTCGATCAAGTGTCGGAAGGGCAATTGATCGAAACGCAGCGCGCAATTGTTGAGCGCGCGCAACCCGCTCGAAGGCTACAGAGAGAAGACGGAATCCCTGGAAGTAAGAGTGTCAATCCGTCGGAGATCGGTGCCAGCGATCGGCGCGTCTAAGGACAGCACCTTGAACGTGTCATAGTCGCGATTGTAGCGGCGTAGGTACTCTTGGACCTTGGCGCGGATCTGATCGAGCAAAAGCGTACCCTCAAGCACGGCCAGCATCATCTCTCCAGCAATTTCATCCTTGATGAAGCGTGGCAGGGCTGGCGAGATGGCAGCATTGACCGCTCGCATAAGACCTTCCGGGGAGTGGTTGGCTGTGCTCACCGAGATGAGGCGAAGGCGCTTGGCTAGAAGCCTCTCCCGGTGAACTTCCAAGTAGTACCGCCTGTTGTAAGCGAGAAGCTTCTCTCGATTTTCCCTCCTATACCGAGCGAGCCTTACCTTCACGTCTTCACGGTGCTTCTCGCGATAGCGCCTTTGGGCGGCCCGGTCCTTGTCACCGTAGCCCTGGCGCTTTCTTGCGTTGATCTCATCCCGATGCTTGGCGACATACGCCCTCTGATTTATCTTGTTGCGCTCTCGCTCCTTGTCCGGATTTTGAGCTCGATAGGCCCTATTTCGCTCTCGCACTTTCTCGGGATTCCGGGCCCGATAGGTGGCTTGGTCGCGCCGCTTTCTAGCTCTCTTCAGGGCAAGGCGTTCGGCTTCATCATCATCCATGGCTCTCTCCTACGAGAGCCCTCCGCCGCACGGCTAGGATGCCTGAGTCGCGCCTTTGACGTAACGTTTGCTTCGCCAGTCGAACACCACGCCGGCCGGGACCTGAAAAGCCCGCGCCGGCTTTTCCTTTTTGGCGCCGGCATCGGCCTGACGCTTCGCCTTCGCGATCCGAGGAAGATCCTGCTCGGCCGTCTTCTTCAGCGCACAGGCTGCGTGCGCCGGGCCGCAGTTGCTGTTGACGTCTGGCCCTAGCAGCCCGAGCGCGCGCTTGTGCTCGATGATCCACTGGTCGTTGTGACGATGGATCGGCTCGCCGCATATGCAGCAAGGCGCGACGTTGTTGCTGGTGCAGTTCTCGGAAAAGATATGGTGCCGCCGCTTCGGCGACATTGGCTGGCGTGGCGTGGGTTCGATCATTTCACTAGCTCGCGAATAAGTGCTTCGGCACCTTCGCTGACTTGCTTCAACGGATTTGCCTTGCAGTAGTTAGTCATCCAAAGCTCTAAGGCATCCGCATCGGTCCTCCGAAGTGCCTCGTCCAGATGCCAGCGTTGTTGACGGGTCTCTGTCGTGTTAACGGCTGAGACGTAGCCGAGTATCCAGCTCAGGTAGCCAAGGCGCATTATGGGGTCTTCGGCCGAACTTACCCATTTGCCGCAGGATGACACGCCAAAACCGAAGAGCCGGTATTCTAGCGCCTCGGCAGACATCGACCCGGCGAGCAGCAAGTGTGCTGTTAAAACTAAGGTTCGCATATCTTCATCCTCTCGGCCGTAAGCGAACGCCCGGACTTCCGTGGTTCAGAAACTCGATCCCCTCGGCTTCCAAAACCTCCATCACGGCGCGCACCTTATCCAGTCCGCTTGTAAGCCCTTGGGCGCCCCGCTTCTCCATCGCTCCTATGGTGTTGATGTTCACGCCGGCCCTCTTGGCGAGTGTCCCCTGGTCCATGTCGGCAAGCGCCCGTGCCGCCCGAAGTTGGTTTCCCGTCGTTAGCATTCTGTGGTCCTTTCTTATCTGGCTATGATTTTTTCATAGTTTGATGTTGACGGCAACATAATTGTGATCCATGGTGAACTAGTAAATAAACCTAGTTAACCCGGGATCCAATCACATGCCGAACAACACTGTTCGGGCAGCCGCCGAAGGCATGCCCAACGCCGACAACATCGTTTTCAATCGCCGCCGCATGCTGCTTGGCCTCGCTGCTGCGACGGCAGCCGCAGCAACCGTCCCGACAGAGGCGTCGACCGCTCCGGTCGAAAACCCCGAATTGATTGACTTAGCCGCGGGACTGCCAAGCATCGTCGATGAATGCCTTGTGGCTGTCCGCAATCAGCTCGAAATCGAAAAGAAGTGGGCGGCGAAGCAGCCATGGGCGCCTGACGAGCTGACGGCGCCGGGGTATTGCCTGCCTTATGAACTGCCGCGTCAACACGGCCAATCCGAACTCATGCTTCTGGGCGGTTACCTGTGGCGGAAAGGGGAAGAATTCCCGCGTCGCATTGTCGTGACGTCGAGCTCGGTCGGATGGGAGATCTATCATGCGAAGCGCCAGCTTCGCAAAGCGAAAAAGAACGCAAACGCGGCCGATTTCCTGGCATTGGAGGAAGGGGTCGCGCGGCTCCGCAAGTTGCATGCAACTGCGCTCGAATATGAGACGCATTTCGCGGACCTCAAGGCTGTAGCGCAAGCCGAGCACAAAACCGCATGGCCAGTCACACAAGAGCTTTTCGAAAAGCTCGAAGTCCATGTTGCCGCAATTATGGACACCGAGGACTGGACCATTGAGGGGCTGATTATCAAGGCGCAGGCCCTTAGCGAATGGGATCGCGTTACTGGCTCCAAGCCCCACGGTTTGGCCAAGGTGGCGTTTCGACACGGCCAGAATTGGCACGGTCAGATTGCCGCGACGGTTCTTCGCCACGCGAAAGGCGGCGCAGCATGAGCGCGCCAGCGGCCCTTGACCACAACGTTCGGCGAAACGTTGAAGACGAGATCGAGCGGCTGATAACGCTCCTCGATCTCATGGAACCTGATCCCGATCTAGAGCCATGGCTTGCAGGCGGTACCGAAGTGGTCGGCACTGACGACCGCGAAGAGGACGCCAGCGACAACGAAGAAGCTGGCGATTCGGAACGCACGCTTGGCTGGCCCGAACAATGCAGCCAAGGGCGAGACGAATGGGCAAGAAATGGGTTCCACTACATTCCAGGCAATGATTCGGACGCGGGCTAGATTCCCGCTGCACCTCACCGAAGCCCGTCACCCTGGCGGGCTTCATCATTTGTTGGTGTTAGGAACAGAGTTAGGAATTGGAAGGTTACAAGTCAGATATGATAGCAAAAACAAGTCTTTAGGCAGGTATCTGGCGGAGGGAGTGGGATTCGAACCCACGGTGAACTTGCGCCCACGCCGGTTTTCAAGACCGGTGCCTTAAACCGCTCGGCCATCCCTCCAAGCCTTGTTTTCGTTAGCTTTTTTGGCGTTTTGCCGTCGGCCATTTGGGCCTTTGCTACCATTTTGCTACCGAACGAGCTTAGCTACCGGGCTTTACCGCGCTCCTGATCGCCGCGTCAACCGCCTCGGCGGCATCCGCCTGCATTCCCGGCATGACGTGCGAATATAGGTCGAGCGTTATTCCGATCGTCGAGTGCCCAAGGCGCTCGCTGGCAACCTTCGGATGAACGCCGGCCGACAACATCTGGGTGGCATGAGTATGCCGCAGATCGTGGAATCGGATGCGCGGCAGGGTGGTGTTGCCAATGACTCTGATCCATTCATGCGTAAGCGAGCGGGGCTGCAGCGGCGAGCGTCGACCTGGGCGACCACGAAACTGTCGGCGTCTGGTCGGATGCCAAGGCGCAACTGTTCCTCTGCCTGCCGCGTGCGGTGGGCCTTTAGCTCGGCCACGGTCGCCGCCGACAATGCTACAGTCCGGGCTCGCCGCTCTTCGGTTCTTTGTAGCGGACGCCGTCGCTGGTCTGCTCCGCGCTCTCGACGATGGACAGAAGGCGGAGGTTGTCGCCATCCGCTGTGCCCGCTGCAACGTCACGCGCTACTACAAGCCGATCGAGTTGCGGGAGGTGATCGGCAACGTCACGATCGACGAAGTGATGGACAAAGTGCGCTGCCAGCAATGCAAGAGCCGGGAGTGGATGAGCGCGCAACTATTCCACCCGACTGGCGAGCAGGCGCACACGATCCGCTACCGGCGCCTTTGGCGGGATGAATAGGGCTAGAGAATTTAACTCCATGTTTACCAAACCTGCACCTGTGCCCGAGGAGCTAAAATATATCATCTTGCTAATATATTTTTCGCGTGTTGAGGTTAGGCAGTATCAGTACGATCCTTTCCGATTATAGATGGTAATCGTCAGCGGCGGGGTGCTCAAGTGACAGGCGCAGTCCCTATTTATGTACAGTCAAAAGGTAATGCATATTTTCGCTACGGCACCCAAATCACCGGAGAGAACGGCTGGGGAAACGACAAAACCGTCGCCTTCTATGCATATTCCAGCCCGCAAGAGGGAACGATCCCCTTTTACCGACATAGAGCGGGGACCGGCGACCGCTTTCAGATAGACACCATTCCGGCCGCTCATGACGGTTGGAGCGCCGGAGAAGATCCATTTTACGCCTATCCACCAACGCTGCCGAGAAGAGGCACGACACCCATCTATGCTCACTGGAACTCGGACTCATCGCGGGTCCAGTACAACTCCCAAATCGCTGGCGGCTCGGGCTGGAACATCGGGGTGCCAGCTTTCTTCGCCTTGCCCGTTCTCAACGGATATCGCGTCGGGGACAAGATTGCAGATATCAGCGGCAACGATCAGTCCGGCAACGATGTGAAATTGAGCAAGTACGGCACCGGCCAGGATTGGATCCTGATCGACATCTGCGCGCAGTGGTGTGGCCCGTGCAATTTCGCGGCCAGCCGGATGCACGATTTCATTGCCGATATCAACAACACCAAGGGTACGAAGCTTAAGCTGACGCTTTTCACGGTGCTGGTCGACGATCGGAGTTATAAGCCGTCATCGGTAACAACCGCGAAGCAATGGGCGACAAAGTACAACTTCGATCAAAAGGAAGCGGTGGTTCACTGCGGAGGCGACCCGAAATCGGATTTGCGGTGGCTCATTGACAAGTTCACCCTCGCAAACGACATCCCGGAATCCGCTTACCCAACTTTCGTGCTCGTTGACCCCGACGAAACAATTCGCCTCTTCCAACAGGGCTTTGATCTCGACGAGCTCCAGCGGCAACTGAGTGTGTTCGCGGAGGTTACATTTCCGAACAAGGCGTGGATCGGCCTTACATAAGCCCAGGTCAGAGCGGTAATCACCGCGGCACCGAAGCGCGGGCGCTAGACCCTTCGCTTCGCTGATCGACTGTTGGATGGTTTTGCTGCGGGCTTGCGGCCGAGTCCGGACGCCTTCGCCAGCGTCGACCGCTGAGCAGCATAGTTCGGCGCCACCATCGGATAGTCCGACTTCAATCCCCACTTCTCCCGGTACTCATCGGGCGTCAGACCGTAGTGCACGTCGAGATGGCGCTTTAGCGATTTGAACTTCTTCCCGTCCTCGAGGCAGATGATGTAATCGGGGAACACCGAACGCTTCGGATTGACCGCTGGTTCCAGCTTCGGTTGTACGGCTGCGATTGGGTGCTCGATTCCTGACAGCGACGCGTGAATAGAGGCGATAAGTTCAGGCAATCCGGACACGGGGAGGGGGTTGTTGCCCACATACGCAGAGACAATGTCGGCGGTCAGGCCGATTAGATCGACGTTTTGGACCTCGCTTTGTTCGTTCAAGATATTGTACTCCTAGTATCGGAATCTAAAGCCCACCCTCGCAATTCGCTCTGTACTGCAAGTTTGGTGGCTCGCCAACGCTTCTGTTCGCTGAGTGGCCCACGAATCCTGTGTGGCGGAGGCGCAGTCCGCGCCTCTGCCCATTCAAAAGAACTCCGAACAGACACTATGCAGCTACTCGAAGATGAAGCCGCTTCGGCGCCGCATAGAGCGCACTATTGAGGCGCTGCTGACTATCCTCGATGAGGCCGACGGCGAGCCGGATCTGGAAGCAACAGCCGACGATGAGCCGTATCTTGCCGGTTGGAGCGGCACCAACGAAGACCTGGAGGAAGAGAACGAGCACGGCGGCGACATCCTCGATGAGCCGCACGACGGAGACGAGCGCGAACTTTATGGCGCCGAATTCGGCGCCCTTGGATACCTCGAAGGCGGGCAGAGTCTCTAAAAACCAATTGCCCTTCGGACACTTGAAAGCCCGCTGTCTCACGGTGGCGGGCTTTTCATAGCGGGGCCGTCTTTGCGTCTAGGGCAAATAGATGAGCCCTCGTCATTCCAATCGATGATGAAGCCCATCATCGCCCGATGTTAGCTAGGCGCAACAATTTCGGATTGTGCAGGGTGAGGGCGTTTCCGTGAAACCCGTTATCTTTGGCATAGCAATGGTATTGGCCGCCACCGGAGCAGCTGTTGCGAAAGAGAAGAAAAAGATGGCCACCGCTCAGGCTGCAACCTCGTGTTCTGCAGCGCGTATGAAGGCTGGCAGCAAGCCCACCCCGAAACTGGATTGCAAATCGACTGGCACCGTTGTTGCGCAACCGCCAAATGGGGCCGCAAATTTCCTGGACCATCCGCACTTAGGATACGGCACTAATCCGTGGATCCGAACTGGCTATTGACGGCGACGGCATCGGCTGCCGGGCCTTTTGTATGTCGCGTTTAAGCGGGCTCAGCTACATTTTCCGGACAGGACCGCGCTGTTTAGCGGGCGGCTGTTTCGTCACTTTCGGATAGCTGCACGACCCGCTTCCACTAGAATTGCCGCAAGTGGCTGAGCCTGCATTACATATGGCCGAGGCGCTATCGCCCTTCGAATTCGTGCAGGTAACCTTCTGGCCGGGTAGGGTCGAGCAACTGCCGCCAGTGACCGACACGTTGGCTGTGCTTCCGTTTTTGCATTTTATCCCCGATCCCGCCGCAAGCGCGGGATTGAGAGAGTAAAGAACCGCGAGTGTCAAAAGCGCAGATGCAGAAAATATGAAACGTGGCATGGCGCATCTCCTGACGACGCCTCTCCATCCCGTGGAAAGATTATACGCCAGAACTGTATTAGGTCGTCGTAATGCTAAGAGACTGGGTTAATGAGTTCTTTCCAGGCTCATTCGTATGCGGCGGATTCTGATCGACCCTTTGAACCTTTTTGGTGGTTGGCCCAAGGCATTCCTTGAATCCCCGATCCCGATCTAGAGCCGTGGCTAGCTGGCGGGACAGGCACCGATGACCGGGAGCAAGACAACATCGACGTCGAAGAGGGCGGCGATTCGGAACGCAGCCTCGGCTGGTCGGAGCCTTGCAGCCATCCCTCCAACTAGTTGTTTTTATTGCGTTTCCATGAAAAGGCGAGGGGCCTGAAAAGGCTCCTTGCTACGCATTTTGCAACTATTTGGCTTTCCGCTCGCTGCTTATAGCCGCCTGCAACGCCGCGTCAACTTGCTCGGCCGCTTCCGCCTGCATTCGCGGCATCACATGTGAATAAAGGTCCAAGGTGATGCCGATCGTCGAATGCCCAAGGCGCTCACTCGCGTCTTTCGGGTGAATGCCTGCCGACAGCATCTGCGAGGCATGGGTATGGCGAAGGTCGTGGAAGCGGATGCGGGGCGGCTTGGTCCTGCTAAGGACGCGGACCTATTCGCGGGTCAATGACCTCGGCTGAATTGGCCGGTCGTCGACGTGGCGCGCAAGCAGATAAGTCAAGGGCAACTTAGGTATGTTATACGTTGGTTATACGTTGCGTTCTTGGGCGGATACGCTTCGATGGATCAGGAAAGACTTCTAGCCGCAGTCCTCTTAGCTGATGTCGTAGGCAGCACGCCGCTCTATGAGCGCATCGGCGACGATGCCGCTCTGCAGCAGATCTCGGATTGCCTCGACGCCATACGCGAGATCGTCGCGCGGCACGGCGGTGATTTCATTTACTCGAAGGGTGATGACGTGCTCAGCCTGTTCGAGAGGCCGGAGGGAGCGCTGACGGCCGTCTCCCAAATCAGCAGCCAACTGACGAAAGGGCCGTTGCGCGCCCGGATCGGATTGCATTTCGGGGCGGTCATTCGCGCGCGGGGCGCGGTATTCGGCGACGTTGTCAATGTCACCGCAAGGTTGTCCACCACGGCCAACCCGGGGGAGGTGCTGATCAGCCAGAGCTTCTTCGAAGCCCTTTCCGCGGGCAGCCGCAGTGCCTTGCGGCTCCTCGACAAAATGGCCTTCAAAGGAAAGCAAGAACTCTTCGATGTCTATACCCTAGGGAGTGACGATCGAGCCCTCAGTACGCAGATCACCAGCCTGGGCACTATTATCGATAGGCGCTCCGCCCCGCCGCGGCAGATCAATCTGGTCATCCGCTATGGAGATCAGTTGCTATCCTGTCGAAACAACGAATTCGTGACGATCGGCCGATCTCCGGAATGCAATATCGTCGTCCAGCGGCCCTGGGTCTCAAGGCACCACGCGACCTTCACCATTTCGAATGGCAAGGCCCGGCTTATCGAGCGAAGCTCGTCGGGCACATTTGTGTCGATGGGACCCAACCATGAAGTATTCGTGCGCCGCGAAGATATTCTCCTCTTCGGCTCCGGCGTCATCTCGCCTGGACGGAAATCGTCCCTCGGCGACGCCCAGATCCTTCACTACGAAATTGTCTCAAACTGACCCGGCCGGACTCGTTAGCCACGACCGGCCGCGACGATCTCTTCGGCAATTCTGCAAGCGCGCAGCGCTGGTTCCGTCAGCATGCGCCTGCAACGTTTGTGGCCTGGTGCTTCGGTCGCCGGGCTTATTGGTTTCGGAACAAACGACGCGGCTGCCCGGTTTCTGGCGGGGGAAAGGAGCGCGTCATGCAAAACCAACGCGACAAGCCTCTGCCGAAGCAAAAGCCGAAGAACGACGACCCGGCCGACCCGGATCATTGTTCCCCAGAGCCGGCCCATGTCGATCCGCCACCGCGAGACGTGCGGGAAGCGCCGGCTCCGAACCCGAGCGGCGATAAGAAGACCTAGCTGTTTCGGTTAGGTGACCCGGCTGCTCAAGCGGCCGAGCTTTCAGTGATGGACAGCGGTCCAAATTGGAAACACTGCCAAGATGATACCAAACGCTACAACGACAGTGCCTAAAGCGCGTCGCGGTCTTTCAGAATCGCTCCGTGCGCTTTAGGTTTTTTGATTTTACGCATGTCTTTGTCCCAAAACCGGTTCCCACTTTCGGGAGACATGCTTTAGTGCCGCCCGGATGAGGTCTGCAAACGGGGCTCGCCATAATCTCGCCCTGTTGCGGCCATAATCGATTAACATCGTGATAAGCAATTCCTGTGCACAAAGGGATTGGGGATCAAGGTGTTGCTGGCATTCGCGGGCGTTTTGGCTCCGACTGGTGGCAGCGAGACTGTAGGGGACAATCGAAATCATGCAGACCTCGGCGCGCCCGCGTCTTCGTCGCGCTCCTGCTTTCGCGCTGTGCGCCCTGTCGGCGGTGCTGCTTGCCGGCTGCACATCCACGCCGCAGCCGAAGGCGATGCTCGACAAGCGGCCGCACTCCAAGGAATATTTCGCCGAATCCGAGTATGGCGTGAAGGCCAGCCCGCGCGTTGCCTTCATGCGTCGCGGCGGCGGACGCGACCAACTCGGCAAGCCATACCAGGTGCGCGGCAAGTGGTACTATCCGAAGGAAGACAGGCACTACGCCAAGGTGGGTCTGGCCTCCTGGTACGGCGACGCCTTCCACGGCCGGCTGACCGCCAATGGCGAAGTTTACGACACGGCGCAACTGACGGCGGCGCATCCGACCATGCCGCTGCCGAGCTATGCCCGCGTCACCAATATCGAGACCGGCAGTTCGGTCATCGTGCGCGTCAACGACCGCGGCCCCTATCATGAAGGCCGCATCATCGACGTCTCGGAACGAGCCGCGCAAATGCTCGATTATGGCAAGGTCGGGACCGCAAAGGTGAAGGTCGAGTATGTCGGCCGGGCGCCGCTCGACGGCAATGACGACCAGTATCTGATGGCTTCTTACCATCCCGGCAACAGGCGGCCCGATCCGTCCGACGGCCTGCCGACCGGCGTGATGGTGGCCATGAACGGCTCGTCGCCCAGCCTGTCGGTGAGCGATGCGCCGCCAGCGGCCGTGCCGTTCCCCGGCCAGTTGACCAATTCGGGGCAGGCTTTTGCCGCGCAGCCTGGTTTGTCGGAGCAGTCGGCGCCGTCGGAGCTACCGGCGATGTCGGCGCAGACGCCGGGCGCCAGCGATGTCGTGCTGCCGGATTTCGGGCCGATCGTGCCGGAGCGGCCGGAATTCCGGTTGCCGCAGAATTCACCCTTTGCCATGGCCTCGCTGTCCTACGCGGATGAGCGGGTCAAGCGTGCCGATGTCTTCGCCGCGCTCGACGCCAGCGGCATGTCGCCGGCCGACATCCTGCAATCGTGGAAGAAATCGAACAGCCAGGAACAGACGCCGGGCTCGGACTATGTCGCCGCCGGTTCCTTCGACGACGCCACCGAAGCAAAGCGCGTGGCGGCGGCCCTCGAGCCGTTCGGCAGGACCGAAATCCAGCGCACTGAGCTCGACGGCGACGACTGGTATGCGGTCAACGTCTATCCGGATGGCCATGGCAGCATCGACGATGTGCTGCAGGCGGCCTGGTCGCACGGCGCGCCGGACGCATTGGTTGTGCGAAACTGATCAATTTCGCGCGCGCCGTTGATACGGCCGAAAAAACCCTGATAGCTTGGCCTCGCTGGGGTATTCTTTGCGCAATTCCGGACGGGAAACCGCTTGGCGCTTTTCCTGGAATTGCTCTGATCGGGTCGACATTCATGCAGTTCCGCGCACTTCCGTCTTTTGCCGGACTTCTGGGATTGGCGCTGATGCTGTTTTGCGCGGTGCCGGCGAGCGCGCAGCTTTTCGAAACCAAGGCGAGCCAGGCCTTCATGATCGATGCCGATACCGGCACGGTGCTTTTCTCCAAGGATGCCGACAAGCCGATCCCGCCGGCTTCCATGGCCAAGCTGATGACGATGGAGGTGGTCTTCAACGCTCTCAAGGCGAAGCGGATGACGCTCGACGACACTTTCGTCGTCAGCGAAAACGCCTGGCGCACCGGCGGCGCGCCATCCGGAACCTCGACCATGTTCGCCAAGCTCAAATCGGCGGTCCGCGTCGAGGATCTGATCCAGGGCGTGACCGTGCAGGCCGCCAATGACGGCTGCATCGTGTTTGCCGAAGGCATGGCCGGTTCGGAGGCGAATTTCGCGGCGCAGATGACCGAGCGGGCCCGCGAGCTCGGCCTCGCGAAATCGACCTTCGTCAATTCGACCGGGTTGCCTGCAGACGGCCAGCAGACGACGGTGCGCGAGCTCACGATGCTGGCTCTGCATCTATGGCGCGACTATCCGGAATTCTTCCACTATTACGGCCAGCCGGATTTCACCTGGAACAAGATCGCCCAGAGGAACCGCAACCCGCTTTTGGCCATGGGCATCGATGCCGACGGCTTCGTGGCCGGGGCGAGCGAGTCAGCCGGCTTTGGCATTGTCGGCACGGTCAGCCACAACGGCATCCGCGTGATCGCGGCGCTGAGCGGGCTGGCGAACGATCGCGAGCGTTCCGAAGAAGCGCGCAAGCTGCTCGATTGGGGTTCGCGCTCCTTCCAGAAGACCGAGATCTTCGCCAAGGACGAGGTGGTCGGAGAAGCGCAGGTCTTCGGCGGCGCCCAATCCGGCGTGGCCTTGAAAGCCAAGGGGCCGGTGGATATCTTTCTGCCGATAGCCAACCGCGACAAGCTGACTGCCAGGATCGTCTATGACGGTCCGGTGGCGGCGCCGGTGGAGGAAGGGCAACCGGTCGGGGAATTGCGCGTTTGGATAGGCGACACGCTCAGCCAGCGGACGCCGCTTTTCGCCGCCGAGAAGGTCGAGGTCGGCACGCTGCCGCAGCGCGCGCTCGACGCCGCCAAGGAACTCGCTGTCGGCTGGCTGCGTCAGAAACATTTGTGATCGGGCAGGCTCGTGGACCTTTTATCGGACGGGAGCTATGACAGCGGCCAGCGCGAGCAAAGGTATTCTCGATTGGCGAGCGGATTTTTCATCACCTTCGAAGGCGGCGAAGGAGCAGGCAAGTCGACGCAGATCGAGCGGCTGGCGCGGCGCATGCGCGCCAAGAAGTACGAAGTTCTGGTCACGCGCGAGCCGGGCGGCTCGCCGGGCGCCGAAGCGGTGAGACATGTGCTTTTGTCGGGTGCGGCCGAACCGTTCGGTCCGAAGATGGAGGCGATCCTGTTCGCAGCCGCGCGCGCCGACCATGTCGAGCAGGTGATCCGGCCGGCCGTCGAACGCGGCACGATCGTGCTTTGCGACCGGTTCATCGATTCCTCGCGCGTCTACCAAGGCGTCACCGGCGGGCTCGATCCGGATTTCATGGAGGCGCTGGAAACTGTCGCCATCAACGGCATGGTTCCCGACATGACGCTGATCTTCGATATCGATCCGGCCGAAGGCCTGAAGCGTGCGGCGGCGCGCCGCGGCGTCGGCGACAGCGCCGACCGTTTCGAGAAAGAAACGCTCGCGGTTCACCAGCGTCGGCGCGAGGCTTTCCTGGCTATCGCCGAGGCGGAGCCGGACCGCTGCATTGTGATCGATGCGGCGGCCGATCCCGAAACGGTGGAGAACGTCGTCACCGCGGCCGTTTTCGCGGTGCTGGAAAAGCGGATGCGGGTGCAAAGCAAGCAGACGGCGCCGGCATGATCTTCGAACGCATCGCTCCCGAACAGCACGATACGCTGGACGGCGTTCCCGAGCCGTCGGAAACGCCGCGGCTCATCGGCCATGCGCAGGCGGCGGGCATGCTTGCCGCCGCCTACCGCGCCGGCAAGCTGCCGCACGCGCTGATCCTGACCGGGCCGCTCGGTATCGGCAAGGCGACACTCGCCTTCCATCTGGCGCACCATCTTCTCAAATATCCGGACTTCACGGCCGCGCCTGGCACGCTCGCCGTCCCCGATCCGGCATCGTCGCTGTTTCGCCTGATCGCCACCGGGGCGCATCCTTCGGTGCTGCATCTCACGCGGCCGGCCAACGACAAGACCAAGAGCTTCAAGACGGTGCTAACCGTCGACGAGATCCGCAAGGTCAGCCGCTTCCTGTCGATGACCTCGCACGACGGCAGCTACCGCGTCGTCATCGTCGATCCGGCGGACGACATGAACACCAATGCCGCCAATGCCTTGCTCAAGAATCTCGAGGAGCCGCCGGCGCGCACCCTGTTCATCCTGATCGTGCACGCGCCGGGCAGCCTTTTGCCGACGATCCGCTCGCGCTGCCAGATGGTTCGGCTGACGCCGCTCGCCGCGGACGAACTGATGGCGGTGCTGGAAGGCATCGAGCCGCCGCCGCCCGACGATCCGGCGGCGCGCGCGGCGCTGGCGGAGCGGGCAGGGGGGAGCGCCCGCAACGCGATCCTACTCACCCAATATGGCGGGCTGGAGATCGCCGGCGCGCTCGATGCGTTGGCGGCGGCGCCGAAGTCCGACATTGCGGCCGCCCATCGCCTCGCCGAGGCTGTCGCCGGTCGCGACCAGGCGATCCAATTCGATATCTTCAACCGGCGAGCGCTCGATCTCTTGTCGGCGGCGGCCAGCAAAGCAGCTTTAGCCGGCGATCTCGCCAGGGCCAAAACGCTGTCCGAGGCTTGGCATGAGGCGCTGAACACGATATCTGAGGCCGAGACCTACAATCTCGACAAGAAGCAGCACGCCCTGACCATGATCGACCGCCTGAAGTCTGTGATGCGAATGTGACGGCTTTTTTTGATGCATGCCGTTGCCCACTTTTGGGCGGCATGCATCGGCCTCGGGATGGCAATCGCCATGCCGATAGGATATCCACCGCCACAACTCACATTCAGACATTCATGACGGTTCATTCATGTCACGCGACACATTCTACATCACGACCGCGATCTCCTACCCGAACGGCAAGCCGCATATCGGCCATGCCTACGAACTGATCGCCACCGACGCGCTTGCCCGCTTCCAGCGGCTCGACGGCAAGGAGGTCTACTTCCTGACCGGTACCGACGAGCACGGCATCAAGATGCTGCAGACGGCGCGGAAGGAAGGTATCGCGCCGCGCGAGCTCGCCGACCGCAACGCTGCCGAGTTCAAACGCATGGCGACGGCGCTCAACGCCTCCAACGACGATTTCATCCGCACCACCGAGGAGCGGCACTATGCGTCCTCGCAGGCGATCTGGAAGGCGATGGCCGCCAATGGCGACATCTACAAGGGCGGCTATGCCGGCTGGTATTCGGTGCGCGACGAAGCCTATTACGGCGAGGAAGAGACCGAGGTCCGCGCCGACGATATCCGCTACGGGCCACAAGGTACGCCCGTCGAGTGGGTCGAGGAGGAGAGCTATTTCTTCCGGCTTTCGGCCTATCAGGACAAACTGATCGCGCTTTACGAAAGTCAGCCCGAATTCATCGGTCCGGCCGAGCGCCGCAACGAGGTGATGCGCTTCGTCAAATCGGGGCTGAAGGACCTGTCGATCTCGCGCACCACCTTCGACTGGGGCGTGCCGGTGCCCGGCGACGAGAAGCATGTGATGTACGTGTGGGTCGACGCCCTGACAAACTACATAACCGGCGTCGGCTATCCCGATGAAAATGCTGAGAAATGGCGTTTCTGGCCTGCGGATGCGCACATCATCGGCAAGGACATCGTACGCTTCCACGCCATCTACTGGCCGGCCTTCCTGATGTCGGCGGGGATTCCGTTGCCGAAGCGCGTCTTCGGTCATGGCTTCCTGTTCAACCGCGGCGAGAAGATGTCGAAGTCGGTCGGCAACGTCATCGACCCGTTCACCATGGCGGAGCACTATGGCGTCGACCAGGTGCGCTATTTCTTCCTGCGCGAGGTACCGTTCGGCCAGGACGGCAACTACAGCCACGAAGCGATCGTCAACCGCACCAACGCGGATCTCGCCAACGGCCTCGGCAATCTGGCGCAACGCTCGCTGTCGATGATCGCCAAGAACTGCGGCGGCGCGGTGCCGAAGCGCGGCGAACTGGCCGAAGCCGACCGGGCAATCCTCGACCAGGCGGTGGAGGCGCTTGAGGTCGCGCGCAAGGCGATGGCGGAGCAGGGGATCCATCTGGCGCTGGCGGCGATCTTCAGCGTGGTGGCCGAAGCCGACCGCTACTTCGCCTCCCAGGAGCCCTGGGCGCTCAGGAAGACCGACCCCGAGCGCATGGAGACGGTGTTATGGACGACCGCCGAGGTTGTCCGGCGGGTGACGGTGCTTTGCCAGCCCTTCATTCCGGCGTCGGCCAGTAAGCTGCTCGACCTGTTGGCAGTGCCGGCGGACAAGCGCAATTTCGAGCACGTCCACGCCGACCATGCGCTCGTGCCCGGCACGGCCTTGCCGGCGCCCGAGGGCGTATTTCCGCGTTATGTCGAGCAGGACACCAAAGCCTGATGCTCGTCGACAGCCACTGCCACCTCGACTTTCCGGACTTCGCCGAGGAACGGGCGGCTATCGTCGCCCGCGCCCTGGCGGCCGGCATCGGCCGCATGGTGACGATCTCAACGCGTGTGAAGCGCTTTCAGCAAATCCTTGAAATCGCTGAAACTTTCAACGAGGTCTATTGCTCGGTCGGCACTCATCCTCACCAGGCGGCGGAAGAACTCGACGTGACCGCCGACGAGCTGGTGCGGCTTTCCAGCCACCCCAAGGTGGTGGCGATCGGCGAAGCCGGCTTAGACTATTTCTATGACCACGCGCCGCGGGAGGCGCAGGCGCAAGGGTTCCGCACCCACATCGCCGCCGCGCGCCGGACAGGGCTGCCGCTGGTCATCCATTCGCGCGATGCCGACGACGACATGGCGGCAATCCTCGAGGACGAGACAGGGAAGGGCGCCTTCCCCTTCATTCTGCATTGTTTTTCGTCCGGTCGCAGGCTGGCCGAAGTCGGCGTTGCGCTGGGCGGTTACGTCTCTTTCTCGGGCATCTTGACCTTCAAGAACTCGACCGAGCTGCGCGCCATCGCCGCCGACGTCCCGCACGACCGTCTATTGGTCGAAACAGACGCGCCTTACCTTGCGCCTGTCCCGCATCGCGGCAAGCGCAACGAGCCCGCCTTTGTCACGAACACGGCAAAGGTGCTCGCCGAAACCATCGGCGTCGGCGAGGCCGAGATCGCCGACATCACCACCGAAAACGTCTTCCGGCTGTTCACCAAGATGCCGCGCCCGGACATGGCGGGCGCCTGAGAGATGGGCGACCGGCTGCGCCTCACCATTCTCGGCTGCGGCTCGTCGCCCGGCACGCCGCGCATCACCGGCGACTGGGGCAATTGCGATCCGAACAATCCAAAGAACCGCCGTATGCGGGCGGCGGCCCTTGTCGAGCGGATTGCCGCCGGTGGCGGCCGCACCACGGTCGTCATCGACACCGGTCCGGACTTCCGCGAGCAGATGCTGCTTGCCTCGGTAAAACGCATCGATGCGGTCGTCTATACACATCCGCATGCCGATCATATCCACGGCATCGACGACCTGCGCGGCTATGTGCACGAGCAGCGGCACCGTATCGATATCCATGCAGACGAGCCGACGATGGGACGGCTGCGCCAGGCGTTCGACTATTGCTTCGAGACGCCGCCCGGCAGTTCCTATCCGCCGATCGTCAAGCCGCATCTCATCAACCATGCCAGGCCAGTGGTAATCGAGGGCGAGGGGGGTCCCCTCACCCTTGAGCCGCTGCCGCAGATTCACGGCGATATCATCTCGTTGGGCTTTCGCGTCGGCGGCCTCGCCTATTGCCCTGATATCAGCGACTTCCCGGCTGCCACCGCGGAACGGCTGCGCGGCCTCGACACGCTCGTCATCGACGCGCTGCAGTACAACACCCATCCCAGCCATCTGTCGCTTGGCCAGGCGCTGGGCTGGATCGAGAAGCTGGCACCGAAAAACGCCGTGCTGACGCATATGCACGTGCCGCTCGACTACGCCGTGGTGATGGCCGAGACGCCGGGCCACGTGGTGCCGGCCTATGACGGCATGGTGATCGAAACTCCTTATGAGTCAGCGTCATAGAGACGCTTATTCATTTGGCCGTTTACTCGGCCAGGTAACAGCATCAACGGCGTTTCGAGCTGCTGCGAATGAAAGCTTGCGCCGGATGCCGGTTGACAGCCGATCGGGCGCCAAGCCCGACGCCCGATCGTCTTCAAGCATTTTTCGACCAGTCAGCGCCTTTGCCGTGGCGCAAAGCGACTGAAACTCCAGCAATTCCCAAGCCTACGCTGGGCCTGTCAGTTCCATAATCTATCTTATGCGACTTTTCGATGGAGCGGCGGCATATGCTTGTCGTCAGCCCCTTCAGCCTGCATCGCCCGGGATCGGGCCGGCAGACTGGTACGTGATCCCGTTCGGCCCCTTGCCGACAGCATAGGACGTCAGGACGGCCTGGTCCTTGACCGAGATCAGCGACACGGTGCCGTCGACGATGTTGGTCACGAGGACGAAGGCGTCGTTGCCGACAACGACTCCATGCGTTCCGGCACCGGTGTGGATCGTCTTGACGACCTTGCCGCTCGCGACGTCGATGACGGAGACCGTGTCGTTCGGCTTGGCCTCGGTACCCTGGTTGGCGACATAGACGAAGCGCCCTACCGGTTTTCGACCGACAGGGCGACGGCACCGTATCTGCGTTTATTTCTCATGGTCTTATCCTCGAAAGCGGTCCCGCGGAGTAGTCGACGACGGTCATCATGCCGGTCGCCATGTGATAGAGGTGATGGCAGTGGAACGCCCATGTCCCAGGGTTGGCGGCATCGAACGCCACCGTCACCTCGCGCATCGGCGGCACCCAGACGGTGTCGCGGACGGCTCCCGCGAAGCGGCGGCCGTCGACGGCGACCACCTGGAAATGGTGGCCGTGCAGGTGCATGGGATGGCCCATCATGCTGGTGTTGCGCAGCGTCAGTTCGATGCGCTCCCCCTTCCGCACCGGGATCGGCCGATGGTTGGCCCATGTCCTGCCGTTGATCGTCCAGGAGTAAGCCTGCATCGTGCCGCCGATCTCGATGGGCTGGTTCCGGTCCGCAGGCGTCACCGCCAGGGGCTTGGCGGCGACGAGACCGGACTCGAATGCAAGGTCGAGCGCGGTCGTGGCCTGTTCGCCAGCGGGCGCGATGCGCTTTACCGCGCCTCCCTTCGTTGCCAACACGAAGCCGGTGCGCTCGACACCGCCCTCGCGCAGCGCCAGGATCGGCCAGGCCCCCGTCTCGTCCGGAATGCGCAGCCGGATGTCGATGCGCTGGCCCATGGCGAGCGGAAAGCGGCGGCCGCGCACGGGAGCGACAGGATTCCCGTCGACGGCGATTGCCTCGCCTTCGATCGACCCGGTGTCGATCCAGAATGCCGTCGCGGTCGCTCCATTGATGAGCCGCAGCCGGACCGTGCCGTTCCGCTCGACTGCGAACACCTGCGGATCGTCCAACGTGCGGTCGTTCGCCAGGTAGGCGTCATACTCGATGTCGTTGGTGTCCATTGGCATGGCCATGCCCTGCCCGCTGGACATGCCTTGCATGTCCATGCCTGACATGCCCGACATCGAGTGACCGGCCATGCCATTGGTTCCCGATGCGGGCGCCGATCCGGTCAGGCCGGCCAGCAACTCCTCGGGCGTCTTGAAGCTGAAGTCGTGGAACAGCACCACCACGGGCTGCTCGTCCCTGCCCTCATCGGCCGGATCCGTGACGATCAGTGGCGCGGCAAGGAGTTGCTGTTCCTGCAGCGTGTGGGCGTGCATCCAATGAGTGCCGGGTGCGGCGACGGGGAAGCTGTAGTCGTGATTTTGGCCCGGCTGCAGCAACGGCTGCGGCAGATCCGGCACGCCGTCCTGCCCGAACGGCGGCGTCAGGCCGTGCCAATGGATCAAGGTTGGCGCGGCGAGCGCGTTTTCGAGCCGGACCTGGAAGCCGTCGGCTGCCGACATGGTAAGCCCATGCGTGCCATCGGGCTGGACGAGACCGAAGACCTTGGCGGCACGGCCGGCAACGTCGATGACGCGGGTATCGGCCCGGATGATTGTAGGCTTGGCCGCTCGCGCGGCATGAGCAGTGATCAGCGGCAGGATGACGCTCGCAGCGCCGGCAGCCGCCGTGGACGCCAGGAACTGGCGACGGGATATGGATTGCATTGTAAAGCTCTCATGTTTCGTGACTCGAGGCCGGATTGACCGGCGGCGAAGCGCGCGGACGCGAGGGTTCGTGCGCTCAGGCGATCACGGTGAGTTTTGGAGGGCGCAGACGAATCGGCACGTCTGCTGGAGAAGAAGCAAAGGGCGGCGCAGTCGCGACCGGCTGGGCGTGCGATGTCACCACGAATGCTTGAGCGTCAACTGGAACGCAGAAAGAGCAGCCCGAAGCGGCGGCAAAACATATTCCTTGATTATGCGTGTGCCCAACGCCATTGCACGGAGCGTGACGGCCATCATGCCGGATCGCTGCGGAGCCATGGTTATGCTGCGCTGACCACTGGATGCCATGCGGAGCAGCGACCGCGTTGACGTGGCCGTGAAGGACCGTGGTCAGCGCCATCAGCAACGCAAGACAGATGGCCACCCCACGCAACACTTCGAAGTCGAACGAATGTCGCATTGGGCCGCCCAGTTTTGATCGGATGATGCTCCGAACCAAATCCCTTCTTCCTGAATAGTGGGCCATTCTGCAACAATCATAACCTGAAGGAGCCAGCCGGAATTTGCGCTAAGTCAAAGAGGCCGAGCCCGGCCGCGATGTGCCTTCGCCGCCTGCCGCCGCTGATGGATCACTTCAGATCCGATAGCTCATTATCAAGGAACCAGAAATGTCGCCCCCTTTGCTGGATGCCGACAGCCGGTGGGATTGGTTCTGGGTGAGCGGAAGATGTTGTCGAAGGTCGTTGATCGGCGGATGACGCCCATCGCGATTTCTATTTTGCTGGCAACGCGACATTCGAACTTGGTTGCAACATCTGATGTAGCCACTCGCGAGGCGTGCGACCGGATCAGCTATTACCGAGTCGTTTGGGGGCCTGCTCGTCATTTCGGATCCGACCGGCCCGAATAGAGTCTGGCCAGACCGTATCGTTCGGGTGCATAGTCATTTCCAGGACTTCGCGGGCGGAATTGTCCGCAGCAATGATTATTGCCAGGTCCTGTCTCTCGTGCTGCATCCGTCCGCGATCCCGATGGGACCAGGCCACATGGAGGCGACCATGCTGGTAAAGGAAGCGATGACGGGGAAAGTGCGTTGGTACTCCCCCGATACACCGATACGGGAAGTCGCGCGCGTCATGCGCGATGAAGGTATCGGTTGCGTGCCGATCGGCGAAAATGATCGGCTCGTTGGCATGATCACGGATCGCGACATCACGTGCCGCGCCGTGGCCGCCGGCGAGAGCCTCGATAAATTGACATGCCGCGCGGTGATGTCGCCCGGCATATTCTTCTGTTTCGAGGATCAGACCCTGGAACAGGCGCTTGGGCAAATGCAGGAGCGTCAGGTGCATCACCTTCCGGTGCTCAACCGGCAGAAACGGATGACGGGCCTCATCTCGTTGGGTGATGTCGCGCTGAAGGCCGAAAGTGCGATCCTCGCGCCGCTTGCCAAAATCGCCGCACGCGACGCTGAACGGCACTTGCGGGCCGCCTGAGGTTTTCAGGGGCGCTTTGCGACGAATGGGTGGCATGCGTGAACGGAACCTGGCATGCCGCCCAAAATATCTGCGATCGCATTGCAAAGCTTGGCTTTCGTACCCCTGTCCGCGCGCTATGACAGCTTGTTCCCTCGGACTCGGATTACAATCAGGCGGCCTTGAGATCCTGCAACACCTTCTCGAAGGCGGCTTTGACCGGCTTGGAAACGTCGGTCGCCGCTTTTGTAGCGAGTTCCTGAAATTCCTTGGCTTGCTCGGCACCCATTTCCAGGCGCTTGCGCAGGAAGGTCGTCTGCAACTCAAAAACTTCCGGCAGCGACTTCGCACGGACCAGAGCTTCGGCGTGCGAGAAATCAGCTTCGGCATTGGCGCGCCACGCGGCGATCATCTTCAGCGACAGCTCGTTGCCGACCGATTTCGCGGTTTCGGCGGTCGACTCAAGCGCCTTCCGGGCGTCTTCAGCGCCCGATTGGAACTTTGCAAGAGCTTCTTTCGACTGCTCCACGCCCGTTTCGGCGACTGCACGAAGTTGATCGGTGGCCTTGCCAGCGTCGACTGCTGGAAATCCGGCGGTTTCGGTGGGTTTGTCGGTGGTCTTGGACATTTCCTATCCTCCGGTTGACGATGTGTCTCGCCCGCGCCCCAGAACAGCGAGAGCAGTATGTGGCAGTATTACCTGCAGTGCAACATTTTGTTGCAGCGCAATATATTTATATTTGAAACTGGGCTTTTCCTGCAGTCTTCAGAAGAAACAGGGCAGGAGGGGAGCCAATCAGCTGGCAACGCAGCGAAGGATATGGCTGGACGTCCGTGATGCGCCGTAGCACCCCATTTCGCGCTCGATTTTCACGACGTGGCAGAGTGCGGCTTTTGTAACAGGGTCGCAGGTCTGCTTCGCACCCTGCCCTGTTCGAACTTGGTTGCAACAATGCAAGCTTCGCCCCGGCTCGCTCGCGATTTCGGTGATGGCGTCGAACCGAACAAGCAACTAGCCTGCCCCAAGCTGCTCGTTCGCGCCGGCATTCACAATCAAGGCCATCCAGAAATGACCGCTTCACCTTCCTTTCTCGGCTTTCCCGATCGCCTCGCAGAAGGCCGTACACCCCGCGCGGTGATCTTCGGAGCCGGTCACGGCAGCACCTATCCCGGCAAGGACAGCAGCGGCTATGTCCTGGCCGCCGGTGCCATCCGCGCGGCGAGCCAGGGCGATGCGCCGCTGATCGAGAACTGGGATTTCGATCTCGGCGGCCCGCTGTTCGACGGCAAGCCGGTCTGCTGCGTCGACGCCGGCAACGTCTTGACCATCATGCACGACAATGACGGCAACCGCGCCCGGATCGAGGCGAAGACGCGCGAGGTCCTGGCATTGCAGGCTGTGCCGACCCTGCTCGGCGGCGACGATTCCGTGGTCATTCCCTTCCTCGCCGGCTTTACGGATCACGGGCCAGTCTGGATCCTGCAGATCGATGCCCATATCGATTGGCGCGACGAGGTCGATGGCGAACGCTTCGGCTATTCGAGCCCGATGCGCCGGGCGAGCGAGATGCCGCATATCGCCGGCATCGTACAGGTCGGCCTGCGCAGCGTCGGCAGCGCACGCCGCGCAGAAATCGAAGCGGCGCGGCGCTACGGCAGCCGCTTCGTGACCGCCCGCGAGGTTCATGCCCAAGGCGTCGAAGCCGCTCTCATGCATATTCCGGAAGGCGCGCAAGTCGTCGTCACCCTCGACTGCGATGGCCTCGATCCCTTCATCATGCCAGGCGTGGCGGCGCGCACACCCGGCGGTCTCACCTACACGCAGGTGATCGACCTGATCGCGGGTCTCGGCAAGCGGGGCAGGATCGCCGGGTTCGATCTCGTCGAGTTCTATCCTCCCGCCGACATTGACGGCCTGTCGGCGCTCACCGCAGCGAGACTTATCGTCAATGCGATCGGCGCCATCGTCCGGCAGGGTTAGACCCGGCTTCGGCCTCCAGATATTGCACGAGGCAACCGCCCTACCCTTTTGGAAACGTTCCTTTATCGTTGCCAGAAAGGCAGCTTGGCGATCTCTTCGTCCACCTGATGTCTCGTCAAACCGATATCGTCGATCAGATGCGGATTGGTTTCCGAGATTCGCTTGAGGTCCCAGCGAAAGTGCGTCTGCTCGCGCCAACCCGCGACGATGCTTCGCAGGGTCGCCAGGCTGTAACGCCGAGGCGACATTTTCGACGGCCTTACGACCGTCGCTCTGCACGCTGCCTGATGCGGCGCCGGGGCAAAAATATCGTTCATGGCAACCTCCTGATGGTTGAGGCCCGTAGGCGATCGACCTGAAAGAGGTTGAATTCTGCAGGAGGCGAACAGCGCCGTAATTAAGCCCTCCCAAATAGTTCCAAAAAGTTCCAAACGGACTATAGATGCGCCGCATGCAGGGCTCGCGCTTCGCCTTCGGTCCATTCGTGCTTGATCCGGGTGCGGGAACGCTCCTTCGGAACGATGTCCCTGTTGCCGTTGGCAATCGCGGGATAAAGCTGCTTGCCGCGCTCGCCGGACGGCCCGGAGAAATCCTGGGCAAGGCCGAGTTGATGGATGCTGCGTGGCCGGGCACGGCCGTCGAGGAAGGCAACCTCACCGTTCAGATCGCGCAGCTCAGGAAGCTGCTCGGTCCGGCCGCCGATGGCGGTGAATGGATCGCCACGGTTCCGCGCGTCGGCTACCGCTTCACCGGAGCGATCGAACAGCTCGGCGGCGCGGTGCGAAAGCCTTTGCCGCTGCCCAGCAAGCCATCGATAGCGGTGCTGCCCTTCGTTGCTTTCTCCAGCGATCCCGAGCAGGACTCCTTCGCGGATGGGCTGACCGAGGATCTGATCACCGACCTGTCCAGGAATGCCGGCCTGTTCGTCATCGCCCGCAACTCGGTCTTTGCCTACAAAGGCAAGGCGATGGACGTGCGCAGGATCGCCGAGGAGCTTGGCGTGCGCTACCTGCTGGAGGGCAGCGCAAGACGCGCCGCCGGGCGCGTGCGCATCAACGCGCAACTGGTCGACGCGGTGAGCGGCGAACATCTGTGGGCGGAACGCTTCGATCGCAGCCTGGAAGATATTTTTGCCGTCCAGGACGAGGTGACGGCCAAGATCGTGGAGGCGTTGCTCGGCCGCCTGCGCGCGCCGCCGCCGCGCAACCGGCCCAGGAACCTCGAGGCCTATGATCTGTGCGTGCGGGCGCGCAAGCTGATCGACGACTCGCCGCAGACGGCACGGGAAGCGCATCTGATGCTGATGCGCGCGGTTTCGCTCGATCCGGACTATGCCGAGGCTTATCGCTGGCTTGCCATGAACCATTGGATGGGATGGGTGCATTGGGGCGAACCCATCGAACCCAACCGCGGCGTCGCCCTGGAACTGGCGCGCAAGGCTGTCGCGATCGATCCCAACGATGCCGGCTGCCACTGGGTGCTGGCCAACCTGCTTGCCTATGAGCGCCGCTTCGACGAGGCGGACGCTGAATTCGCCAAGGCGATCGAGCTCGACCCGAACGATGCCGACACCTGGGCGACGATATCAGACATCGAGGTTCTGGCCGGCCAGATCGAGGAAAGCCTCGAGCACATTCGCAAGGCGTTCCGGCTCAACCCTTATCCGCCGAGCTGGTACTATCTGACACTCGGCCAGGCGCAGTATGCGGCCGGCGAGTACGAAGCCGCCGTCGAGACGCTGCGCAGGGACGAGACCTATCGCACGAGCTCACGCCGTTTCCTGGCGGCAAGCCTTGCCCAACTCGGCCGGTTCGACGAGGCGCGCGCAGAGGTCGAGATGTTCCTCGTCGCCAACCCGCATTTCAGCACCAGCCACTGGGTCTGGACCGAACCGTTCCGCGACGCCGCGACGCTCGAGCATTTCGTCGACGGCTTTCGCAAGGCTGGTTTGCCGGAGTGACGGTCGGCGCGCCCCTCCAAACGGTCATCCTATCCGGAAGGCGGTCGCCCCCTACTCCTCAAAACGGCCCGTGGCGTCGCGATCACGTTCGTATCGTCTGTTGAGCGGAAACGGCGGCAACCAGGACTCGCGGCGGACGGTCCACAGTTCGTAGGTTGGCCTCAGTTGGTCAGGGGCGTCCAGCGATCCCAGGCTGACTTCGATTTCGTCCGCGGTGCGCGCGAAAACGGACGAGCCGCAGCGCGGGCAGAAGAACCGCCCGGCATAGTCGCGCGTTTCGCCGGCGATCGTCACCGCATCTTGAGGGAAAATCGCGGAAGCGTGAAACAGCGACCCGTGATGCTTGCGGCAGTCGAGACAGTGACAAATGCCGACCCTGTATGGGCGACCCGACGCCACGATCCGGACCTTGCCGCACAGGCAACCGCCCGTGAACCTGTCCATGTTGCGTCTCCTCCAAAATCGATCGGCCGGAACGTTTACAACGAACCGCGCCGAGCCGTCCATGAAAGCTGCGCCGTCTCGCTTGCTTGGCCCCCAAACCGAATTGCATAACTTGTCTCATGGCTGCCGGAATCTCCGAGCGGATAACCGCTTTCGTCGAAGCTCTCCCATTGAAACCGGGACTTCGCGTCCTGGAGATCGGATGCGGCCCCGGCGTTGCCGCTCGTGCCGTCGCTCGCCGTATCGGCCATGGCTTCATTCTGGCCATCGACCGTTCGGAAAAGGCAATCCAATTGGCGCGGGCGGGATCGGCCGATGAGATGGCTTTGGGCTGCCTTGATTTCAGGTGCGTAGCGATCGAGGACTTCGCGTTGAGGTCAGGCGAAGACCTCTTCGATATCGCCTTTGCGATGCGGGTCGGCGCCCTTGACGGGCGTCACCCCGAGGCTGGCCGGGCGGCGTTGACGCGCATCAAGTCCGCCCTGAAACCAGGTGGCCGGCTGTTCATCGACGGCGGCGATCCACTGAAGGAGGTCGAGTTAGGGGGCGCCCTGCCTCTTTAGAAAAACCCGTCGAGAAACGCAGCCGTCTCGCCTGAAATGCCGATGACCTTGTTCGTCGCCTGGCGGTAGAATTTGAAATTGAGCTCGGTCTCGGGCCGACCGTCCTTCCAGTCCTTGAACCGCTTGAGCTCGTCCCGGCCCAATCGCCGAGCGGTCGATGCGGTGCGGCGGATGGAAACACTGACGCGCGGCGTCTGCCGTTCGAGGTCGGGCCTTCTGGGGGCGGCTTCGGACAGCGTGATGATGCCGCGCGCGACGAGTCCCTGCCCGCCTTCGTTCTCGCTGGCGAACAGGAAGATGACGTCGCCCTCGGCGATTTGCTTGCCGCCATACATGGTCTTCTGCGCGGCGAAGATGAATGTCTCCGCCTGCGGATCCCTGATCTCGGCCTTGATCGCGAACGCCATGGCTTCGACGGCTCTCAGCCGACGCCGATCTGATAGCTCAGGGTCCGCTTCGCGCCCGGCTCGATCAGCATCACGCCTGGCTTGTCGGCAAATTCGCCGTCGAAATCGACCGGGCTTGCGAGGCCATGCCAGGGCTCGATGCACAGGAACGGCGCCCCGCCGGGTTTGGACCAGATGCCCAGCTCGTTGAACCCCTGCCAGGACATCTCTATCGATGGGCCGCGGTCGGCGGCATAGCGGACGCTGGTGCTGGCAGGCTGGTCCAGGATGACCGCGTCATCGTCGAACAGCCGTTCGGAGAGCGCAAGCGCCTTGCCTTCGATGGGCGTTGGCTGCGGTGCCGGGAGCAAAAGCCCATCCTTCAGGCGGCGGATCGGCGCGGGCTCATTGTCGGCAAAGGTCAGCCGATAGGCTTCCTTGGGCAGTTCCGGCAGCAGCGGCCAGTTGAAGGCGGGGTGAGCGCCGATCGAGGCCGGCAGCAGTTCTTCGCCTATGTTGGTAACTTCGAAGGTCACGTCTAGCTGCCGAGGAGCGAGGCTATAGCTTACGGTCAGATAGAAAGCGAATGGGTAATGGACACTGGTTTCGGCACCGTCCATTAGGACCAGGGTGCAGGACGAAGGCGTCCGCTGCACCCAGGCGAAGCGCCTGTCGCGGGCGAAACCATGCTGCGTCATCGGATAGTTTTGGCCGCGATGGCGCAACCGGTCGCCCTTGAGCCGGCCGACGATCGGAAACAGGACTGGGGAATGGCGCCGCCAGGCAGGCCCTGCCTGCCACAGAAGCTCCGTGCCGTCGGCGTCGCGCAAGGAAACCAATTCGGCGCCCTGCCCGACGATGGTCGCCGAGATGCCGTCACCGTGAAGCATCAGGCTATCCTGTTCCATGTGACCTCGCGGCTGGCTCGTGTGCCCGGCAGGCTAGCAAAAGGCCGCGCGTGAACTCAAGGGCGGCGGGCCATGACGCACTTCACGCTTTCAGGACGAACGATCCACGACCCGTGCCTGCCCGAAAAAAGTGGCCGGAGGTTGCCCTCCAGCCACGCCAAGGTCAGCAGTGGTGCCTGCTACGGTCCGGACTATTCGCGCTCGCCGGTGAAATTCAGCAGCAGCTGGAAGATGTTGATGAAATTCAGATAGAGCGAGAAGGCGCCGAAGACGGCGAGCTTCTGCTGCGATTCCGCGTCGAAATTGTCGGCATACTGCTCCTTGATCGTCTGCGTATCCCAGGCGGTCAGGCCGATGAAGACGGCAATGCCGATCACCGAGATGGCAAACTGCAGCGCGGTCGAGCCCAGGAACAGGTTGACGAGGCTGGCAATCACCACGCCGATCAGGCCCATGATCAGGAAGGACGAGAACTGCGTCAGGTCGCGCCTGGTCGTGTAGCCATAGAGGCTGGTGGCGCCGAACATCGTCGCAGCGATGAAGAAGGTGCGCGCGATGCTGGTGCCGGTGAACACCAGGAACACGGAAGCGAGCGACAGGCCCATGACGGCACAGAAGGCCCAGAACATGGCCTGCGCGCTTGCCGCCGACATCGTCTGCATCTTGAACGAGAAGAGCATGACGAAGGCGAGCGGCGCCAGCATCACCACCCATTTCAGCGGGCTGGAGAAGATCGGCACGTAGAGCGCCGGCGTCGAGGCGACGGCCAAGGCGACAAGGCCGGTGACGACGAGGCCGAGGCCCATATAGTTGTAGACGCGCAGCATGTGCTTGCGCAGGCCCTCGTCATAGACCGCGCCGGTCTGGACGCCGGCGCCCATTCGGTATCCCAGATTGGGGCTGTTCATTTGGGTTCTCCTTGGTTGGATCGGTTTGATTGGGCGTTTCAGTAAAGCGTTCGGGCCAGCTTTTCGGCGGCCCGGTCGAGATCGCCGGCATCGCCTCGTCCGACGACGGCGTAGGCCACCTCGCCGATCTGGAAATAGGCGGATGAGATATCGCCCGAGGGCGCGACCGTCGGTTTCACCACGTCGAACGTGCCCGGCCTGATGGCGAAGAGCGACACCAGGCCGAGGTCCTTCGTCTCGACCGCCATCTCGACGCTCGGCCCGAAACGCGACGGATAGATCTGGACGTCTCGTATCTTCCAGTCATCGGGAAGCGAGGGCATGACGATCGCTGTCGCGGCGCGGATTTCGTCGGCATTGTAATTTGGCGCTTCGGCCTGAGATGGCATCGTCTCGCGCACCAGCGTCGTCCGGTGCGCGCTCACCGCTTCCTCGACATAGGCGGGCGGCTGCGTCGAGGCGACAACCTTGGTCACCGCGATCGGCCCGAAGAAGCCGTTGGCGAGCCAGCCCGCCGCCACCAGCACGGCGGCCGCGGCCGCCCGCTGCAGCACGGAAAAGACGCGATCCCTGGCGAGCGCCCTCTCCAGCCGGCGCGCCGCCTCGGTTGTTGCCGGCTGCGCCATGCCGCCCGACCCGGCCAACGCCACGCGCAACTCGTCGCGCGTCCTGAGATCGGACATCACCCGCGCCGCCACCTCGGGACGGGCGGACAGGAACGCCTCGACCTCGATGCGGCGGGCAACGTCGAGCTGATCGTCGACATAGGCGTCGAGATCGGCATCGGTTACGGGATCGACGATAGCGGTCATGGTTCAACTCCCACGATCCTCAGGTGATTTTTGCCGCGCGCCGAAGCGCCCTCCTCCATCTCGCGCAGCGCGGCACGCGCGCGGCCGATGCGCGACATCAACGTTCCGAGCGGCACGCCGCTGACTTCCGCTGCCTGGGCGTAGCTCAGCCCTTCGATGGCGACGAGATGCAGGGCGGAGCGTTGTTCCTCAGGCAGCGACAGGAAGGCTTCCCGCACCTGCGAGAGGCGCACCCGGTGATCCTGCGGCGCGGGTGCGCTGACATCGGCAAGATGTCCGGCCTGCTCGATGCGCGCGGCTTCCGACCGGCGCGAGCGCACACCGTCGATGAAGATGTTGTGCACGATCGCGAGCAGCCAGGCGCGCAAATTGCCGCCCGAGCGAAAGGTGCCGCGACGCTCATAGGCGCGCACCAGCGCATCGTGGACCAGATCCTCCGCATCGGCGCTGTCGCGCGTCAGCGAGCGCGCGTAGCGCCGCAGCGACCCCAACTGCCCGACAATATCGACCATCGACCGTTTCATGCCCTGTTTACGGAGCATGTGGGGACTTTAATCCCGCCCGCCGCTTTCTTTTGCGATTACGGGACACGCCACCAGCCGAGACTTTGCCAGTCGCCGGCTCGCCAGCCGTCCAGATGCCGACGCTTGTCCGCTTCAGACATGGCGAACGAAAACCGCTGGCGAAGCGCGGCCGATTTGCGTATCACTCCGCCGCCATTGGAGCCTCATCGATGTTCGAAAACCTGCAGCCCGCGCCCTCCGACAAGATCCTCGCCCTGATCGGCCTCTACCGCGCCGACACGCGGCCCGGCAAGGTCGACCTCGGCGTCGGCGTCTACAAGGATCGGGATGGCAAAACACCGGTGATGCGCGCCGTTCGCGAGGCGGAGAAGCGGCTGCTCGCCAGCCAGGACACCAAGACCTATCTCGGTCTTGCCGGCGATACCGGCTTCAACGCCGCGATGATCAAGCTTGCCTTCGGCGAGAAGGCGGATCTTTCGCGCATCCGCGCGGCGCAAGCGCCGGGCGGATCGGGCGCGCTCAGGCTGGTGGCGGAACTTCTGCAGCGCACGCGCCCCGGCGCGACGGTCTGGCTGTCCGATCCGACCTGGCCGAACCACCTGCCGGTGATGCGCGCCGCCGGCCTCAAGGTGCGCGACTATCCCTATTTCGACGCCGCGTCGGGCGCCGTCCGCTTCGACGACATGGTGGCGGCGCTCAAGACGGCCAACAGCGGCGATGTCGTGCTGCTGCATGGCTGCTGTCACAACCCGACGGGCGCCAATCTCGATGCGGCGCAGTGGGCCAAGGTTGCCGAGGTGCTGCTCGAGCGCGACCTGCTGCCCTTCGTCGATATCGCTTACCAGGGTTTCGGCGAAGGCCTCGACGCCGACGCCGCCGGACTGCGGCTGCTGGCCGACAAGGTCCCGGAAATGGTCGTGGCCTCGAGCTGTTCGAAGAATTTCGCCGTCTATCGCGACCGCGTCGGCGCCGCGATGATCATGGCCAAGGACAGCGCGCAGGCGGATGTGGCGATGAGCCAGATGCTGGCGGCGGCCCGAGCGCTCTATTCAATGCCGCCGGACCACGGCGCGGCGGCCGTGCGCATGGTGCTGGAAGACGCCTCGCTCAAGAAGGACTGGGAAGCGGAGCTCGAAGAGATGCGCTTGCGCATGCTCAGGCTGCGCGTCGCTTTCGCCGAGGCGTTGCGCCGGCAGTCCAACTCCGACCGCTTCGATTTCGTCGCCAGCCATCGCGGCATGTTCTCCCGCCTCGGGCTGACGGAAGCCCAAGTCGAGCGCCTGCGCACCGAACATGCCGTCTATATGGTTGGCGACAGCCGCATCAACGTGGCCGGCCTGCCGGAGGACGGCATGGACGATCTCGCCAAGGCGATCGTCTCGGTTCTCGACTGAAAACGGCGCAACTGTGGACAATAGGCTTTTGCCGGCCAGCGGGATTGGCCGCCTGCCGCTGCGCGCGCTAGAGTTTGCAAGATGAAACCCTCGAAGGACATTTCCCGGCTGATCGAGATCATGGCGGCGCTCAGGGCGCCGAAGACTGGCTGTCCATGGGACATCGAGCAGAATTTCTCGACCATCGCGCCCTACACGATCGAGGAAGCCTATGAGGTGGCGGACGCGATCGCGCGGGGCGATCTCGACGATCTGCGCGAGGAACTGGGCGACCTCTTGCTGCAGGTCGTCTATCATGCGCAGATGGCCGAGGAAGCCGGCGAGTTCGCGTTCGGCGACGTCGTCGAGGCCATCACCACCAAGATGATCCGCCGCCATCCGCATGTCTTCGGCGACGAGGAAGCGCGCAGCGCCGGCATGGCCAAGGGCATGTGGGAGAAGATCAAGTCGGCGGAGAAGGCCGACAAGCGCAACGCCCGCATCGCGCGCGGCCTCGACCCGGAAGATCACGGCAAGGGTTATCTTGACAGCGTGCCGGTTGCGCTGCCTGCCTTGACCCGTGCGCTCAAGCTGCAGGAGAAAGCGGCCCGCGTCGGTTTCGACTGGAGCGAGGCGGCGCCGATCCTCGACAAGATCGAGGAAGAGATCGGCGAGTTGCGCGAGGCGCTCGCCACGGGTGACGCAGCGCCCATCAAGGACGAGTTCGGCGACATGCTGTTTGCCGTCGTCAACCTCGGCCGCCATTTGAAGCTTGATGCCGAAGCCGCGCTCAGCGGCACCAACGAGAAATTCCGCTCGCGATTCCACTATGTCGAGCAGGCTCTGGAGGCTGCGGGTAGTACGCTCGAGAGAGCGACGCTGGACGAGATGGAAGCGCTCTGGCAGCAGGCCAAAAGCGCAAAATAAGCAGCAGGTTAACTGCCTGTCTTGCGATGCAGCCTGCTCTCGATCTCTTGCCGGGCGCTGTGCGTCGCCGTCAGCGAGAGGGTGACGCTGCCGTCCTCGTTGTCGGTCCGTGAGACGACATCGCCGTTGCGGTAGAGCCAGTCGACCTGGCCGAGTTGGGCCGGGCTCAGCGTCACCGTCATTGTTTCGAGCTCGCCCGACACCCTGGTCTCGATGAGCGCCTTCAGCGCGTCGATTCCCTCGCCGGTCGCCGCCGATATCGCGATCGGCGGCGCCTTGCCGCCGGCGCTCCCGACAAGCAGGCGCTCGCGATTGCCTTCGTCGAGCAGGTCGATCTTGTTCCACACCTCGATCACGCGGCTGGTGTCCGCGGCATCGACGCCGAGATCGCCGAGAATGCGCTCGACATCCTCCGCCTGCGCTGCCGTGTCGGGATCGGAAATGTCGCGCAGATGCAGCACGAGATCGGCCTCGACGACCTCTTCCAGCGTCGCCCGGAAGGCCGCGACCAGATGCGTCGGCAGGTCGGAGATGAAGCCGACAGTGTCGGACAGGATGATCGGCGTGCCGTGCGGCAGCCGCACGCGGCGCAGTGTCGGATCGAGCGTGGCGAACAGCATGTCCTCGGCCAGAACCCCTGCTCCGGTCATCCGGTTGAACAGCGTCGATTTTCCGGCATTGGTGTAACCGACGATCGCTACAACCGGGAAAGGAACCTTCTTGCGCTTGGCCCGGTGCAGGTCGCGCGTGCGGCGAACCGTCTCCAGCTCATGTTTCAGCTTGGTGATCTTGTCCTGCAGGATGCGCCGGTCGGACTCGATCTGTGTTTCGCCGGGACCGCCGAGAAAACCGGCGCCGCCGCGTTGCCGTTCGAGGTGGGTCCAGCTCCGCACCAGCCGGCCTTTCTGGTAGTTGAGATGCGCCAGCTCGACCTGCAGCGTGCCTTCCTTGGTCCGCGCGCGCTCGCCGAAGATCTCGAGAATCAGCCCGGTGCGGTCGAGCACCTTGGCGTTGAGTTCCTTTTCGAGATTGCGCTGCTGCACCGGCGTCAGCGGGTGGTCGACGATGACCAGCTCCGCCTTGCGCTCCTTCACGATGTCGGCGAACTCCGCCACCTTACCGCTGCCGAGCAGCGTCGCCGGGCGTGGGTCGGCGACCGTCACCACCGCGGTGTGGACCGGATTGAGATCGATGGCGCTCGCAAGGCCGACCGCTTCGTCGTGGCGGGCATCGGCCGAGCGACTCAGGCGCGGACGGTTCGAATCGTCTTCGCCGCGCGGCTGACGGGTAAGCACCGGCACAATGACGACCGCCCGGGTCGGATCCTTAGCCTCCGGCCCGAGCTGGTGCCCTTGTTTCCCGCGAACGCTGCGGTCCGCGTCCTTTTCACGTGCCAATCAGGCGCCCTGGCCTTCCTCGCCATCGAACATCTGTACCGGCTGGCTCGGCATGATCGTGGAAATGGCGTGCTTGTAGACGAGCTGGGAATGCCCGTCGCGCCGCAACAACACACAAAAATTGTCGAACGAAGTGACGACGCCGGTCAGCTTCACGCCGTTGATGAGGAAGATGGTAAGTGGATTTTTGCTCTTGCGAACTGAATTCAGGAACAGGTCCTGAAGGTTTTGCGATCGTTCCGCCATTGTTTTTGTCTTTCGCCGATCCCCTTCGGTTTGCGGGCCAATGCGCCAAATTACGCGGCACGTGTCAAGCGCGCAAACCCCCTCTTGCCGCCTAAACGACAAGCAGAACGAGATAGTTGAGGTTCATTCCACCTTTGCGGTTATCAGGCCGGACTTTTTTCCGCAATGTCAAAAAAGGCCTGCCGCAACGAAAGTGTCATGGAACCAGGGTGGCCGTTTGCGACCGGCGCGCCATCGATTTCGACCACAGGCATGGCAATCGTGGTCGCGGAACTGATGAACGCCTCGCGCGCCGCCTTGGCTTCCGCAACCGAAAACCCCCGTTCTTCGATCCTCAGACCGAGCCTGGCCGCGACATCGAACAGCGTGGTGCGCGTGATGCCGCGCAGGATGCCGTGCTCCGCCGGCCGCGTCACCAGAACGCCGTCGCGGGTGACGATCCAGGCGTTGGACGAGCCGCCTTCCTTGACCGTGCCGTCGGCGTCGACGAACCAGGCCTCCTGGGCGCCGGCTTCCTTGGCCTTCTGCTTGGCCAGAACATTGGGGAGAAGGCCGGTGCTCTTGATATCGACGCGATCCCAGCGATTCTCCGGCACGGTGATCACCTTGATGCCGGTCTCCACACGCTTGGCGGCGGCAGCAGGATCGGCCTTGCGGGCGGTTATGACGAGGGCCGGCCTGATGCCTGCCCCTGGAAAGACGAAGTCGCGGCCGGCGACGCCGCGCGTCACTTGGACATAGACGAGGCCGTTGACGACATGGTTGCGGCGCACCACCTCGCGCAGCAGCAGCGGCAGCACATCTTCCGAAACCGGCCAGGCAATCGACAGCTCCTTCAGCGAGCGCTTGAGCCGGGCAAGATGGCGCGGCATGTCTACGATAAAGCCGCGCGCCACCTCGCAGACCTCATAGACGCCGTCGGCGAACTGGTAGCCGCGATCCTCGATATGGACGCGGGCTTGAGCATGGGCGACGTAGCGCCCGTTGACATAGGCAATGCGCGGCATGGAAACCCCTCGGAGCTATTCGGCTTTCTTAGGCGATTCCGCCGCTGCCGTAATGAACAATCGGGTGGACCAAGCGATCCTGGAGCCGTTCAGCGTTTGAGAGGATCGCCGCCCCGCTCTGAGCATCGCAATTCCGGACGGAAAACCGCTGCGCACTTTTCCTGGAATTGCTTTAGACACCGAGCGACTTCAACTTGCGGTGCAGAGCGGACCGCTCCATGCCGATGAATTCGGCCGTCTTCGAGATGTTGCCGCCGAAGCGGTTGATCTGAGCGACCAGATAGTCCTTCTCGAACTGCTCGCGCGCCTCGCGCAGCGGCAGCGCCATGATGTGCTGGTCCGACTGGTTCGGCGTGCGCGGCATGACATCGCCGATCTCGGAGGGCAGAAGGTCGGCGGTGATCGGCGCATCAGCGTCGCCGCCGCGGGCCAGGATCATCAGCCGCTCGACATTGTTGCGCAACTGGCGGACGTTGCCCGGCCAGTTATGCGCCTGCAGAACGGCTAAAGCGTCGTCGCCGATGCGGCGCGGCTTGATGCCGGCCTGGCGCGCGATCTGCTTCATGAAATTGTCGACGAGATACGGGATATCCTCGCGCCGCTCGGCGAGCCCCGGCACCATGACCGGAACCACCGCCAGGCGGTGGTAGAGATCCTCGCGGAAACGGCCGTCGGCGATCATCGCCTCCAAGTTCTGCGAGGTGGACGAGATGATGCGGACGTCGACCTTGACCCGCTTGGTGCCGCCTACCCGCTCGAACTGCTGCTCGACCAGCACGCGCAGGATCTTGTTCTGCGTCTCGCGCGGCATGTCGGCGACTTCATCGATGTAGAGGATGCCGCGATGCGCCTCCTCCAGCGCGCCTACCTTGCGCTCGGTGCCGTTCGATTCGGTGCCGAACAGCTCGATCTCCATGCGCTCGGGTGTGATGGTGGCAGCGCTCAAGGTCACGAAAGGTGCGTTCTTGCGTGCCGACAGCGCGTGGATGGCGCGCGCCGTCAGTTCCTTGCCGGAGCCGGACGGGCCGATGATCATGACGCGGCTGTTGGTCGGCGCGACGCGCTCGATGGTCTGCCGCAACTGGCTCATCGCTGACGACATGCCGATCAGGTCGAAGGTCTCGCCGCTGCGCAGCTTGAGATCGGAGACCTCGCGCCGCAATTTGGACGTCTCCAGAGCGCGTTCGGCGATCAGGATGAGGCGGTCGGCCTTGAACGGCTTCTCGATGAAATCATAGGCGCCGCGACGGATGGCCGACACCGCCGTTTCGATGTTGCCATGACCGGAGATCATCACCACCGGCATGTTAGGATGCATCGTCTTGATCTCGTCCAGCAGCACCAGACCGTCGAGGCGCGAGCCCTGCAGCCAGATATCGAGGAAAATCAGCCGTGGCGCCCGATCTGCGATTGCTGCCAGCGCGCTGTCGGCATCGTGTGCCGTGCGGGTTTCGTGACCTTCGTCGCTCAGGATACCGGCGACTAGTTCGCGGATGTCTTCCTCGTCATCGACGATGAGAATGTCAGACGCCATTACCGACCTTTTCAGTTTCTCGTTCGTGTTCGTTGCGGCCTTCGCCGCGTGGCGGCGCGGCTACGACCGCCGCCGGCGGCAGGATGATCGAGATCATCGCGCCCCGGCCGCCGTGGAAATCCGGCGGCGCGTCGTGCAATTCGAGCCGGCCGCCATGGTCCTCCACGATCTTCTTGACGATAGCGAGGCCAAGGCCGGTGCCTTTTTCGCGCGTCGTCATATAGGGCTCGAGCAGCCTCTGCCGATTCTCGCGCGGCAGCCCTTTGCCGTTGTCGATAACGTCGATTCTTATGGCGCTATCTTGGCGCCCGGCTTGAATCCGGATTGTGCCGTCGGAACGGTCTTTCGCATCAAGTCCATCTATGGCCTCGGCGGCGTTCTTGATGACGTTGCCGAAAGCCTGCGCCATCAGGCGGCTGTCGAACGTGCCCTTCAGCGGCTCGTTGCCGAAATCGCGCTCAAAGGCAATGTCGGAGCGGCTGACTTCCACCAGGAACGACGCCTCACGCAGCGATTCGCGCAGATCGATGACTTTCATCTCCGGCTTCGGCATACGGGCGAAGGCCGAGAATTCGTCGACCATGCGGCCGATGTCCTCGACCTGGCGGATGATGGTGTCGGTGCACTGATCGAAGACCTCGCGGTCCTCGGTGATGACCTTGCCGTAACGGCGCCTGATGCGCTCGGCCGAGAGCTGGATCGGCGTCAGCGGATTCTTGATCTCATGGGCGATGCGCCGCGCGACGTCCGCCCAGGCGGACGAGCGCTGCGCCTGAACCAGATCGGTGATGTCGTCGACGGTGACGACATAGGATTTTTCTTCTGCGGCCTCGTCTTCTGCCTCGACTGTGACCTGGACATTGAAGGTCCGTTCCATGCCGGCGCGGAAGAAGGTGACCTGCTCGCGATAGACCGGCTTGCCGGACTGGCGGCCGATCTCGAAGACGCGGCCGACATGCGGCAGGATGGCCGACAGGTTCTGTCCGAGCGCGGCACTTGCCGAGATCGCGAGCATCGTTTCGGCCGAGCGATTGACGATGGTGACGATGCCGTACGGATCGACGCCGATGACGCCGGCGGTGACGCCTGCCAGCACCGCCTCCGAGAAGCGCCGCCGCTCGTCGATCAGATCCTTGGCCGATAGCAACTCGTTGCGCTGCGATTTGAGCTCGAGGATCATGTTGTTGAAGGTGTCGCCAAGCGAGGCCACATCGCCGTCCGAATGGCGTACGGGAACGGCGACATCGAGATTGCCGGTCGCCACCTCGTCGGCCGCGCCGATCAACTGGCGGATCGGCCGCACCAGCCGGTCGGCGACCGCAATGCCGGTCCAGATCGCCGACAGGATGATGATCAGCGTCAGCGACAGATAGGGCAGCGCGAAGGCCACCTGGGAAGTGCGGCGGTTGTCCTCGAGGTTACGGTATTCGTCGGTGTTGGATTTGACGATCTGGCGCGCGCGGATCACTTCGGGGTCGACCAGCCGGATCGTGTAAAGGTAAAGGCCCTCGATCTCGCGCAGCTTGACGATGGCACCCATGATGTTGCGCGTTCGCGGCTCGATCAGCACGGGCTTGCCATCGGCGGCGGTATCGACAGCGCCGGGCGGCGGCTCGGGCATGGCGAAATCGGCGTCGGTCTTGGCGCTCATCACGAAGGAGCCGTCGGGCTTGATCAGCGCCGCATGCGCCAGCCCGCGGCCGACGGCTTCCTTGTTCATGAGGTCAAGGAAGCCGTTTCGATCGAGGCCATAGAGCGTGCGCGACGCGTCGAGATCATAGGCCATCGACAGGGTCGTGCCCTGTAGGTTGCGCGCGTTTTCCTGGACATAGGCATCCGCGATCGACAGCGAGGAATTGACGATGGTCTTGGTGCGGATTTCGAACCAGCGGTCGAGGCCGATATCCAGCGTGATCGAGGCGATGATTGCCACCATGATCGCCGGAATGGCGGCGACCAGCGCGAACATGGCGACGATGCGCACATGCAGCCGTGAGGCTGCCCTGCCGTGCCGGCGGGCCATGACGATGCGACGCACCTCGCGGGCGACGAGCGCGATCAGGAACAGGACGAAGACAGCGTTGAGCGCGATCAGCGCCCAGGTCGTGTCGGCGTTCGGCGCGATCGGCGTCGCGCCGACCAGGATGGCGAACGAGATCGCCGCCGTGATCATGGCGCCCACGATCGCGACCACGCCCGGCAGCGCCAGCAACCGGCGGCCGTCGGGTACGCCAGCCCGGCTGAAAAGCGGTTGGTTCAGTGTTGGAGCCTCAGCAGCCATATCGCCGTCTAGAGTCGGTCATAGCGTCGGATGTATGCAACGCATTGTGGCGATTATGCAACAAGTGTGGCCGGGACGGAAATCTTTCCCCGGCTCAATCACGCAAAAAGGACAATGCCGGTGATCCAATACCGCCGAACGATGCGGCCGGCGATGCGATGGCTCGCGTCACTGCTCCGGTCGCGCCCGTCGCAAGCTGCGCGGCGTCTGCCCGATCTCGCGGCGCATCCAATGCGCCAGATGCGACTGATGCGCGAAGCCTGTCAGATAGGCCACCTCGCTGGTGCTGAGGTCACTTCCCAGAATCAGGGAACGGGCACGCTCAACCCGGCGTCGCAGCACATAGCGGTGAAGGGTCATGCCGGTCGCCGCCTTGAACCATGTCCTGAGATGCGAGCTGCTGGCGTTAGCGATGCGGGTCAGCGTATCGATCGTGAGCGGTTCGGAAAGATGCGCGTCGATATAGTCCAGGATACGTTTGAACTGCGCATCCGACAGCCGAACCGTTCGATCCGTCTCCAGATCGTCGAGACCAACCAGCCGCACCGCAAGCGCGATGCCGACACTTTCGGCGAACAGAGCCCCACCCGGCGAGCCTGCGTCTTGGTCGGTTTCAAGTGCCCGGACGAGGTATTCGATACGTTCGTCCCGAAGCAGGTGCCGCATGTCGAAATGACGCGCCCTTGCGCTGCCCTCAATCTCCGACGCCACACCCTCGAGCATGGCAGGCGGCAAGCGAACCTCCCTCGTTTCGAATGAGGTTTCAGCCTCGAACCCGCCCTCCTGTCCCGCGGGTACGAAATCAATGTCACCAGCTCGCCGTAAGAAATATCGCCCGGCGTCATTGCAATAGGTGCGCGTCGCCGCGCTGGCATGAACCATGATGCGGTGATGATCCGCCCGCGGCAGCCGATAGGTGCCTGCTTCGACATGCCGTGAAGCGATTGATATGCCAGCCGAGGCCCGGGCCGAAGTGAACTGCGGATGCATGTGAAACGAGCCTCAAAATCATGGCAGAACCTGCTCAACATTTGGCGGTTCCTGCGCGATTTTCAATGCCGAAGCCCTTTAGACCTGCGCCTCGTTTGCCAACGCAAAGAGGTTCATATGAGTTACTATGTTGTCGTCGGAGCAGGCCCGGTCGGGCGCGAGACGGCGCGCCTGCTCGGTGAGCAGGAGCATGATGTCGTCCTCATAAGCAGGAGCGGGAGCGATATCGATTTGCCCGGCGTGCGCGCGAGGCAGGCGGACGCCACCGATGCCGCCGAACTTTCACGCATCAGCCGGGGCGCGGATGCCATCTTCATGTGCGCCATGGCGCCTTATCACCGGTGGCCGACCGACTTCTTTCCGATCGTCGACGGCACGGTGCGCGCGGCGGAGGCCGTCGATGCGAAGATCATCCTGCTCGGAAACCTCTACGGCTACGGCGAAAACGCTGATAGTTCCCTTCACTCAGACTTGCCGCTCGACCCGACATCGAGGAAGGGCACTGTTCGGACGATAATGTGGCAGCGTGTGTCTCGAGCCAGCGTACCGGCCATCGAGGTGCGTTCCAGCGATTATCTGGGGCATGGCGCGGTCACCTACTTCTCGCTTCTCGCACTGCCATCCATCGTTCAAGGAAAGCCCGTCGCCTTCTTGGGAGACCTCGACGCCGATCATGCCTGGGCTTTCATCAAGGACGTCGCCCGGACGCTCGTCGCGTCAGCCTTCTACACGGGTGAATGGGGACGAGCCTTCCATGTCCCGTCGCAATACGCTTCGCCCCGCGATCTTATCCGCAGAACCGCGGCGATGCTTGGAAGGGAGGTTGCGTCAATGCGTTGCTATTCCATCGCCGAGATGGAAGCCCTGGGCATGCATGAGCTCGTGGAAATGAAATATCTCTTCGATCGCCCGCTGCTGGTCGATTCTTCCGATACCGAGCATCTCCTCGGCGTGAAGGCCAGCTGCCTTGATGTAATGATCGCGGACACCGTCAGAGACTATCTCTGAACCAATTATATGAAGTAGAAACAAAGCGTTCCGCCCGTCGGCTGACGGGCTGAACAAACGAGATGGGGCCGGCAAAGCATCTGGCAGGCATCGAAGGTCTAGATCTGTCTTGAGGCCTTGTAGACGTTGACGCCGAGCTCGCGGATCTTCTTGCGCAGCGTGTTGCGGTTGAGGCCCAGAAGCTCGGCCGCCTTGATCTGGTTGCCGCGCGTCGCCGTCATCGAGGCCAGCACCAGCGGATACTCGACCTCGGCAAGGATGCGCTGGTAAAGCCCCGACGGCGGCAGTTCGCCGGCGAAGGAAGCAAAATAGCGCTGCAGGAAATGCTCGACCGCCTGGCCGATCGACAGATCGTCGGGGATGAGCGGTCCGACGCCCGGCACCACAGGCCTTTCGCCGGTCTTGAGTTCCGTCTCGATGATCTCGGCCGAAATCTCGTCCTGCGAATAGAGCGCGGCCAGCCTGCGCACCAGGTTTTCGAGCTCGCGCACGTTGCCGGGCCAGGGATAGCGCTTCATCAGCTCGATGCCGCCCGCCGAAATGCGCTTGGTCTGCAGGCCTTCGCTGGCGCCCTGCTTGAAGAAGTGCCGCACAAGGTCAGGGACGTCTTCCGACCGCTCGCGCAGCGCCGGAAGTCTCAGCGGCACGACGTTCAGGCGGTAGAACAGGTCTTCGCGGAACAGGCCCTGGTTGATCAGCGTCCGCAAGTCCTTGTTGGTGGCGGCGACGATGCGCACGTCGGTCTTGATCGGGGTACGGCCGCCGACTGTCGTGTATTCGCCCTGCTGCAGCACGCGCAGCAGGCGCGTCTGCGCCTCCATCGGCATGTCGCCGATCTCGTCGAGGAACAGCGTGCCGCCCTCGGCTTGCTCGAAGCGGCCGGTGGAGCGGTTCTGGGCGCCGGTGAAGGCGCCCTTCTCGTGGCCGAACAGTTCCGATTCGATGAGGTCGCGCGGGATCGCCGCCATGTTGATTGCCACGAAAGGCCCGCCGCGGCGGCGGCCATATTCATGCAGCGCGCGCGCCACCAGTTCCTTGCCGGTCCCGGATTCGCCGCTGATCATCACCGTCAGGTCCGTCTGCATCATGCGGGCCAGCATGCGGTAGATGTCCTGCATGGCTGCCGAACGGCCTACCAAAGGCATCGTCTCCGGCTGCTCGTCGGCGCGCGAATCGAGCTTCGGCCGCTTCGGCTCGGCCAGCGCCCGATTGACGATGTTGAGCAACTCGGTGAGGTCGAACGGCTTCGGCAGATATTCGTAGGCGCCGGTCTCGGAAGCGCGGATGGCGGTCATGAAGGTGTTCTGCGCGCTCATGACGATGACCGGCAGCTCCGGCCGCGCCTTCTTGATGCGCGGCAGCATGTCGAAGGCGTTCTCGTCCGGCATCACCACGTCGGTGATGACGAGATCGCCCTCGCCCGCTGCCACCCAGCGCCACAGCGTCGAGGCATTCGAGGTTACGCGCACCTCATGGCCGACGCGCGACAGCGCCTGGTTGAGCACGGTGCGGATGGCCGCATCGTCGTCGGCGACGAGAATATTGCCGCGAACGGTCATTTGCGGTCTCCTTCAGCTTCGTCGCCGGCGCCGGGCGCAGTCTCCTTCCAGGCCGGCATTAGGACGCGGAACGTGGTCCCGCGCGGCGTCGAATCGCATTCGATGATGCCGCCATGCTCACCGACGATCTTTGCAACCAGCGCCAGCCCAAGGCCGGAGCCGTTCGGCTTGGTGGTGATGAATGGGTCGAAGAGGATCGGCAGGATGTCCTCGGAAACGCCGGGCCCGTTGTCGTGCACGCAAAATTCCAGCGGCAGCGAGACACGGTCCTGCGTTCCGGGCACGGAAACGCGGATGCCGGGCCGGAAGGCGGTCGACAGCACGATCTCGCCCTGCGGGTCGGCGCCGATCGCCTCGGCGGCATTCTTGACCAGGTTCAGGAACACCTGGATCAACTGGTCGCGATTGGCGAAGACCGGAGGAAGCGATGGATCATACTCTTCCAAAATCTTGATTCGCTTCGCAAAACCATTTTTGGCGATTGCCTTCACATGATCCAGCACGACATGGATGTTGACGGGGAAGCGCTCGATCGGCCGCTCGTCGGAAAACACCTCCATGCGGTCGACCAGCGAGACGATGCGGTCGGTCTCGTCGGTGATCAGCCTCGTCAGCGCGCGGTCCTCGTCGGAGGCCGACAGTTCGAGCAGTTGGGCGGCGCCGCGGATACCCGAAAGCGGGTTCTTGATCTCATGCGCCAGCATAGCCGCGAGGCCGGTGACGGAACGGGCGGCACCCCGGTGCGTCATCTGACGATCGATCTTGTCGGCCATCGACCGTTCCTGGAACATCACCACGACGGAACCCGGGAACTCCGGCACCGGCGCGACATAGAGATCGACCATCTTCTCGATGCCGAGGCGCGGCGAGGAGACGTCGACGCGGTATTCGTTGACCGGCGCGTGGCGCTCGCGCACCTGGTCGACCAGCGTCAGCAGCGGGCTGCCGAACGGCACCAGCTTGGACAAAGTGTTGCGGGCGAGCATGGTAGCGCTGGAGCGGAAGAAATCCTCGGCATCCGCGTTGGCGAAAGTGATGAAGCCGTCGGCATCGACCATGATCACCGGGCGGCGGATGGTGTTCAGCACGATGTTGGCGGCATCCGCCATTTCGGTTGGCTGTGGAGCGCTCGCCTTCATGCCGCGCTCCGCATTTCGGTCAGCATGACAGGATCGGCAAGAGCCTCGCGCAGCCCTCGGATGACCTCCGTGGGCTCGAAAGAGGTGAGGATACGCTTCCGCTGCTCCGCCGACGCCCTGGCCGCGTGCCGGTCGAGATACCAGCCGAGATGCTTGCGCGCCTGACGCAGCCCGCTTTCGACGCCGTAGAGCGAGAGCATGTCCTCGTAATGCGCAGCGACGTAGTCGGCGAGCGCTTGCGGCGTTTCGGGAATGCCGTGCGTCGATGTATCGGCGGCAGCCGCCGCGACACTGCCCGCGGCCCACGGCGCGCCGTAGTGGGCGCGGCCGATCATCACCGCGTCGGCGCCCGACTGTTCGAGGATCGTCGCCGCCTCTTCCGGCGAGCCGACATCGCCGTTGGCCACCACCGGGATAGAGACCGCTTGCCTGACACGGGCAATGGCCCGCCAATCGGCCTTGCCCTGATAGAACTGGCAGCGGGTGCGGCCGTGCACGGTCACCATCCGGACGCCCGCCTGTTCGGCGCGGCGCGCCAGCATCGGCGCGTTGAGCGCGCTTTCGTCCCAGCCGAGCCGCATCTTGACGGTCACCGGCACCGAAACGGCGCCGACCACAGCTTCGATCAGGGAGAGCGCATGATCGAGATCGCGCATCAGCGCCGAGCCGGCATAGCCGCCCGTCACCTTCTTCGCCGGGCAGCCCATGTTGATGTCGATGATGTCGGCGCCCTCGCCGGCGGCGATTCGCGCGCCCTCGGCCATGTGCGCCGCCTCGCGGCCGGCAAGCTGCACCATGTGGACGGGCAGCCCGGAATGGCGGATGCGCAGGTCGCAGCCGGCCCTGCCCTTGGCCAGTTCGCCGCTGGCCACCATTTCCGACACGACCAGCCCGGCGCCATGGTTGTGGGCGCGCTGGCGGAATGGCTCGTCGGTGATGCCCGACATCGGCGCAAGGAACACGCGGTTGCGTATCTTCACGCCGCCAATGTCGAGTGGCGAAGCCAATGTGATCAATTCAGGCATGCACAAAAACCAAGCATGTTCAATTGCTGCACATTCTCTAGCCAGATGCAAGGCATTGTGCAACGCGCAATGACGTCACATTAAGGCGCATTTTGGAAAATGCTGGCCTTCCCTTCGAGCCGCGACTAAGCCTCTCGCCATGACCGACGCAAGTGAAAATCAGGGTTTGGACGCAGACGGCAAAGTCGGCGTTGTGATCGTCGCCGCCGGGCGCGGCGCCCGTGCCGGGCAGGCCGATGGGCCGAAGCAATATCAGCGTATCGGCGGCCGCGCCGTCATCGCGCACACGCTGGAGACGTTTCTTTCACATCCGAGAATTGGCCCGGTGGTCGTGGCGATCCACGCCGACGATGCCGAACTCTTCGAGCGCGCGGCGGGAGCGAATGCCAAGCGTGTTTTCGCGGTCACTGGCGGTTCGTCCCGCCAGGCCTCGGTTCGGCTCGGTCTCCTGGCATTGAGGGATCTGGCGCCGGGAAAAGTGCTGGTGCATGACGCGGTGCGCCCGTTCCTTGATGCCGGGCTGATCGACCGCATCATCGACGCCATCGGGGAACGGCAGGGCGCGCTGCCCGCCCTTCCCGTCGCCGACACGCTGAAGCGGGAATCCGCAACGGGCATGATCGAGGAGACGGTGTCGCGAGCCGGCCTGCATGCCGCGCAGACACCGCAAGGCTTTCCGTTCTGGCCGCTGCTGGCGGCCCACGAGAAGGCGCATCATTTGGGCAAGTCCGAATTCACCGACGACGCAGCGATCGCCGAATGGGCGCATATTCCGGTCAAGATCGTCGCCGGCTCGCCGGACAATGTGAAGCTTACCTGGGCAAGGGATATCGCGATGGCCGACCAGCGGCTTTCCAACGCGCTGCCGCGCTTTCCGGACATCCGCACCGGCAATGGCTATGATGTGCATGCCTTCGAGCCCGGCGACCATGTCACGCTGTGCGGCGTCGCCATTCCCTACGATCGAAAACTCTCCGGCCATTCGGACGCCGATGTCGGGCTGCACGCGCTTACCGACGCGCTGCTTGCCACCTGCGGCGCCGGCGACATCGGCACGCATTTCCCGCCATCGGACCCGCAATGGAAGGGTGTTGCCTCGAAGATCTTCGTCGAGCATGCAGCGAAGCTGGTGCGCGAGCATGGCGGGCGCATCGCCAATGCCGACATCACTCTGATCTGCGAAGCGCCGCGTGTCGGGCCCCACCGCGAGGCGATGACGGCGGCGCTGGCGGCGATGCTGGGCATTGCGGCCGAACGCATTTCGATCAAGGCTACGACGAACGAAAAGCTCGGCTTTGTCGGCCGCGGCGAAGGCATAGCGGCGATCGCCACCGCAAGCGTGGTTTTCCCGGGAGATGTCCCCAAATGAGCAACGCCGAACTCGCCATCGCCCTGCTCCAGGCCTGCCAGCAGCGCGGCATCATGCTGGCGACGGCCGAAAGCTGCACCGGCGGCATGATCATTGCCGCACTCACCGACATTGCCGGTTCTTCCGCCGTGGTGGACCGCGGCTTCGTCACCTATTCCAACGAAGCAAAGATGGAGATGCTCGGCGTCTCCGCCGCAACGCTCGACGCGCATGGCGCCGTCTCGCGCGAGACGGTGCTCGAGATGGCGGCAGGCGCGCTCACGCATTCGCGCGCGAGCCTGTCGCTTGCCGTCACCGGCATCGCCGGCCCCACCGGTGGTTCGGCGGAAAAGCCGGTCGGCCTCGTCTGGTTCGGGGTAGCGCTTACCGGGCAGCCGGTCGTCGCCGAGCGCCAGCTCTTTGCGCATAAGGGCCGCGAGTTCATCCGCCACGAGACGGTGCGGCACGCGTTGCAGCTTGGGCTGCGCGCGCTTGGAGCTGAGTGAAGATCAGGCCGGCTTCGCGCCGTAGATCACGTCCGCGCGCTTCTCGAAGGCTTCGGAGAACATGCGGAAGGCGCGGTCGAACATCGTCCCCATCAGCGCTCCGAGAATGCGGCTCTTGAATTCGTAGTCGATGAAGAAATGCACCTCACAGCCGCGATCGGCCGGATCGAAGCGCCAGATGTTGCTGAGATATTTGAATGGGCCGTCGATGTATTTGACGTCGATGGCGTTCTCGTCCGGCTTCAGGAGCACCTGCGTGGTAAAGGTCTCGCGGATCGCCTTGTAGCCGATGCTCATGTCGGCGACGAGGATGGTGCGGCCGTCGCGCTCCTTGCGCGAGCGCACCGTCAGCGCCTCGCAGAGCGGCAGGAATTGCGGATAGGCCTCGACATCCGCCACCAGCGCGAACATCTCCTGCGGCGTGTGGGTGACGCGGCGGATGGCTTCGAATTTCGGCATTTAGATGGTCAGCCGGCTTTCTCGAGCTGCGCTTCGCGCGCCGCACGCAGCCTGGCGAAGTCCTCGCCGGCGTGATGCGAGGAGCGCGTCAGCGGGCTCGACGCCACCAGCAGGAAGCCCTTGGTCTTGCCGATCGTCTCGTAGGACTTGAACTCGTCGGGCGTGATGAAGCGGATCACCGGATGGTGCTTCTTCGACGGCTGCAGGTATTGGCCTATGGTCATGAAGTCGACATTGGCCGACCGCAGGTCATCCATGAGCTGCAGCACTTCGTTCCGCTCCTCACCGAGACCGACCATGATGCCGGATTTGGTGAAGATCGACGGATCGAGTTCTTTCACCCGCTGCAGCAGCCGAATGGAGTGGAAATAGCGGGCGCCCGGCCGGACCGTCAGGTAGTTCGACGGAACGGTTTCGAGGTTATGGTTGAAGACGTCAGGCTTGGCCGCCACGACGACCTCCAGCGCGCCGTCCTTGCGCAGGAAATCGGGCGTCAGGATCTCGATCGTCGTCGAGGGCGCGGCCGCGCGGATGGCATGGATGACGTCGGCGAAATGCTGCGCGCCGCCGTCGTCCAGATCATCGCGGTCGACCGAGGTGACGACGACGTGGCTGAGGCCCATCTGCTTGACGGCGTGGGCGACGCGCGCCGGCTCATCCGGGTCGAGCGCCGTCGGGATGCCGGTGGCGACATTGCAGAAGGCGCAGGCGCGCGTGCAGATCTCGCCCATGATCATGAAGGTGGCGTGCTTCTTGTCCCAGCATTCGCCGATGTTCGGGCAGCCGGCCTCCTCGCACACCGTCACCAGCTTGTTCGACTTCACGATCTCGCGCGTCTCGGCATAGCCTTTCGAGACCGGCGCCTTGACGCGGATCCAGTCCGGCTTGCGCAGCACTTCCTGGTCCGGCCTGTGCGCCTTTTCGGGGTGCCGCGGGCGCGGCGCGTTGGCGATCGTGTCGAGAACAGTGACCATCTCAAACCCTTCGCGGCCGCTGGTAACGCGACCGTCCGTCTGCGTCATCTAGGACTTTTCGAAGCAAAGAAAAAGGCCGCGCCGGCGCATGCCGCCACGGCCATTTTCGCATAGCGGCGTTCGCCGGGGCTCAGCGGCGCACCAGCCGACCCGCAAAGATCAGCAGGCAGGCGCCGATGAAGCCTGTGATCAGATAGGCGAACCAGCCGACGCCGAAGGCCTCGACGTTGAGCGCTCTCAGGATTGCGTTCAGCACCACCGCGCCGGCGATGCCCAGAATGATGTTCATGAAGATGCCGGTGTTGCTCTTCATGACCATTTCGGCGAGCCATCCGGCCAAGCCGCCTATGATGATGGCTGCAATCCAGCCCACGCCATTCACGTCCATATGCCAAATCCTCCTCGATCAGGTGAAAATGCATCCGGATACGAACTGCCCTGCCGTCAAAGTCCTCCGGCTGCCGCGTCTGAGTCTCGCCCAACCAATCTATCACCGATTGGCCATTTATCATGCGTTCAAAGCGCGGCCATAGGCGTCGAGCACGCTTTCCTTCATCATCTCCGACAGGGTCGGATGCGGGAAGATCGTGTGCATCAGCTCTTCCTCGGTGGTCTCCAGGTTCATCGCCACGACGAAGCCCTGGATGAGCTCGGTCACCTCCGCGCCGATCATATGCGCGCCGAGAAGTTGTCCGGTCTTCTTGTCGAAAATGGTCTTGATGAAGCCCTGGTCCTCGCCGAGCGCGATGGCCTTGCCGTTGGCGCCGAACTGGAAGCGGCCGACGCGGATGTCCTTGCCTTCGGCCTTGGCCCTGGCTTCGGTCAGGCCGACCGACGCGACCTGCGGACTGCAATAGGTGCAGCCCGGGATCTTCAACTTGTCGATGGCATGCACGCCGGGGAAATTGGCGATCTTTTCGATGCAGACGACACCCTCATGCTCGGCCTTGTGGGCAAGCATGGGCGGTCCCGCGACGTCGCCGATCGCATAGATCCCGGCCACGTTCGTCTTGCCGTAGCCGTCGACGACGACGCAGCCGCGATCCGTCTTCACGCCGAGCGCCTCGAGGCCGAGATTTTCGATGTTGCCCTGCACACCGACAGCCGAAATCATGCGGTCGGCGGTGATCTTCTCGACCTTGCCATCCTTCATCTCGACATGGGCGGTGACCGAATTGGCTGATTTCTCGACCTTGGTCACCTTGGCTTCGAGGAGGATCTTCATCCCCTGCTTCTCGAACTGCTTCTGCGCGAATTTCGAGACCTCGGCATCCTCGACCGGAATCACCGCCGGCAAGACCTCGACCACCGTCACGTCCGCGCCCATTGTGCGGTAGAAGGAGGCGAACTCGATGCCGATGGCGCCCGAGCCCATCACCAGCAGCGATTTCGGCATCTCCTTCGGCACCATCGCCTCGAAATACGTCCAGATCAGCTTGCCGTCCGGCTCGATGCCGGGCAGCGCGCGCGGCCTGGCGCCGGTCGCCAGAATGATGTGCTTGGCGGTGTAGGTGCCCTCGCCCTTGACGCCCTTCGGCACCGGCGGCTGCGGCTCCATCGGCTTCTTGGCGGTCTTGGAGACCACGATCTCGCCGGGCTTGGAAAGCTTCGCCTCGCCCCAGATGACGTCGACCTTGTTCTTCTTCATCAGGAAGGCAACGCCGCCGTTCAGCCTGAGCGACACCTTGCGGGAGCGGTCGACCACCGCGGCCGTGTCGGGGTTGACCTTGCCGTCGAGCTTCAGGCCGTAATCCTTGAGGTGGTCGGAATAATGCATGATCTCGGCCGAGCGCAGCAGCGCCTTGGTCGGGATGCAGCCCCAGTTCAGGCAGATGCCGCCCAGATGCTCGCGTTCGACGATCGCCGTCTTGAAGCCGAGTTGGGCGGAACGCACCGCGGTGACATAGCCGCCGGGACCTGAGCCGATGATGATAACGTCGTAGTTCTCAGCCACGGGTTTTCTCCCTGATCTTTCTGGGGGTTAGAGTGAGAGCATCACACGCACGAGCGGGGCCAGAGCCTGGCCGATCCGCCGTGTGTTTTCGGCATCGAGATGGACACCGTCGAGCGGCGTTGTCGTTGCCACGGTGCCCGCATCGAAGAAGCCGCAGCCGGCCTCGTCGGCCAGCGCCGAATATTGCGGCGCCAGGCGCTTCGAGGCGTCGTCGCCGCCGGCGAACATTTCCTTGAATTCGGCATTGTCGGTGCGCGTTACCGCAGGCGGCGCGACGATGAGTATCTGCGGCGCCGGCCAGTCGAATGGATAGTCATGGCCGCGCACGATATCGATCAGGCGCTGGATGCCCTGCTTGGCGGCGACGGGATTGCCGTGGATCCATGGCTTCATGTCGTTGGCGCCGAGCATGATGATGACAAGGTCGAGCGGCGCGTGGCTCGTCAGGATCGTCGGCAACGTCCTCGCGCCGTTGCGGTCCGCACCGGCCAGGTAATCGTCGAAGGCAGTGGTGCGGCCGTTGAGGCCCTCGGCAATGACCTCAATGCCCTCGCCCAGCGCCGCCTTGAGCACGCTCGGCCAGCGGTCTTCCAACGCATGGCGGCCGAGGCTGGCGGCGTCGTAGCCCCAGGTCAGCGAATCGCCGTAGCAGAGAATTGTCTTCATGCCCTTACCCCATCCCTGCCGAACGGTGCCGACGAGCGCTTGAGCCGCCAGCGCACGAACAGCCATTGCACGATGATCGCCACAACGCCGGGCAGGATCAGTCCGGCAACGATCGAAAGGTCGCTTGCGGTCGCCCGGTTCTCGGGCGGCACCGAAAACGTCCAACCGGCGAGCGCGACCAGAATGATCGCGAAGATCGCAAGCAGCCACCAGAACATCCGGTCGACCGCCCGAACCGGCTCAGCGCGGAACTGGACCAGGAAGAAGGCGATCGTCACGACGATGAGGATCATCACCGTTGCGGCGAAGACCAGAATGTATTCTTCGGTCGCGCCGGTAAGCACGGCCAGTTCCTGCACGACCAGTCCGCCAGCCAGACCGGATAGGATGAAGGCGAAAAGGCTGGTGAAGAACTTCCGCACCGCCTCTTTTCCTTCCTAGACCAGCATGCCCATCGGGTTCTCGATCATGCGCTTGAAGGCGCCGAGCAGTTCCGCGCCGAGCGCGCCGTCGACGGCACGATGATCGGTGGACAAAGTTACCGACATCACGGTGGCGATCTTGATCTCGCCCTTCTTCACCACTGCGCGCTCTTCACCGGCTCCGACCGCGAGAATGGTCGCATGCGGCGGGTTGATGACGGCGGCGAAATCCTTGACGCCGAACATGCCGAGATTGGAGACGGCCGTGGTGCCGCCCTGGTATTCTTCTGGCTTCAGCTTGCGGCTGCGGGCACGGCTCGCCAGATCCTTCATCTCGTTGGAGATGACCGACAGCGTCTTTTCATCGGCGTGGCGGATGATCGGGGTGATCAGGCCGCCGGGGATCGACACGGCCACGCCGACATCGGCATGCTTGTGCTTGACCATGGCGCTGTCGGTCCAGGAGGCGTTGGCGTCCGGCACCGCCATCAGCGCCATCGCCATCGCCTTGATCACCATGTCGTTGACCGAGAGCTTGTAGGCGGGAACTTCGCCCTTCTCGGTCTTCCGCATCGGCGCCGCCGCATTGAGCTGCGTGCGCAGCGCGAGCAGCGCGTCGAGCTCGCAGTCGAGCGTGAGGTAGAAATGCGGGATGGTGCTCTTGGCCTCGACGAGGCGGCGCGCAATGGTCTTGCGCATATTGTCGTGCGGGACGAGCTCGTAGGAGCCTTCCGCGAACAGCTTCAGCACCTGATCGTCCGACATCGGCTTCGCAATCGGCGCGGCCGCCGGTGCCTCGGCCGGGGCCTTGGCGGCAGGCGCTGCCTTGGCTCCGCCGGAAGAGATCGCCGCCTCGACATCGGCCTTCACCACGCGGCCGTGCGGACCGGAGCCGGCCAGCGCCGCCACGTCGACACCGGCATCCTTGGCGATGCGGCGCGCAAGCGGCGAAGCGAAAACGCGCTCGCCGCCGGCATGGCCGTTGGCGACCGGAGCGGGCTCGGCCTTAGCCGGTGCAGGCGCTGGAGCGGAAGCTGCCGGCTTCGGCGCTTCCTTGGGCGCTTCGGCCTTCGGAGCCTCCGCTTTCGCGGCTTCCGCTTTCGGCACGGCGCCGCCGTCGGCTTTTGCAGCAGCGCGGGCATCCTCGCCTTCACCGGCCAGGATGGCGATCACGGCGTTGACCTTGACGCCTTCGGTTCCGGCCGGAACGACGAGCTTGGCGACGGTGCCTTCATCGACGGATTCGACTTCCATCGTCGCCTTGTCGGTCTCGATCTCGGCGATCACGTCACCGGGCGAAACCTTGTCGCCTTCCTTGACCAGCCACTTGGCGAGATTGCCCTCTTCCATGGTCGGAGAGAGCGCCGGCATGGTGATGTTGATCGGCATTTTTCCTCCTCAGTTCCGCCCGGTCAGCGAACGGTGCTGGATATTGAACTGCTCCGACATTCTGCCGCGATAGCCTTCTTCCAATGCCTGAAGCGTCTCGATTTCAGGTATGCCATCTTGTTCCAGTCTCATCCTGGCTATGTGCATGCCGATATCAGCAAGCACCATTCCCCAGTTGTGAGCGTTTGGTCCAAAGAGGTCTTGCATCGTGACGACCGCGTCCGAACCAATCCAGACGCGGAGTATTTCATTGAATTCGCTACTCTCGACGACCATCGCGGGAACTTCTAGTTCGCGCGACATCTTGTTAACCCCGGTACGTGACGGCTTTGACTGCCTCGACGACTTCGCCGACATTGGGCAGCGCCAGCTTCTCGAGGTTGGCCGCATAAGGCATCGGCACGTCCTTGCCTGCGATGGTGATCACCGGCGCATCGAGGAAGTCGAAGGCGCGCTGCGAGACCTGGTTGGCGATGTGGTCGCCGACCGAGCTCTGCGGGAAGCCTTCTTCCACCACCACGAGACGGTTGGTCTTCTTCACCGAGGCGATGATGGTGTCGAAGTCGAGCGGGCGGATGGTCCTCAGATCGATGATTTCGGCATCGATGCCCATGCCGCGCAGTTCGGCCTCCGCCTTGACCGCATAGGTCATGCCGATGCCGAAGGAGACGATGGTGACGTCCTTGCCCTGTTTGTGGACGCGCGCCTTGCCGATCGGCAGCACGAAATCGTCGAGCTTCGGCACGTCGAAGGACTGGCCGTAGAGGATCTCGTTCTCGAGGAAGATGACCGGGTTCGGGTCGCGGATCGCCGCCTTGAGCAGGCCCTTGGCGTCGGCCGCCGTATACGGCATCACCACCTTCAGGCCGGGGATGTGGCTGTACCAGGCGGCGTAGCACTGCGAGTGCTGGGCGGCGACGCGCGCGGCGGCGCCGTTCGGTCCGCGGAACACGATCGGCGCGCCCATCTGGCCGCCGGACATATAGAGCGTCTTCGCGGCCGAGTTGATGATTTGGTCGATCGCCTGCATGGCGAAATTGAAGGTCATGAACTCGACGATCGGCTTCAGGCCGGCCATGGCCGCTCCGACGCCGACGCCGGCAAAGCCGTGCTCGGTGATCGGCGTGTCGACGACGCGACGCGGTCCGAATTCCTGCAGCAGGCCTTGCGTGATCTTGTAGGCGCCCTGGTACTCGGCGACCTCCTCGCCCATGACGAAGACGTCGCCATCGCGGCGCATTTCCTCAGCCATGGCGTCGCGGAGCGCCTCGCGCACCGTGGTCGAGACCATCTCGGTGCCAGCGGGGATGTCCGGATCGGCCGCGACTTCCGTTTTCGGCGCGGCCGCGACGGGTGCCGCGGCTTCGCTCTTGGCTGCGGCCGGCGCTGGCGCTGCCGCAGCCGGTTCGGCCTTGGCAGGCTCTTCGCCGACGCCTTCGCCGGCCTTGTCGACGTCTTCGCCATCGACCGCAAGCACGGCGATCACCGCATTGACCTTGACGCCTTCGGTGCCGGCGGGAACCACGATCTTGGCCAGCGTGCCTTCGTCGACGGCTTCGACTTCCATCGTTGCCTTGTCGGTTTCGATCTCGGCGATCACGTCACCGGCGACGACCTTGTCGCCCTCGTTCTTCAGCCATTTGGAAAGATTGCCCTCTTCCATCGTCGGGGAAAGCGCGGGCATGAGAATTTCGATCGGCATGTCCTTGCCCTCTCCTTAGAGTACGATGTCGGTCCAGAGCTCGGACGGATCCGGCTCGGCGTCGTTCTGGGCGAATTCGGCGGCGTCGGCGACGATGTCGCGGACTTCCTTGTCGATGGCCTTGAGCTCGTCCTCGCTCGCCCACTTCTTGTCGAGCAGCCGCACCCTGACCTGCTCGATCGGGTCGTGCTCCGAGCGCATCTTCTGCACTTCCTCCTTGGAACGGTACTTCGCCGGATCGGACATCGAGTGGCCGCGATAGCGGTAGGTCTGCATTTCGAGGATCAGCGGCCCGTTTCCGGCGCGGCACCATTCGGTGGCGAGCTCGGCGGCCGACTTTACGGCGCGGACATCCATGCCGTCGACCTGGATGCCGGGGATCTTGAAGGATGCGCCGCGATGCGAGAAATCGGTCTCGGCGGACGAGCGCGACACGGACGTGCCCATGGCGTAGCGGTTGTTCTCGATGATGAAGATCACCGGCAGCTTCCACAGCGAAGCCATGTTGAAGCTCTCGTAGACCTGGCCCTGGTTGGCGGCGCCGTCACCGAAATAGGTCAGCGAGACATTCTTGTTCTCACGATAGCGGTTGGCGAAGGCGAGCCCGGTGCCCAGAGACACCTGCGCGCCGACGATGCCGTGGCCGCCGTAGAAATGCTTCTCCTTGGAGAACATGTGCATGGAGCCGCCCTTGCCTTTCGACAGGCCGCCGCGGCGCCCGGTGAGCTCGGCCATGACGCCGCGCGGCGAAAGCTCCATCGCCAGCATGTGGCCGTGGTCGCGGTAGGCGGTGATCATCTGATCGCCTTCGATCAGCGCCATCTTCATGCCGGTGACGACGGCTTCCTGACCGATATAGAGGTGGCAGAAGCCGCCGATGAAGCCCATGCCGTAGAGCTGGCCGGCCTTCTCCTCGAAGCGGCGGATGAGCAGCATGTGCCGGTAGGCGGAAAGCTCTTCTTCCTTGGTGAATTCGGCTGGCTTTGGTGCGGAAAGGTTCGGCGATTTGCCGTCGGATTTGGATTTGGATTTGGCAGGCGCTTTTCTGGCGGCGGTGGCCATGCATCACTCCCTGTTGGCGTCTCTTCGCGGACATTTCAGGGAGAGCGATCGCCTCCCCACCGATTTGAGCGAGGCTAACACGCAAGGGTGCATTGCGCCATGCTGAAAAATGCATGGCTGGCATGCGTCTAAGCGACTAGAATCATTGCGAATAAGTTCGATTAACCGGAATTCGGTTATTTCGTCGAGGCAGGCAGCATGATGGTGATTTCGTCGGGCTGCGAGAGATTGAGCGCCTTTCGAGCCTGTTCGTCAAGCATGTCCTTTTCCAGCGTGCCTTCATGGAGGAGCTGGACGCGGCGCTCGAAATCGACCCGGCGCGCCTTGACCGCGTCGAGCTGGGCCTGCAGTTCGGCCGCCTGGGCCTGCAGCCGATACTTGGAATAGATGCCGAATTCGCCATGATAGGCATGGAAGCCGAAATAGGTCAGGAACAGCACGCACAACGACGGAATGATCAGCCGGCCGGTGTTTCTCTTCTTGTGCTGACGTGTCCACATGACCCGAACCCTCGCGGCCGCGAACGCAAGCGGCCATTTGAGTCTTTTTCGCCCGATTGTGCTTAATGGACGGTTACGGCCGGTCGGGTCGAGGTTTGCAAGAACAAAAAAGGGCGGGATGTCCCCGCCCTTTTATGGTTCCAAATGAGCCGGATCAGCCTTTGATCACCGACTTGCCCGCGTAGCGCGCCTGCCTGCCGAGCTCCTCCTCGATCCGGATGAGCTGGTTGTACTTGGCCATGCGGTCCGAGCGCGACAGCGAGCCGGTCTTGATCTGTCCGCAATTGGTGGCGACGGCGAGGTCGGCGATGGTCGAATCCTCGGTCTCGCCCGAGCGGTGCGACATGACGGCGGTATAGCCCGCCTTGTGCGCGGTCTCGACGGCGTCGAGCGTCTCGGTCAGCGAGCCGATCTGGTTGACCTTGACCAGGATCGAATTGGCGACGCCCATGCGGATGCCGTCGCGCAGCCGCGCCGTGTTGGTGACGAAGAGGTCGTCGCCGACAAGCTGGGTCTTCGTGCCGATCAGGTCGGTCAGTATCTTCCAGCCTTCCCAGTCGTCCTCGGCAAGGCCGTCCTCGATGGTGATGATTGGATAGTCGGAGGCGAGCTTGGCAAGGTATTTCGCCTGCGCTTTCGGATCGCGCGTCTTCTTCTCGCCCTCATAGACGTAGTTGCCGTCCTTGAAGAACTCGGTCGCGGCGCAATCGAGGCCGAGGGCTACGTCCTCGCCCGGCTTGAAGCCGGCCTTCTCGATCGATTCCATGATGAAATCGAGCGCCGACGGCGCGCTCTTCAGGTTGGGGGCGAAGCCGCCCTCGTCGCCGACATTGGTGTTGTGGCCGGCGTCCTTCAGCTTCTTGCGCAGCGTGTGGAAGATCTCGGAGCCCCAGCGCACGCCGTCGCGCAGCGTCGGCGCGCCGACCGGCAGGATCATGAATTCCTGAAAGTCGATCGGATTGTCGGCGTGGGCGCCGCCATTGATGATGTTCATCATCGGCACCGGCAGGACATGCGCCTTGGTGCCGCCGACATAGCGGTAGAGCGGCAGGCCGGCGGCATCCGCGGCAGCCTTGGCAACCGCCAGCGACACGCCGAGGATGGCGTTGGCGCCGAGGCGGCTCTTGTTCGGCGTGCCGTCGAGCTCGATCATCGTCTGGTCGATATGGATCTGGTTCTCGGCCTCCATGCCGCCGATCGCCTCGAACAGCTCGCCGTTCACCGCCTCGACGGCGCGCTCGACGCCCTTGCCGAGATAGCGCGGTCCGCCGTCGCGTACTTCGACCGCCTCGTGCGCGCCGGTCGAGGCGCCGGACGGCACCGCGGCGCGGCCCATCGAGCCGTCTTCCAGCACCACGTCGACCTCAACGGTCGGATTTCCACGGCTGTCCAGGATTTCACGCCCGACAATGTCGATGATGGCGGTCATTTGCGATGTCCCCGATTGATCGATTGAAGCGTCGCGCCCCTCTTAGCCAAAGCACCGCAAAAGGCAATCGGGCCGCCTGCAAATATTGCCGGCGGCAAGAGTCACGATGCGCAAATTTCTGTCATCATAAGTCATGCGCATGACCGGCCCTTCTGAACTATGATCGGGTTCGCGCGGGGCGAAACAGGAGGAGTTTCGCCATGTCCCAGTTGAGCGGTATCGTGAGTTTGTTCCTGATCGCGGCTGCGTTCCTGACGTCGTGCGACAGCCAGAAACCCCAGCAAAGCTCCGTGGAGCTTTTTCACGCGACAGAGTAGCTCGAACAGAGTGGTTGAGACGTTCAAGGCCCCGGTTCTCCGGGGCCTTTCGCTTTCAGCCAGCCGACCTGGTTGGTCAATGCCAGTAAGGCTTTACGTGATAGTATTGGAAGGACGCATCGCGGGCTGCTTCGCCATCGGCGCCGGTCAGCTCCTTGATCGAGTAGGCCGGCGCCGCCTTGAGCTGGTCCTTGGTGAACGGCACGACATAGCCGCCTCTATCTTCGTCATAGTCGAGCGTCGCCCACGGAACGGCATGATATTTCTCGCCCATGCCGAGAAAGCCGCCGAAGCCAATCACAGCGAACATGATGCCGTTCGACATCTTGTCGAGCATGACATCCTCGATGCTGCCGATGCTGTCGCCGGCGGTGTTGTAGACCGAAGTACCGATGACGCGTGAGGCGGCAATGGCTTCGGTATGCCCAGACGGGGTGGTCATTGTTGTGCTCCTCTCATTTGAATGTCCGTCTGGACAATGAGGGGAGCGGGCGAAGGTTCCAGACTTTTCCGCCGGCGGCCTGATCCTAATCGGCAAGGATGAAGGTCACCTTCATATTGACGCGATAGGCGGAGATCTTGCCGTTCTCGATCACGATCTTCTGGTCCTGGATCCAGGCGCCTTCCACGTTCTTCAGGGTCTTTGCGGCGCGCGCAATGCCATTCTCGATTGCGTCCTGAAAGCTTTTGTTGGACGACGACGTGATCTCGGTGACCCGGGCGACAGACATGGCTTCCTCCTGCCAACGCACTCAGTTGCGAAGAAGAGCGTACAGCCGGCGGTTGCCAGCGACAAGCCAGACGAGATTGCAGGCTCGCCAGCATTGGCTCCCCGTCGCATTGCATGGCATTGTCGCATCAGGGGGTGGCGATGAGCGGAAAGCGCAATCGGCGGCAGACCAGTGTGCAAGCGCCGGCGCCGGTGGTCGACGCCAACGCCGCCAATGCGTCCAGCGGATACTTCTTTGCCGGCGGCATGGGCCTGATCGGCATATTGATCGTCTGGTGGTTCGAGCTCCCACTCAACTTCGACGTCACGGATCGCGAATTCAATCCGCTGATCTTCATCCCCGTCGTATTCGTCCTCATTGCGCTCTACTCGCTGCTGAAGGCGATCCGCGACACGTTGCGGGTTCGCAAGTTCGGCACGACGACACTTGTCGCCGGACCCGCGACGGCCGGCCGGCGCTTCGAAGGTTCGGTACGATCAAGCCGCGATCTGGCGCCGGACGGCGACTACACGGTGCAACTGAAGTGCATCCGCACCTACCGGGTCGGCGGCCCGATCGTGAACACCAGCGGGACGCAAAAATCGACCTACAAGGACGAGCTCAAATGGCAGGAAACGATCGCCGTGCCATGCGCGTCGATCCGGTCGAGCGCAGGCATTCCCTTCGCTTTCCAGATACCGCCCGAGGCGCTGGCCTCCAAAGGGCCGCCGATATATGAGCGGGTGGATGGCAATGTGCGATGGATCCTGACCGTCAGCGCTCCCATGCGGGGGCTGGACTACTACGCCGTCTTCGCAATCGACATGCGTGGCGCCGGAAGCAGAGAATGACGGGGCGGGACTTAGCGCCCCTTTGCGACGCGGTCGAATGCCATCAGCTTTTCCAGCAAGGCCGGCATGTCCTTGAGAGGCACCATGTTGGGGCCGTCGGAAGAGGTCGAGTTGTCCGGATCATGGTGGGTCTCGATGAAGACCCCGGCGACGCCGACGGCGACGGCTGCGCAGGCCAGTGTTGCCACGAAGCGCCGCTCACCGCCGGAGGAGGCGCCCTGCCCGCCCGGCTGCTGCACGGAATGAGTGGCGTCGAAAATCACCGGCGCGCCGATCTCGGCCATGATCGGCAGCGCGCGCATGTCCGACACCAGCGTGTTGTAGCCGAAGGATGCGCCGCGCTCGGTGACCAGCACGTTCGGGTTGCCGGAACCCGTGATCTTGGCGACGACATTCTTCATGTCCCAGGGCGCGAGGAACTGGCCCTTCTTCACGTTGACGATTTTGCCGGTCCGCGCAGCGGCGACAAGCATGTCGGTCTGGCGCGAAAGGAAGGCCGGTATCTGCAGGACGTCGACATGCGGCGCCACGATCGCGCATTGCTCCTCGGTGTGGACGTCGGTCAGCACCGGCAGTGAAAACGTCTTGCGCAGATCGTCAAAGATGGGCATCGCCGCGTCGAGCCCGGCTCCGCGCGTCGCCGACAGCGAGGTGCGGTTAGCCTTGTCGTAGCTCGTCTTATAGACGAGGCCGATGCCCAGCCGCTCAGTCAGTTCCTTCAGCGCGCCGGCCATGTCGAAGGCGTGCTGGCGCGATTCGAGCTGGCATGGGCCGGCGATGAGCGACAAAGGCGCATTGTTCGCGAAGACGACCTTGCCGACAGTTACCGATGTATTAGGCGCCAGGGGCTCGCTCATGGGATCTCCCGAAAGATGAAGGCCGCGCCCTGACCGGGCGCCGGCGGCACGACAATATCGTTGCCGCTCATGTTGTGTTCGATCGCGTTCGTTGCAAGCAGGCGCGCGGCGGCGGCCGTGTCGCGGATCGAGAAAATGACCGCCGCAAAACGCATATCCGAAGAGACCCCCGCCGAGAGACCGAAGCGTGAGGCAAATGCGTCGGGCGCCATGATGCTCAGGATGGCGTTGGGCAACTCAACCTTGTCGCCCGCTTCCACCCTCTTGCCGGCAGCGGTGGACACCAGCCCGGCCTGGCTCGAAGGCCTGTCGCTGACCGCGACGATCTCGACGATGCCGGTCGCCCCATTGGCGTGAGCCTGCAGCGCGGTGCGGTCGATGTTCGGCGCGTTGATGCGCTCGCAGGCGAAGAGGAATGCGTCCGTTGCCTCCCTGCCGGTCGCGAATGCCAGTTTGAACGACGCCATATCGCTTTTCCCGCCCGCGTCGGTGAAGGCGCGCGAAAAGCTCAGCGTATCTCCCGCCGACACTCCCGCCTCGACATAGCGCGCGTGGTCGGCATCGGCATCGGCCGTGCCGAAAACGATAGCGGAAAAACCCTCGTCGCCGAGCTTGTTGCGGTAAAGGCGGTCGCGCGCGACGAAGACGTTGCCTTCGCCTATCGCCCTCACCGCCGTTTGCTCATCGCTGATGGCCAGCGGCTCCAGATAGGTTCCATCGGCGAGAAAAACACAAGCGTTCTCGGTTCCGAAAGGATGGACGCCGGTTGGCGCAACGATAAAGCCGAGCGACGAGAGGCGCTGCCTCGCGACCTCGAGGCTCCGTGTGGGCAGAACCAAATGGTCGAGCGGGTGGGTCGAAGTTTCGATCATGCCGGCGCGGTTTGCCTCATTCCGGGAACGGGTTCAAGGCCCGGCGTCAGCGAAGCGACTGGCCGCTGGTTCAGGCGGCGGCCACGACGTCCGCCGAATAGCGCAGTTCGCGCAACGGCTTCACCCTGCTGGTCGTCTCCGCATAGATCGGATGTGCCTTATAGGCAGCGAGGGCTGCCTCGTCCTCAAATTCAGCATAGACGACCACATCGATCGCGTTGGAGAACAGATCGACCTTGGTGTTGAGCGTCACCTCGAAATGTTTCGAGTGCGGGATATGGCCCAGTGCCTGCAGGCCGGACCGCACGGCCCCCACATCTTCCTTGCGCCTGACGCTGAAGAAAACGATGTGCCGGATCAATCCAGCCTCCTTGATCGACAGGTGAGCGCGTTTTTGTGGGAGCGGGGCCGTCGCGTCAACCGGCAACGATGTCGCGCCCTGCAGTCGAGACGGCAGCGCCGGCCTCAGGCTGCTCCGGTGACGTAGCGCACGATGCGCGACATCTCCCTGACGGTCGCATCGAGGTAGCGGCCCTGATTGTAGAGGCCGTCCCAGATCAGGAAGAAGGTGATGGCGACGATGACGATCACATAACGCATGGCTAAAGCTAACGCATGTCTCCGGCCGGAACCAGAGAGCCTTGGCGGCAATTGTCCGAGGGCACTGCTTTTTGTGCTTCATGCGCCTTCCCGGCAGTTTTGATGCCTCACCCTCGGCGGGCGATGCCTGCGGAGCCGCGACATGAAGAGCCGCAGCGTGCGACCACAAAAACTCCTTATGCGACCTTCCGGCGCGCCGGTGGATATGGATTCGGCCCTGCCGCGCTTCAAAGCGCGATGCGGTATTTGGCAAATCCCGCCTCGCCCTCGCCCGCCGGCTCGATCTTCAGCGACTTCACCTGATCGATGAAGTCCTTCGCCCTGGGGCCGGTCTCGAAGACGACGCTGGTTCCAGACAACGGCGCGAACGACCAGTTGCCGTCCGCCGACGGGTTGATCGTGCCTTCGCTGACGATGTAGCGCACGATCACGTCGCGATTGGTGTCCGGCGCCTCGTAAATGATCTTGGAAGCGTTGATGTCGGGGAAATTGCCGCCGCCGCCGGCGCGGTAGTTGTTGGTGGCGACCACGAATTTCGCCGCCGGATCGATCGGTTTGCCGTCGAATTGAAGGTCGACGATGCGGCTTGAGCCGGCGTTGGCCACGCCGCCCTTTGAATCGTATTTCGGCGGCTGCGACAGGTCGATCCTGTAGGTGACGCCGTCGATGACGTCGAAATTGTAGGACGGGAAATCGGTGTTGATCAGCGGCTCGTCCGCCTTGCCGGCCTCGATCCTGTTGAAGATGCCCGCCGACATCTCCAGCCATTCCTTGACTTCGGCGCCGGTGATTTCGACCGCCCGCACCGTGTTGGGATAAAGATAGAGATCGGCGACGTTCTTGATGGCGACATCGCCCACCGGAACGTCGGTGTAGTAGTCTGCGCCATTGCGTCCGCCGGCCTTGAAGGGTGCGGCCGCTGAGAGCAGCGGCACATCCTTCCACTGCGTGCTCTTCAATATGTCCTTCAGGTACCAGCTCTGCGCCTGGTTGACGATCTGCACCGAGGGATCGTCGGCGACCAGCGCGAAATAGGAATAGAGCGGCGCGGAGGTCTTGCCGACGGGGCGGCGGACATAGGCGAGTGTCGCCTCGTGATCCTGCTCGAGCGCGGCGATGATGCGCTTGTCGTCGCCGACCGTCGCCTTGTTCTTGTTGTCGACGCGCTCATAGATCGGCCGCGCTTCGGAGGTCGCCGAGACGACACGCCATTTCGAGCCGTCGCGCTCCAGCAGCAGGTCGATCAAGCCCATATGCGAGCCCCAGAAGCCGCCCATCACCGCCGGCTTGCCCTGCAGCGTGCCTTTCTCGGTGTCGACGCCATCGAGCGCCTGAAAATCCTTCTTGCCGGGGAAGACGAGATGCTGGTGGCCGGTGAAGACCGCATCGATCCCCTCGACGCCGGCGACGAAGAACGAGGCATTCTCCATCATGTCGCCTTGCTTGACGTCGATGCCGGAATGCGAGAGCGCAATGACGATGTCGGCGCCCTCCTCCCTGATCTGCGGCACCCAGGCCTTGGCCGCTTCGACGATGTCGCGCGTCTTGACGCTGCCTTCGAGGTTCTTCAGGTCCCAGACCATGATCTGCGGCGGCACGAAGCCGATGACGCCGATCCTGATCGGCTGCTCGGCGCCGGACCCGTCCTTGATCTTCTTGTCGAGGATGACATAGGGCTTGAGGTAGAGCTTGTCGTCGCGCGGGTTGGCGGCAAGCGCGGTGCCGCGGATCAGGTTCGCGCAGACGAAGGGGAAATTGGCGCCGGCCAGCACCTTGTCCATGAAGGACAAGCCGTAATTGAATTCGTGGTTGCCGAGCGTCGAGCATTCATAACCGAGCAGGTTCATGCCCTTCATGATCGGATGCAGGTCGCCGTCCTTCAGGCCTTTCTCGTAGGCGACGTAGTCGCCCATCGGATTGCCCTGCAAAAGGTCGCCATTGTCGATCAGCATCGAATTGGCGGCTTCCTTGCGCACCGCCTCGATCAGCGAAGCCGTCCGCGACAGGCCCATCGTGTCGTTCGCTTTGTCGGCGTAATAATCATAGGGCAGCAGGTTCACATGGATGTCGGTCGTCTCCATGATCCTGAGGTGCGCCTGATTGGCCTGAGCACGGACGGAAAACGGGTGCAACATGATCAGCGCCCCGCTGGCGGCGGCGCCGGCCAGCAGCGAACGGCGAGTGACGAGCGGTTGTGACATTGCTTCCTCCTCTTCGACAACGCGACAACCCCTGCCCCTGGGTTCGGAACATGGCGCTGAAGGCACTTTGAGTCCACGTCTGTTGGAAGCCTGTTGATCACGACAAGGTGACGCGTCGATGAAACAGGCTTGGCGGGCAATCAGCGCTTGTCGTCGTCGCCCTGGGTGATCAGCCGGGCGCTGCGCTGCCCTGTGAGATATATCCATAGCCAGCTAAGCGAAACCGCGAGCCTGTTGCGGAAATCGATCAGGAAATAGATGTGGGCGATGCCCCAAAGCCACCAGGCGAGCCAGCCGGTGAGCTTGATCCAGCCGAAGTCGATCGCAGCGGCGCGCTTGCCGATCGTCGCCAGATCGCCATCATGCCGGTAGCGGAACGGTCGCGGCGCCGTATCGCCGGCAAGCCGCGCCTTGATGGTCGCGGCGACATGCTGGCCCTGCTGCTTGGCCGCGGGGGCGACGCCCGGCACCGGCTTTCCATCCGGCCGCAACAGATGCGCCGTGTCGCCGATGACGAAGATGTCCGGGCCGCCCGGCACGGTGAGATCGGGCTCGACCAGCACCCTGCCGGCCCGGTCGGCCGACGCTCCCAGCCATTCCGCTGCCGGGGAAGCGGCGACGCCGGCCGCCCACAGGATGGTCCTTGCCGGCAAATGAGTGTCGCCGAAGACGACGCCTTCGGCATCCAGTTGCGTGACGGCATGGCCGAGCTCGACCGTCACGCCAAGCCGCTCCAGCGCTTTCCGCGCATAGGCTGAGAGCTCCGGCGCGAAATTGGCGAGTATCCGGTCGCCGGCTTCGATCAGCACCACGCGCGCCTGCCGCGTATCGATGTTGCGGAATTCGCCACGCAGCGTGTCGTGCGCGAGCTCGACAATGGTGCCGGCAAGCTCCACGCCGGTTGGCCCGCCGCCGACGATGACCAGCGTCAGCAATGCCTGGCGCGTGGCCGGATCGGTCTCTCGCTCTGCCTGCTCGAAGGCAAGCAGGATGCGGCGCCGGATTTCGGTGGCGTCCTCGAGCGTCTTCAGTCCGGGCGCGAAAGGCTCCCATTCGTCGTGGCCGAAATAGGCGTGGCGCGCGCCGGTGGCGAGCACCAGCGTGTCGTAGGCGACGGCGCTGCCATCATCGAGCAATACGCGCTTGGCCTGGCGGTCGACACCGGTGACATTGCCAAGCAGCGTCGTCACGTCCCTGCGCTCGCGCAGCAGATGCCGGATCGGCCAGGCAATCTCCGAAGTGGCCAGCGAGGTGGTCGCCACCTGGTAAAGCAGCGGCTGGAACAGGTGATGATTGCGCTTGTCGATCATGGTGATGCGCACCGGCGCTGCGGCCAGCGCGCGGGTCAGTTCGAGACCGCCGAAGCCCGCGCCGACGACAACGACATGATGCTTGGCCTCGTCCATTCTCAGTCACCTCGCCAAACCAACCAGATAGCCTAGATGTAAGCAGTTTTGTGCACTGCAACAACATTGCCGCTGGCCACGCTCCTGCCCGGGAGTCGCCGCTGGGTGTCGTGAACGCGCATGCCGCTCTGGGAGCGTCGGGTATAGCGTGGGGCAGAGCGACAGGAGTGAAGCATGACTGACAATCGCGATGACGAGAGCCCAGCCCAATACGCCTCGCCGCCTTGTTTCATGCACGAACTCGACCCGACTTATCGGATGCCGCTCTCCGACTGGACCGATGTCAGGCGCTGGCGCAAGGCGGAGCGCGAACGGTTGATCGGCGCCCGGCTTGCCGTCTCAGCAGATGCACGCGCGGCCATGTCGGCGCGCATTGCCGAGAGCCTCGACGCGCTGATCGGCGACGTTGCCGGCCGCATGGTCAGCCTCTACTGGCCGTTCCGCGGCGAGCCGGATCTGCGCGGCTGGATGGTGTCGGTCAACGAACGCGGCGGCCGCACGGCGCTCCCCGTCGTCATCGAGAAAGGCCATCCACTGGTGTTTCGCGCCTATGCGCCGGGCGACCGGCTGGAAAAGGGTGTCTGGAACATTCCGATCCCCGCCGTGGGCGATCCGGTGCTGCCGGACATCGTGATCTCGCCAATGGTCGGCATCGCTCCCGGCAACTTCCGGCTGGGCTATGGCGGCGGCTTCTACGATCGCACGCTGGCCGCGATGCCGTTCCGGCCGCTGGTCATCGGCGTCGGCTATGAATTGCAGCGCATTCCGACCATCTACCCGCGGCCGCACGACATCCCGATGAGCGAGGTGGTGACGGAGGCCTATGGGGCCTAGAAGCCTAGGCCATCTCCGGCCTTAGGCCCACCGCCGTGCGATCGATGATCTCGCGCAAGGCGAAGGACGAGTTGATCTTCGTCACATGCGGCATGGCGGACAGCCACTCCTTGTGGATGCGCTCATAGTCGGCGAGGTCCTTCGCCGCGATGCGCAGGATGTAGTCGTATTCGCCCGACATCAAATGGCAAGAAAGCACGTTCGGGCAGCGCTTGATCGCCGCCTCGAAGTCCGACAGCGTCTTCTCGAACTGCCCCGACAGCGATATATGCACGATCGCCGTCATCTGATGGCCGAGCGCGGCGTTGGAAAGCCGCGCATGATAGCCGCGGATGGTTCCGGATTTCTCCAGATTGTCGAGCCTGCGCGAGCACGCCGACTGCGACAGCCCGACCTTCTCGGCAAGCGCCGCATTGGGGATCCGGCCATCCTTCTGCAAAGCTTCCAGAATGGCGATATCAATCCTATCGAGCGACATTTTTCGTGGTTCCTGCGAACATATGGGTATTTCGCGCAACGATTATCGAAGACTCGACGCTACCGCAAGCGCATTCGCAAACACATACGGAACGATTCATGCTTCACTGCGTCTCATGCATGTCGCCCAAGACTGCGAGGTGGTTTTGGGCCTAACGGCATGCCCGGAAATAACAGGGAGAGCGCCCTTTCAAGGGCCGGACAGGAGAAGAAAATGCGCGTCGGCTGCCCCAAGGAAATCAAGAACCACGAATATCGCGTCGGCCTGACGCCCGGCTCGGTCCGCGAATATGTCGCGCATGGCCATGAGGTGCTGGTCGAGACCGGCGCCGGTGCCGGCATCGGTGCCGACGATAACGCCTATCGCGCCGCCGGCGCCACCATCGCCAAGACGGCCGCCGACGTGTTCGCCAAGTCGGACATGATCGTCAAGGTCAAGGAGCCGCAGCCCAACGAATGGGTCCAGCTCCGCGACGGCCAGATCCTCTACACCTATCTCCACCTTGCTCCGGATCCGGAGCAGACCAAGGGCCTGCTGGCGTCCGGCGTCACCGCTGTCGCCTATGAGACGGTGACCGACGACCGTGGCGGCCTGCCGCTGCTCGCGCCGATGTCGGAAGTCGCCGGCCGCCTGTCGATCCAGGCTGGCGCCACCGCGCTGCAGAAGGCCAATGGCGGCCGCGGCGTGCTGCTTGGCGGCGTTCCCGGCGTGCTGCCGGGCAAGGTGACGGTGCTGGGCGGCGGCGTCGTCGGCCTGCATGCGGCGAAGATGGCCGCCGGCCTCGGCGCCGACGTTACCATAATCGACCGCTCGATCCCGCGCCTGCGCCAGCTCGACGACATTTTTGGCGGCCGCGTCCATACGCGTTACTCGACCGTCGAGGCGCTTGAAGAAGAGTGCTTCTCGGCCGACATCGTCGTCGGCGCGGTGCTGATCCCGGGCGCCGCCGCACCCAAGCTCGTCACCCGCGAAATGCTCTCCGGCATGAAGAAGGGCTCGGTGCTCGTCGACGTCGCCATCGACCAGGGCGGCTGCTTCGAGACCTCGCATGCCACGACGCATGCCGAGCCGACCTACGAGGTCGACGGCGTGATCCACTATTGCGTCGCCAACATGCCGGGCGCCGTGCCGGTCACCTCCGCGCATGCGCTCAACAACGCGACGCTGCACCACGGCCTGCAGCTTGCCGACAAGGGCCTGAAGGCGCTGGTCGACGACCACCACCTGCGCAACGGCCTCAATGTCCACAAGGGCAAGATCACCAACCGCGCCGTCGCCGAAGCGCTCGGCTACGAAATGGTCGAGCCGAAGGCGGTTCTCGCCGCCTGATTTAGAAGAAAACAGCTTCCTCCTGTCGCGCCCGCCGGCCCTTCCGGCGGGCTTTTTCTTTTCTGGTTCTCGCGCGAGAAATCCGGGCAACAAAAAAGCGGAGCCAGAGCCCCGCTTCCTCGGTGTTGCGATGTGCCGCCGGTCCATCCGCGGTCGGCCATCGATCAACGACTATCCTTTTAACGCGGTTATACGACGGCAATGCGACAGCGTTACTGGCGCTCTCTCGACTTCGAAAATGCCGACCCTCCAATATGCGTTGTGTGAAGCGTTTCACATTCGGCGCCGGGGAAAAGTGCCTAGACACGACCGGCCTGCTTGGCGATTTCGCCAATGGCTTCTGTCGCAGGCTTTTTCCCAACTGCCCGCCAGACCATCGGCGGGCATCTTTTTTCCCTCATGCCCGCTCGATCCGGCACTGGTAGCAATTGTTTCGCGCCGAACGGATGTGGATGTAGGCGATGTCGTCGCGTTCGAACAAAGTCTCGGCGCGGGCCGCGATGTCGCCGGTCGCGATGACGGCGCCGCTGCCGTAGACGATGCGGTCGTCTTTGCCATAGCCGCGCACGATGTAGTCGCTGCTCTCGAGCATCTCGGGCAGCGCATCCGCCTCCGCGGCGCGCTCGCATTCCTGCGCATGCAGGAAGATCGGCCCCGTCTCGGCATAAGGCTGAAGTTCCGGGAAAGGCCGGTAGGCGAGGATGAGATAGCCTTGGCCCGCGGCGACATTCTTCATGCAATGCCGGCACGGCACGCCGTCGCCGTCGGAAATCCTTTGCTCAGACGTGCGGCCGTAGGCGTCCGGCCCTCCCCGCTGCAAGGCGCGCACGGCTTCGGTCGGCAAGGCTTTGAACTGGATGCTCATGGCGAAATCTCCGGTGTCGTTGACCGGAAATTATGCCCGCGCGACGGCGCCTCCCACCCGATTCCTGCCAAGCGGACCGCGCGTTGCTCGGAGCGCAATATCGAAATAGTGCGTTATCAGACTCGCCAGGCACGGCACTCCGCGCCAAGATGATCGCAGAAGAAGGCTGTGGCGCGTGGGCGGCTGAGGTCTGGCGATGATCCGAGCATGATCACTGGAGGATGCCTGTGCGGCGCAGTCCGCTACGAGAGCCGCGCGGAGCCCATCACAGCGCGGCTGTGCTGGTGCCGCTTCTGCCAGTACATTGCGGCTGGCAATGCTGCGGTGAGCGTCTGCTTCCTGACAGCGCACATCAAGATCGCCGGCGAGATGCGCGATTACGAAAGCGAGGCCGACAGCGGCAACAGGATGCACCGGCGCTTCTGCCCAGCCTGCGGCGTGCATCTCTTTAGTGAAGCCGAATCGCGCCCGCATCTGATCTTCGTGCGCGCGGGCACACTCGACGATCCGCACGTGATCCGGCCCGCAGCGACGATCTGGACGAGCAAGGCGCCTCCCTGGGCCTGTATCGACACCTCGCTGCCGACCTTCGAGGGCCAGCCGCCGCCGGTGGCGTAGGGGCATCGACGCAGTCGACCGGTTCCTTGCTGCCTAGCTCCGCCCCGAACTATGGCCTCATCACACTCGCCGAGCGCTCGGCGAAGGTCATCGGATGCACGACCTCCTTCTTCTGCGCCACCGGTGTGAAGCCGAGCTTCTGGTAAAGCGGCAGCGCCGCCGGATGGTCGAGCGTGCAGGTCTGCACCGTGACGCGCCTTGGCCCATACGCCCAGGCAGCCGAGATCGCGGCACCCAGGAACCAGCGGCCGATGCCTTGGCCGTGCGCGTGCTCCATCATGCCGAAATAGGCGAGTTCCACTTCGTCCGGCAGATGCGGCTTGAGGTCGAAGAAGCCGGCCGGGGAGCCGTCGAGGTAGAGCACCCTGATGTCGCGGTCCTCGCGATGCAGGCCGGCGGCCAGTTCCTCGTCGCTCAGCCTCAGCACATTGACCCAGTGCCATTTGCGTCCGACGCGATCCATCAGATAGCGGTAGAAATGCAGCGGAACGTCCTTGGTCCTCAGCAGCGCGATCTGGCGGTTGTACGGCAGCGGCGGCGACGCGGCCGGCGGCACATGCATTTCCAGAAATGTGACCGTGACCTCGATATCCTTAGGCACACTATTTTCCATCGCCGTCATTCCTTGCCCGTCACGACAGGCGTGTCGTCGAGCCCGCCCCATTCGGTCCATGAGCCGTCGTAAAGCCTGTTGTCTGTATGGCCAAGCGTCTCCAGCGCCAGCGTGATCGCCGCCGCGGTGATGCCCGATCCGCATGAGGTGACGACCGGCTTCGAAAGATCGATGCCGGCATCCTCGATCACCTTGCGCAAGCGGTCCCCGGGCAACAGCTCGCCATTTTCGGCAAGTGCTGCGACCGGAACATTGTGAGCGCCGGGCATATGGCCGGAACGGACGCCCGGACGCGGTTCCGGGTCGGTTCCGGCGAAACGCCCGGGAGAGCGCGCATCGGCGATCTGGCTTTTCCCGCTTCCGACAATCCGGCGCATCTCGTCGAGGCTGACGACACGGCTTGCGTCGAAATCGGGATAAAAGACGCAAGGCGCTATCCTGGTGTGCTCCGCCGTCACCGGCCGCCCTTCCGCCTTCCAGCGGTCGAGGCCGCCGTTCAGGATGTAGACCTGGAAGACGCCCATGACGCGGAACATCCACCAGGCGCGCGGCGCCGAAAACAGGCCCGGACCGTCATAGACGACAATGGTGTCGTCGGCCGAAACACCCATGGAACCGACATATTGCGCGAAGTACTGGGGCGACGCCAATGTGTGCGGCAGCTTGGAATCCGGGTCCGAAACGGCATCCTGGTCGAGGAAGCGGGCGCCGGGAATATGGGCCGCGACGTATTCGGCGTGAGCGTTGCGGTTCTGCGCCGGCAGGTACCAGGAGGCGTCGATGATGGTGAGCCCAGGCTCGCCCAATCGCTTCTCGAGCCAGTCCGCGTCGACGATAAAGGGGCTGTCCTCGGCCATCTTCCTGCTCCTGCCCGCCTCTCGCGACTTCGTCCGTTCTGGCTCGTCAATTCGCCGGCATCGGCCCGAAGCGAATGCGGAAGCGCCGGTTCTCGCGGCCCTTCTTCTCGATCTTGCCGATGTGGATCTCGCCGACCTCGCCGGTGCTCCTCACGTGGGTGCCGCCGCAGGGCTGGCTGTCGACCGACGCATTCTCGCCGATGCAGACCAGGCGGATCTTGCCGGTGCCGACGGGCGGTCGCACATTCTTCGATTTCACCAGGCTGGGATTGGCGGCCAGTTCCTCGTCGGTGATCAGCCGCGTGAAGATCGCATGGTCGGCGCGCACCAGCTCCATCAGCCTAGCCGTCACGTCCTCCTTGGTAAAGCCGGCATCGGGAATGTCGAAGTCGACGCGGCTATCGTCCTCGGCAACCGCAGCCCCTGTGATCGGAAACGGGCAGACGACGGTGAGCAGATGGCAGGCGGAATGCATGCGCATCAAGAGATACCTGCGTTCCCAATCGACTGCGAGCCTCAGTTTTTCGCCAACCGCCGGCAATGCCTGTTCAGGCGCCGGCACATGGATGATCTCGTCCTTGGTCTCGCCGGTGATGGTGGCGGCGATCGCGACGCGGCCGCCATCGGCGCGTTCGAACATGCCGGTATCGCCGGGCTGTCCGCCCGACGTGGCGTAGAAGATGGTCCGATCAAGAAGAATGCCGCCGCGGTCGTTGATGGCGACGACCTGCGCCTCCGCCGTCTTCAGATAGGCGTCGTCGCGAAACAGCGCTTCGGTTCTGTGCCCCATCACGCCACCTTTTCGAACGGCACCGAGATATCGGCCTTCTCTTCCATCCAGCCCGGCACCGGCAGGTTCTTGCCGCGCAGGAACTCGGGATTGAAGAGCTTCGACTGGTAGCGTGTCCCGTAGTCGGCGAGGATGGTCACGATGGTATGGCCCGGGCCAAGCTCGCGCGCCAGCCGGATGGCGCCGGCGATGTTGATGCCGGTCGAGCCGCCGACGCAGAGACCCTCTTGCTGGATCAGGTCGAAGATGATCGGCAGCGCCTCCTCGTCCGGGATCTGGTAGGAAAAGTCCGGCGTGAAGCCCTCGAGATTGGCGGTGATGCGCCCTTGGCCGATGCCTTCGGTGATCGAGCTGCCGTCAGCCTTCAGTTCACCGCTGGTGTAGAAGCTGTAGAGGGCGGCGCCCAGCGGATCGGCGAGCGCGATCTTGACTTGCCTGCTCTTGCCCTTCAGTCCGATCGCAACGCCGGCGAGCGTGCCGCCGGTGCCGACGGCCGACACGAAGCCGTCGACCTTGCCGCCGGTCTGGGCCCAGATCTCTTCCGCCGTGGTGCGGATATGGCCGTCGCGGTTGGCGACATTGTCGAACTGGTTTGCCCAGATCGCCCCGTTCGGCTCCGACCGCGCCAACTGCTCGGCGAGCCGTCCCGACAGCTTCACGTAATTGTTGGGGTTCTTGTAGGGCACGGCCGGCACTTCGATCAGCTCGGCTCCCAGGATCTTGATCGTGTCCTTTTTCTCCTGGCTCTGCGTATCGGGAATGACGATCACAGTCCGGTAGCCAAGCGCCTTGGCGACCAGCGTCAGGCCGATGCCGGTGTTGCCGGCGGTCCCTTCGACGATGACACCACCCGGCCGCAGCAATCCGCGCTGCTCGGCGTCCCTGATGATGAACAGGCCGGCCCGATCCTTGACAGATTGCCCCGGATTCATGAATTCGGCCTTGCCCAGGATCTCGCAGCCGGTTGCATCCGAAGCCTTGTTGAGCCGGATCAAGGGTGTGTTGCCGATCGCTTCGATCACATTACGGGGCATGAGGATTCCTTTATGCGTGCGGCGAGACCCTAGAAACCGGAGGCTTCGGTTTCAAGGCAAGATTTTGCCTGGTCCAGTCGCATTCCGGATGCTGCAACGCTCCCAATCATTTCGACGATATGCCCAAAAGCGCTCTTTTCATCCGAATTCTACATCGCTAGAGCACTGACCCAGATAATTCGCAGGACTACTTTCAATGACACTCTACCGGGCCAATCCGAAGGACGGTGTCGCCTGGATCACCGGCGGCAGCAGCGGCCTCGGCCGGGCGCTGGCCAAGGATCTCGCAAGGCAGGGTTATACAGTCGCGGTGACGGCGCTGCCGAGCGATCCGGTCGACACGCTGCTGGTCGAGACGGCGCAGATGACCGGCCGTGTAGAATCTTTTCCCTGCGACGTGACCGACGAAGAAGGAATGGCACGGACGGTCGCCGCGATCGAGAAGGACATGGGGCCGATCGTGCTTGCCGTCTTCAACGCCGGCAACTACATCGCCACCCCGGGCGAACACCTTGTGGTGCGCGACTTTCACCGCTCCTTCGCCGTCAATTATTTCGGCATCGTCAACGGCCTGGTGCCCGTGGTCGACTATATGCGCGCGCGGGGGCGCGGGCATGTCGTTCTGGTCGGATCGGTCACTGCCTATTCCGGCTGGCCGACCACCGCGGCCTATGGCGGCACCAAGGCGGCGATCAACATCCTGGCGGAATCGCTGAAATACGACTTCGACAAGATGAACATCCGCATCCAGGTGATGAATCCGGGCTTCGTCGACACGCCGCTGACCGAAAAGAACATGCTGCCGATGCCGGGCCTGATGCCCGTTCACCGGGCGTCGCGCCGCATGGCGCGAGGCATCCGGAAGGGCGGTTTCGAAGTCACCTTCCCGTATCACATTAGCTGGCCCTTGAAGCTGCTCGGTCTGCTGCCGCGGCCCATAGGCCGCCTGGTGATCGGGCTGACCACGAGCTGGTGGGCACGGCCATTGAATTTCGACCGCAAGATGCCCGGCAAGACGGGCACCTCTCCAGACCAGGCGGCATAGACATGCCACCCAAACTGCGCAGCAGGCTTGGGATTGCAACATGCGAAGAAGAATAGCGCGCGTCGCATAGACCCGCTCAGGCGTGCCTTAAGCCGGCAACACTGCGATTGCCTGCCGGCGAATGCGGCCATAGGTTGAGAATTGTTGCTTGGAGTCGGCGATGGGGCGGCGGATCGTGCTTGCGGTACTGGGTCTAGCCGTCATCCTTGTCGCTGGTTTCTTTCTCGGCCCACGTGTGGCGGTTTCTACGACAATCCGCTTCGATCCGTCGGTGATCGGCGACGATCCACAGGCATATCTGGCGCGCGAAGAAGCCGCCGTGCCCAATATCCGCGACGGCTTGGACAAGGAAATCATCTGGGCGAACCCGATGGTTCACGCCAAGACGAAGCTTGCGATCGTCTACATCCATGGCTTTTCGGCCTCGAAAGGCGAGGTGCGCCCGCTGCCGGACGACGTCGCCGACGAATTGGACGCAAACCTCTTCTACACCCGCTTGACCGGTCACGGGCAGGACGGCGCCGCCATGGCCGAGGGCAGCGTCAACGCATGGATCAACGACTATGAAGAGGCTTTAGCCATCGGCCGCGCGATCGGTGACAAGGTGATCGTTATCGCCACCTCGACCGGCGGCTCGCTGGCGACATGGGCGGCGACCCAGCCTGGCGCCTCCGACGGCGTCGCGGCGATCGCGTTCATCTCGCCGAATTTCGGCGTCAAGGCGTCCGGCGCCGAACTCCTGACCATGCCTTGGGGTAAACAGATCGCCGAGATCGTCGGCGGCAAGGAGCGCAGCTTTCCGCCGCGCAACCCGCTACACGAAAAATTCTGGACCACCAAATATCCGATGGCGGCGACGCTGCCGATGGCCGCGCTCACCGATCTCGCCTATGGCGCGCCGGTCGAGAAGGCAACCATCCCTGCCCTGTTCATCTTCTCGGATGCCGACAAGGTGGTGCGGCCGGACCGCACGCGCGAGATCGCCGGCCGCTGGGGTGGCCCGCACGAACTGGTGCCGGTCGACGATACCGGCGACCCGGACAACCACGTCATTGCGGGCGATGCGCTGTCACCGCAGACCACGGCCTTTCTCACCGAGCGTATCGTGGTCTGGGTGAAGGCGCTCATGCAGCAATCAAGCCAGTGAAATTGGAAACGGCCGGAGTAACACTCCGGCCGTCCGTGCCCATTTTCCATCAGGCGTTGGTAGAGACTTAAGCCGCGCGGTTCGCCGGCCGCTTGCCGCCGAAACGACGCTTGTTGTTGCCCTTGAAGCGCTTGAAGCCATCAGGCTTGCGCTCGCCATTCGGCTTCGCGCCTGCCGGACGTTCGCCTTGCGGCTTCGGCGCGAATTGCCGCTCGCCGCTGGGCTGGCCGCCGAAGCGCTTCTTGCCATTGTTGCCGCTGCCGGGGCGACGGCCATCGCGGCGGCCGCCGTGATGCTCCCGATCGTTGGCCGGCTCGAAATGGCGCTCGGTCTTTTCCTTCGGATCGCGCTGCGGATCAGGGCTGCCAAGATGATCGGCGATGACCGGCAGCCGCATGCGGATGATGCGCTCCACCTGCCTCAGCTTGCCGTTCTCCGACGGATCGCAAAGCGTGATCGCGATGCCGTCGCGGCCGTTGCGGCCAGTGCGGCCGATGCGGTGGACATAGCTTTCCGCTTCATCCGGCAGGTCGAAGTTCACGACATGGCTGATGCCGGGCACGTCGATGCCGCGCGCGGCGATGTCGGTCGCCACCAGGATGCGCACCGATCCGTCGCGGAAATCGTTGAGCGCCTTCTGGCGCGCGTTCTGCGACTTGTTGCCGTGGATGACGGCGGCGTTGAAGCCGTCGCGGGCAAGGTCCTTGGTGACGCGGTCGGCGCCGTGCTTGGTGCGCGAGAACACGATCACCGAGCGCATCGCCTCGTCGGCCAGCATCTTGGACAGCACCTGGCGCTTCTGCTTGGTGCGGGCCAGCACCACGCTCTGCACGATCTCGGCCGCGGTCGTGCTCTGCGGCGCGACCTCGATACGAACCGGGTCCTTCAGCAGGCCCTTGGCGAGTTCGGCGATTTCGTTCGGCAGCGTCGCAGAGAACAACGCGGTCTGGCGGTCGGGCGCGGTCGCCTTGGCGATGCGCTTGACGTCGTTGATGAAGCCCATGTCGAGCATGCGGTCGCCCTCGTCGAGCACCAGCCATTTGGTGTCGGCAAGGATGAGATCGCCCTCGCGCACGAGGTCGGTCAGGCGGCCGGGCGTGGCGATCAGGATATCGACGCCGGGCGCCACCTTTTTCACCTGGCTGTAGCGGGAGACACCGCCGAGCACGAGCGCGGTCGAGATATGCGCGCCCTTGGCGAGCAGCTTGATCGTGTCCTCGATCTGCACGGCGAGCTCGCGCGTCGGCGCCAGGATCAGCGCGCGCGCCGTCTTCGGCCGGCGCTTGGTGCCGAGCCCGATGATCTTCGACAGGATCGGCAGGGCGAAAGCCGCCGTCTTGCCCGAACCGGTCTGGGCGATGCCGAATATGTCGCGGCCTTCGAGCTGCGGCGGGATTGCCTGCATCTGGATCGGCTTCGGATCGATGAAGCCCGCGGCGTTCGCGGCCTTGAGCAGCGCGCCGGTGATTCCTAGGGTGGCGAAACCGTTCTGTTCCGCCTGGTTTTCGTTGGTCAAAATAATCTTCTTTCACGCGGCTCGATGCCGCAAACAGCGATGGCGGCAGGGCGCAACCTGCCGGCGAAAATTGTCAGGAAACGACAAGGCGGCGGACGGAAGCGTCCGCGCGGCTGCGCTGTCGTGCCCGCGAGCTTCATGCTCCGGGGCTCTTTCGCCACCTTGTCGACTGCCGGACAGAGAGGCCGACTTGCCGGAAAGAGGGAAAACAGACGCAACCAGTCTCATGCGTGGAGAAAGCCGGACAAACCGGCCCAAGCGCCTATGCCGCCGCATATGGCCGAGTCCGGCCTGAAATGCAAGGGGTGATGTTGCAATGCAACAAGAACAGGGTGCTTGCGCTCCCCCGCCCTCCCGATTACCACAAATCACCTTTCCTTTTTGGGGGCAGCGATGAAAGACGTGCTGAAGGAACTCGAGCGCCGCCGTGAGATCGCCCGCATGGGCGGCGGCAAGGAGCGGATCGAGGCCCAGCACAAGAAGGGCAAGCTCACCGCCCGCGAGCGCATCGAGGTGTTCCTCGACGAAGGATCGTTCGAGGAGTTCGACATGTATGTCGAGCACCGCTCCACCGACTTCGGCATGGAGAAGACCAAGATCGCCGGCGACGGCGTGGTGACCGGCTGGGGCACGGTAAACGGCAGGCCGGTGTATCTCTTCGCCAAGGATTTCACCGTCTTCGGCGGCTCGCTGTCGGAGGCGCATGCCGAGAAAGTGGTCAAGGTTCAGGAGATGGCGCTGCGCAACCGCGCGCCGATCATCGGCCTCTACGACGCCGGCGGCGCCCGCATCCAGGAAGGCGTGGCCGCACTTGGCGGTTACGCCGAGATTTTTCAGCGCAACGTGCTTGCCTCCGGCGTCATTCCGCAGATTTCGTTGATCATGGGGCCCTGCGCCGGCGGCGATGTCTATTCGCCGGCCATGACCGACTTCATCTTCATGGTGCGCGACACCTCCTATATGTTCGTCACCGGCCCGGACGTGGTGAAGACGGTGACCAACGAGACGGTGACGGCCGAGAGCCTCGGCGGCGCCACGGTGCACACGACCAGATCCTCCATCGCCGACGGCGCCTATGACAACGACGTCGAGGCGCTTCTGCAGATGCGCCGCCTGATCGATCTTCTGCCGGCTTCCAACACCGCCGAGATTCCAGAGATCGAATGCTACCAGTCCGTGATGGACTATGACATGTCGCTCGACCGGCTGGTCCCCGACAACGCCAACAAGCCCTATGACATAAAGGAACTGATCCTGAAGGTTGCCGACGAAGGCGACTTCTTCGAGATCCAGGCGAGTTTCGCCAAGAACATCGTCACCGGCTTCGGCCGCGTCGACGGCCGAACCGTCGGTTTCGTCGCCAACCAGCCGATGGTGCTGGCCGGCGTGCTGGATTCAGACGCCAGCCGAAAGGCGGCGCGCTTCGTGCGCTTCTGCGACTGCTTCTCGATCCCGATCGTGACTTTCGTCGACGTTCCGGGCTTCCTGCCCGGCACGGCGCAGGAATATGGCGGGCTGATCAAGCATGGCGCCAAGCTGCTCTTCGCCTATGCGGAGGCGACCGTGCCGAAGATCACGGTGATCACCCGCAAGGCCTATGGCGGCGCCTATGACGTCATGGCGTCGAAGCACCTGCGCGGCGACATGAACTATGCCTGGCCGACGGCGCAGATCGCGGTGATGGGGGCGAGAGGCGCGGTCGAGATCATCTACCGCAAGGACATCGGCAACGCGGAAAAGATCGCCGCCCACACAAAGACCTACGAGGATCGCTTCCTGTCGCCCTTCGTCGCGGCCGAGCGCGGCTATGTCGACGAGGTGATCATGCCGCACTCGACCCGCCGCCGTATCGCGCGAGCGCTGCGCATGCTGCGCAACAAGGACATGCAGAACCCCTGGAAGAAGCACGACAACATCCCGCTGTGAGGGATGGTCCTATTCGTAGTTTTCGTAGGATTTTTCCTCGATGATCGCGGAACTCAGCAGCAGGTTTATCTCCCGCTTCAGCGCGGCGCGACGATCGTTCGTCCGATAGACGCCGCGGGCGAGTTCAATGAAACGGTCGCCGAAACGCTTGTTGAGTTCCTCCACGCGGATATCGTCCTCGATAACCCAGAGCGCCTGATTGACGGCCTTCAGGTCCGCGTAAAGACCCGCCAACGCCTCCGATGCCGGAATGTGCTCGTCGCGAACATGGGACAATTGCTCCAGTTCGTGCAGGACGTTGGCGCGCTTGGCCGCGTCGGCAATGCTTGCCGCCTTGATCTCGAGGATCGATATCTTGTCCAGCAATTCGCCGGGGGCGATCTCGACGAGTATGGGGCGGACCATGCAAATTGTCCTTTTCCGGAGAGCCTTGTCAAACATTAGCGGCGGGGAATATGGACCTCGCCGGATAGAGTAGCGGCAATAGGCAGCCGAAACGAGCGAAGTCAATCTGCCGGACAGCGGCGGCGCCTCGGCTCGATAGAATTGAAAGGTATATCTGTTGGATCCAATTCTCCTGGTCGGCTTTCCGGCGGTCGGCGATTTCGTCCGCTGTCATTCGGCCATCCGCATCCTCGCGAAGCGGTTCCCCGACTGTCCGATCGATGTTGTGACATCGCCCGGCAACGTAGCTTTCGCCCGATTCATGCCGCATGTCCGCAAAGCCTGGGCGCTCAATAGGCGGCCTATGCAGTTGGGCTTGGCGGCCCGCCGCAATCTCGCTGGCGAGCTCCGCAAAGAGAACTATGGCTCGGCCTATCTCATGACAAGCACGATCAAAGCAGCCTTGATACCGTTCATGGCCGGCATACCGGAGCGGATCGGCTACCCGCAGGAGCTGCAGTTCGGTTTGGTCAACCGCCTGCCGGCGGACTGGCTGCGCCATTTGTGGGCGTTCGGCCCGCGCAAGACACGCCTCTATGAAGAGGTGTGCTCCATCGTCACGCTGGGTGCGAAGCCGATGGCCAATGTCGATTGGCCGGCGCCGCAGTTGATCATTCCCGCCGCGGAACTGGATGACTGGCGCAGCCGTGCCGGTGTCGAAGCCGACAGGCCGGCTCTGGCGATTTTTACCGGCGATATGGAAAGCCCCCGATCGTGGCCGATGGAGCGCTTCATCTCGATCGCGAAAGACTATTCCAATCGGGGCTGGGCCGTGTGGATCGTCGGGGGCCCTCGCGAACGCGATGCCGCGAACCGGATTCGCGCCGAGGTGCCACATGCGGTCGATTTCACCACCACGCCGCTGATCGATGTGATGTATCAACTGGGCGCGTCAGCGCTGTTCCTTGGCGTCAACGGCGGCATGTCCCACGCCGCCGCAGCGTTGAACATTCCGTGTGTGCTCATTTTCGGCTCGAATCTCTCATACCTCCACGCGCCGGTGAATGAGCACGTTCGCCTTCTCGAGCCGCCCATTTCGACCCCCAGCTGGATCGAGGACACGTTGGGTGTGAGCGAAGAAAGAGTACGCGAGGCCCTGGCCGGCGCTCTTGAAGAGGCACGCCACCCGCAAAGCGCATGACGCCCCCCCATGCTTGGCGGCGCTAGGCGTGTCGGACGGGCGTGAAGCCGAAGCCCTCGGCATCGAGCGCGCGCAGATCGACAATGGTGACCGGACGATCGGCGGCACCGCCTTCGCAACGGACCCGGCCATGGCGAGGGCAGCCAAAAGGAAAACCAGCCGCTTCATCCGGTGGCGCTCTCCACCAGTTCGCGCAACACCGGCAGCATGGCCAGCGGCATGTCCTCGGCGATCAGCCCAGGACCGAACCGGCTGCCGGCTTCGGCATGTATCCAGACACCCGCGCAGGCCGCTTCGAAGGCCGGCATGCCCTGTGCCAAGAACCCCGCGACGATTCCCGCCAGCACATCGCCCGAGCCGGCGGTGGCAAGCCAAGGCGCTCCATTGCTGTTGATGACGGCGCGTCCATCTGGCGCGGCGATAACAGTGTCGGCGCCTTTGTAGACGATGACGGCATTGGCACGCGCCGCCGCCGCGCGCGCCTTGGCCAGTTTGGAGAGCGCCTTGTCGTTCGCGACGTCAGGGAACAGCCGGGCGAACTCACCCTCATGCGGCGTCATCACCAGCGCCGGCGCCGCGGACTTGCCGGCGGCCTGGAACAGCGTCTCGGGCTCGTCGCGGAACGAGGTGATGCCGTCTGCGTCGAGCACCAACCCTTCAATGGCTGTGTCCTGTCCCTGCCCTGCATCGAGCAGCGCGAGGACAAAATCGCGCGCTTTTTCGCCGACACCGAAACCCGGACCGAGCACGAAGGACGAGGGGCGGCGATCGGTGAGGAACGCGCCGAGATCGGCAACCGCATCGACCTTGCGCAGCATGATCGAGGTCAGATGCGCCGCGTTCACCTGCATGGCGTTGGCCGGCGACAGCACAGTCACCGCCCCTGCCCCGCTTCTCGCGGCGGCAAGTGCCGACAGCCGGGCAGCACCCGTCGCCGACGGTCCGCCGGAAAAAACGCTCGCGTGGCCTCGCCTGTATTTATGCGTATCGACAGCCGGGGCCGGAAAGCCTGCCAGCCAAAGCGCCGGTCCGTTCTCGAAGGTTCGAGGCGCGATTTGAGCGATGATCCCGTCACCGATGCCGATGTCGGCAAGCACGATCTCGCCGCACATCTCACGCCCCGGCAAAAGCAGATGCCCCGGCTTCTTTCGCGCGAAGGTCACGGTTATGGCTGCGCGAAATGCGCAGCCGAGAATGGCCCCGCTCTCGCCGGCAACGCCGGAAGGCAGATCTATGGCGACGACTGGCAAGCGGAGATCCGTCACGATCCGGACCGCCCTGGCGGCATCGCCCGACAGCGGCTTGGACAGCCCCGCCCCATAGAGTGCGACGACCACGAGCGAGCCGGGCTCGGCAGTGAAGGCAGACAGCGGCCGGCGCTCGAGCGGGCAGTCGGCCGCGGCGAGCGCGGCGTCACTGCCTGGCCGCGGCTCGCCCGACACCCACAACGCGACGTCGACGCCACTTTCCTGAAGCAGTCGCGCCACGACGTAGCCGTCGCCGCCATTGTTGCCGGGACCGCACAGCACGTGCACCCGCGTCGCCGCCGGGTTGCGCGCCAGCACGACGGCCGCGACCGCCTCACCGGCACGGCGCATCAACCCGTAACCGTCGAGCGGACCTTCCGCGATCGCCAGGCGGTCGGCCTCGGCCATCTCGGCCGGCGAAAGAAGTTCATTGCGCATGGGATTGCCGATCTCCATCCGATCAAGCATTGTCCGATTTGCGGTTCGACGCAAACAGCGACGGCTGACTATCACCGGAAAGCGGTGGCGCCCGGAGGGGAATCTGCCTGCAAAATACGCTATCTGCCCAAATTTTGCGCAGACGGATGGAGGAGCGATGTATAGGCTTTGGGCGTCGATGACGCATCCGATGCGGCGGATGACGCGAATTTACATCCGGGTGCGGCATGGCATCTGAATCGCCCGATACCGTCTCCAACCTCCGGGAATTGGCACGCTTCGTGCTTGATGGAGGCGCAAGCGGGGTACACAACCCGTCTCTTTGGCAGTGGAGGCCACTTTTTACATGAAAAAGATCGAAGCGATCATCAAGCCATTCAAGCTGGACGAAGTGAAGGAGGCGCTTCAGGAGGCCGGACTGCAGGGCATCACCGTTACCGAGGCCAAAGGCTTTGGCCGGCAGAAGGGCCACACCGAGCTCTATCGAGGCGCCGAATATGTCGTCGACTTCCTGCCCAAGGTGAAGATCGAGGTGGTGCTCGGCGACGATGCCGTTGAAGGCGCCATCGAAGCCATCCGCAAGGCGGCGCAGACCGGCCGCATCGGCGACGGCAAGATCTTCGTCTCCAACATCGAGGAAGTCGTCCGCATCCGCACCGGCGAAACCGGCATGGACGCCGTCTGACGCCACCCCACCTTTCTGAACCGTCATCATCAAAAAACGTCATCAAACAGGGATACATGACATGACGACAGCCAAAGACATCATGAAGCAGATCAAAGACAACGACGTGAAGTTCGTCGACCTGCGCTTCACCGATCCGCGGGGCAAGCTGCAGCATGTGACGATGGATGTCGTCGAGGTCGAGGAAGACATGTTCGCCGACGGCGTCATGTTCGACGGTTCCTCCATCGCCGGCTGGAAGGCGATCAACGAGTCCGACATGGTGCTGATGCCGGACACGGACACCGTCCATATGGATCCGTTCTTTGCCCAGTCGACCATGGTCATCCTGTGCGACATCCTCGATCCGATCTCCGGCGAGGCCTATAACCGCGACCCGCGCGGCACCGCCAAGAAGGCCGAGGCCTATATGAAGTCGGAAGGCATCGGCGACCAGATCTTCGTCGGCCCGGAAGCCGAGTTCTTCGTGTTCGACGACGTCAAGTACAAGGTCGATCCGTACAATACCGGCTTCCGGCTCGACTCCACCGAGCTGCCGTCCAATGACGACACCGACTACGAGACCGGCAATCTCGGCCATCGTCCACGCACCAAGGGCGGTTATTTCCCTGTGCCGCCGGTTGATTCATGCCAGGACATGCGCTCCGAGATGCTGACCGTGCTCGCCGAGATGGGCGTGCGCGTCGAGAAGCATCACCACGAGGTCGCGGCCGCCCAGCACGAACTCGGCATCAAGTTCGATACGCTGGTGCGCAACGCCGACAAGATGCTGATCTACAAGTATGTCGTGCACCAGGTCGCCAACGCCTATGGCAAGACGGCCACCTTCATGCCGAAGCCGGTGTTCGGCGACAACGGTTCGGGCATGCACGTCCACCAGTCGATCTGGAAAGGCGGCAAGCCGACCTTCGCCGGCAACGAATATGCCGGCCTGTCGGAGAGCTGCCTGTTCTACATCGGCGGCATCATCAAGCACGCCAAGGCGATCAACGCCTTCACCAACCCGCTCACCAACTCCTACAAGCGGCTGGTGCCTGGTTATGAAGCGCCGGTGCTGCTCGCTTATTCGGCCCGCAACCGCTCGGCTTCCTGCCGCATCCCGTTCGGCTCGTCGCCGAAGTCGAAGCGCGTCGAGGTCCGCTTCCCCGATCCGGGCGCGAACCCCTATCTCGGCTTCGCCGCCATGCTGATGGCCGGCCTCGACGGCATCAAGAACAAGATCCATCCCGGACAGCCGATGGACAAGGACCTCTACGACCTGCCGCCGAAGGAGCTGAAGAAGATCCCGACGGTCTGCGGCTCGCTGCGCGAAGCCCTGCAGAGCCTCGACAAGGATCGCGCCTTCCTGAAGGCCGGCGGCGTCTTCGACGACGACCAGATCGACAGCTATATCGAGCTGAAGATGGCCGAGGTCATGCGCTTCGAAATGACTCCGCACCCGGTCGAGTACGACATGTACTATTCGGTCTAACACTCTGATCGAATAGAAAATTAGGCCCTTGGAAGGTGCTCCTTTCCAAGGGCCTTTCATTTGCGGCGCGACCTGTCCGCCCATTGTCCGGCCTGGTGGAAGATTTGGCCATCAATAGGAAATGCGAACGCTCGCCGTCAGGCGACCGGGGAGGCCGTGCTCGCCGGCTGACGGCAGCGCATCGGCATTCGCCATGAAAAAAGCCCCGGCATTTTTTCCGCCGGGGCTTTTTTCTGTAATCGAAGCTCGTCCGTCAGGCGGCCGCTGAAACGGCGTCGGTCGAGACCTGCGAGATCGTCTTCAGGACCTGCGAGGCGATCTGGTAGGGGTCGCCCTGCGAGTTCGGACGACGGTCTTCCAGATAGCCCTTGTAGTCGTTCTTGATGAAGGAGTGCGGAACGCGGATCGAGGCGCCGCGGTCGGCGACACCGTAGGAGAACTTGTTCCACGGCGCGGTCTCGTGCTTGCCGGTCAGGCGCTTGTCGTTGTCCGGACCATAGACGGCGATGTGATCCATCAGGTTCTTTTCGAACTGCGCCATCAGCGCCTCGAAATAGGCCTTGCCGCCGACTTCGCGCATATAGTTGGTCGAGAAGTTGCAGTGCATGCCCGAGCCGTTCCAGTCGGTGTCGCCGAGCGGCTTGCAGTGGAACTCGATGTCGATGCCGTACTTCTCGGTAAGACGCAGGAGCAGGTAACGCGCCATCCACATCTGGTCGGCGGCCTTCTTGGAACCCTTGCCGAAAATCTGGAATTCCCACTGGCCCTTCGCCACCTCGGCGTTGATGCCTTCATGGTTGATGCCGGCGGCGAGGCAGAGGTCGAGATGCTCCTCGACGATCTGGCGCGCGACATCGCCGACATTCTTGTAGCCGACGCCGGTGTAATACGGGCCCTGCGGAGCCGGATAGCCGCTCTCGGGGAAGCCGAGCGGACGGCCGTCCTTGTAGAAGAAATACTCCTGTTCGAAGCCGAACCAGGCGCCCTCGTCATCGAGGATGGTCGCGCGGCTGTTCGACGCGTGCGGCGTCACACCATCGGGCATCATGACCTCGCACATGACGAGAACGCCGTTGGTGCGGGCCGGATCCGGATAAACCGCTACCGGCTTCAGCACGCAGTCGGAGCTGCGGCCTTCGGCCTGGTTCGTCGAGGAGCCGTCGAAGCCCCACAGCGGCAGCTGCTCGAGGGTCGGGAACTCGGCAAACTCCTTGATCTGGGTCTTGCCGCGCAGATTGGGGGTCGGGGTGTAGCCGTCGAGCCAGATATACTCGAGCTTGTATTTGGTCATTCCAGTGCCTCTCGTTGCTTGGACGCCGCGCCACGGCGGGATCGACGCACGGCCGGACCTGGCCGGCCTGCCGGTCGTTAAAAAGCAATTCGTGTGCCACTCTCCCCGCCCCGGGTGCGGCAAAATGATCGTGGCAACGCGTTGAATCTGTTGAGCCGTCTCAGCAATGCGCGGCAATCGTCCAACTGTAGAATATGCATAAATAGTAGGCAAATATTGATCTTTTTGCGGGCATATTGCCTAAATGAATCGCAGAACCTATCTTGGGAGAAAGTTGAATCGCCAAGCTCCTGGAGAATAAGGGAGGCCGCCAATGGAAGTCACCACGTCCCGTCCGTCGGCAAAGATTCTGATGTTCCCGCTTGCAGGTCGGGTATCTGCCTCAAATTTAGGCGCAAAGGCCAAATTCACGGCAGAGCTTGCCTCGCTGCGCAATACGCACGCCGATTTCGACGGTTGGTACCATGAGGCGGCCATCGAGGAAGAAAACCAGCAGCGCAAGAGCTGACCAAGACTTTCCAGTTCGGCATGAAAAAGCCCGGCGCGATCACTCGCGCCGGGCTTTTCATTCCAGAAGGGTCGATCGGCTAGTCCTTGCCGTGCAGGTCGGTGCCGAGCGTATCCCTGACGAAGATCATGCCGATGACGAGCGACATCGCGGCGATCACCACGGGGTACCAGAGGCCGTAATAGATGTCGCCCTTGTAAGCGCTCAGCGCGAACACCGTTGCCGGCAGCAGGCCGCCGAACCAGCCGTTGCCGATATGGTAGGGCAGCGACATGCCGGTGTAGCGGATGCGGGTCGGGAACATCTCGACCAGAATAGCGGCGATCGGGCCGTAGACCATGGTCACGAACACCACCAGGATGAACAGGATACCGATCGTCATCGGCCAGTTGATGGCGGCCGGATCGGCGGTCATCGCGAAAGCACCGCCGCCCGGAATGTTGTAGACGGTGATCTCAGACGCGCCAGCTGCCTCGTCCTTGGTCAGCAGCTTGTCGGTGACCGCCTTGTCGGCCGGAACCGTCGTCTTCTCGCCGCCACGGATGGCCGCAGCGTCGAGCTTCAGCTCCGGATTGGCCGCGACGAAGGCATCGAGCTTCTGGTCCGGCACCTTGGCGGCGGCGCGCTTCAGCGGGTAGCCGCCGTCCTGCAAGGCCATGTTGACCGCTTTGGTGAAGGCGCCATCCTTGGCCTTGGCCTGATCGCCGGCGGCGACGGCGTCGTATGATTGCACCGTGTCATTGCCGATCTTGACCGTAGCGGCGGTTCCGGGCGCGGCCGTCGTCACGACGTCATAAGGCACCGAGTTCTTGGTCAGGAAGGAGGTCGCGATGTCACAGGATGTCGTGAACTTCGCCGTGCCGACCGGGTTGAACTGGAACCTGCAGTCGCCGGGGGCAGCCGTCACCGTCGCGCGCGTATTCTGCTGCGCGGTGGCCAAAGCCGGGTTGGCGGCCCAGGTCAGCGCCTTGAACAGCGGGAAGGTGCAGACGATACCAAGCGCCAGGCCAGCCATGATGATCGGTTTGCGGCCGATCTTGTCCGACAGCCAGCCGAACACGACGAAGAAGAGCGAGCCTACCGCAAGCGCGATCGCGATCATGATGTTGACCGACTGCGCGTCGACCTTCAGCACGTTCGTCAGGAAGAACAGCGCGTAGAACTGGCCGTTGTACCAGATGACGGCCTGGCCGGCGGTCAGGCCGAGCAGCGCCAGAAGCGCGATCTTGGCGTTCTTCCACTGGCCGAAGGCTTCCGACAACGGCGCCTTGGAGCCCTTGCCCTCTTCCTTCATGCGCTGGAAGGTCGGCGACTCCGAGAGCGACAGCCGGATCCAGACCGAGACGGCGAGCAGCAGGAACGAGACGATGAAGGGAATGCGCCAGCCCCAGGCAGCATAGGTTTCCTTGCTGAGCGAACTCTGGACGCCCAGGATGACGAGCAGCGACAGGAACAGGCCGAGCGTCGCCGTCGTCTGGATCCAGGAAGTGTAGTAGCCGCGGCGATCGTCCGGCGCGTGCTCGGCGACATAGGTCGCGGCACCGCCATATTCGCCGCCAAGCGCCAGGCCCTGGAACATGCGGAGCCCGATCAGGATCACGGGTGCCGCGATACCCCAACTGGCGTAACCGGGCAGCAGGCCGACCAGGAAGGTCGACAGGCCCATGATCGTCATGGTGACGAGGAAGGTGTATTTGCGGCCGACAAGGTCGCCGAGGCGGCCGAACACCAGCGCGCCGAACGGGCGGACGAGGAAGCCGGCGGCAAAGGCCAGCAGCGCGAAGATGTTGCGCGTCGCCTCGGGGATGGTCGGGCTGAAGAAGGTCGCGCCGATGAAGGCGGCCAGCGAGCCGTAAAGATAGAAATCGTACCATTCGAAAACGGTGCCGAGCGAGGAGGCGAAGATGACCTTCTTTTCCTCCCGCGTCATGCCGCGGCTTGTTCCGCCGGCGGTCGAAACCATTGCCATTGATATATCCTCCCGTGGATCCCGTATGTCCTCGATGACTGCGCGCCACCGTCCGCAACTTCTCCGAACGTGGACTCAAAAAAACGCGGCCAACGAAGAAAAAATGGCAGAAAGCGCCGCCAAAAGGCACCGAGACGATGGGATTATGACTTTCGTATTAGGTGCAATGCGAAAGCGGAGCGTGGCACTGGATGGCTCATCTCTAGTGGATCGTCGATCCACTCCAAGTTTGTTTTACGCAACTCCGGATGGAAGGCTACGGCGAAGTCGCTGAGCTCAACTGCTGCGCACTTTTCCTGGAATTGCTTGTTTTCTCTGTCGCAATTCCGAACCGAAACCCGCTGCGCACTTTTTTCCTGGAATTGCTCTAGGCTTGCAGCGCTTCCAGCAGGCTGACCGCCGCCATCATATCGCGCTTGCGGGCCGAGCGGCGCGCGACGGCCTCGGCATCCTGGCCCCAGTGCTCGATCTGCCAGTCCTCGTCGACATGGCCGGCGGTCCAGGCTTCCTCGCCTCCGAGCTCGCCGAAATCGACGGCAAGCGCCAGCAGCGCCGATCCGGTCAGCGAGGTCATGACATGGATGGCGGCCAGACGCAGCGGCTCGGCGCGCTGGGCAAGATGGGCGCCAAGGACGGCGATCGTCTCGCGCGGCTGCTCGACATGGATGACGCCCTCGGCAAGATTGAAGCGCGCACCAAGGCGGCTCCTCGCCCAATCGAGAACCGGGTCCCAGAGCTTGTTCTGCCGGTCCACCAGGCCCTGAGGGCTATCGGCGCGGTAGCAGAGCAGGTCCGACGAAGCGAAGCGCAGGACATCTTCGAGCACCGCTTGCGGGTCGCCGGCGACACCGTCGAGGGCCGTGTTGGCAAGGCGCATGACCGGCATGGTGACGGGGTCGATGACCTCGCCCTGCGCGGAAAACTCGTCAGCCACCAGCATCGCCGCTCTTTCTGTCGGCAGCACCAGCAGCGCCTTTCCCGGTGTTCGGACCGGCCTGCCGTCGAGATGGACGGCAAAACCGTTTTCGACCGGCACGACCGAAACAGCCTTGTAGAAGCGCTTCGGCAGCGGCGTCTTCATCTGGATCTGGGCGCGGCGCACCGGATCGGGATCGGAAAGCTGCTTTCCAGCTTCGAGGTCGTTGAGGATGTCGCGCATGTCGAACTCCTTACGGTGCGGGCTGCCTGCGCGCCGTCCGGTTGACGATGATCAGCCCGGCGGCGATCAGGCCAAGCGCCAGGAAGATCCGGACCGTCAGCGGCTCATCCAAGAGCACCGCGCCGCACAGCACGCCGAACACCGGCGACAAAAAGGCGAAGCTCGACAGGCCCGCTGCCGGATAGCGCGTCAGCAGCCAGAACCACAAAACATAGGTGAAGGCGACGATATAGAAAGACTGGAACAGCAAGGCCAGTGTCGGCAATGCGGCGATCTCGCGGATCGGCGGGCCGGCGAAAGGCATCACCAGGGCGCCGACGACAGCCGCGCCGGCGAGCTGATAGAGCAAGAGCTTCTCGGCACTGGTTTCTGCCAGTTTCGACCGCTTGATGACGATGCTGGTCAGCGCCCACAGGATGCCGGCACCAAGGCTCAGCAGATCGCCCGTCAGCGTCGCATTGTTGCCGGCGACGATACCGTCGAAGAAGACGGCCGCGAGGCCGCAGAAGGCGAGCACGAGGCCGGTAAGCTTGCGCGTGGTGATGCGCTCGCTGAGCAGGAAATGGCCGCCGACCAGCACCCAGAACGGCATGGTGTTGACCAAGAGCGTGTTGCGGGCGACGGTCGTGTACTCCAGCCCGACATAGAGGAACAAGAATTCGACGCCGAAGAGCACGCCCGCGACGATGCCGGCGACCAGCGTGCCATCCGCCTGAAAGAGTTTGATGCCACGCAGCCGGCACCAGCCGAACACGCACAACCCGCCAAGGATGGAGCGCGCGATGGAGACGAAAACCGGATCGTAACCGGCATACGAAACCTTGGCGGCGACGTAGTTCATCCCCCAGGACAGCGTCAGCCCGACCATGATGGCGGCCGCAGTCATGTCGACTGCGTCGCGGCGGTCGAGCGTATCGGTCGCGCCGCTCAATTGTTGTCCTCCGCGCTCTGCTCGTCGAAGCCGAGCAGGTTCCAGCTCTGGCGCATATGCGGCGGCATCGGCGCTGTGACATCGATGACGCCCTGGTCGGGATGCGGAATCACGATGCGGCGCGCATGCAGATGCAGCCGGTTCTGGATGCCGCCTGGAAATTCCCAATTGGTGTCGGCCTCGAAATATTTGGGATCGCCGATGATCGGGCAGCCGATATGGGCGGCATGCACGCGAAGCTGATGCGTGCGGCCGGTATATGGTTCCATCTCCAGCCAGGACAACGACTGCGCCGCCTGCTCGACGACGCGGTAATAGGAGACGGCATGGTCGGCGCCCTTCTCGCCATGCTTGGCGATGCGCACGCGGTCGCCGTCCGGCGTCGCCTCCTTGACCAGCCAGGTCGAGATCTTGTCCTCGCGCTTCGACGGCACGCCCTTGACCAGCGCCCAGTAGGTCTTCTTCGTGTCGCGCGCCCGGAATGCTTCCGAAAGCTTCATCGCGGCAAGGCGGGTGCGGGCAACGACCAGCACGCCCGAGGTGTCGCGGTCGAGACGATGCACGAGGCGCGGCTTCTCGCCCTTCTGGTTGCGCCAGGCCTCCAGCATGTCGTCGACATTGCGTGTCACGCCTGAGCCGCCCTGGACAGCGAGCCCCGCCGGCTTGTTGAAGACGAAGACTTTCGGATCCTCGTGCAGCAGCATCTTGGCGAGCACATCGGCATCGCCCTGGTTGCGGATCGAATGGCCGGTAAGCGGGGCGTCGCCCTTCTTGTCGACGTCAAGCGGCGGGATGCGGACGGTCTGGCCGGGCTCCACGCGCGTGTCAGGCTTCGCCCGGCCGCCATCGACGCGGATTTGCCCGGAGCGCAAAAGCTTCTGCAGATAGCCGAAGCCGAGGCCCGGATAGTGGACCTTGAACCAGCGGTCGAGCCGCATGCCCGCCTCGCCGGCTTCCACCGTGATCTGTTCAACACCTGCCATGACTTCGCTTTTCCGTTCGAAAGCGGCGCCATAGCACTAAAGCATGTCGCCCAAAAGTGCGGAGCGGCTTTGGGAGAACGACTTGCTCAAAAACAAGGAACTTGAAGCACGTCACCTGAATCGCTCAGCGCGACGTGCCTAAGGCAGGCAGGGTGCGAGCCAAAGACCCAACAAAGGGCGACGATTACCCCAATCGTCGCGGATCGATGGAATTCTTCCGCCCAGTCAATTCTTCGAAGATGGCGCCGGCGCGGCGCAGACCGTCGAGCGCGTCAGGAACCGTTTCTCACGGCCATTGTCGAGCGAGAACATGCCGCCCCTGCCCGGCACGACGTCGATGATGAGGTCAGTGTGCTTCCAGGCCTCGATTTGCGAGGCGCTGATGTAGACGGGCGTGTCGCCGATCTCGCCCAGCCTCACGTCATTGTCGCCGACCGTGAACTCTGCGCGCGGGTAGCACATCGGCGAGGACCCATCGCAGCAACCGCCAGACTGGTGAAACAGCACCGGCCCGTGATCGGCGATGATCTCGGCAAGCAGCGCCTCGGCCTCTGGCGTGGCCGACACTTTGCCCAACGAGGCCTTGTCCATGCGATCCTCCTGTCATGAAAGGAGGGTACGGCAAGCCGTACCCTCCCCTACGCGCCCTAGGAGGATTAGAAGAAGCCGAGCTTCTTCGGGCTGTAGCTGACCAGCATGTTCTTGGTCTGCTGATAATGGTCGAGCATCATCTTGTGCGTCTCGCGCCCGATGCCCGACTGCTTGTAGCCGCCGAAGGCGGCATGCGCCGGATAGGCGTGGTAGCAGTTGGTCCACACGCGGCCCGCCTGGATGGCGCGGCCGAAGCGGTAGCAACGGTTCGCGTCGCGGCTCCAGATGCCCGCGCCGAGCCCGTAGAGCGTGTCGTTGGCGATCGACAGCGCCTCGTCATCGTCCTTGAAGGTGGTCACCGACACCACAGGGCCGAAGATCTCTTCCTGGAAGATGCGCATCTTGTTGTGCCCCTTGAACACGGTCGGCTTGACGTAGTAGCCGCCGGCAAGGTCGCCCGGCAGATGGTTCTGCTCGCCGCCTGTCAGCACCTTGGCCCCTTCCTGGCGGCCGATGTCGAAGTAGGACAGGATCTTTTCCAGCTGCTCGCTCGAAGCCTGGGCGCCGATCATGGTTGCGGGATCGAGCGGATCGCCCTGGACGATCGCCTCGACGCGCTTCAGCGCGCGCTCCATGAACTGGTCGTAGATCTTCTCGTGCACCAGCGCGCGGCTGGGGCACGTGCAGACCTCGCCCTGATTGAGCGCGAACATGACGAAACCCTCGATCGCCTTGTCGAAGAAATCGTCGTCTTCGGCCGTCACGTCCTGGAAGAAGATGTTGGGCGACTTGCCGCCGAGCTCGAGCGTTACCGGAATGAGGTTCTGACTGGCATATTGCGAGATCAGACGACCGGTCGTCGTCTCGCCGGTGAAGGCGATCTTGGCGATGCGGTTCGACGACGCCAGCGGCTTGCCGGCCTCGAGGCCGAAGCCGTTGACGATGTTGAGCACGCCTTCCGGCAGAAGGTCGCCGATAAGGTCGGCCCACAGCATGATCGTCGCCGGAGTCTGCTCGGCCGGCTTCAGCACCACGCAGTTGCCGGCGGCGAGCGCGGGCGCCAGCTTCCAGCAGGCCATCAGCAGCGGGAAGTTCCACGGAATGATCTGGCCGACGACGCCGAGCGGCTCATGGAAATGATAGGCGACGGTGTCGTGGTCGATTTCGGAGAGGCTGCCTTCCTGGCTGCGCAGCACGCCGGCGAAATAGCGGAAATGGTCGACGGCCAAAGGAAGGTCGGCCGCCGTCGTTTCGCGGATCGGCTTGCCGTTGTCCCAGGTCTCGGCGAGCGCCAGCAGATCGAGGTTTTCTTCCATGCGATCGGCGATGCGATGGAGGATCAGCGCGCGCTCCGCGGGGCTGGTCTTGCCCCAGGCATCCTTGGCCTTGTGCGCGGCATCGAGTGCTGCCTCGATATCGTTCGCATCCGAGCGGGCGATTTCACACAAGGGCCGCCCGGTAACCGGCGAGATGTTATCGAAATATTTGCCGGAGTGCGGCGCCGTCCACTTGCCACCGATGAAGTTGTCGTAACGCTTGGCGAAAGGAACCTTGGCTGTACGCGAAAATTCTACCTTGTTCATGACTTCCTCCCAAGAAGCACGCCGCGGGATGCGGCGCGTCAGGAGGGAAGGGTCGCGGACAGGCTTCGGTTTGTCAGCCCGGGGCGGGACGATCGCGGCCGCCGAGTGTCGCAGAACTGCGACAGGTCAGGGCCGTGAAATCAATGCGGACGGCGGATAGCGAAACGGGCGAGCTTGCGATGCAGCGTCGCGCGCGAAATACCTAGGCTTTGCGCCGCCGCCGAGACATTGCCGCCGGCGCGAGCCAGCGCCCGCTGGAGCACGCCGCGCTCGGCATCGTCGAGGTCTTCCCTCGCGCCTGGCGCATCGCCGAGGACGTCTGCTGCCAACAGCCCCTTGGCCAGGGCTTCGCGCGTTATGCCAAGCGCAAGCCGCGCGTTGCGCGTCGCGCCGATCACCAGATCGTCCGAATCGACCGCGATGAGCGCGCCGGCGGTACGCTCAGCGGCAGGGGCCAACAGAATGCGGGCGCCGGAAAACACCATGCGGAAATTCTCGGCCTCGATGCGGCGCGCGGCATCCCCCACGGCGACGGCGATGAGCTGGACGAAACCCTCCGTCAGATCCGACCGGCAGGAGGACACGTCGAGCGCAGCCGCCAGATTGCCTTCGTGATCATAGACCGGCGCGGTCGTGCAACTGAGCAAGGTGTTGCGCGAAAAGAAATGCTGGTCGCGATGGATGGTGAGCGCCCGTTGGTCTGCGATGCAGGTGCCGATCCCGTTGGTGCCTTCGCTCTCCTCGCTCCAGACCGTGCCGGTCCACAGGCCCCATTCGTCGAAGGTCTCGTCATCGGCAACGGCGCCCCTGCGCTCCAGGGGAATGCCGTCGCGGTCAGCCAGCATCACGCAGCAGCCGACACCGCCGACGGCGAGGTAAAGCCGATTGAGGCTCCCTTCGGCGGCTCGGACGAGTCGCTCCGTGCGCTGCCTGGCCTGCCTCAGTTCGCCTTCGGTCAGCCGTCTGGGCGCCTTGCGCTCGGCCGGGTCGAGACCATGCAAATGGAGGGAACGTCGCCACGAGGCGACCAACGCCGAATGGGCCGCGTCGCTTTTCGCGATCGAGGCCTGGACCAAATCCGCGTGCACGGCTGTTTGCCGTCCGATCAACCTAGTCCTCCCGGCGAGCAGAACCTCCCTCTGCTCCGTCGTCATGTTCGCAAGAACATATCCGACACCCGGAGCGGCTCAGTTTCAATATAGTCGCCGACCGCAACAGGTTTTTGATTTTGCGCAATTCCAGGGAAAATCGCTGCGCATTTTCCCTGGAATTGCTCCGGAGTTCTAAAGGTCGCCTCCCATCGGCGCCATAGGACGTTGGTTTAAGACGGGCCAGGATGCTCGAACCCTGCGGTTCCGCCTCGGGTCAGTTGGCGGCGGCCTTCTTGGGCTTGGACGAGCCGATCATCTTCCAGTTCTTGTAGAAGACGGAATTGATGCGCTCGACGCTGACCGAGACGACAGCAAGCATGCCCGCGATCAGGCCGGGGAACGGAGACGGGCGGACGATATCGACGAAGACGCAATAGCGGCGTCCGTCATATTCATTGACCGAGCGGTGGAAGAGCGTGTCGTCGAAGATGAACAGCGGATTGTCGTACCAGTAGTTCTTCTTGCTGCCGCACTGGACGAAGATCTCGGCCTTCACCGGGATCAGATTGTAGAGGATGCGCAGGCTGAGCCGGAGCGGCCCGAAATGCCAGGAGGTCGATTCACGGCCGCTGAAGACCGAGACGGCAATTGTCTTGATGTATTTGAAGTCCTTGTTGAATTCGGGAACGTTGTCGATCTTGTGCTTGCCGTACCACTGATAGACATACATGCCGCGCCGGCCGGTGCCGAAATTGGCGTCGATGTCGGCGATGATCTCGTCCTTGCGCGACTTGAAGACGCCCAGAACCTCGTTGATCTCACGCTGGTAGTCTTCAGGAAACTGGTCAAGCTTCCAGACGCCGTGGTTCCTGTAGCAGAGAAGGTCCACAATCAGGTTGAACGGTGAAAGCAGCCAGGTGAACAGGCCGTTGCCGAGGAAATAGCGGTCGAACAGCTTCCAGTTCTTCTCGTCATTGCGCATGATGTCGATCAGGCCGCAGACGATGAGGATCGTCGTCAGGATCGGGATGAAGTAGAAGCCGAGCGCAAGAAGCAGGACTGCGGTCGCAGCCTTACGAAGGGTCTTAACGGTTTGCTTTGTCATAGTGTTTCGCGCGGAAGCGCGATCCTGTTCGCATGAGCCAAATCACGGCGACCCCCGCCAGCCGTGCGCCTTAATAGGATTTTTCCTACCGCTGCACAATCTGGGCCAAAATCATCGCCGCGCTCTTTTCCTCCACCATCAGAAGCGCCCCAACTCGCCGGCTTGGCCGGCAGCACCCGAAACGGCTGTCAGCCAGTTGTCAGGTTGGATTCGCTATCCCGTACCAATGACCGTCGCAAGCCGTCGTGGCCTGTCGTCGATCTTCGGCTGAATTAGTTCACTAACAGCACTCTACGAGGAGGATAAGATGACCACAATTCCCTTCAACCGGCTCGTCTGGCTCACGCTGCGCGCGTCGGCGGCGCTGGCACTCACCATTGCACCCTACCACTTGACGCTTGACGGTGCGGCTAAGCTCGTTCCAGCCGTTGCCCACGCCGAATCCGAGGGCGGTGGTGGCGGCGGCGACGGAGGTCACGACGGCGGCAATGGTGGCGGTGACGGCGGCGAGCACGATGGCGGCGACAGCCACAGCAGCAGCGGAACCTCTGGCAGCCATGACGGTGAGAAGGAATCTGCTCACGACCAGGGTGAGGATAACACAGGAGGCACGACTGGCACTGGCGCAGATTCCGGTACCGAGACCGACGGATCCGACGACTCATCTTCCGAGCCGCTGGTGATGGACCACTGAGTGCGTCCCGCATAGGTGGACGCATTGGCCCGATTGCGAAGACGCAGCGGGGTTTGATCAGAGGCGCGGGCCACAAAGGTAAAGGCCGACGCCCTTCGATCGCCAGCACTAAAGTTTTGCTGGGGCGTTACTCCCGCTCTTTGCGCAGCTTTGCCCAGTATTCCAGCCGCTTCCTGATATCGCGCTCGAAGCCACGCTCGGGCGGATCGTAGAAAGTGCGGCGGCCCATCTTTTCCGGGAAATAGTCCTGACCGGAGAAGGCATCCGGCTCGTCGTGGTCGTAGCGGTAGCCGGCGCCGTAATCCTCCTCTTTCATCAGCTTTGTCGGCGCGTTGAGGATGTGTTTTGGCGGCAGCAGCGAGCCGAACTCCTTGGCCGCCTGTGTCGCCGCCTTGAAGGCGGTGTAGACGGCGTTCGATTTCGGCGCGGTGGCGAGATAGACGGCGGCCTCGGCGAAGGCGAGCTCGCCCTCGGGAGAGCCGAGATAGTCATAGGCGTCCTTGGCGGCATTGGCGATGACCAGCGCCTGCGGATCGGCCAAGCCGATATCCTCCACCGCCATGCGCACCAGCCGGCGGCCGAGATAGAGCGGATCCTCACCGGCATCGAACATGCGGGCGAGATAGTAGAGCGCGGCGTCGGGGTCCGAACCGCGCACCGATTTGTGCAGCGCCGAGATCAGGTTGTAGTGTCCATCCTGGCCCTTGTCGTAGATCGGCGCGCGGCGCTGGATGACGCGCTGCAGGCCCTCCGGCCCGAACACCTCGCCCGGCTTGGCGGCGCGCCAGACTTCCTCGGCCAGCGTCAGCGAGGCGCGGCCGTCGCCGTCGCTCATGCGGATGAGCATGGCCCGCGCTTCCTCGTCGAGCGGCAGCGCCCTGCCCTCGGTTTCTTCCGCGCGCGCCAAAAGCTTGGCGATGCTCTCCTCACCCAGCGAGCGGAACACCAGTACGCGCGCGCGGGACAGCAGCGCGGCGTTCAGTTCGAAGGACGGGTTTTCCGTCGTGGCGCCGACCAGCACCACCGTGCCGTCTTCCATGACGGGCAGAAAGCCGTCCTGCTGGGCACGGTTGAAGCGATGGATCTCGTCGACGAAGAGCAGCGTCTGGCGGCCATTGGCGCGGCGCAGCTTCGCCGCCTCGAACACTTTCTTCAGGTCGGCGACGCCGGAGAACACCGCCGATATCTGCTCGAAGGCAAGATTGGTTTCGCCAGCCAAGAGCCGCGCAACCGTCGTCTTGCCGGTGCCGGGCGGCCCCCAGAAGATCATCGAACCGAGCGAGCCGGAATCGATCAGGCGTGTCAGCGCGCCGTCCGGCCCGGTCAGATGCTCCTGACCGACGACCTCGCCAAGGTTCTTCGGACGCAGCCGATCGGCCAGCGGCCGCCCGGGCGGCGCTTTCTCCGGTTCATCGGAACTGAACAGGTCAGCCATGCTTGTCTTCGAGTTGGAGCGCGACCCTCTTGGGCCGGGCTCAGTAGCGCAACACCTGGCGCAGTGTCTGCCCGCCACGCTCGACGGTAAAGCGCCACCAGCGCGTGTCCTGCTGGGCAATTTGTGCCAGCGTCGCCGCTGTATCGATGCTCGTGCCGTTCACCTCGCGTACGATATCGCCCGGCTGGAAGCCGAAATCGGCGGCGGGTGAATCGCGATTGATGTCGACCACGGTGACGCCCTTCAAGTCGGTGCGCAGGCCGAGCCGCTGGGCAAGGCGCGGCGACAGCTCCGCCACCTTGGCGCCGGCGAAGGGGCTGCGGCCATGCAGCGTCATCTCGGTCGGCTTGGCGCCTTCCGGCGCCCGCTCCAGAGAGATCTCCAGCGTCGCCTGCTGGCCTTTGCTCAGCACGGCGAAGGTCGCCTTGGAGCCGATCGACAGCGTCGCCATGCGGTAGTCCAGCGCCTCGATGCTTTCGACCGGCGTATTGTTGAGCGACAGCACGACGTCGCCGGGTTTTAAGCCCGCCTTGCCGGCAGGGCCGGCCGCATCGACCGACGAAACCAGCGCGCCGGTCGGCTTTTCGATACCGAGCGATTCCGCGATCTGCGGCGTAACGGCCTCGAATTCGGCGCCGATATAGGGCCGCTCGAAGAAGTCGAGTCCGGCCTTGGCGGCGTCGGCGAAGGCGCGCACCATGTTGGCGGGAATAGCGAAACCGATGCCGATCGAGCCGCCGCTGCGGCTGTAGATCGCCGTGTTGATGCCGACCAGTTGGCCGCCCATGTTGATCAGCGCGCCACCGGAATTGCCGGGATTGATGGCGGCGTCGGTCTGGATGAAATAGCCGGAATCCGAGACCCCGATATGGCTGCGGGCAAGTGCAGAAACAATGCCGCTGGTGGTGGTCTGGCCGACGCCGAACGGATTGCCGATGGCCAGCACCAGGTCGCCGACCTCGAGCGCATCCGAATCGCCGATGGCGATCACCGGGAACGGCTTGTCGGCCGAGATCTTGAGCACGGCGAGATCGAGCGTCTCGTCCTTCAGCATGACCTTCGAGGTGAACTCGCGCCCGTCGGCGGTCGCGACCTTTACCTCGTCGGCGTCCTTGATGACATGGTAGTTGGTGACGATGACGCCGCTCGGATCGACCAGCACGCCGGAGCCCAGCGAGGACTGCGCACGCGGCTGGGCGCGGCCGAAGAACTCCTCGAAGAAGGGATCGCCCTCGAAGGGCGAGGTCACCTTGGCGGTCTGCGAGGCGTAGACATTGACCACGGCAGGCGCCGTCTGCTTGACCAGCGGCGCGAAGGAAAGCTGCACCTCCTCGCGGCCGAACGGCACGCGCTTGTCAGGGCCCGAGGTGGCGTTCTCGCCTTCGACGCCATGCAGCAGATCGGTCAGCACGTCGGAGAGGCCGGGGTCTGCCGGCTTGGCGGCGTCCTCGGCCGATGCCTGTCTGACGGCCGGCGCCCCGGCGAAAGCGGCAAGCGCGCAAACTGCAATGAGAAACAGCCGTTTGAGGTGCATTCCGAATCCTCCAGATCAGGCGCCATTGTCCCGACGATTGTGCAGAATGAAAGGCCAATGCACGGAAATCAGGCGCTTGTCGCGCAAAAGCATGAGCCTGCGTGCGAAAATCCGCCCGCTCCCGGGCTCAGCCTCCAAAATGCAAAAGGGGCCCGCAGGCCCCTCGCATTCAATTTCGAAAGCCGAGACCTCAGGCGGCCGCGGCTTCCTCGTTGCCGCCTTCGGCCTCGAGGCGGGCGCGGTCGGCTGCGCCCTTGGCCGAGGTGTCGCGGTCGACGAACTCGATCACCGCCATCGCGGCGTTGTCGCCCTTGCGGAAGCCCGCCTTCATGATGCGCAGATAGCCACCGTTGCGCTGCGCGTAACGCGGCGCAATCGTCTCGAATAGGCGCTTCACGACCGGCTCGTTGCCGATCTGGGCGATGACCTGACGACGGGCGTGCAGGTCGCCGCGCTTGCCGAGCGTCACCAGCTTCTCGACGATCGGACGCAGGTCCTTCGCCTTCGGCAGGGTGGTGACGATCTGCTCGTGCTCGATCAGCGACACGGCGAGGTTGGCGAACATCGACTTGCGGTGGCTTACGCTGCGGGCGAAGCGACGGCCTTTGAAACCGTGGCGCATGGCTCTTTTCCTTCTTCAGTTGTTCAAGAGGCCACGGCCTCTGATGGTTTTCCGCATGACCGTCGGATCGAGCGGCTCGCGCCGCCGATCCTTGGAATTCATGCTCAATATTGGTCTTCGTAACGCTTGGCGAGGTCTTCGATGTTTTCCGGCGGCCAGTCCGGCACTTCCATGCCGAGGTGCAGGCCCATCGCTGCCAGCACTTCCTTGATCTCGTTCAGCGACTTGCGGCCGAAGTTCGGGGTGCGCAGCATCTCGGCTTCGGTCTTCTGGATCAGGTCGCCGATATAGACGATGTTGTCGTTCTTCAGGCAGTTGGCCGAACGCACCGAGAGTTCCAGCTCGTCGACCTTCTTGAGCAGCGCCGGGTTGAAGGCGAGCTCGGTGACGGCCTCGGCGGCGACTTCCTTCTGCGGCTCGTCGAAGTTGACGAACAGGGCGAGCTGATCCTGCAGGATGCGGGCGGCGAAAGCCACCGCGTCCTCGCCCGAGATCGAACCGTCGGTCTCGATCGTCATGGTCAGCTTGTCATAGTCGAGAACCTGGCCCTCGCGGGTGTTCTCGACCTTGTAGGAGACCTTCTTGACCGGCGAATAGAGGCTGTCGACCGGGATCAGGCCGATCGGCGCGTCCTCGGCGCGGTTGCGCTCGGCCGGCACGTAGCCCTTGCCGGTGTCGACGGTGAACTCCATGCGGATCTCGGCGCCCTCGTCCAGCGTGCAAATGACGTGGTCGGGGTTGAGGATCTCGACGTCGCCCACGGTCTGGATGTCGCCGGCGAGCACGGCGCCCGGGCCCTGCTTGCGCACGACCATGCGCTTGGGACCATCGCCTTCCATGCGGATGGCGATTTCCTTGATGTTGAGCACGATGTCGGTCACGTCCTCGCGCACGCCGGCGATGGACGAGAATTCATGCAGCACGCCGTCGATCTGCACGGCGGTAACGGCCGCGCCCCGCAGCGAAGACAGAAGCACGCGCCGCAGCGCGTTGCCGAGGGTGAGGCCGAAGCCGCGTTCGAGCGGCTCTGCCACCAGCGTGGTCAGCGTCTTCTTCTTCGACGAGAACTCGATCTTGTTCGGCTTGATCAGTTCCTGCCAGTTTTTCTGGATCATTGTGTCTTCCTTCCTTTGACCCGCCACCATCCAATCGTGGCGGGCAGCCTGGAAATCCGCGCAGCAGCGCCTCGGCGCTCACGCGGTGTTCAAAAATATTAGACGCGGCGCTTCTTACGCGGGCGGCAGCCATTGTGCGGGATCGGCGTCACATCACGGATCGAGGTGATGGTGAAGCCGGCCGCCTGCAGGGCGCGCAGCGCCGATTCGCGACCGGAGCCGGGTCCGCAGACCTCGACCTCAAGCATGCGCATGCCGTGTTCCTGGGCCTTCTTGGCGACGTCCTCGGCAGCCATCTGGGCGGCGAACGGGGTCGACTTGCGCGAACCCTTGAAGCCCTGGGCGCCGGCCGACGACCAGGCAATCGAATTGCCCTGCGCGTCGGTGATAGTGATCATCGTATTGTTGAAGGTCGAATTGACGTGGGCAACGCCCGACGAGATGTTCTTGCGTTCGCGGCGGCGAACACGAGCGGCTTCCTTGGCCATGGTAGTCCTTTCAGTTGATCTCTACACCGCCGTAACGCCAGCGGCTCCACCTTTAGAAGCGAGTAGTGAATAGGGAATAGCGAATAGAGTCCCCTACTCGCTAATGGCTACTCGCTATTCGCTCAATTACTTCTTCTTGCCGGCGATCGCCTTGGCCGGGCCCTTGCGGGTGCGCGCATTGGTGTGCGTGCGCTGGCCGCGGACTGGCAGCGAGCGGCGGTGACGCAGGCCGCGGTAGCAGCCGAGGTCCATGAGCCGCTTGATGTTCATCGAGACTTCGCGGCGCAGGTCGCCTTCGACCTGATAGTCGCGGTCGATCGTCTCGCGGATCTGCAGCACTTCCGCGTCGGTCAGCTGGTTGACGCGGCGGTCCGCCGGGATGCCGACCTTGTCGACGATCTCCTGGGCAAACTTCTTGCCGATGCCGTGAATGTACTGAAGCGCGATGACGACGCGCTTGTTGGTCGGAATGTTGACGCCGGCTATACGAGCCATTTGTTCTCATCTCCATGTGGGCCGGACGTGCCGGCGCTATCTAAGTTGCCCCGCGTCCGGTGGAGGCCGGCCCTTGCGGGAGTTTCCTGGTTCAAAACGACTGCCCTGCCCTTGCGGGCAAGCAAAGTCCATGCCTGACAGGAAGACGGGCCGCCATACCCCAACGGCTCCCTCCAGTCAAGCGCAATCTTTGCTTGTCGGAACGACCTACCTCGCCGTCGCCGCGAGCACCTTCTCGATCTCCGCGGTCACCCCGTCGATACTGGCCATGCCATCGACGGTCTTCAGCCTGCCTTTGGCGTAATAATAGCCGGTCAGCGGCGCCGTCTTCTTGTAATATTCCCGCAGGCGCTCCTCGAACACAGCCGGGTTGTCGTCCTTGCGTACAGGCTGGCCTGCGGCCTGGGCATCCTCAGCGCGCTTGACGATGCGTCCCACCAGCGCCTTGTCGTCGACGACGAGCTCGATGACACAGTCCAGCGCAATATTGCGCTCCGAAAGCATAGCCTCCACGGCATCGGCCTGTATCAGCGTGCGCGGATATCCGTCGAGGATGAAGCCTCTGGCGCAATCGGGCTGGTCGATCCGTTCGGCGACGATCGCGTTGACGATCGCATCCGACACCAGCTCGCCGGCATCCATTACAGCCTTGGCACGCTTGCCGACCTCGGTTCCGGCCTGGACGGCGGCACGCAGCATGTCACCCGTCGAAAGCTGGGGTATGCCATGTTTGTCTACCAGTCTCTGTGCTTGCGTCCCCTTGCCCGCTCCTGGCGGCCCAAGCAATATCAGCCTCATCTGCTCCTCTTACCCCCACGCAACTTCGACTTCTTGATCAGGCCCTCATACTGGTGCGCGATCAGGTGACCCTGAATCTGCGCCACCGTGTCGAGCGTGACACTGACCACGATCAGAAGCGATGTGCCACCGAGGTAGAAAGGTACGCCAGTCGCTGAAATCAGGAACTCGGGCAGCAGACACACCAGCACCAGGTAGACGGCGCCGATGACGGTGATACGCGTCAGAACATAGTCGATATATTCGGCGGTGCGCTCGCCCGGCCGGTAGCCCGGGATGAAGCCGGAATGCTTCTTGAGCTGGTCGGCCGTGTCCTTCGGGTTGAAGACGATCGCCGTGTAGAAGAAGGCGAAGAAGATGATCATCGCCGCGTAGAACACCATGTAGAGCGGTTGGCCGTGGCCGAGGGAGGCCAGAATCGTGCTCGCCCAGGCCGGCAGGTTCGTCGTCTGCGAGAAGCCAGCGACCGTTGCCGGCAGAAGCAGCAGCGAGGAGGCGAAGATCGGCGGGATGACGCCCGAGGTGTTGAGCTTCAGCGGCAGGTGCGAGGTGTCGCCCTGGAACATGCGGTTGCCGACCTGACGCTTCGGATACTGGATGAGCAGGCGCCGCTGGGCGCGCTCGAAGAAGACGATGACACCGATGACGACGACCGCGAGCACGATGATCGCGAGAATGAGGCCGGTGGACAGCGCGCCGGTGCGGCCGAGTTCCAGCGTGCCGGAGATGGCGCGCGGCAGGCCGGCGACGATGCCCGAGAAGATGATCAGCGAAATGCCGTTGCCGATGCCACGGGCGGTGATCTGCTCGCCGAGCCACATCAGGAACATGGTGCCGCCGACGAGCGTGACAACCGTCGAGATGCGGAAGAACATGCCGGGATCGTTGACGATGCCATTGCCGCCCTCGAGGCCGATCGAAATGCCGTAGGCCTGCACCAGAGCGAGCAGCACCGTGCCGTAGCGCGTGTACTGGTTGATGATCTTGCGGCCCTGCTCGCCCTCCTTCTTCAGCGCTTCCAGCGACGGGATGACCGAGGTCATGAGCTGCATGATGATGGAGGCGGAGATGTAGGGCATGATGCCCAGCGCGAAGATCGCCATGCGCTGCACGGCGCCGCCGGCAAACATGTTGAACATGCCGAGCACGCCCTTGCTTTGCGAGGAGAAGGCCTGCGCGAAAGCGTCGGGATTGATGCCGGGAAGCGGGATGTAGGTGCCGAGGCGGTAGACGAGCAGCGCGCCGATGGTGAACCAGATGCGCTTCTTCAGATCCTCGGCCTTGGCGAAGGCCGCAAAATTCAGATTGGAGGCTAGTTGTTCAGCAGCCGAAGCCATGCCTGATTCTCCGCTAGGTCACGCTCGATGCCCGCAGCTCAGGCGGTGCGTGTCACCGAAGCTCACGAGATAAGCTCCGGACCGTAAACATGCAAGCGGCCGCGTTGACGCGGCCGCCTAATTGACTAGATCGAAGCGCGCTTCGCCGGCAAAAACGAAGTCATTCCCGCCGGCCGTGCTTCAAATCGCCGTTACTCGGCGGCGGCCGCTTCCGGCAGCTTCACCGAACCGCCGGCCTTCTCGATCTTCTCGATCGCCGCCTTGGAGGCACCGGCGACGTCGAAGCTGAGCTTGGCCTTGAGCTCGCCGTCGGAGAGAACGCGCACGCCGTCCTTGGCGCGGCGGATGACGCCGGCGGCAATCAGGGCCTCGGCCGTCACGGTCGCCTTGGCATCGAGCTTCTTGGCATCGACAGCAGCCTGGATGCGGGCGAGCGACACGACGGTGAAGCTCTTGCCGAACAGGTTGTTGAAGCCGCGCTTCGGCAGGCGACGGTAGAGCGGCATCTGGCCGCCCTCGAAGCCGTTGATGGCGACGCCGGAGCGCGCCTTCTGGCCCTTGACGCCGCGACCGGCGGTCTTGCCCGAGCCGGAGCCGATGCCGCGACCGAGGCGCTTCCTGGAATGCGTGGCGCCGTCCTTGTCACGCAGATCGTTGAGTTTCATCTTCGTTCTCCTGCGCTTCCGTTCAGGCCTCGTCCACGACGCGGACGAGGTGCTGGACGGCGGCGATCATGCCGCGCACGGAAGGGGTATCTTCCAGCGTGCGCCGCTTGTGCATCTTGTTGAGGCCGAGGCCGACCAGCGTCGCGCGCTGCTCCTTCGGCCGGCGGATCGGCGAACCGATCTGCTCGACGGTAATGGTCTTGGTAGCTTTCTTGGCCATGGTCTAAATCCCTGGTCAGCGTCGACTATTCTTCGGTCGCAACGGCGGTGCCGCGGCGAGCCTGAAGGGTCGAATACTTGATGCCGCGCGCGGCAGCCACATCCTTCGGATGCATCTGGCTCTTCAGCGCGTCGAAGGTGGCGCGAACCATGTTGTAGGGGTTCGACGAACCCATCGACTTGGCGACCACGTCATGCATGCCGAGCGTCTCGAAGACGGCGCGCATTGGGCCACCCGCGATGATGCCGGTACCCTGCTTGGCGGCGCGCAGCAGAACGCGTCCGGCGCCCCAGCGGCCCTCGACGTCGTGATGCAGCGTGCGGCCCGAGCGCAGCGGCACGAAAATCATGTCGCGCTTGGCCGACTCGGTCGCCTTGCGGATCGCCTCCGGCACTTCGCGCGCCTTGCCGTGGCCGAAGCCGACGCGGCCCTTCTGGTCGCCGACGACGACGAGAGCGGCAAAGCCGAAGCGACGGCCGCCCTTCACCACCTTGGCGACGCGGTTGATGTGGACGAGCTTGTCCACCATACCGTCGTCGCGCTCTTCGCGCTCACGCTCGCGGCCGCGGCCGCCTTCCCTACGTTCCTGTGCCATGTCCTAGTCCTTGTTCTTTTCCGGAAGCACGGGTTGCTGAAATGCCGGCGCCATCTTTGGGTCGCAGGCGGTGAAAATCAGAAGCTAAGCCCACCCTCGCGGGCGGCCTCGGCCAGCGCCTTGACGCGGCCATGATAGATGTAGGCGCCACGGTCGAAGACGACTTCCTTGACGCCGGCCTTCGCGGCGCGCTCGGCGATCAGCTTGCCGACAGCAGCAGCGGCAGCGGTGTCGGCGCCGGTCTTGAGCGAACCCTTGAGGTCCTTCTCCAGCGTCGAGGCGGCGGCCAGCGTGCGGCCCTGCGCGTCGTCGATGACCTGGACGTAGATGTTCTTCGAGGTGCGGTGCACCGAGAGACGCGGACGCGCGCCGGCGACCTTCTTGAGCTGGCGGCGCACGCGCTGCGCGCGGCGCTGGGTGATTTCTTTCGGGCTTGCCATGATGTCTGTTCCTTGCCTTCAGAGAACGGGGGCGACCCTGTGCGGTAGGCCAAGCCTCCCGCGGCCGCTCCCCGCGGCGTTACACTTCTCGGGCTTGGCCCTTTCCGAAAAGTCTGCAACTTTTCGGGGCCAAGCCTATTACTTCTTCTTGCCTTCCTTGCGGACGATCCGCTCGTCGGCATAGCGCACGCCCTTGCCCTTATAGGGCTCCGGTCCGCGATATTCGCGGATCTCGGCGGCGACCTGGCCGACCTGCTGCTTGTCGATGCCGGAGACCGTGATTTCGGTCGGCTTCGGCACTGAGATCGTGATGCCCTGCGGCGTCTCATAGACCACGTCGTGGCTGAAGCCGAGCGCGAGCTGCAGGTTCTTGCCCTGCATGGCGGCACGATAGCCGACGCCGGTGATCTCGAGCTTCTTCTCGAAGCCGTCCTTCACGCCCTGCAGGATGTTGACGATCTGCGTGCGCGACATGCCCCATTTGGAACGGGCGGTCTTCGACTGGTCGCGCGGCTCGACAGCGATCTCGCTGCCTTCCATCTTGACCAGCACTTCGTCGTTCACCACGAACTTCAGCTCGCCCTTGGGGCCCTTCGCCGTCACGGTCTGGCCGTTGACGGTCGCGGAGACGCCCTGCGGCAGCGAAACGGGTTTCTTTCCGATACGAGACATTTTGTTGTCCTCGTCACTTCTTTCGTTTCAGGTTCCAGTTCCCGGGCGCGATCCCGAGAACCGAAGCCCATTCATCAATCTCGTGCCGGATCAGAAGATCTGGCAGAGGATCTCGCCGCCGACATTCTGCTCGCGCGCTTCGTGGTCGGCCATGACGCCCTTCGGCGTCGAAAGGATGGCGATGCCGAGGCCGTTGGCGACGTGCGGAATCGACTTGGCCGAGACATAGACGCGGCGGCCAGGCTTCGAGACGCGCTCGATCTCGCGCACGACCGGAGCGCCGTCGAAATACTTCAGCTCGATCTCGATTTCCGACTTGCCGTTATCGAAGTCGGTCTGGCTGTAGTCGCGGATATAACCTTCCGACTTCAGCACTTCGAGAACGCGGGCGCGCAGACGCGAGGCCGGAGTCGAGACGCTCGACTTCTTGCGGCCATAGGCGTTGCGGATGCGGGTCAGCATATCGCCGAGAGGATCGCTCAATGACATCTCAGTGTCTCCTTACCAGCTCGACTTGACCAGGCCCGGGATCTGGCCGTTGTTGCCCAGATCGCGAAGCGCGATACGCGAAAGCTTGAGCTTGCGATAGTAGGCGCGCGGACGGCCGGTGACTTCGCAGCGGTTGCGGATGCGGATCTTGGCCGAGTTGCGCGGCAGAGCCGAAAGCTTCAACTGGGCGCGGAAACGCTCTTCCATCGGCTTGGACTGATCCATGACGATTTCCTTGAGCGCCTTGCGCTTGGCGGCGTACTGACCGGCAAGCTTGCGGCGCCGGTTGTTCTTCTCGACTGAGCTGGTCTTTGCCATTTCAGATTTTTCCTTTTTCGCTGCCGTTACTGGCGGAAGGGGAAGTTGAAGGCCTTGAGCAGCGCTCTCGCCTCGTCGTCCGTCTTCGCCGTCGTACAAACGATGACGTCCATGCCCCAGACCTGATCAACCTTGTCGTAATTGATCTCCGGGAACACGATGTGTTCCTTGATGCCCATGGCGTAGTTGCCACGGCCGTCAAAGCTCTTCGGGTTCAGCCCGCGGAAGTCGCGGACGCGCGGCAGCGCAATGTTCACGAGGCGGTCGAGGAACTCGTACATGCGTTCCTTGCGTAGCGTGACCTTGGCGCCGATCGGCATGTTCTCGCGCACCTTGAAGCCCGCGATCGAGTTGCGGGCGCGGGTGACGACGGCCTTCTGGCCGGCGATCAGCGCGAGATCCTCGGCCGCGACCGAGGGCTTCTTGGAATCGCCGGTCGCCTCGCCGACGCCCATGTTCAGCACGATCTTGTCCAGGCGCGGAACCTGCATGTCGTTGTCGTAGCCGAACTGCTCCTGCAGCGCCTTGCGGATGGTCTCGTTGTAGACCTTCTTGAGGCGCGGCTCGTTCTTGGCAGCCGCCTGCTTGGTTTCAGCCTTAGCCATTGATGACTTCTCCCGAACGCTTGGCGACGCGCACCTTCTTGCCGTCCTTCTGGATGGCGAAGCCGACGCGGGTCGGCTTACCGTCCTTGGGGTCGGCCAGCGCGATGTTCGACAGGTGGATCGGCGCTTCCTTGGTGATGATCCCGCCCTCTTGGGACTGGGTCTGCTTCTGATGACGGCGAATGAGGTTCACGCCGCGCACGAGCGCGGTGTCTTCCTTCGGCTGCACCGACAGGACTTCGCCCGAACGGCCCTTGTCCTTGCCGGCAAGCACGACGACCTTGTCGCCTTTTCTGATCTTTTGCATTGGTCCGGCTCCTTACAGCACTTCAGGCGCGAGCGAGATGATCTTCATGTGGTTCTTGGCGCGAAGCTCGCGCGGAACCGGCCCGAAGATACGCGTGCCGATCGGTTCTTTCTTGTTGTCGACGAGAACGGCCGCGTTCTTGTCGAAACGGATCACGCTGCCGTCCGGACGGCGGATGTCCTTGGCCGTGCGAACCACGACCGCCTTCATCACATCGCCCTTCTTAACGCGGCCGCGCGGGATGGCTTCCTTGATCGACACCACGATGATGTCGCCGACGGAGGCATACTTCCGCTTCGAGCCGCCCAGCACCTTGATGCACATGACACGACGGGCGCCGGAATTGTCCGCGACGTCGAGGTTTGTTTGCATCTGAATCATGACTGGCCGCCTTCTTCTTTTCTAACGGGACGGGTTCGACACCCCTCCCCGGTCTGTCCAAAATTCGTTTCGTTCGCCCGGATCAAGCCTGATCCGAAGTGACGACGATCCAGCGCTTGTCCTTGGAAATCGGCTTCGATTCCTGGATGAACACCTGGTCGCCGACCTTGTGGGCGTTGTTCTCGTCGTGCGCCTTGTACTTCTTGGTCATGCGCACGGTCTTCTTCATCACGGGATGCGTGAAGCGCCGTTCGACCTTGACGACGACCGTCTTCTCGTTCTTGTCGCTGACGACGGTGCCCTGCAGAATGCGCTTTGGCATGGTCTTAACCCTTCTTGGCCGCGGCTTTTTCAGCGGCGATGGTCTTGATGCGCGCGATGTCCCTGCGGACCTGCTTCACGCGCGCGGTCTTCTCAAGCTGACCGGTGGCCTTCTGGAAGCGCAGGTTGAACTGCTCCTTCTTCAGGCTGGCCAGGTCGTCGGTCAGCTGATCCTGGGTCTTGGTCCGGATGTCTTCGGCTTTCATGATCGCCTGTCCTTATTCTGCGATGCGCTGCACGAAGCGCGTCTTGACCGAGAGCTTGGCGGCGCCGAGGCGCAGCGCTTCACGCGCGGTCTCCTCGCTGACGCCGTCGATCTCGAACATGATGCGGCCAGGCTTGACGCGCGCCGCCCAATAGTCGACGGCGCCCTTGCCCTTACCCATGCGCACTTCGGTCGGCTTCGATGTGACCGGCAGATCCGGGAAAACCCGGATCCAGACGCGGCCGGCGCGCTTCATCTCGCGGGTGATCGCGCGGCGGGCCGCCTCGATCTCGCGCGCGGTGACGCGGTTCGGCTCAAGCGCCTTCAGCCCGAAACCGCCGAAATCCAGATTGGTGCCGCCCTTGGCGGTACCGTGGATACGGCCCTTGAACTGCTTGCGGAACTTTGTGCGCTTTGGCTGCAGCATCGTCCTAACTCCAAATTCTCAAATGTCTCAGGCGTTCTCGCGACGACGACCGCGCTCGCGCTCGCCGGTCTGACCGCCATGATCGCCTTCCGTCGCGCGACGCTCCGATGCCATCGGATCGTGCTCGAGGATCTCGCCCTTGAACACCCACACCTTGACGCCGCAGATGCCGTACGCCGTTTGCGCCTCGGCCGTGCCGTAGTCCACATCGGCGCGCAGCGTGTGCAGCGGCACGCGGCCTTCGCGGTACCACTCCATGCGCGCGATCTCGGCGCCGCCGAGACGGCCGCCGCAGTTGATGCGGATGCCTTCGGCGCCGAGACGCATGGCGGACTGCACGGCACGCTTCATGGCGCGGCGGAACGCGATGCGGCGCTCAAGCTGCTGGGCGATCGACTGCGCGATCAGCGTGGCGTCGATTTCCGGCTTGCGCACTTCAACGATGTTGAGGTGCGTCTCGGACTTCGTCATCTCCATCAGCTTCTTGCGAAGCTTCTCGATGTCGGCGCCCTTCTTGCCGATGATCAGGCCCGGACGCGCCGCATGGATGGTGACGCGGCACTTCTTGTGCGGACGCTCGATCACAACCTTGGAGATCGCGGCCTGCTTGAGTTCCTTTTCAAGATATTTGCGGATCTTGATGTCCTCATGCAGCAGCTGGCCATACTCGCCGGTGTTCGCGAACCAGCGCGAATCCCAGGTGCGGTTGATGCCGAGACGCAGCCCGATCGGATTGACTTTCTGGCCCATTATGCGGCCTCCCCTTTTTCCTCGACTTCACGAACGACGATCGTGAGGTGCGAGAACGGCTTTTCGATACGGCTGGCGCGACCACGGCCACGAGCGTGGAACCGCTTCATGACGATCGACTTGCCGACATAGGCTTCCGAGACGATCAGCGAGTCGACATCGAGGTCGTGGTTGTTTTCCGCGTTGGCGATCGCCGACTCCAGCGTCTTCTTGACCGTGCCGGAAATCCGCTTGGCCGAGAATTCGAGGTCGGAAAGCGCTGTCGCGACCTTCTTGCCGCGGATCAGCGCGGCAACCAGGTTCAGCTTCTGCGGGCTGATACGGATGGTGCGCAGAACGGCGCGCGCCTCGTTGTCAGCAAGCCTGCGCGGAGCTTTGGCCTTGCCCATGATTATTTCCTCTTCGCCTTCTTATCCGCGCCGTGACCGTAATAGGTCCGGGTCGGAGCGAATTCACCGAACTTGTGACCGACCATGTCCTCGTTCACGGAGACCGGGACATGCTTCTGGCCGTTGTAGACACCGAAGGTGAAGCCGACGAACTGCGGCAGGATGGTGGAGCGACGGCTCCACATCTTGATCACCTCATTGCGACCGCCTTCACGAACCTTGTCCACCTTCTTCAGAAGGTAGCCGTCGATGAAGGGGCCTTTCCAAATCGAACGAGTCACTTGGCGTTACCTCTTCTTAGCTCTTGCGCTGATGGCGCGAGCGCACGATGAACTTGTCGGTCGCCTTGTTGGACCGCGTCTTCTTGCCCTTGGTCGGCTTGCCCCAGGGCGAAACCGGATGACGGCCACCCGAGGTGCGGCCTTCGCCGCCGCCGTGCGGGTGATCGACCGGGTTCATGGCCACGCCGCGATTGTGCGGGCGCTTGCCGCGCCACACGGTGCGGCCGGCCTTGCCGTCGTTGATGTTGCCGTGGTCGGGGTTCGACACGGCGCCGACGGTGGCCATGCAGGAGCCGTGCACGACGCGCTGCTCGCCCGAGTTGAGGCGCAGGATCGCCATGCCCTGGTCGCGGCCGACGAGCTGGGCGTAGCCGCCCGCCGAACGGGCGACCTGGCCGCCCTTGCCCGGCTTCAGCTCAATGTTGTGGACGATCGTGCCGACCGGCATCGAAGCCAGCGGCATCGCATTGCCCGGCTTCACGTCGACCGCTTCGCCGGCCACGATCTTGTCGCCGGCGGCGAGACGCTGCGGCGCCAGGATGTAGGACAGCTCGCCATCGTCATACTTGATCAGCGCGATGAAGGCGGTGCGGTTCGGATCGTATTCGATACGCTCCACCGTGCCGACGACGTCGTACTTCTTACGCTTGAAGTCGATGATGCGGTACGAACGCTTGTGACCGCCGCCGATGAAGCGGGCCGTAATGCGGCCGTAGTTATTGCGGCCGCCCGACTTGGTCAGGCCTTCGGTCAGCCCCTTGACGGGCTTGCCCTTGTAGAGGCCCGAGCGGTCGACAATGACCAGCTGGCGGGTGCTCGGCGTTACCGGGTTGAATTTCTTGAGTGCCATTGTCCTGTCCTCGCGGCCTTGCTCAGAGACCCGTCGCGACGTCGATCGACTGGCCCTCGGCCAGCGTCACAACCGCCTTCTTGACGTCGCCCTGGCGGCCAACCGTGCCGCGGAAGCGCTTGATCTTGCCCTTGCGGACGAGCGTGTTCACGGCCATCACCTTGACGCCGAAGAGCGCTTCGACGGCGGCCTTGATTTCCGGCTTCGACGCCTTCTTGGCGACGTTGAAGACGACCTGGTTCTGCTCGGAAGCCATGGTCGACTTTTCAGTGATCGCCGGCGAGACGATCACGTCGTAGTGACGAAGGTCGGTCATTTGAAGCGCTCCTCGAGAGCCTCGACGGCGGCCTTGGAAAGGACCAGCGTGCCGCGGCGCAGAATGTCGTAGACGTTGATGCCCTGGATGGGCAGCACGTCGATGTTCGGAATGTTGGTCGCCGCCAGCTTGAAGTTCTGGTCGAGCTCGGCGCCGCCGATCACCAGGGCGTTGGTCAGCCCCAGCGTCTCGAGGCTCGCCGCCAGCGCCTTGGTCTTCGCCTCGGCCAGCTTCAGCTCGTCGACGATGATCAGCGAGGCGCTCTTGGCCTTGGCCGAGAGCGCATGCTTCAGGCCGAGCGCGCGCACCTTCTTCGGCAGCTCGTGCTCGTGGCTGCGCACGACCGGGCCGTGCGCCTTGCCGCCGCCGCGGAACTGCGGAGCGCGAGCCGAATGGTGACGGGCGCGGCCCGTACCCTTCTGCTTGTACATCTTGGCGCCGGTGCGCGCGATCTCGGCGCGGCCCTTGGCCTTGTGCGTGCCCTGCTGCTTCTTGGCGAGCTGCCAGCGCACGACGCGCTGCAGGATGTCCTCGCGCGGGTCAAGGCCGAAAATCTCCTCGGAGAGTTTCACCTTGCCGGCGTCCTTGCCGCCGAGCGTTGTGATCTTGAGGTCCATTATTCTGCTCCCTCAGTAGCCGGGGCGTCGTTCTTGGCGACAGCGGCAGCGCGGATTGCGGCGGGCTTCGGTGCGTTGGCGGGCAGCGCAACCTTGGCCGCGTCGCGAACCAGGATCCAGGCGCCCTTGACGCCCGGAACGGCGCCGCGGATCAGGATCAGGCCGCGGTCGGCGTCGGTCGAGACGACCTCGACATTCTGGGTGGTGACGCGAACGTCGCCCATGTGGCCGGCCATCTTCTTGCCCTTGAACACCTTGCCGGGGTCCTGGCGCTGACCGGTCGAACCGTGCGTGCGGTGCGAGACCGAGTTACCGTGCGTGGCACGGCCGCCACCCATGTTGTGCCGCTTGATCACGCCCTGGAAACCCTTACCGGTCGAAGTGCCCGTGACGTCGACCTTCTGGCCGGCGACGAAGTGCTCGACGGTGAGCTCGGCGCCGACGTCGATCAAGTTGTCGGCGGAGACGCGGAACTCGGCGAGCTTCGCCTTCGGCTCGACGGAGGCGGCAGCGAAATGGCCGCGCATCGCCTTCGACGTGTTCTTCACCTTGGCAAGGCCAACGCCGAGCTGGACGGCGGTGTAGCCGTTCTTCTCCTGCGTGCGCTGCGCCACGACCTGGCAGTTCTCCATCTGGAGAACGGTGACGGGAACGTGTTCCCCGGCATCGTTATAGATGCGGGTCATTCCCACCTTCTTTGCAATCACACCTGAACGCATCGGTTCAATTCCTTTAGAGTTCCCTGTCGGGGCTAGCGCCCCTCCACGCCTCTTGTTCCTTCAGAGTTCCGGGTCGCCCCGCCCTCTTGTTCCTTAGAGCTTGATCTCGACGTCGACACCGGCGGCCAGATCGAGCTTCATCAGAGCATCGACGGTCTGCGGGGTCGGATCGACGATGTCGAGCAGCCGCTTGTGGGTGCGCATCTCGAACTGCTCGCGGCTCTTCTTGTCGACGTGAGGCGACCGGTTGACCGTGAACTTTTCGATCCGCGTCGGCAGCGGAATGGGGCCGCGGACGTTGGCGCCGGTGCGCTTGGCGGTCGACACGATTTCGCGCGTCGAGGCGTCGAGCACCCGGTGGTCAAACGCCTTAAGGCGGATGCGGATATTCTGTCCGTTCATGCGTCAATTCCTTGTTCTGGCGCGGCGCGGGCAGCTCCCGCGCCCGCGACAGATCCGTTTCAGTCCAATTACTCTTTGATGGTGACGACGATGCCGGCACCGACGGTGCGGCCGCCTTCACGGATGGCGAAGCGCAGCTTCTCTTCCATCGCGATCGGCACGATCAGCTCGACGTCGACGGTGATGTTGTCGCCGGGCATCACCATCTCGGTGCCGGCCGGCAGCGTCACGATGCCCGTCACGTCGGTCGTGCGGAAGTAGAACTGCGGACGGTAGTTGGTGAAGAACGGCGTGTGACGGCCGCCCTCGTCCTTGGTCAGGATGTAGGCCTCGGCCACGAACTTCTTGTGCGGCTTGACCGAACCCGGCTTGGCCAGAACCTGGCCGCGCTCGACGCCCTCACGGTCGACACCGCGCAGCAGCGCGCCGATGTTGTCGCCGGCCTGGCCCTGGTCGAGCAGCTTGCGGAACATCTCGACGCCCGTGCAGGTCGTCTTGGTGGTCGGACGGATGCCGACGATCTCAAGTTCCTCGCCGACCTTGACCACGCCGCGCTCGACGCGGCCGGTCACGACCGTGCCGCGGCCCGAGATCGAGAACACGTCCTCGATCGGCATCAGGAACGGCTTGTCCAGCGGACGAACCGGCGTCGGGATGTAGGCGTCGACCTGAGCCATCAGCTCGCGGATCGCATCCTCGCCGATGGTCTTGTTCGAATCCTCAAGCGCAGCCAGCGCCGAGCCCTTGACGATCGGAATGTCGTCGCCGGGGAACTCGTTCTTGGTCAGCAGCTCGCGAACCTCGAGCTCGACCAGCTCGAGCAGCTCGGCGTCGTCGACCTGGTCGACCTTGTTCAGGAACACCACGATCGAGGGCACGCCGACCTGACGGGCCAAAAGGATGTGCTCGCGGGTCTGCGGCATCGGGCCGTCGGCGGCCGAAACCACCAGGATCGCGCCGTCCATCTGCGCGGCACCGGTGATCATGTTCTTCACATAGTCGGCGTGGCCGGGGCAGTCGACGTGGGCATAGTGACGGTTGGCCGTCTCATACTCGACATGCGCCGTCGAGATCGTGATGCCGCGCGCCTTCTCTTCAGGCGCCGCGTCGATCTGGTCATAGCGCTTGTATTCGCCAAAATACTTCGTGATCGCCGCCGTCAGCGACGTCTTGCCATGATCGACGTGACCGATCGTGCCAATGTTCACATGCGGCTTGGTGCGCTCGAATTTACCTTTTGCCATGTGATGTCTCCATTCCTTGCCCGTGCGGGGCTCAAATTAAGGTCTCGTGCAACCCGCTCGAGTTACGCGTATTTCTTCTGGACTTCCTGGGCGACCGCGGTCGGAACCGGTTCGTAGTGGTCGAACTGCATCGTGTACTGGGCGCGGCCCTGCGACATCGAACGCAGATTGTCGACGTATTTGAACATGTTGGCCAAAGGCACCATGGCGTTGATGACAACAGCCACGCCGCGCGCTTCCTGGCCCTGGATCTGGCCACGACGGCCGTTGAGATCGCCGATGACGCCGCCGACATAGTCTTCCGGCGTCACGACCTCGACCTTCATGATCGGCTCCAGCAGCTGAACGCCGAGCCGGGGCGCTGCTTCCTTGAAGCAGGCGCGGGAGGCGATTTCGAACGCCAGCACCGAGGAGTCGACGTCGTGGAAGGCGCCGTCGATCAGCGTCGCCTTGACGCCGATCATCGGGAAGCCGGCGAACGGACCGGAGCCCATGACGCTCTGGATGCCTTTCTCGACGCCCGGGATATATTCCTTCGGCACCGCGCCGCCGACGATCTTGGACTCGAACACGAACTCTTCACTCTCGGTGTTCGGCTCGAACACGATCTTGACGCGCGCGAACTGGCCGGTACCGCCGGTCTGCTTCTTGTGCGTGTAGTCCTGCTCATGGGTGCGGGTGATCGTCTCGCGATAGGCCACCTGCGGAGCGCCGACATTGGCTTCCACCTTGAACTCGCGGCGCATGCGGTCGACGATGATGTCGAGATGCAGCTCGCCCATGCCGGCGATGATGGTCTGGCCGCTTTCCTCGTCGGTCTTGACGCGGAAGGACGGATCCTCGGCCGCCAGGCGATGCAGGGCGAGGCCCATCTTCTCCTGGTCGTTCTTGGTCTTCGGCTCGATGGCGATCTGGATGACCGGATCGGGGAATTCCATGCGCTCGAGGATGACCGGGTGCAGCGGATCGCACAGCGTGTCGCCGGTGGTCGTGTCCTTGAGGCCGGCCAGCGCCACGATGTCGCCGGCGTAGGCTTCCTCGATGTCGGCGCGCGAATTCGCATGCATCTGCAGCATGCGGCCGATGCGCTCCTTCTTGCCCTTCACGGTGTTGTCGAGCGAGGTGCCCTTGGTGAGCTTGCCCGAATAGATGCGGGCGAAGGTCAGCGAGCCGACGAACGGGTCGTTCATGATCTTGAACGCCAGCATCGACAGCGGCTCGTTGTCGTCGGCATGACGCTCGATCTCGGCGTCGGTCTTGGCGTCGACCCCCTTGATAGCTGGCACATCGATCGGCGACGGCAGGTATTCGACGACGGCGTCGAGCAGCGGCTGCACGCCCTTGTTCTTGAAGGCCGAGCCGCAGAACATCGGGAAGAACTTCACCGCGATTGTGCCCTTGCGGATCAGCGCGCGGATCTCGTCGTTCGACGGCATTTTGCCTTCGAGGTAATTCTCGAGTGCGGTCTCGTCCATCTCGACGGCGGCCTCGATCATCTTCTCACGATACTGCTCGGCCTTGGCCTTGAGGTCGGCCGGGATCTCGACAACGTCCCAGGCAGCGCCCAGCGTCTCGTCGCGCCAGACGAGCGCGTTCATCTCGACGAGGTCGACGACGCCCTTGAATTCGGTCTCGGCGCCGATCGGCAATTGCATGACGACGGCCTGCGCGCCGAGGCGCGAGCCGATCATTTCCTCCGAGCGGTAGAAGTCGGCGCCGATCTTGTCCATCTTGTTGCAGAAGATCATGCGCGGCACGTGGTACTTGTCGGCCTGACGCCACACGGTCTCGGTCTGCGGCTCGACGCCGGCATTGGCATCGAGCAGCGCGATGGCGCCGTCGAGCACGCGCAGCGAACGCTCCACCTCGATGGTGAAGTCGACGTGTCCGGGGGTATCGATGATGTTGAAGCGGCGCATCTTGCCGTCACGACCCTTCCAGAAGGTCGTGGTCGCGGCCGAGGTGATGGTGATGCCGCGTTCCTGCTCCTGCTCCATCCAGTCCATGGTAGCGGCGCCGTCATGGACTTCGCCGATCTTGTGCGACTTGCCCGTGTAGTACAGGACGCGCTCGGTCGTCGTCGTCTTGCCGGCGTCGATATGCGCCATGATACCGAAATTGCGGTAGTCTTCGATTTTGTATTCGCGGGCCATGGGAGGTGCCTCTCAGTCTCGTTCGCGCTTTACCAGCGGTAGTGCGCGAAGGCGCGGTTGGCTTCCGCCATCTTGTGGGTGTCTTCACGCTTCTTGACGGCGGTGCCGCGGTTGTTGGCCGCATCCATCAGCTCGCCCGAGAGGCGGTCGATCATGGTGGTCTCGTTGCGGTTGCGTGCCGCAGCGATCAGCCAGCGGATGGCCAGCGCCTGACGGCGCTCGGGGCGCACGTCGACCGGAACCTGGTAGGTGGCGCCGCCGACGCGGCGCGAGCGCACTTCCACATGCGGCGCGACATTGTCGAGCGCCTGATGGAAGACGGTGACCGGCTCCTGCTTGGTCTTGGCCTGGACCTGATCCAGCGCGCCGTAGACGATGGTCTCGGCAACCGACTTCTTGCCGTCATACATGACGGCGTTCATGAACTTGGTGACGATCAGGTCGCCGAACTTGGGGTCCGGATTGATCTCACGCTTTTCTGCACTGTGACGACGGGACATGGCTTTTGTCTCTCAATCTCGTGGCACGGCGCAGTCAAAAAAGCGCCGAAGCCGGAAACCCTTACTTCGGACGCTTCGCACCGTATTTCGAACGGCGCTGCTTGCGGTTCTTCACACCCTGCGTGTCGAGCACGCCGCGGATGATGTGATAGCGGACGCCCGGCAGATCCTTGACGCGGCCGCCGCGGATCATGACCACCGAGTGCTCCTGAAGGTTATGGCCTTCGCCCGGGATGTAGCCGATCACTTCAAAACCATTGGTCAGGCGGATCTTGGCCACCTTGCGCAGCGCCGAGTTCGGCTTCTTCGGCGTCGTGGTGTAGACGCGCGTGCAGACGCCCCGCTTCTGCGGGTTCTGCTGCATGGCCGGGACCTTGTTGCGCTTCACCGGCGCCAGGCGCGGCTTGCGGATCAGCTGGTTGACGGTAGGCATTAAACCCTCTTGTCTCTCAATTCCGTGTCTTGCCCTGTCAGGGCCGCTCAAAGCGCCATTTCCATACGCAAATTCGGGCAAAACACCGCGTCTCGCGGTCCTGCCCGAACAAATTGCAGAGGAAGCGGAAGCCGCTTCATGCGCGCCGGAAATGTCTTTTCGCTCGTAAAACGAACCCTGTTTGAGACAAACTCCAAAGCGCGTCGCCTCGGAAAGGCAAGTCTCACATCGGTTCTGACGGGGCGGCTTCTACTCGCACGGCCCCTATCCGTCAACCCCGAAGCAGCAAATATTGCGCCCAATTCGAGGCTTGGCAGCCATGCGGAAAACGCATGTAATTTTCTTGCGTCTTTTTTCAAGAGCGGGGAAGAAAGTGACCGGCTTTCGGCTGTCCTATGCACCGGCTTCATGCCAAAAGGCGGCATGAAGAGGAGAAACCCCCTCACCCGGCCGAATCTCGGCCAAAAAAGGAATCGGCCCGTGAACGACAATGAAGAGCGCCCGGTCACCATCATCACCGGCCGGGTGTGGAAGAGGAAGGGCGGCAAGCCGGAGGGCGTCCATGTGATGCTGGTCGCGCCGGACGACGATTCGGCGGTGCGCCGCGCGCTCGAATCGCTCGCCGCCGAAGGCTATGCCGAGGCCGAACTCGACCAGATCGGCGACATGGACGGCGCGCCCGACGAGGAGCCGCATCTGTCGGCCTATCAGGGCGCGCTGGAAGGCGAGGTCTCGATCGTCACCTTCGAAGAACCGATCTGATCAACCAAGGCCGCGACGTCGGCAGCAACGCATTATCCCGGCTTGCCGGGCCGCTTCCTCCTGCCTAGAAACATCCACCTCTTCCAATTCGGAGTTACCATGACCAGCAATCCCATCAGGCTCGGTATCGTCGGCGTGGGAAAGATCGTCCGCGACCAGCACCTGCCCGCCCTGGCGAAGGACGCCGACTACCGGCTTGCGGCCGCGGCCAGCCGCCACGGCAAGGTCGACGGTATTGCGAACTATCCGACGATCGAGGCGATGCTCGACGCCGAGCCCGGCCTGGACGCGGTTTCACTCTGCATGCCGCCGCAGTTTCGTTACGACGCCGCGCGCACGGCGCTCGAGGCGAAGAAGCATGTCTTCATGGAGAAGCCGCCGGGCGCCACCGTCAGCGAGGTCGAAGACCTTAAGGCGATTGCCGCGAAAAACGGCGTCTCGCTCTTTGCGAGCTGGCATTCGCGCTACGCGCCGGCGGTCGAGGCCGCGCGCGCTTTCCTCGCCTCGGCCACGATCAGCTCGGCCGCCATCAACTGGAAGGAAGATGTGCGCCGCTGGCATCCCAACCAGGAATGGATCTGGGCGCCGGGCGGCTTCGGCGTGTTCGACCCCGGCATCAACGCGCTGTCGATCGCCACCCACATCCTGCCGCCGATGTTCATCACGTCGGCCGTGCTCGACTTCCCCGAGAACCGCGCTTCGCCGGTGGCGGCGCATGTCACCTTCCGCACCTCGAACGGGCTGCCGGTGACGATGGAACTCGATTGGCTGCAGACCGGCCCGCAGAGCTGGGACATCCTGGCCGAGACGGACAATGGCAAGATGGTGCTTTCGGGCGGCGGCGCAAAGCTCGCCGTCGACGGCAAGATCATCCATGACGAGCCGGAAGCCGAATATCCGATGCTCTACAAGCGTTTCGCCGAGATCGTGCGTGCCGGCGTCTCCGATGTCGACCTCGCGCCGCTGCAGCATGTCGCCGATGCCTTCATGCTGGGCAAGCGCAACGTGGTCGAGCCGTTCTTCGACTGAGTCGACGGGCGTCGACCGAGTTGACCGAACCGGCGCGGGCCCGCGTCAGTCCACGATCGCAATCGCAAAGCCGTCATAGCCCTTGGCGCCGACGGTCTGGATGGCGGTGCCGTCCAGACGCTTCTCGCCGCCGATGAAGGAGAACACCGCGCGGGCGCCAATGACATTCTCGTCGCGACCGTCATTCTTCAGCACGGCGCCGTCGCGGATGACATTGTCGCAGACGATGACCGTGCCGGAGCGCGACAGCCGCATGGCCCAGGAGAGATAGTTCGGGTTGTTCGGCTTGTCGGCGTCGATGAAGATCAGATCGAACGGACCGGCTTTTTCGCTCTCCAGTTGAGCCAACGACTGCAGCGCAGGGCCGAGGCGCAGGTCCACCTTGTCCGAAACCCCTGCCCGCTCGAAGTTGGAGCGCGCGACCTTGGCGTGGTGAGGATCAAGCTCCAGCGTCACGATCTTGCCGTCGGCGGGCAATCCCGTTGCCATCCAGATGGTCGAGTAGCCACCGAGCGTGCCGACCTCAAGCACCTTTTTCGCGCCCCGAATCCGCACGAGGAGCGAAAGCAATTTGCCTTGCGCCGCGGAGACATCGATCGCCGGCAGGCCCTGATCGCGGTTGGTTGCCAGCACGGCATGCAGCGCGGGGTCCGCATCGAAAAGAGAGGAGACGATATAGTCGTCGACAGCCGTCCAGGTCTTGGCGCTCATGGTTCATCCTCGTTCGTGAAGCCCAAATGCAAAAAGGGGCCACGCAGGCCCCTTTTCCTTCTCTCATTCCACCGGCGGCGCTTACTGCGCGGCGTTGACCATGTTGGTCAGCATCGGCTCGGCGACCTCGACGCCGGACGCCTTGCGGCGCTCGTCGATGATCAACTCGTCGCGCGAGGTGGCGATGCGCCGGATCTGGCTCATCGTGCCGCCGGTGCCAGCCGGGATCAGACGGCCGACGATGACGTTCTCCTTCAGGCCCTGCAGCATGTCGGTCTTGCCGGCAACCGCGGCTTCCGTCAGCACCCTGGTCGTCTCCTGGAAGGAGGCGGCCGAGATGAAGGACGGCGTCTGCAGCGAGGCCTTGGTGATGCCGAGCAGCACCGGCTGACCTTCGGCCGGCTTCTTGCCGTCCTCGATCAGGCGCTCGTTGACCTCTTCCAGCTCGATCACGTCGACGTGGTCGCCCGGAATGTAGGTCGAATCGCCCTGCGTGGTGATCTCGACCTTCTGCAGCATCTGGCGAACGATCACCTCGATATGCTTGTCGTTGATCGACACGCCCTGCAGGCGGTAGACCTCCTGGATCTCGTTGACGAGATAGGACGCAAGCGCCTCCACGCCCTTGATCGCCAGGATGTCATGCGGCGCCGGGTTGCCGTCGAGAATGTAGTCGCCCTTCTCGATGACGTCGCCGTCCTGGAGATGGAACGGCTTGCCCTTCGGGATCAGGTACTCGACCGGCTCCAGCGTCGAGTCGTGCGGCTCGATGATGATGCGGCGCTTGTTCTTGTAGTCGCGGCCGAAGCGGATCGTGCCATCGATCTCGGCGATGATGGCGTGATCCTTCGGACGGCGGGCCTCGAACAGTTCGGCAACGCGCGGCAGACCACCGGTGATGTCCTTGGTCTTGGCGCTTTCCATCGGGATACGCGCCAGCACGTCGCCCGGACGGACATGCGCGCCCGGCTCGACCGAGAGGATGGCCTCGACCGAGAGCAGGAAGCGTGCATCGCCGCCCTTCGACAGCTTGCCCACCTTGCCCTTGGCGTCCTGAACGACGATCGCCGGCTTCAGGTCGCTGCCGCGCGGCGTCGAACGCCAGTCGATGACCTCACGCTTGGTGATGCCGGTCGACTCGTCGGCCGTTTCCTGAACGGAGATGCCGTCGACCAGATCCTCGAACGCCACCTTGCCCTCGATTTCGGTGAGGATCGGGCGGGTGTAAGGATCCCACTCGGCGATGCGCTGGCCGCGCTTCACCTTGTCGCCGTCGTCCACGAAGATGCGCGAGCCATAGGCGACGCGGTGCGTGGCGCGCTCCTTGCCGGTCTCGTCGAGGATCAGGACCGCCATGTTGCGGCCCATGACCATCTGCTGGCCGTCGGAGTTGCGCACCACGTTGCGGTTGCGGATCTCGACCTTGCCCTCATAGGAGGCTTCGAGGAACGAGGAGTCCACCACCTGCGCGGTGCCGCCCATGTGGAAGGTGCGCATGGTGAGCTGGGTGCCCGGCTCGCCGATCGACTGCGCCGCGATGACGCCGACGGCCTCGCCCTGGTTGACGGGCGTGCCGCGGGCAAGATCGCGACCGTAGCAGACCGCGCAGACGCCGGTCCTGATCTCGCAGGTCAGCGCCGAGCGGATACGCACCGACTGCACGCCGGCCTTCTCGATCTGCTCCACGTCGCGCTCGTCCATCAGCTTGCCGGCCTTGACCAGCAATTCGCCGGAGACCGGATGGTTGATGTCGTCGAGCGCCGTGCGGCCCAGCACGCGCTGGCCGACCGAGGCGACGATCTGGCCGGCATCGACGATCGGCTGCATGGTGAGGCCCTTGTCGGTGCCGCAATCCAGCGAATTGACGATGCAGTCCTGCGCCACGTCGACCAGACGGCGGGTCAAGTAACCCGAGTTCGCCGTCTTCAAGGCGGTGTCGGCCAGACCCTTGCGGGCGCCGTGGGTCGAGTTGAAGTACTCGAGCACGGTGAGGCCTTCCTTGAAGTTCGAGATGATCGGCGTCTCGATGATTTCACCCGACGGCTTGGCCATCAGGCCGCGCATGCCGGCGAGCTGTCGCATCTGGGTGGGCGAACCACGCGCACCCGAATGCGACATCATGTAGATCGAGTTCATCGGCTTCTGACGGCCGTTGTCCTCGAACTCGACGGCCTTGATGCGGGCCATCATCTCGTCAGCGACCTTTTCCGAGCACTTGGCCCAGGCGTCGACCACCTTGTTGTACTTCTCGCCCTGGGTGATCAGGCCGTCATTGTACTGCTGCTCGTATTCCTTGGCCAAAGCCTCGGTGTCGGAGACCAGCTTCAGCTTGGTGTCCGGGATCAGCATGTCGTCCTTGCCGAACGAGATGCCGGCGCGGCAGGCATGCGCGAAACCGAGCGCCATGATGCGATCGCAGAAGATGACCGTCTCCTTCTGGCCGCAGTGGCGGTAGACGGTGTCGATCATCTTGGAGATGTTCTTCTTGGTCATCTCCTGGTTGGCGGTCTCATAGGGCACGTTGACGTTCTTCGGCAGAAGCTCGCCGATGATCATGCGGCCAGGCGTGGTGTCGTAGATCTTCGACACGACCTTGCCTTCGGCGTCGACCGTGCGGAAGCGACCCTTGATCTTGGCGTGCAGGGTAACGGCCTTGGTCTCCAGCGCGTGCTGGAGCTCGCCCATGTCGGCGAACACCATGCCTTCGCCCGGCTCGTTCTGGTTGACGATCGACAGATAGTAGAGACCGAGAACCATGTCCTGCGACGGCACGATGATCGGCGCGCCGGAGGCCGGGTGCAGGATGTTGTTGGTCGACATCATCAGCACGCGGGCTTCGAGCTGCGCTTCCAGCGACAGCGGCACGTGGACCGCCATCTGGTCGCCGTCGAAGTCGGCGTTGAAGGCCGTGCAGACCAGCGGATGCAGCTGGATCGCCTTGCCTTCGATGAGGATCGGCTCGAACGCCTGGATGCCGAGGCGGTGCAGCGTCGGCGCACGGTTGAGCAGCACCGGATGCTCGCGGATGACCTCGTCGAGAATATCCCAGACCTCCGGACGCTCCTTCTCGACCAGCTTCTTCGCCTGCTTGACGGTCGAGGAGAAACCCTTGGCGTCGAGGCGGGCGTAGATAAAGGGCTTGAAGAGTTCCAGCGCCATCTTCTTCGGCAGGCCGCACTGATGCAGCTTGAGCTCCGGGCCGGTCACAATGACCGAGCGGCCGGAATAGTCGACGCGCTTGCCGAGCAGGTTCTGGCGGAACCGGCCCTGCTTGCCCTTCAGCATGTCCGACAGCGACTTCAGCGGACGCTTGTTGGCGCCGGTGATGACGCGGCCGCGGCGGCCGTTGTCGAAGAGCGCATCGACGGCCTCCTGCAGCATGCGCTTCTCGTTGCGCACGATGATGCCCGGCGCGCGCAGCTCGATCAGCCGCTTCAGGCGGTTGTTGCGGTTGATGACGCGGCGATAGAGGTCGTTGAGGTCGGACGTGGCGAAACGGCCGCCGTCCAGGGGAACCAGCGGACGCAGGTCCGGCGGGATCACCGGAACCACCTTCATGATCATCCATTCCGGACGGTTGCCGGATTCCATGAAGTTCTCGACGACCTTGAGCCGCTTCAAGAGCTTCTTCTGCTTCAACTCGGAGGTGGTCGAAGCCAGCTCCGAGCGCAGGTCGCCGGCGATCTTCTCCAGATCCATGCCGGCGAGGAGGTCATGGATGGCCTCGGCGCCGATCATGGCGGTGAAGGAATCCTCGCCATACTCGTCGACGGCCAGCATGTACTCTTCCTCGCTGAGCAGCTGGTGCTCCTTCAGCGCGGTGAGGCCCGGCTCGGTGACGATGTAGTTCTCGAAGTAGAGGACGCGCTCGATGTCCTTCAGCGTCATGTCGAGCAGCGTGCCGATGCGCGAGGGCAGCGACTTCAGGAACCAGATATGGGCGACGGGCGCGGCGAGCTCGATATGGCCCATGCGCTCGCGGCGGACGCGCGACAGCGTGACTTCGACGCCGCACTTCTCGCAGATGACGCCCTTGTACTTCATGCGCTTGTACTTGCCGCACAGGCACTCGTAGTCCTTGATCGGGCCAAAAATGCGCGCGCAGAACAGACCGTCACGCTCCGGCTTGAAGGTGCGGTAGTTGATGGTCTCCGGCTTTTTGATCTCGCCGAACGACCAAGACAGAATCTTCTCAGGGCTGGCGAGCGAGATCCGGATGGAATCGAACACCTGCGCAGGCGCCTGGGGGTTGAAGAGATTCATGACCTCTTGGTTCATGCCGTTCTCCTTTTCGGGGTCCTCGAAAACCCCTTGCATCGAACGCGGGCCGAATGCCCGCAGACTGGCCGGCCTGACCGGCCGAAGAATTTGAGGGGCGCGCCGCTTCTTGGCTAGCGGCGCGCCATTGCCTTATTCAGCTGCGTCGGGCAGCCGCACGGCTTCGTCGACCTTGGTGTTTTCCAGTTCGACATTGAGGCCGAGGGAGCGCATTTCCTTGACGAGAACGTTGAAGCTCTCGGGGATGCCGGCCTCGAACGTGTCGTCGCCTCTGACGATCGCCTCGTAGACCTTGGTACGGCCGGCGACGTCGTCCGACTTCACCGTCAGCATTTCCTGCAGCGTGTAGGCGGCGCCATAGGCTTCCAGCGCCCAGACCTCCATTTCGCCGAAACGCTGACCGCCGAACTGCGCCTTGCCGCCCAGCGGCTGCTGGGTGACGAGCGAATACGGACCGATCGAGCGCGCGTGGATCTTGTCGTCCACCAGGTGATGCAACTTGAGCATATAGATGTAGCCCATCGTCACCTTGCGATCGAACGGCTCGCCGGTGCGGCCGTCATAGAGCTGCGACTGACCGCTGGTGTGCAGGCCAGCCTGCTCCAGCATGGTGTTGATGTCGGCCTCGTGCGCGCCGTCGAACACCGGGGTCGCGATGGAGACGCCGCGGCGCATCTGCTCGCTCAGGCGAATGATGCTCTCGTCGTCATACTCGCGGATCGGCTCGTTGCGGTCGTTGGAAGGCATGAAGCTTTCCAGCGTCTTGCGCAGCGGCTTGATGTCGCCGCCGGCCTTGTAGGCGTCGATCAGCTCGCCGATCTTCCTGCCCATGCCGGCGCAGGCCCAGCCCAGATGCGTCTCCAAGATCTGGCCGACATTCATGCGGCTCGGCACACCCAGCGGGTTGAGCACGATATCGGCATGCGTGCCGTCCTCGAGGAAAGGCATGTCCTCGACCGGAACGATGCGCGACACGACACCCTTGTTGCCGTGACGGCCGGCCATCTTGTCGCCCGGCTGCATCTTGCGCTTCACCGCCACGAAGACCTTGACCATCTTCATGACGCCCGGAGGCATTTCGTCGCCGCGCTGCACCTTCTCGACCTTGTCCATGAAGCGCTGCTCGAGCGCCTTCTTGGAGTCGTCGTACTGGCCGCGAAGCGCTTCGAGCTCGCTCTGGAGCTTCTCGTTCTCCACGGCGAACTGCCACCACTGCGAGCGCGGATACTCGTCGAGCGTGTCCTTCGACAGCTTCGAGCCCTTCTTGAAGCCCTTCGGTCCGGCGATCGCATCCTTGCCGACCAGCATGTCGGAAAGGCGCGAATAGACGTTGCGGTCGAGGATCGCCTGCTCGTCGTCGCGGTCCTTGGCCAAGCGCTCGATCTCCTCGCGCTCGATCGCCATGGCGCGCTCGTCCTTCTCAACGCCGTGGCGGTTGAAGACGCGCACTTCGACGACCGTGCCGAAGGTGCCCGGAGGCATGCGCATGGAGGTGTCGCGAACGTCGGAGGCCTTCTCGCCGAAGATGGCGCGCAGCAGCTTTTCTTCCGGCGTCATCGGGCTTTCGCCCTTCGGCGTGATCTTGCCGACCAGGATGTCGCCCGGCTGCACTTCCGCGCCGATATAGACGATGCCGGCCTCGTCGAGGTTCTTCAGCGCTTCTTCCGAAACGTTCGGAATGTCGCGCGTGATTTCCTCCGGTCCGAGCTTGGTGTCGCGGGCCATGACCTCGAACTCCTCGATGTGGATCGAGGTGAAGACGTCGTCGGCCACGATGCGCTCGGAGAGCAGGATCGAGTCCTCGTAGTTGTAGCCGTTCCAAGGCATGAACGCGACCAGCACGTTGCGGCCGAGCGCCAGATCGCCGAGCTCGGTCGACGGACCGTCGGCGATGATGTCACCCTTGTTGACCCGGTCGCCCATGCGCACCAGCGGACGCTGGTTGATGCAGGTGTTCTGGTTCGAACGCTGGAACTTCATCAGCCGGTAGATGTCGACGCCGGACTTGCCAGGATCGAGATCTTCCGTGGCGCGGATGACGATACGCGTCGCGTCCACCTGGTCGACGATGCCGCCGCGACGGGCGCCGATAGCGGCGCCCGAGTCACGGGCAACGACCGGCTCCATGCCGGTGCCGACGAACGGGGCCTCGGCGCGCACCAGCGGCACGGCCTGACGCTGCATGTTCGAGCCCATCAGCGCGCGGTTGGCGTCGTCGTTCTCGAGGAACGGGATCAGCGCCGCGGCGACCGACACCATCTGCTTCGGCGACACGTCCATCAGGTCGACGTTCTCGCGCGGCGCCATCATCACCTCGCCGGCGTTACGGCAGATGACGAACTCGTCGACGAAACCGCCGTTCTTGTCGAGCTCGGCGTTGGCCTGCGCGACGTGGTGCTTGGCCTCTTCCATCGCCGACAGATAGACGACTTCGTTGGTCAGCTTGCCGTTGACGATCTTGCGGTACGGGCTCTCGATGAAGCCGTACTTGTTGACGCGCGCGAAGGTGGCGAGCGAGTTGATCAGGCCGATATTCGGGCCTTCCGGCGTCTCGATCGGACAGATGCGGCCGTAATGCGTCGGGTGCACGTCGCGCACCTCGAAGCCGGCGCGCTCGCGGGTCAGACCGCCCGGTCCAAGGGCAGACAGGCGGCGCTTGTGGGTGATCTCCGACAGCGGGTTGGTCTGGTCCATGAACTGCGACAGCTGCGAGGAGCCGAAGAACTCGCGCACGGCGGCGGCCGCCGGCTTGGCGTTGATCAGGTCCTGCGGCATGACCGTGTCGATCTCGATCGAGGACATGCGCTCCTTGATCGCGCGCTCCATGCGCAGCAGGCCGACGCGGTACTGGTTCTCCATCAGCTCGCCGACCGAGCGCACGCGGCGATTGCCGAGATTGTCGATGTCGTCGATCTCGCCCTTGCCGTCGCGCAGCTCCACCAGCGTCTTGACCACGGCCAGGATGTCTTCCTTGCGCAGCACGCGCACGGTGTCCTCGGCCTTGAGCTCGAGGCGCATGTTCATCTTGACGCGGCCGACGGCCGACAGGTCATAGCGCTCGCTGTCGAAGAACAGCGAGTTGAACATGGCTTCGGCGGTCTCGAGCGTCGGCGGCTCGCCCGGACGCATGACGCGGTAGATGTCGAACAGCGCGTCCTGACGGCTCTCGTTCTTGTCGACGGCCAAAGTGTTACGGATGTAGGCGCCGACATTGACGTGGTCGATATCCAGGATCTGGATCTCGTCCTCGCCGGTGCCGAGCAGCACTTTCAGCGTCTTGTCGTCGATCTCGTCGCCGGCCTCGAGGAAGATCTCGCCGGTGGCGTAGTTGACGATGTCCTCGGCCAGATAGTTGCCGAGCAGGTCCTCGTCGGTCGCCTTGATAGCCTTGAGGCCTTTTTCGCCGAGCTGGCGGGCCTGGCGGGCGGTGATCTTCTTGCCGGCCTCGACGACGATCTCGCCGGTGTCGGCGTCGACCAGGTCGCCGACGGCCTTCAGGCCGCGGAAACGCTCGACATTGAACGGGATGCGCCAGTGGTCGCCGGCGCGCTTGTAGGTGATCTTGTTGTAGAAGGTCGACAGGATCTCCTCGCCGTCCATGCCGAGTGCCATCAACAGCGACGTCACCGGAATCTTGCGGCGGCGGTCGATGCGGGCGTGCACGACGTCCTTGGAATCGAACTCGATGTCGAGCCAAGAGCCGCGATAGGGGATGACGCGCGCGGCGAACAGAAGCTTGCCCGACGAGTGCGACTTGCCCTTGTCATGGTCGAAGAAGACGCCCGGCGAGCGGTGCATCTGCGAGACGATGACGCGCTCGGTGCCGTTGACGATGAAGGTGCCGTTCGACGTCATGAGCGGCATGTCGCCCATGTAGACGTCCTGCTCCTTGATGTCCTTGATCGACTTCGCACCGGTGTCCTCGTCGATATCGAACACGATGAGGCGCAGCGTCACCTTGAGCGGCGCGGCATAGGTCAGGTCGCGCTGACGGCATTCGTCAACGTCGAATTTCGGTCCTTCGAACTCATACTTCACGAATTCCAGCATCGAGGAGCCGGAAAAATCGGAGATCGGGAAGACCGACTTGAAAACGGCCTGCAGTCCCTCGTCAGGACGCCCGCCCTTGGGCTCGTCCACCATCAGGAACTGGTCATAGGATGCCTTCTGAACCTCGATAAGGTTCGGCATCTCCGCAACTTCCGGGATCTTTCCGAAGAACTTGCGTACGCGTCTGCGGCCATTGAAAGTCTGGGTCTGGGCCATCGTCGCTCCTTAGCTCAAAACTCGGGACGAACCTCGCCGCGGTTCGCCTTGCACCAACGGGCCACCTCGCCGGCTGCCCTTGTCTGTTTTCCGGCAGCCCTGTCCAATCGCTTGGCGGCTGCCGGCTAAAACGGGAGAAAACCCGTTTCCTGAAGGCCGCTTCCGGCCCTCAGGAAAGAGGTTTTCAAACGTCTCGCGCAACGCATGCCTCCCTTTGCCAAGGGAGGGGGCGGACGGCGCGAGACCGTCCGCCCTCGCCTTTACTTCAGCTCGACCTTGGCGCCAGCTGCTTCCAGCTGAGCCTTGAACTTGTCGGCATCGGCCTTGGAAACGCCTTCCTTGACCGGCTTCGGAGCCGCTTCGACCAGGTCCTTGGCTTCCTTGAGGCCAAGGCCGGTGATGGCGCGGACTTCCTTGATGACGTTGATCTTCTGGGCGCCGGCGTCGGCGAGAACGACGTCGAATTCCGTCTTCTCTTCGGCCGGAGCAGCGGCGGCGGCAGCGCCACCGGCAGCAGCGGCAACCGCCACCGGAGCGGCGGCCGAAACGCCCCACTTCTCTTCCAGGAGCTTCGACAGCTCAGCCGCCTCGAGGACGGTCAGCTTCGAAAGGTCGTCTACGATCTTTGCCAGATCAGCCATTTTTGTATTCCTTTACTAGGTTCGAACGTGTGTTGTTGACAGCGAGGAACGGCCTCATGCCGCCTCGTCCTTCCGGGCGTAAGCGCCGATGACACGCGCGACCGAAGCCGCGGGCGCATTGACGATCTGGGCGATCCGGGTTGCCGGCGTGGCGATCATGCCAACCAGCTTGGCGCGCAGCTCGTCGAGCGACGGCATCGTGGCGAGTGCCTTGACACCGTCGGCGTTGAGCGCAGTCGAGCCCATTGCGCCGCCGAGAATGATCAGCTTGTCATTCCCCTTGGCGAAATCGGACGCGACCTTCGGCGCCGCAACCGGATCCTCCGAATAAGCGACCAGCGTCTGTCCCTTGAACAGATCGACGATCGATGCGGAGTCCGTGCCCTGAAGAGCGATCTTGGCGAGACGGTTCTTCGCGACTTTGACGGTGCCACCGGCGGCGCGCATCTTCGACCGGAGGTCGTTCATTTGCGCGACGGTGATACCGGCGTAGTGGGCCACGACGACTGAACCCGCGTTCGAGAACGCTTCGTTCAGGCCCGTGACGAGTTCGCGTTTTTCCGCTCTGTCCACTGCCTATCTCCAGTTGACCCCTGCCTCATTCACGAGGTCAGAAGTCGGGTTGCCTTTTGCCGGCCGGGCTATCCAAAAACGGATCTCCCGAACGGCGCTCGAGGATCCTGCCCCCTTTCGCCACACCGACGGCCAAGCCGGCGATGCGCTGACAAAAGGCAAACACGGTTCGAACCTTTCATTGGAGCGTTCGCTCCTTTGTCGGGTCTTCACCCGTCTCATGCAGGCCCAGGTGAATTAAGGCTTTGGGCCGCCTGCAATCTCGGACAGGATATCCGGAAACCTTTCGGCTTCCGGGGTACCGGGCCGCCGACGAATCGGCGGTCCGGAATTCTTGGTGCGACCGGCCTGAAACCGGTCAGGCGACAGTTACGACGCGGCGAGCGTCGCGATGTCGAGCTTGAGGCCGGGCCCCATCGTCGAGGTGACCGACACCTTCTTGACGTAGTTGCCCTTGGCGCCGGCGGGCTTGGCCCTGTTCACCGCATCGGCGAAGGCCCGCACATTCTCTTCCAGAGCCTTGACGTCGAACGAGACCTTGCCGACGCCGGCCTGTACGATGCCGGCCTTCTCGACGCGAAACTCGACGGCGCCGCCCTTCGAAGCCTTGACGGCGGCCGCGACATCGGGGGTCACGGTGCCGACCTTCGGGTTCGGCATCATGCCGCGCGGGCCGAGCACCTTACCCAGGCGGCCGACCAGCGGCATCATGTCCGGGGTGGCGATGCAGCGATCGAAATCGATCGTGCCCTTCTGGACGATGTCGACCAGATCCTCGGCGCCAACGATATCGGCGCCGGCGGCCTTGGCTTCCTCGGCCTTGTCGCCGCGCGCGAACACGGCAACGCGCACCGAGCGGCCGGTGCCGTTCGGCAGGTTGACCACGCCGCGGACCATCTGGTCGGCATGGCGCGGATCGACGCCGAGGTTCATGGCGATCTCGACGGTCTCGTCGAACTTCACCGAAGACCGGTCCTTCAACAGCTGCAGCGCTTCAGCGAGCGCATAGGCCTTGTTCGGATCGATGCCTTCGCGGGTCTTGGATACACGCTTTGCAATCTTTGCCATGATCTCAGCCCACCACTTCCAGGCCCATCGAGCGGGCGGAGCCCTCGACCATGCGCATGGCCGCCTCGACGTCGTTTGCGTTCAGGTCCTTCATCTTCTGCTCGGCGATCTGGCGCACCTTGTCGCGAGAGATCGTGCCGGCCTTGACCTTGCCCGGCTCCTTGGAGCCCGACTTGAGGTTGGCGGCCTTCTTCAGGAAGTAGCTCACCGGCGGCGTCTTCATGACGAAAGTGAACGACTTGTCCTGGTAGTAGGTGATGACGACCGGGATCGGCGAGCCCTTCTCCAGTTCCTGGGTCTGCGCGTTGAACGCCTTGCAGAACTCCATGATGTTGATGCCGCGCTGACCAAGCGCCGGGCCGATCGGGGGCGACGGCGTGGCCGAGCCCGCGGCAACCTGGAGCTTGAGCTGGCCTGCAACTTTCTTAGCCATCTCTATTCCTGCCTTTTCTCGTGCCGGCCCCACCATCTGGGAAACGCCGGCGGTTGCAGTCTGGTGGTGCGGTTCCAGCGGCCGGCTAAGCCGCTTTCGCCTCCCACCCGTTCATGGCAGCGCGACATTCGCGCCGCCTCCCGACGCTCTTCGGGCGCGGGTATTCGGATCAGCCCTTTTCGACCTGTCCGAATTCCAGATCGACGGGCACCGCGCGCCCGAAGATCGAAACTTCCACCTTGAGGCGCGCCCGCTCCTCGTCCACTTCCTGGACGAAGCCGTTGAAGGATGCGAACGGGCCGTCCGAAACGCGGATCGCCTCGCCGATCTCGAAGGTGACCGACGGCTTCGGCCGCTCGACGCCTTCCTGAACCTGGTTCAGGATGCGCTGCGCCTCGGTCTCGGTGATCGGCACCGGCTTGGAGTCGCCAAGGAAGCCGGTGACCTTCGGCGTGTTCTTGACCAGCGAGAAGACAGCGTCAGTCAGGTTGGCCTTCAGAAGCACATAGCCCGGGAAGAACTTGCGCTCGGCGTCGACCTTGCGGCCGCGGCGGATCTCAACGACCTTCTCGGTCGGCACCACGATCTGCTCGATCTCGCCGGACAGACCCTTCTGCTTGGCCTTGTTCTCGATGTCCTCGGCGACCTTCTTCTCGAAGTTCGAATAAGCGTGGACGATGTACCAGCGCGCAGCCATTTCACGACTCTCCGTAATCGCCGAATTAATGCCCGAGGCCCAGGATCCACTCGATCGCATAGCCCATGGCTATGTCGGCGGCGAAGAAGAAGATCATGGCGATGACCGCGAACACCAGGACCATCACCGTCGAGATCATGGTCTCGCGGCGCGAGGGCCATGTCACCTTGGCCGTCTCCGCGCGCACCTGCTGGAGAAAGGTGAAAGGATTAGTGGTTTTCGAAGCCATCTGCCGCTCTGTCTTCAAGACCCGTTGGCCGGGTCTCCTGGATGATCCCGCTGGCCGGGACGTGCCGCCTGGGTTACGTGCCGACGCCGAGTCAGCGCCACCATTTCGCCCACGCAAATCAGACGCGTAAAGCCGGCTTCCCAGCTCCACGCGTCGCGTGTCTGTTCAGTCTACATAAAACCGATTCTTGGTCCACGCAAGTGGCAAGTGTTCCGCTTTATGTTCGAGCGCCGCCTCGGAACCATCCAGTCGTTCCGTCCCGGCTATGCGGGGCTTATGCCCCAATTTGCCCCATATGGCAAGCCACCCGCCGGTTTTCAACGGCAGAGCACCCTGATCACCGGTCCGCAACTTCAGGATGGCACGGCGGCAGGCTCGAACCTACGACCTGCGACGGCAGCTCATGGTGATATTGAACGGGCGCTCTGCCTGCTTGATGCGCTTCGCATAGAAAGCGCACATATCGTCGGCTGCCCTATGGAGGAACAGTCGCTCTTGAACTAGCCGCTCAATCGCTGGCACGGGTGTCTATCCATTCCCCTTATAGGTCGTATAGCGACAATCGATTTTGCTGGATGAGCAGGAAGGCTGCATATCCGTTTGCAAGCGGGGCGGTACTGAATGTTGCCCCGGAAAACTTCCGGAAGGGCGACGTAATGCGCGCGATGCAAACTCTCATTCTCTCGGCAACTGCAACCGCGATGCTATTTCTTGCGGGTCCAACGAACGCTGGCGTCCAAGGCAAGGACCAAGGCTCAATTCGAGCTGACAGTATGACCGGTATCCCCGCCGGCTTTCGATCCCAATTCGCTGACGTTAATGGCGTGCGCATTCACTACGTGATCGGCGGGAAAGGATCGCCGATTCTGCTCATCCATGGGTGGCCGGAGGATTGGCACGAGTGGCGTAAAATGATGCCTCTCCTTGCAACGAAGCACACCGTTATTGCCGTCGACCTACGCGGATTCGGAGAATCACAAATTGCATCAACGGGATATGACCGCAAGACGCTTGCCGAAGATCTTTTCCAGTTGATGACGAGGCTTGACTATTTGCGAGCAACTGTAGTCGGCCATGATTGGGGTGGTCCCGTAGCCTATGCCTACGCCGCTATCCACCGCGATGCTGTTGACAAACTTATAGTCGCGGAGGGTGCTCCCGACGGCCCCTGGACCACGAAACAGTTCGCTCCCCTTCTTCACAACCCATTGTGGTTCTTTGGTTTCTTTGAGATCCCCGACTTTGCTGAGAAAGTTCTCGCGGGACACGAGAAAGAATTCTTAGATTGGTTCTACCGCAATAGAGGATTCCACATCGTTCCTGGCAGCTTCTCAGAAGCAGTCATCACCTATTACGAAAACAGCTACGCACGGCCCGGCCGGCTGGCGACAAGTCTTCAACTCTATCGGACGATTGACCGCGATATCGCTGACAACACCGAATTGTCGCGAACGCCGCTAACTATTCCAGTTTTAGCCATTGGAGCCAAGTATGGACTGGGATCTATGGTGGCGGAAAGCATGCGACAAGTGGCGCGCTCGGTAACGCCGGTTTTGATGGAGAATACGGGTCACTTCATCCCCGACGAACGGCCCGAAGCTCTCTCCCACATTATTGAAGCGTTCTTGGGTAGCAGCACCGCGCCCGAGGATTGGTCGCCGAATTAATCGGAGCGACATCAACTGGCCAAAACGGTCCCTGCAGGCAAGCCCCGGTCTTAACAACGCTGAAACATTTAAATGCGCCAGCGTTTCGTCGAGAACCGCAGATCGCCCGCTCTCCGCAATGGCTTCGAACGGTCTCTTAGGGTGCTTCAGCGCCTTGCGCCGTTCCCAGCACTTGTTGGCGGAGCCAGAGATTGGCCGGGTCGTGGTGATGCCGCGCGTACCAGGCCATATGCATGGCGAAACCCGGAACAAGAAACGGTAGCTCAAAGCATTCACAGTCATCGTCGAGAGTGCGGACGAACCGGGTCGGCATTGTGCAGACATAATCCGTGGTGCGAAGCACGGGCGGCACTAGGGTAAAACTGGGCATAGATAAGACGACACGCCGGCTGCGATCGGTTTCAGCCAGAACTTTATCGACTCTCCCCTCGAACCCGCCTCCATCCAGGGAAACTAGAATATGATCCAACGCACAGTAGGCATCGAGGTCCGGCCGCCGATTACCTCGAGGATGGAATTTGCGCTGCACCATCGAATAGGTTTCGTCGTAAAGGCGACGGCTTTTCAACATCGATGGAACCATGCTCGGAGGTGCGATGAGGAGATCGATGTCGTCTCGGTCGACCTGTTCCGTCGATCCGGTGCTATCAAGCAGGCGAAAGGCCAGCCGAATCCCTGAGCCAGCCTCGGTTTGTAGTCGCCGCAACAGCGGCAAGCCGATTACCACGACGCCATTGTCTGTGGTTGCGATCCGAAAATCGCGGATATCATTTAACGCGTCGAAGCGAGGCCGACGCCGGACCAAAACCTCCAGGTCCTTAAGGGCGGTGTGGAGAGGCTCGACTAGTTCGAGCGCCAGAGCTGTCGGATCCATTCCGCGTCCGTTATCTGCAGGGATAAGAAGCGGATCCTCGAATGCTTGTCGGAGCCGGCTGAGTTGGGCGGATAGCGCGGGCTGGCTCAAGTTAAGCCGTGCGGCCGCATGTGTGACATTTCGCTCTTTCAGCAATACGTCGAGCGATACGAGGAGGTTGAGGTCGATTCCCTTGATATCCATCGTACTTATATGTTGAGGCGCCATAAATCAGTTTCGAATATGCCATAGCGTATTCGATTCTCAAGTGTGCGCGATGGACAGTGCCAGCCGGGCCGAAACTACTTCGGGCTGAGAACGTGCTGTCAGCCATCGACGTGGATAACATCAAGGGTGGCAATGCGCGCGGCTTGTCCAAGAGATGTGTGAGGCTGATTTCGGCAACTCGGCGATCAAGGTGATCGCCAGATGCCTGATCCCTTGAAGGAATGGCACGGGCAGCAGGGCTCGAACCTACGACCTGCGGTTTTGGAGACCGCCGCTCTACCAACTGAGCTATGCCCGTATACGGGCGCTGCTATTTCACAAAGCCGATGAGAACTCAAGTGCCCTTTTGAGGCGTGTCGACCGGAAGTGGCGGTCGCGGCCATCCAAGCCACAAGGCCCAGGTGCAAATCACGAGTTCAAGCCCAAAAGTCCAATGCAGAACGAAGCTCAGCACCCAGTTCCCATAGCTGGCCGGAATCGCCACGAGCTCAAAGGGATGACGACTGAATGGCGCCAGCCACATGATCGGCGACGCCACCGTGTCGAGCGCCATATGCAACATGGCTCCGGCAAAGAAGGCGGCGATCGATGGCAGATGCGGTAAACCGAGCAACCGACCGACTGAGAGGCTTGCCGATCCAATCACCACCCAGAACAACGGCCAGTGTGTGATATAGGCGTGATGGTGGGTGCGACCGCCATCGATCAGGTGGAAATAGAGCATGTCGATGTCCGGGACGACGCTGCCGAGCATTGCGGCAGTCACGATGCCTGGCACCTCCCGCCACCGTCTTCGCGCAAGTCTTCCCAGAATATAGCCCGACGGGAGATGGGCGATCAGCATGCAAGGTCGTCTCACATTGATGCAACGACCGTGCCGTCACTTTGCGGCGTCATCTTTTCGGATTTTTGCAGAAACCCAGCATCTTCTGGCTACGATTTCCCGACCGGCGGCTTGTAAGGCCCGCCCGGCACGCCCCAGCCCCAGGCGGGCATCGGTTCGGTCTCCGGGTCGCAGGTCTCGCCGAGATTGGAATTCATCTTGGCCAGCCGCGATCCCCATTCGACATAGCCCATGAAGGCGGAACGGAATTCCGGATCGTCGGGCAGGCCGACCTCGTCCGCCGCGTCGGCAAGGAGGTTGATCCAGCGCCGCCGCTGTTCCTCCGTCAGGTGCTTGCCGAGATGGTGCATGACCATCTCGCGGTGGCCGCCATGCTTTTCGCTGTATGTCTTCGGTCCGCCAAAAACCTCGCCGATGAAGGCCGCGACATGCGCCGGATGATCCGGCGACATGTGCTTGAACACCGGGCCGACGATCGGGTCTCGCCCGACCTTGTCGTAGAAGGTCCGCGTCAGCCGGTTGAGCGCCTCCGCGCCACCGGCCCATTCGAACAAAGTCGGGACATCCTCGCGCATTGCCGATCCTCGTTCCGGAAGGGCCCCGACGATAGCGGCAAGGCCGTCCATGGCTCAACCTGCCTCAATGGCCAGTTGGCGCGCCGCGCTACAGTTTTGCCGGCGCCTCCGCCTCGGCATTGGCGGACGGCAGAATCCGACAGTTGTCGGGCTTCGGCGACGATTTGCAGATGGTGGCGCCCGTCAGCGCATCCACCGACTGGCGCCCGGTCGTCAATCCGAACTTCGCCAATTCGTCCTGACTGAGCTCCCTGTGCTTCGCATATTGTGCCGACTGCATCGCGGCGAACAGGCCCGAGCCGATCGCCATCTCCTCGAGATAGGCTCTAACCTTTTCTTCCATGCCCATGGAGTGAATGAGGAAATGCGCATCGGCGCCAACCAGGCGCTTGGAGCCACCGGCGGTCATCACCGCGCAGGCCGCGTCGCATTCGGCGCCGGCGTCAATGGTGAGGCCGGTATGGAGACCATCCTTGGCGCCGCACCCAGTGGCGCCCGGATCGCAATCGAGAAAATCCGTCCGGGCGACCGCGACATCCAGCCTGCGCTCGCGGATCAGCCGGCCGGCGGCGAGCGCACCCTGTATGTCGCCGCCCGGCGAGTTGACCACGACGGGCAGCCTGCGCCCGCCGACTGTGTCGAGCAGCTCGCGCAGCCTGTCGGGCGTGTTGGCAACGATCGTTCCTTCCGCCGAAATCCACTCCGGGCAATCGGGATTGCAGAGCGGGTTGCTGCCGCGAACCAGGACGAAGCGCATATCCTGCGCCTCCTTCGGCGGCGCAACCTCGACCTGCAGAGAGGCAGACGCGGGATTGGCCTCGGCGGTCGCCATCTCGACCGGCCTGGCTTCGCCGCCCGCTGGTATTTCGCGGCAGTTCACCGGCGCCGGATCGCGCCGGCACACGCTTCCCGCCGTCATGATGTCGAGCGAATCGAGACTGGTGACGAGCTTCATCTCCAGCATGTCCTCTGGCTCGATCTGCCTTATGTCACTGGCCGGCGTCGCCTTCATCACCTCCAGCACACCCTGCTCGATGCCCATTTCCCTCAAATAGGCCGAGAGCCGCTTCTCGACCGCCTTGCTCATCTCGAAGGTCTTGTAGCTGCCGGCGTTCTTGCGGCTGACGATTCTAGTGCCGAGGATCTTCTTCTTGCCGTTCACGATTTTGTAGGTGGTGCGGTAAAGCAGCTTTTCCCTGTGGTATGTCGTGGTGATCTGGTGGACGCCGAGAAAGGCCCACTCGCCGACGACGCGGCGCACGCCGCCGGAAAACATCAGCGGACAGGCCGAGTTGCACATCGCGCCGCTGTCATAGGCGATGCCGGAATACGGCGCGGCCTTGCCGTCATTGTCCCGGCAATTCTTCATCTCCGGCGAGCAGCCGGAAAACTCCGTCGTGCCTACGGCGATGTCGAGCTTGTTCTTGCGGATCATGCGGCCGAGCTGCAGCGCGGCATCGACATTGCCGCCCGGGGAATTGACGACGACCGGCAATTGCCGGCCGGCAAGCGTCTTCAGCAGGCGCCTGAGCAGGGCCGGCGTGCCGGCCTCGATGGTGCCTTCCGCAGAAATCCACTCGGGGCAGTTCGGCTCACAGCCAGGCGCGCTGCTGCGCACGACGGCAAAGCGCATCGGCGGACCAAGGTCGGGTGCCTCTTCCTTGGCTGCGGCGGTAAACGTGGCCAGCCCCACGGCAGCGGCCAAGCCCAGCCGGATCGGCCAGCGCCACCACCGAATGCTGTCTGAACGGCTTTCCCGAACCACGCTTGCAAAGCCCCCACGGGTACAACCCATACTAGTTGCAGCGATGTCGCTTGCAAACAGCTTTGAAAGGCCTGGCGCGATACTTCACCTTCGGAGCGCCGGAAACGAAAAAGGGCGGCCCGAAGACCGCCCTTTCCTTCTCGAACCGGCTGATGCCGGATCGATTATTCCTTGATGGTGACGACGATGCCGGCACCGACGGTGCGGCCGCCTTCACGGATGGCGAAGCGCAGCTTCTCTTCCATCGCGATCGGCACGATCAGCTCGACGTCGACGGTGATGTTGTCGCCGGGCATCACCATCTCGGTGCCGGCCGGCAGCGTCACGATGCCCGTCACGTCGGTCGTGCGGAAGTAGAACTGCGGACGGTAGTTGGTGAAGAACGGCGTGTGACGGCCGCCCTCGTCCTTGGTCAGGATGTAGGCCTCGGCCACGAACTTCTTGTGCGGCTTGACCGAACCCGGCTTGGCCAGAACCTGGCCGCGCTCGACGCCCTCACGGTCGACACCGCGCAGCAGCGCGCCGATGTTGTCGCCGGCCTGGCCCTGGTCGAGCAGCTTGCGGAACATCTCGACGCCCGTGCAGGTCGTCTTGGTGGTCGGACGGATGCCGACGATCTCAAGTTCCTCGCCGACCTTGACCACGCCGCGCTCGACGCGGCCGGTCACGACCGTGCCGCGGCCCGAGATCGAGAACACATCCTCGATCGGCATCAGGAACGGCTTGTCCAGCGGACGCACCGGCGTCGGGATGTAGGCATCGACCTGAGCCATCAGCTCGCGGATCGCATCCTCGCCGATGGTCTTGTTGGAATCCTCAAGCGCAGCCAGCGCCGAGCCCTTGACGATCGGAATGTCGTCGCCGGGGAACTCGTTCTTGGTCAGCAGTTCGCGAACCTCGAGCTCGACCAGCTCCAAGAGCTCGGCGTCGTCGACCTGGTCGACCTTGTTCAGGAACACCACGATCGAGGGCACGCCGACCTGACGGGCCAAAAGGATGTGCTCGCGGGTCTGCGGCATCGGGCCGTCGGCGGCCGAAACCACCAGGATCGCGCCGTCCATCTGCGCAGCACCGGTGATCATGTTCTTCACATAGTCGGCGTGGCCGGGGCAGTCGACGTGGGCATAGTGACGGTTGGCCGTCTCATACTCGACATGCGCCGTCGAGATCGTGATGCCGCGCGCCTTCTCTTCAGGCGCCGCGTCGATCTGGTCATAGCGCTTGTATTCGCCAAAATACTTCGTGATCGCCGCCGTCAGCGACGTCTTGCCATGATCGACGTGACCGATCGTGCCAATGTTCACATGCGGCTTGGTGCGCTCGAATTTACCTTTTGCCATAGTCTCTTTCCTTGGGCGGCCTTGACCTTCAGTTCAGTCGAATGCGGGGCGATTAGCGACAACGGCCGAAAAACACAAGTACCTTGTAGCCGAGCGTTCTCGCACTCGACCGAACCAATGATCCGATTACAGGGGACGTGACGCGGATATAGGGCCGCCGTGGATGAATTCAAATAGGCGGCCATCCACGTCTCGGACACCTCATCAACAGATTCCCGCGGATAGCAGCCCGATCGCCCGGAACTGGCCCATTGCCGCCGCGACATGGCTCTGATTTCTTCGGCGAATGCAGTTCATTCCGGCAAATATCCGCGGTCCCCTGTTCATGATCGTCTCGACGGGCTCCTACCTCGTCAACGACACGATGATGAAGCTCGCGACCACCGGACTGCCGCCATACGAGGTGCTCTTCCTGCGCGGCGTCGCCGCGACGCTGTGGGGTGTGCCGCTGCTCTTCATGCTGGGCTATGGCAGGCAGATCCCGCTGCTTTTCGAGCGCAAGGTGCTGCGGCGGAATCTTTGCGAGCTCGCCGCGATCCTCTGCTACGTCGTGGCCTTGGCCAACATGCAGATCGCCGATTCGACGGCGCTCGGCCAGATCACGCCGCTGCTGATGCTGGTCGGCTCCTCGATCCTGTTCGGCGAAAAGATCGGCGCCGCGCGCATGGCGCTGATCGGCCTCGGCTTTATCGGCGCTCTCATGGTGGCGCAGCCGACCATGCAAGGCATTTCCGTCTATGCCCTGCTGGCGCTCGGCAACGCGGCCCTGGCAGCGGCGCGCGACCTTGCCGGACGCAAAGTGGGCGCCGAGGTGCCAGGCATGATCGTCGCCATCTCCGCCGTCGTGGTGGTGGTGATCGGCTCAGGCATAGCGCATCTCGTCTCCGAGCAATGGACGATGCCGGAGGGTCGCCACCTCTTGCTGATCGCCGGCGCCGGCCTGTTCCTGATCTTCGGCCATTTCTTCATCTTCATGGCCTATCGCGTCGGACCGACCAGCGCGGTCGCACCCTTCTATTACTGCTTCACCGTCTGGGCGGTGATTTCCGGCCTGCTCGTGTTCGGGCAGTTTCCCAATGCGCTCGCCGTCTGCGGCATCCTGCTGGTCGTCGGCAGCGGCCTCGCCATCGTCTCGCTCGATGAAAGACGGCGGCGCCTGACCGTGGTTGCCTGAGGCATCCGATCCGCACAGCCTGGCGCCCTGCCCGCTTTCCAGCGGCGTCGGGCGGGATCGCTTGTCAATATACCGTCGCCGCGATCGCGCGCCGCGACCGGCCCAAAATCCGGCGATCGTCCGCGGCCGAACGAGCTGCGGGTTCCTGTTTCTACAGCGTGCGCTTGCCGCTGATCTGGTGGTAGGCCCAGAGCACGACGACCGAGCCGATGACGGCGACGATCAGGCTCCAGATGTTGAGGCCGGTGACGCCCGATGCGCCGAAAGCGCTGAAGATCACACCGCCGACGATTGCGCCGACGATGCCGAGCACGATGTCCATTATCATGCCTTGGCCGGTCTTGTTGACGATCTTGCTGCCGATGAAGCCGGCGATGACGCCGAGAATGATCCAGCTGATGATGCCCATCTTTTCCCTCCAATCCCCGCCATGCCAATCATTTTCATATGATTGCCAAAAGCTCAAGACAGCTTGAAATCCCCCCCGGCTGCGCCATTTTGGCGCCGGGCGGAATTGGTTGATAGGAGATCCACGATGGGCCTTTTTGACAACGCCGTTCCCGGCGGCAACATCACCAAACCGCTGATGATCGCGCTCGGCGCGCTGCTGGTCGGCAAGATGCTGAGCGGCAAGAGCGAGGAACAGCCGGCCGAACCTCAAGCTCCGGTCCCTACTCCCGCGGGTGCCGGCACCTCGGCCGACGGCGGCCTGCTCGGCGGACTGGGCGGCCTGCTCGACAAGCTGAAGGATGCCGGGCACGGCGGCGTCGCCGATTCCTGGGTCGGCACCGGCCAGAACCAGCCGATCAACGCCAACGATCTCGGCGCCGCGATCGGGCCGCAGGTCATTCGCGAGATCGCGCAGCGCACGGGCTTGAACGAGCAGGAGCTGCTGCAGCAACTCTCATCGGCGCTGCCCGGCATCGTCGACAAGCTGACGCCCAACGGCCAGATCCCGCAACAGCATCAGGTCGCCTCGGCTTTCAGCAGCTAGGACGCGGATCAAGCGAAATGCGCTGCGCGCTTCGGCGCGCGGCCTTTTCGTGGGAACGGCGATGCGGATGGAAATCTGGAGCGGGTAGCGGGAATCGAACCCGCATATTCAGCTTGGAAGGCTGCTGCTCTACCACTGAGCTATACCCGCGCCTTACACTGAAGTACCGGATTCACCCGAAAAGCGCCATGCACTTTTCGGTCCGAGACTTTTCGTTTCAGGGCTTCCGGGCCGGCAGTGGTGGAGAGGGTTGGATTCGAACCAACGTAGGCTAAGCCAACGGATTTACAGTCCGTCCCCTTTAACCACTCGGGCACCTCTCCAGTCTGCCGCCGGAGCCATGCAACGAGTCATTCACGCCGATCCGGAGCCCGAGTAGGGACTTTCTCCGAAATCAGCGATGCGCCTTATGGCGGCAAGGCCGGTGGGTGTCAACCGGCGTAGTGGCGGTTTTTCGATGATGTCCCGCATTCGTCGACACGGCCATATCCTTAGTCGGGCGGGACCGCTATAGAAGCCGCATGAGCGACAACAAAAGCAACAAGCCGGGCACCCCGAAGGACACCCACTACGCCAAGCTTCGGCGCGCGCATCGCGACCAGAAGGCCGGCGGCGCGCCGGCATTCCGGCCGCGCCAGCCGGTGCCGGCGGGCGAAGGCCCCGCCGACGGGCTGGTGCGGCTCTATGGCCTGCATACAGTGCGCGCCGCCCTCGACAACCCCCGGCGCAAGATCAGAAAGATGCTGGTGACGCGCAACGCCGCCGAGCGGCTTTCGATCGGCGAGCTTGCCGTCCTGCCCTTCAAGGCCGAGCTGGTCGAGCCCAAGGACATCGACAGGATCACCGGTTCGGACGCCGTGCACCAGGGCGTGCTCATAGAGGCGGAACCCCTTAAGCCCAAGCGTCTCGACGCGCTTGGCGACACCAAGCTGGTGCTGGTGCTCGACCAGGTGACCGACCCGCACAATGTCGGCGCGATCCTGCGCTCGGCGGTCGCCTTCGGCGCCGGCGCGCTGATCACCACGGCGCGCCACAGCCCGCAGGAATCGGGCGTATTGGCGAAATCGGCTTCCGGCGCGCTGGAGCATATCGACCAGATCGAGGTGAAGAACCTGGCCGACGCGCTCGGCCAGTTGCACGAGGCCGGCTTCCAGACGATCGGGCTCGATTCAGACGGGCCGGCCGAGCTCGAAAAGACATTCGACGGCGACAAGATCGCGCTGGTGCTTGGGGCCGAAGGCAAGGGCCTGCGCCAGAAGACGCGAGAGACGGTGACCGCGCTCGCCCGCCTCGACATGCCCGGCGCCATCCGCTCGCTCAACGTGTCGAACGCTGCGGCGGTGAGCCTCTATGCGGCGAGGAAATTCCTAGCGAATAGCGAATAGCGAATAGCGAATAGCGAATATTCGGGACACGATGCCTTCGGGCCTGCAACCTCTATTCGCTACTCCCTATTCGCTATTCGCTGCTAGGCCACTTCGTGGCCTGCCATCCGCTCCAGCGCCCTCACCAGCGCCGAGTGGTCTTCCTTCGATCCGCCATTGGCGGCACAGGAATTGAACAGCTGCTGCGTCGTCGAGGTGTTGGGCAACGCAACGCCGAGCGCCTTGGCGCCTTCGAGCGCCAAATTGAGGTCCTTCTGGTGCAATTCGATACGGAAGCCCGGCGCGAAGGTCCGCTTGATCATGCGCTCGCCATGCACTTCCAGGATGCGCGAGGCGGCGAGCCCGCCCATCAGCGCCTGCCTGACCTTCGCCGGATCGGCGCCCGCCTTTGAGGCGAAAACAAGAGCTTCGCCGACGGCTTCGATGGTGAGCGCCACCACGATCTGGTTTGCCACCTTGGTGGTCTGGCCGACACCGTTCGGCCCGACCAGCGTGATGTTCTTGCCCATCTTCTCGAACACGGGCTTGGCGCGCTCGAACGCCTTTTCCTCGCCGCCGACCATGATGGTGAGCGAGGCCGCCTTGGCGCCGACCTCGCCGCCCGACACCGGCGCGTCGAGATAGTCGCAGCCGAGATCGTTGATCTTCTTGGCGAATTCCTTGGTCTCGATCGGCGAGATCGAGCTCATGTCGATGACGAGCTTGCCCTTGGACAGACCTGAAGCGACGCCATTCTCGCCGAAGAGCACGTCGGCGACCTGCGGCGTATCCGGAACCATGGTGATGATGATGTCGGCGGCCTTGGCCACCGCGTCATTGCCGCGGACCGTTTTCAGCCCCTTGGCGACGAGATCGGCCGGTGGCTTGGAGCGATGGTCGCTGGCGACGACCGGATAGCCTGCGTCGAGCAGATGCCCCGCCATCGGCGCGCCCATGATGCCCAGCCCGATGAAGCCGATGGTTTCCATTGTCTTGCTCCCTAGACGTCTTTCTTCAAATGTATCGACGGGTTGGCGCCGCCCCTCATCCGCCTGCCGGCACCTTCTCCCCGTGTAGTGACGGGGAGAAGGGAGCGCTCCAGCGCCGGCGCCCCCCTCTCCCCGTTCTTCACGGGGAGAGGGTAAGGGTGAGGGGCAAGCGCCGACGCTTCACAATTCCTGGCACCTAAGCCGCCGCACTCCCCTGCCCGGCGAATTCCCGGAACCAGCCGAGTCCTGCCTCCGTGCCGGCCTTCGGCTTGTATTCGGCGCCGATCCAGCCGGAATAGCCGAGACGGTCGATGTGCTCGTAGAGGAAGGGATAGTTGATCTCGCCCGTCCCCGGCTCGTGACGGCCGGGATTGTCCGCAAGCTGGATATGCGCGATGCGGCCGAGGTTCGCCTCGATGGTACGGGCGAGATCCCCCTCCATGATCTGCATGTGGTAGATGTCGTATTGCAGGAACACGTTCTTCGAGCCGATGCGGTCGATCAGCGCCAGCGCCTGGTGCGTGTGGTTCAGGAAGAAGCCCGGAATGTCGCGGGTATTGATCGGCTCGATCAGCAGCCTGATGCCGGCCTGCTCCAGCTTCTCGGCCGCGAAGGCGAGGTTCTCGGCAAAGACGTTTTCCAGCACGGTGCGATCGGCGCCCTGCGGCGCGATGCCGGCAAGGCAGTTGATCTGCTCGCAGCCCAGCGCGTGGGCGTAAGCGATCGCCTTGGCGACACCCTGGCGGAATTCCGGCACGCGGTCGGGCAGCGCGGCGATGCCGCGCTCGCCCTTCGCCCAGTCGCCGACCGGCAGGTTGAAGAGGACTTGGCTGAGGCCGTTCTTCTTCAGGCGCGCGGCAACGACATCGGGCGCATGGTCGTAGGGGCCGATATATTCGATGCCCTTGAAGCCGGCGCGGGCTACCGCATCGAAGCGATCGAGGAATTCATGCTCGCCGAAGAGCATCGACAGATTGGCTGAAAAACGCGGCATTCTTTTTCTCCTTCTTTCCGCTATGCCCTAGTCCAGCATCACAATGGCCGTGGGGGCATCCTCGTGGCTCTCGGCAAGCTCCTCGAATTCGGTGATCTTGTCGATTTCCGTGCCCATGGAAATGTTGGTGACGCGCTCGAGGATGAATTCGAGAACGACCGGAACCTGATGCTCCTTCATCAGCCGCTCAGCCTCCTTGAACGCGCCCGCGAACTCTTCCGGCTTGCGCACGCGGACAGCCTTGCAGCCCATCGCCTCGGCGACGGCGACATGGTCGACACCGTAGCCGGCCTCGGGATCGTCGGCGCGGTTGACGTTCTCGAAGGCGAGGCTCACCTCGTAATCCATCGAGAAGCCGCGCTGCGCCTGGCGGATCAGGCCGAGATAGGCGTTGTTCACGACGACATGGATGTAAGGCAGCTTGTGCTGCGCGCCGACCGCCAGTTCCTCGATCATGAATTGGAAGTCGTAGTCGCCGGAAAGCGCCACGATATTCCGATCCGGATCGGCGGCGCGCACGCCGAGTGCGGCCGGCAGCGTCCAGCCGAGCGGGCCGGCCTGGCCGCAATTGATCCAGTTGCGCGGCTTATAGACATGCAGGAACTGCGCGCCGGCGATCTGCGAAAGGCCGATCGTGGTGACATAGGTGGTGTCGCGGGCAAAAGCCTTGTTCATCTCTTCATAGACGCGCTGCGGCTTCAGCGGCACCTGCTCGAAATGCGTCTTGCGCTTCATCGTCTTCTTGCGCTGCTGGCATTCCTTGGCCCAGCCCGACCAGTCGCGCAGCTTGCCGGCCATCCGCCATTCGGTGGCGACATCGAGCAGCATCTTCAGCGCCGCGCCCGCATCCGAGACGATGCCGAGGTCCGGCGCGAAGACGCGGCCTATTTGAGTGGGCTCGATGTCGACATGGACGAATTTCTTGCCCTTGGTGTAGACGTCGACCGAGCCGGTGTGGCGGTTGGCCCAGCGGTTGCCGATGCCGAAGACGAAATCGGCTTCAAGCATCGTCGCGTTGCCGTAGCGATGCGAGGTCTGCAGGCCGCACATGCCGGCCATCAGCCGGTGGTCGTCGGGGATCGAACCCCAACCCATCAGCGTCGGGATGACCGGCACGCCGGTGACTTCGGCGAACTCGATCAGCAAGTCGGAAGCATCGGCGTTGACGATGCCGCCGCCGGCGACGATCAGCGGCTTTTCCGCCTGGTTGAGCATCGCCAGCGCCTTCTCGGCCTGGGCGCGCGTCATCGCCGGCTTGAACGGAGCGAGCGGCTCGTAGGCGTCGATGTCGAATTCGATCTCTGCGAGCTGCACGTCGACCGGCAGGTCGATCAGCACCGGGCCCGGCCGCGAGGAGCGCATCAGGTGGAACGCCTTCTGCAGCGCCATCGGCACCAGATAGGGTTCCATGACCGTGACCGCCCATTTGGCGACGGGCGCTGCGATCGCCGCGATGTCGACGGCCTGGAAATCCTCCTTGTTGAGGCGCGCGCGGGGAGCTTGGCCAGTTATGCACAAGATTGGAATGGAATCCGCCGAGGCCGAATAGAGCCCGGTGATCATGTCGGTGCCGGCCGGCCCTGAGGTGCCGATGCAGAGCCCGATATTGCCGGCCTTGGCCCGCGTAAAACCTTCGGCCATGTGCGAGGCACCCTCGACATGGCGCGCGAGCACATGGCGGATGGTGCCGCGCGCCTTCAGCGCCGAATAAAGCGGGTTGATCGCCGCGCCCGGCACGCCGAAGGCATTGGTGATGCCTTCCTTTTCAAGAACGAGAACCGCGGCGTCGACAGCGCGCATCCTGGCCATTTCAAGCCTCCGAGAATTTGTTTACTGGCCTGAGAATGCCAGCGCGCTCTCTATTTTTCAATTTTTTCAGAATATTTTTTCATTTCTAGAAAACCTCTCTTACCATCTGATTTCGCTACCCTTTCTGTTTTCCAGAAAATCACTTTCGGAAATTCGTGAAATACTTTTTCATTGCGTTCGGTCGGAAATCGGCCAGAATAGGCGTATGGAAACAAGCGAAAAGCGCCAGCGCGGGCGGCCGCGCGCTTTCAATGGTCCGTCCGAGGCGACGTCCGTGCAGTCGCTCGACCGGGCGCTGCGCATCCTGGCGATCGTCGCCGACGCCAGCGGGCTGTCCTTGAGCGAGATCGCGGCGCGCAGCGGGATTGCCGCCTCCACCGCCTACCGCATGCTGACGACGCTGGAGAACCACGGCATGGTCGAATTCGACACGACCGACCAGCTTTGGTCGATCGGCGTCGAGACCTATCGCATGGGCGCTGCCTTCCTGCGCCGCAGGAAACTGGTCGACCGCGCCCGCGTCGTCATGCAGGAATTGATGGAGAAAACCGGCGAGACGGCCAATCTCGGCGTTGCCGAGGACGATTGCGTGGTCTTCGTCAGCCAGGTCGAGACGCATCAGGCGATCCGCGCCTTCTTCCGGCCGGGCACGCGCAGTTCCTTCCATGCTTCGGGCATCGGCAAGGCGGTGCTGGCGCATCTCGAGCCCGAGCGGGTCGCCGCCATCCTGCGCAAGGCAGGCCTGCAGCGCTACACCGACAAGACGCTCTCCGACATCTCGGCGCTGGCCCACGATCTGGCGACCATCAAGCATCGCGGCTGGTCGGTCGACGACGAGGAACGCCATCCCGGCATGCGCTGTGTGGCCGCCGCCATTTTCAATGAGTTCGGCGAGCCGATCGGCGGCGTTTCGGTGTCCGGCCCAACCGTTAGGGTGACGCCTGAGCGCCTTGCCGAGATCGGCCCGCTGGTGCGCGAGGCCGCGGCCGAGGTGACGAAGATGATCGGCGGCGCAAGAGCCGATTGATCAAGAGAAAATCGCTCCGCGATTTCTCGCGGTCATACGCCCGGCAGCGCGCTCTTGGCCGCTATGTCGAAGAAATCGAGCAGGATGGCCAGTCCGACGCCGCTGGCTGTGAAGATGAGGCCGGCGATGAATATCCGGCTGGCGCGGTCATGAATGATGCGCTGCAGGGATTTGATGTCGAGCAGGATGGCGAGCGCCCGCATCTGCAGGGCAATGCCGACCAGGATCGGCACGACGGCAACCAGATGATAGGTCTGCCATGGAATCGGGTTGGCCGCCCAATGGGTGATGAAGCCCAGCGAAAAGGCCAGCAGGATGCCGACGATGGTGACGGTGCCGTTGCGGAAAACCGGTTCGACCAGATCTTCTTTCGGGTCCTGCTCGTCCAAGCCACCCTCCCCTCGATTGGCGGTCGAGGGATAGATTAAACGCTCGCAAAATCGCTGTACACCGTCGGCTGCTTGGGACTTGACCGTCTTGCCGCGGCGTTTGAAGGCATGCGAAAGGGCATGGATGCGGAAAACGCTTCAGCTTTTGCTCGCCGCTTCACTTTGCGGATGCGTGGCGGCGACACCTCGACCGGATGCCGGCGGCCAGCACGTCGATCCCATTGCGGTCTCGCCCATCCCGATCTCGCTGGCCCTGGAAGAGATCATCACGACCGGCATCCGCCAGCGGCTGAAAAACCCAATCTCCGCCAGGTTCGGAACGATGCTCGCTGGCGAACGCGCGTTGAACGGTCGCCACGAGATCGTGGTGTGCGGCTCCGTCGAAGACAAGACCCCTTCCAACGACGAACCTTTCCTTGCCAAGGTTTACCCGGATGCCGGAAACACCTTCGAACTCGTCGCGCTGGGCGATGAAACACCGAATGTCGGCGACGCCTGCCGCCTGGCCGGATTGCCGATCGAGCCCAAGAAATCTTGAGCGATCAAACAAACGAAAAAGGGGCCGCGAAGGCCCCTCTTCCGGTTACCGAGACGGTTCCCCTCCTCTTGTTTTTACGCAATTCCGGACGGAAAACCGCTGCACACTTTTCCTGGAATTGCTCTCAGAGGCGGCAATAGTGCGGGTAGCCGTCGTAGCCGATATAGGTGTCCGAGCCCGGATCGTAGCTGGCGTAGCGGGCCAGGCAGCGGCGGACATGCCAAGAACCACCGCCGTATTCGTCGACATAGACCGGCTGCGGCTGCTGCTGGGCAAGCAGGCTGCCGAGGACGAAACCGCCGACGCCGGCGGCGATGCCGATGCCGAGCTCGCGGCGGTGATGATGGTCAGAGGCGGCCGAGGGCTGGACGGTGCCTGCCAGAGTGCCGGCAGCAACGGTGGTGGCGATGAGGGTGGAAACGAGCGTGCGCTTGAACATGATGATCTCCTTGGTTTCGTGACCGAGGCGATCCATCCGCCTCTTGACCGTCTGTCGCGGCGACCCGGAAAAAGGTTCGAGGATTTTTTTCAGATTTTTTCGCGAAACCGGAAGCGGCCGGTCTTTCAAGGCTCGCGCCTTCTAGTGAGTAGGGATTGGTGAGTAGTCAGTAGCATGTGTAGTCAGCATCAGCGCCGGCCGAGCCCCCTACTCACTACTGCCTACTCACTACTGCCTACTCACTCTTTTCACCCCATCCCCGTGATATGGCGCAGCCAGAACGCCAGCACGATGAACCCGACGATGGTGGCGACGCCGGTCCAGTCGATATTGGCTTTCTTCAGATCGCTGATGGCCTTCACCAGGAGAAGCCAGGTCACCACGATGAGCGGCAGGATGATGACAAATCTGATCATGCGGCACCCCGTTCGATGCGATTGCACCTGACGAAGATGTAGGAAGCGGCGCGGCGCATTTCAGCACGCCGGCTAAGCCACGGCATCCATCAGCAACCCAAAACGGAGTTTTGTCTTTACTGGCGCACGAAATGTGCTACCGGAGCCCCGTGCCCTTGTAGCTCAGCTGGTAGAGCAGCGGTTTTGTAAACCGAAGGTCGCGGGTTCGATCCCTGCCGGGGGCACCATCCTTCGCTCTTCGAGCTTCGGATGGCAGGCCACCCGAAGGTCGCTAGACGTGCGAACGGACCAAAGCGACCTTGCTACGAGGCTGTTGCAACTTCGCCGGCGGCTGTTCCACCGAACGTATTCCTTACCCTCACCGACTTGAACACATAGGCAACCCAGATCCCGGTCAGAACAAATCCGGCGATAGGTGCTGCCAGCGCATCTCCCGCGAGAACCTGGCTGATTGGTGCGCCTAGAATCGTTGAGGTCCAAACAGCGTCGAGCGCGAACACAAATGGGATCGCGATCCACTGGTACAGGAATAGCTGTTTGAAACGAGGGCTCCGCCGTAGCATTGCGACGAGAACAACCAATTGCAGCAGTGTAAACCCCAGCAACAGCACGATTTCGCCACAGACGGCCAAAGGGCCATTAGGTAACGTCATGAGCTGCCGGTAACCCTCACTCGAGGAAAACAGCTCGGCCAGCGTGCGGAACGGCGCCAAGGTCTGGCCGATTGCCAGCAGCATCAACCAGCCTCCAAATCCCACTAAGTCGCCTGGATTCTGCGACGGCTTGGCCGCCGAGCGGACGGCAAAGAAAACAGGCACACCGACCAGCAGCAGAACGATTGCCCAATGCCAGATGGAAAATTGCATCCAACCCCTCCCTCAAGATGCCCTTCTAGGTTGTAGCAGATCTCAATTTCAACTCAAGAGGCAATCTCGGGGAGTAAAGCGCCGCCTTCGCGGTCCAAGTGACGAAAGTCGTCCGATAGCCGAAACCAGAGCAGGCTTCGAACCTGGCGCTGCCGGCAAGACCCGTCGCCCTATATTTCCGGCAAGATGCTATTCCGACTGGATGCTGCCATGTCGCGAACACTGATCGTCATTGGTCTCAGCATGGTCGCCATAGGCCTGCTGTGGCCCTGGGTGACCCGGATCGGCCTTGGCAGGTTGCCCGGTGACATCGTGATCGAGCGTGAGAACTTCAGACTCTACGTTCCCATCACCACCGGAATACTGATCAGCGTCGTGCTCTCGGCGATCCTATGGCTGATCAACCGTTAGGGGATGCTCCGGCCCTCGCCTCGATCGTCTCACATCCCAATCGCCGCCACCAAGATCCTGTTCTGCCTTCGAATCGCCGCGCGCAGGTCCGGTATCTTCGCCTCATCTCTCTTCACGAACTCGATGAACATCATGTTCATGTTGTTGAAGATCAGCTCGCCCACCGCCGGGCCGTCGATGTCTGACCGCACCAGGCCGATCTCCTGCAGCCGCGCGATCAACGCCCGGATCTGCTCGGTCAACTCACGGTCCAGCGCGGTATAGGCCTGGCCGAACGGGCTGTCGGGCAATTGCGTCGAGATCGCCATTGCCTGCCGCCACATCTCCTTGCTCAGATAATTCAGCGAGTGCTCGATATAGATGCCGATCAGCGTGTCGAGCGCGTCGCCGACATTGGCGGGCGGGCTGGCGACCACGCCTCGCCCGGCATTGAGCACCTCGTTGACCTCCATCGACACGATGGCGCCGAGGATGTCGCCCTTGTTCTGGTAGTAATTGTAGATGGTGCCGATCGAGACCTCGGCCTGCGCGGCGATCGCCTCGATCTTGGCGCCTTCATAGCCGGCTTCGCGAAACAGCGAGGTGGCCGCATCGATGATGCGACGGTGCCGGTCCGCCTTCTGTCGTTCGCGCAATCCGCTCATATCGGCCTCTCTGCCACAAAATCATAATTGACTCAATTTTAGAATTGGTTCAACTTTTCCGTAAGAAGCCAGCAAGGCAGGGAGAACACTCGATGACCGCCAATGCCCGGAATCCGCTTTCCACCCTGAAGTCCCGTCTCGGAGCCGCTTGCGCGGCCGCGGCGCTGCTCATCGCAGCGGGCGGCGCTCGGGCCGCCGATCTCAACGCGCTGATCTGGTGCGATCACTCCGATCCGGCGCTGCTGCAGCCCTTCGAGGAGGCCAACAACGTCAAGGTCAACGTCAAGGAATTCGAGGGCACCGGCGCCGGTCTCGCCATCGTCGAGCAGTCGCAGCCCGGCGACTGGGACGTGATGGTGATCGATTCCATCGACGTTCCGCGCGGCGTCGAAAAAGGCCTGTTCGAGCCGTTGCCCGAAGACAAATTGCCCTTCGCCGACCTCTTCGCGGAAGTGAAGATGGACAAGTCCACCGTCGTCAACGGCAAGCGCTACGGCATCACCGAAAAGTTCGGCTACAACACGATCGGTTTCAACAAGACCAAGGTCGATCCGGCCGACATGCAGTCGCTGGCGTCGCTCACCGGCGACAAATACAAGGGCAAGATCGCGATATACGACTATTATCTGCCGGTGATCGGCATGGCGGCTTTGGCCATCGGCAAGAAGACGGCCGATCTCACCGAGGCCGACCTTCCCGCCCTCAAGGCCGAGCTCCTCAAGATGAAAGCCAACGCCAAGCTGGTCGGCGAAGTCACCGCCAGCCAAACCGCTTTGGCCACCGGCGAGGTCGACATCCTTGTCGGCGGCGGCGAGTGGGTGACGGCCGGTCTTGCCAAGGAAAACCCGGCGCTCGACTTCTCGATCCCGAAGGAAGGCGCGGTGCTCTGGTCGCAGTCGCTGGCCATGTTCAAGGATTCCAAGAACAAGGACATGGCGCTGAAGTTCATCCAATACATCATGAGCCCGGAGGGCCAGGCGCGGCTTGCCACCTCGTCCTGCTACTGGGGCATGCCGGCGAACACCAAGGCGGCGCTGAGCGACGAGCAGAAGAAGACCCTGCGCTTCGACGAGCAGCCGGGCTTCCTGGCACGGGCCCAGGCCTATTCGGCGCCCAACGCCGACCTCGACAAGAAGATGCAGGATATGTGGACCGAAATGCTGCAGGCGCAGTAAATCGGCCGATGAGCATTTCCGGAAGCAACTCGCGTGCCCTGCCCTGGGCGCTGGTCACGCCGGCGCTGGCGTGGACGCTTGCCTTCTTCGTACTGCCCTTCATCGCCATGGGGCTTTCCAGCCTCACGGCGCATGAAGGCGGTGGGCTGACTTTAGCCAATTACAGCCAGTTCTTCACCGATCCGTCTTACTGGCGGGCGATGGTGAACTCGCTGGAGGTGACGGCGATCGTCACCGTGATCTCGATCCTGCTCGCCTATCCCTTCGCCTGGATCCTCGCGGAACAAGTGCCGGAGCGCTGGCAGCGGCTGGCGCTGATGCTGGCCGTGCTGCCGTTCTGGACGTCTTACGTCGTGCGTTCCTATTCCTGGCTGCTGGTGCTGGCGCAAAACGGCGTCATCAACCGGGCGCTGACCGGCATCGGCCTGATCGCCGAGCCGCTGCAGCTTGCCAATACGCGCTTCGCCACCGTCACCGGCTTCGTGCATTTCTTCGTCATGCTGCTGACGCTGACGATCTTCGCCAATCTCAAGCAGCTTAGCCCGAGCTACCGCAAGGCGGCGGCCGATCTCGGCGCAGGGCCGGTGCGCACATTCCTGCATGTCGTGCTGCCGCTCACCCTGCCCGGCATCATGGTCGGCGCCTTCCTCACCTTCGTGCTCTGCATCGGCGACTACATCACGCCGCAGATCCTCGGCGGCAACAACGAGCTGGTCATGCCGCAACTGGTGATGATGCAGATCGGCCGCCGCGGCGATTTCCCGCTGGCTTCGGCGCTGTCGATCATCCTGATGGCGGTGGTCACCGTCGCCTATCTCGCCTGCGCCCGCTGGCTGAAGATCGAGCGGGCCTGACGATGCGCGCCGCCGTCCGCATCGCCGCCTGGCTCTATGCCGTCGCCATCTACGGCTTCATCTTCCTGCCGGTGGTGGTGCTGGTGCTGTTTTCGCTGCAGGCGACCTCGTTCCCGATCCCGCCCTTCACCGGCCCGTCGCTGCGCTGGTACCAAGCGGTGCTGTCCGATACGCGGCTCACCTCGGCGCTGGTCAATTCGCTGCTGGTGGCGGTGCTGTCCTCGCTCACCTCCGTCACGCTCGGCTTCCTCTCCGCCTGGGGGTTCGCGCGCTTCGTGCTGCCGGGCTCGGCCATCTTACGCGGGCTGATCACGTTGCCGCTCACCGTCAGCTATCTCATCATCGGCATGGGGCTGCTGGTGCTGTTCAACTGGGCCGGCGTGCCGAAATCGCTTTTAGCCGCCGGCATCGGCCATGTGGTGATCAACCTGCCGCTTTGCTTTGCCATCATCTACAGCCAGATGGGCGATCATCAGATCAACATCGAGCGCGCCGCACGCGACCTGGGTGCGGCCGAATGGAAGGTGCTGCTCATGATCACGGTGCCCGTGATGGCGCCGGCGATCTTCGCCGGCTTCTTCCTGTCGATGACCTTCTCCTGGGACGAGTTCGTCATCTCCTTCCTGCTCACCCGTTTCGAGACGACGCTCCCCGTCGAGATCTGGAACCTCTTGCGCTCCGGCCTCAATCCCAAGACCAATGCCGTCGGCTCGCTGGTCTTTGCCGTCTCCATCGTCCTGGTGGTGTTTTTCGAATTGACCCTGCTGCGAAGAAAGCCGGCATGAGCGCGCCCCTCGTCGACATCCGCAACGTCTCGCATCGCTTCGGCCAGCTTCCGGTGCTGAAGAACGTCTCTCTTGCCATCGAGCCCGGCAGCTACACCATCCTGCTCGGGCCGTCCGGCTCCGGCAAGACGACGCTGCTTTCCATCCTCGGCGGCTTCGTGACACCCAGCGAGGGCAAGGTGTTCATCCGCGGCGAGGACTGCACGTCCGTGCCGCCCGCCAAGCGCCCGACGACGACGGTGTTCCAGGACTATGCGCTGTTTCCGCATATGAGCGTCGGCGGCAATGTCGGCTTCGGGCTGCGCATGCAGGGCGTCGACGGCGCGACGCGGGCGGCCAAGGCGCGCGAAGCGCTGGCTCTCGTCGGGCTGGCGGCCGCCTTCGACAAGAAGCCGCATCAATTGTCCGGCGGCCAGCGGCAGCGCGTGGCGCTGGCCCGCGCGCTGGTCATCGAACCGGCCGTGCTTCTGCTCGACGAGCCGCTCGGCGCGCTGGATCTCAAACTGCGCCGGCAGATGCAGGACGAGCTGAAGGCCATCCAGAAGCGCGTCGGCACCGCCTTCGTCCATGTCACCCACGACCAGGAGGAAGCGATGGCGCTCGCCGACCATTGCGTGGTGATGAATGACGGCCGCATTGAGGACGAAGGCGCGCCGGAGCGGGTCTATGCGCGGCCGAAGACGCGCTTCTCGGCCACCTTTATGGGCGAGAGCACCATCCTTGCAGGAACCGTGACCGAGGCGAAGAACGGGATCGTCACGGCCTCGACCTCGGCTGGGCCGATCTCGCTGCCCGGCGCCTCACCTGCCGGCGCCGGCGTTGCTCTAGCCATCCGGCCCGAGCACCTCGTCCTCGGCGAGACGAAAGCCGATGTCGCGCTGGGCACAGCCAAGGTCAGCGACGTCGTCTTCCAGGGCAGCTTCAAGCGCGTGCTGGCCGCCTCGACGCGGGATCCTGCATTGCAATTCATCGCCAAGGCTCCGGCATCGGCCACCGTCCGGGCAGGCGACACGATCGCGGTTTCGTGCAACGCTCAAGACATCATCCTGCTGGCGGACTGAAGAATGAGCATGCTTCCGGTCATCGAGGCTCCGGACTGGTACGAGACCATCCGCATGGGCGACGGCGTCACGCTCATCCACGAGCCATGGATAAAACCATTCTTTCGCTGCAACATGTGGCATGTGCGCGGGCGAGACCGCGATCTGCTGTTCGATACAGGCCTCGGCCATTTCAGTCTGAGACGGCATGTGCCGCTGGTGAGCGAGCGCAAGCTCGTCTGCGTCGCCAGTCACACGCATTTCGACCACATCGGCTGCCATCACGAATTTCCGGATCGCTGCGTGCATTCCGCCGAAGCGGCAATCCTCGCCGACCCGCGCAACGAATCGACCGTCGCCGACCGCTACGCCAACGAAGAGATGTTCGATGGTGCGCCGGAAGGCTGGGACACGGCGCGCTACCATATCCTGCCCGCCCCAGCCGGCCGGCTGCTTGAGCATGGCGATGTCGTCGATCTCGGCGACCGCGCCTTCGAGGTCATCCACACGCCTGGACATTCGCCCGGCGGTATCGCGCTCAACGAGAAGAAGACCGGCATCCTCTTGTCCGGCGACATCGTCTATGAGGGGCCGCTGATCGACGACGTCTATCACTCCGATATCGAGGACTATGTCGAGACGCTGCTCGCCATGCGCGACCTCGATGTCTCGGTCGTCCATGGCGGCCATTTTCCGAGCTTCGGCAAGGTGCGCTATCGGCAACTTATCGATGAGTATCTGGCGCACAAGCGCAAGGCCGGCTGCCACCTGAAGCAGAGCAGGTGAACGATCAGACCCGATTTTGTGATGCTGGGTTAAAGCGCCCTTTGCGGGCAGGGCGTCCCGGCGGCATCGCCGCAGCGGGAGGCCGCAGGCTGCGGCCGCAGGCTCATCTCTTCCGATTGGCGCACCAGTTCGGCGAACATCAGCGCGAAACTTCCCATCATCAGGAAGACTATGATCAGGCGCGTTACCGGCAATAGACAGGTCTCTCGACTGGCCAGCCCCCGCCAACCCATCCACTGCCGGCTAACATGGCTGATCCGGCTTTACGAGTGTTTAAGCTCGGTCTTAACCATCTCAGCCATCACATTCATTGCACGCCTGTCACGAAGCGCGAGGGCCGTCCTTCCGTTCGCACGGCATGGCATGCCGCCCTTTGCAGATGAGGGCGGCGCATGCTACGCCGTCGCCCGCGGCCAGCAGGCGGTCGCGGTCGCCGTTCGGGATCCATGAGCAAAGAAACCAGCCGTTTCGCCTTCGTCTCTTCGGACACTGGTGACGCCCGCGCGGCGCTGCAGAGCCTGTCTGCGCGCTATGGGCAGATACCCGTCGCCGAGGCCGATATCATTGTCGCGCTCGGCGGCGATGGCTTCCTGCTGCAGACGCTGCGCGACACGATGAGCAGCGGCAAGAAGGTCTACGGCATGAACCGTGGCACCATCGGCTTCCTGATGAACGAATATCGCGCCGGCGGCCTCGAGGAGCGCATTTCGCGCGCGGTGCCCGAAACGATCCGCCCGCTGGAAATGGTTGCGGTCACGCGTGACGGAGAACCCGTTTCGGCTTTGGCGATCAACGAAGTGGCGCTTTGGCGCCAGTCCTATCAGACGGCAAAGATCCGCATCACCGTGGACGAGCAGGTGCGGCTGGAGGAGTTGAACTGCGACGGCGTGATGATTGCCACGCCGGCAGGCTCCACCGCCTACAACCTGTCGGCGCACGGACCGATCCTGCCGCTCGACGCGCCGCTTCTGGCGCTGACACCGGTCAGCCCGTTCCGGCCGCGGCGCTGGCGCGGCGCACTGCTTTCCAACAAGGCGACCGTGCGCTTCGACATCTTGGAATCGGAAAAGCGCCCGGTAAACGCCGCCGCCGACCACACCGAGGTCAAGGCGATTGCCTCGGTCACGGTCCGGGAATCGCCGACCGCCACGGCGACGTTGCTGTTCGATCCCAATCATTCGTGGAACGAGCGTATTCTTGCCGAGCAGTTCCGCTATTGAGCCGGCGCAAGGACAAGACCTCGTTTAAGCATCGCGATTAAGGTTACGTCTTCACAATCGCCGGAATCCCGGCCGTTTCTGTTGACAAATCGCGGACTTGCGCCTAACTGCAAGCCCGATCTTGCAGGCGCGCGGCGCCTGCCGCAACACGTGTTGCGATTTTCCTGAACCAGCCAAAGACAACAAACACTTGTCCTCAGACACCACGACCGCTCAAGAAGCGTTGACATTCACGGACCTAGGCCTGTCGCCGAAGGTCCTCTCCGCAGTCACCGACGCCGGCTACACCAAGCCGACCCCGATCCAGGCCGGCGCCATTCCGCATGCGCTGCTTGGCAAGGATGTGCTGGGCATCGCCCAGACCGGAACCGGCAAGACCGCTTCCTTCGTGCTGCCGATGCTGACCCGGCTGGAAAAAGGCCGCGCCCGCGCCCGCATGCCGCGCACGCTGATCCTCGAGCCGACGCGCGAACTGGCGGCGCAGGTCGAAGAGAACTTCATCAAATACGGCAAGAACCACAAGCTCAACATCGCGCTCCTGATCGGCGGCGTCTCCTTCGACGAGCAGGACAAGAAGCTGGAGCGCGGCGCAGACGTGCTGATCGCGACGCCCGGCCGCCTGCTCGACCACCGCGAGCGCGGCAAGCTCCTGCTCAACGGCGTCGAGATCCTCGTCATCGACGAGGCCGACCGCATGCTCGACATGGGCTTCATCCCCGACATCGAGCGCATATGCGAGATGATCCCGTTCACGCGCCAGACGCTGTTCTTCTCGGCGACCATGCCGCCGGAGATCACCAAGCTCACCGAAAAGTTCCTGCACGCGCCGGTGCGCGTCGAGGTTTCCAGGGCCGCCTCCACCGCGACCAGCATCACGCAGCGCCTGGTGAAGTCAGGCTCCAAGCCGTGGGAAAAGCGCGAGACGCTGCGCAACCTGATGAAGGCCGAGAGCGACGGGCTGAAGAACGCCATCATCTTCTGCAACCGCAAGGTCGAGGTGTCGGAGCTTTTCCGCTCGCTGCTGAAACATGATTTCGATGCCGGCGCATTGCATGGCGATATGGACCAGCGCGCGCGCATGCAGATGCTCGCCAATTTCCGCGACGGCAAGCTGCGCTATCTCGTCGCCTCGGACGTCGCCGCGCGCGGCCTCGATATTCCGGACGTCAGCCATGTCTTCAATTACGACGTGCCGATCCATGCAGAGGACTATGTCCACCGCATCGGCCGCACCGGCCGCGCCGGCCGTTCCGGCAAGTCCTTCACCATCGCAACCCGCTCCGACACCAAATATGTCGATGCCATCGAAAGGCTGATCGGCACCAAGATCGAATGGCATGACGGCGACCTGTCGACGGTTACCGAGAGCGAAGGCGAGGATTCGCCGCGCCGTGGCCGCGGCGCGCCGCGGCGCGCCGGCCGCAAGGATGAGGACCGCAAGGACCGGGGCGAGCGCAAGAAGGACCGTCACGCCAAGCGTGAAGAGACGCCCGACACCGCGCGCGAAGAGCAGCCCGTCGCCGAAGTGGCCGATATCGCCGAGCGCCGCGCCCGCAAGGACGCGATCCGCTCAGAGAACGAGCGCAAAGGCTCGGGCAATCGTCACGAGCAGCGCGGCGACGCCCGTGCGCAACGCGACCGCCCTGCCCGCCATCGCCAGGAAGAAGACGATGCAACCGTCGGCTTCGGCGACGACGTGCCGGCCTTCATGCGGATCGTCGCGAAGGTCTGAAGTCGATACCAGCATAGCCCGGAATGAAAACGGCCCCTGAGCGGGGCCGTTTCTTTTTTGCTGTCGCTTCGCCTGAAGCAATTCAGCCAAAGGCAGTGCCTTACATCGGACCTGGCATCATCTTGGTCGGCTTCTCCAGCATCGGGAACTCGGCCTTGGTGCATTTCACGTTCGGGTTCGTCGGGGCGAACATGCCGTTCGGATTATCCCTGAACAGCCAGGCATGCAGGTCGTAGTGGACGAACTCCTTCGGGATCAGCGGATAGTGCCCCTCCATCGGTCCCATGAATTTCTGGCCAAACAGGCTCGGTGCTTCCTTGACGTCCGGTGTCAGCGGCACCAGCCATTCCACGCCGACCAGTTTCAAGCCTTTCTTCGTCGGCTCGTAGATCAGGACGTTGGGTTTCATCGGGTCTAGTGGCTTGCCAACGCTCGGGACGTTGACGAAATGGACGCCCATGGCGCCTTTCGGATAGTCCATCGTGCCCGGTATCTTCTCGCCGCTGTAGTAGACGCAGCCTTCGGTCGATAGATAGAGGTCGCGGATGGCGGCCGTGTAGTCCTCATATTTGGCCAGCGATTTTTTCAAGGCTTCGATGTCGGCCTTGTTGGCCTCCTCGGCTTGAGCCGCGGCCGCGCCTAGCCACGCGCCCAAGAGACCAGTCAAAACGAGGACGCCGCAGCGCCCAAGGCGAGCAGTTCTTGTCATGCATTCCTCCCAGATTTCTGATCTGGCCGTGCAAGACCGAGGCGGAAAAAATGCTTGTCGCGCGGCCAGTTGCCGCCTCATCCCCGCTGGAACAGGATTGATGCTAGTCCTTTCTCGAGCTCCGGAAAAGCATCATTTAGAGGAAGCTAATGGCCTAAGACTTTTGACCCAACCTGGAGTCCCGCAAAAATAAAAAACGGCCTCTTCCGAGGCCGTTTTGCTTGGTGGAGTTGATCCGCCGGAAGCGGTTCTTCTCAGGTGAGCGGCGAAAGCTGGATCTCGACCCGCCGGTTCTGAGCGCGGCCCTGAGCCGTCGCGTTGGACGCGATCGGGCGCGTCTTGCCGAAGCCGGTGACGGCGAAGCGGCGGGAATCGACGCCCTGGCCGGAGAGATAGTTGGCGACAGCAAGCGCGCGACGCTGCGACAGGTCGAAATTGTGCTCGTCGCCGCCGGTCGAATCGGTGTGGCCGAAGACGTCGACAGTGGTCTGGCGGAACTTGTTCAGCACCAGCGCCACCGAGTTCAGCACCGGATAGAAGCCGGGCTTCACCGCGTCCTGGTCGACGTTGAAGGTGATGTCGGACGGCATGTTGAGGATGATCTGGTCGCCGCTGCGGGTGACGCTCACTCCGGTGCCCTGCAACTGACGACGGAGCTCAGCTTCGTTCTGGTCCATCGTCGCGCCGATCGCGCCGCCGGCAAGCGCGCCGATACCCGCGCCGATCAGCGCGTTGCGACGATCATTGCCGCCGGCCAGCAGACCGAGGCTGGCACCCGCCAGAGCGCCAAGGCCGGCACCGGCCGCCGTGTTGGAAATCTTCTGGTCGCCAGTATACGGATCGGTGGTGGTGCAGGCGCTCACGAGCACAGCCGTCGCCACGACGACGAGCACGGTCTTCTTCATAAGATGGTCCCTCTCCAAATCGCGACCGTTGCGGCCGCGCCAAATCAGCCCTTCCGCACGCCTTGTAACATGAAATGCGGCAAAAAGCGGAACGGCAAAGCTCTACCAGAGGTTCTTGCCGTCGATCACCACCACTTCGACCTTGTCCAGGTCGAAATCGTCGAACAGGCGGGAGTTGACGCTGATTTTCGGGTTGTCGAAGTCGGGCTCACCGGTCGACCAGTCGGGGGTTTCGGTGAAGGTGCCGCAGCCGCAGACGGCGCAGAAGCCATGTTTGATGGTTTTCGAGCCCCAGCGGTAGAAGGATACGTTTTCAGGCGGGCTGGTGAGCTTGAATTGCGACGGGACGTAGTAGGCCCAGAGCGACCCGCGCTTGGAACAGAACGAGCAGGTGCATTGCGTCACGGTTTGCGGCGCTTGCGAAACCTCGAATGTCGTCGCCTTGCAATGGCAGCTTCCCTTGATGACCATGAACGCATTCCTCTTCGTTGTCCGCCGCCCTCCGCGGCAAGGCAACATAAAGAAACGCTACTGGCAACCGGCTGTCGGCAGGCTTGCCTGCCATCGCATCCCAGGAATGCAACTCTCAGAACGTCTCGTCGCTCAATAGGACCGCGGCGGCACGAACAGACAGATGGTCTTGCCGGCATCGAGGCCCGCCTGATGCGCGCACCAGTGGAATTCGCCGTCGGGCGAGTCCTTGACGCGCTTGTCGGTCATCGGAACGACCTCCCCCGTGCCGGCTATCACGTAACCCTCGGGCTTTTCCAGCACTTCGCCTGTGTGGGTCGTGCGGCAATCATAGTTCGCGCAGCACGCGAATGGATAACTCCAGCCCTGCGGCATCGCAGCCGTGGGTTTGGCGTCGTGCGCGACGGCAGTGGCGGTCAGCATCACCGTCCCGACCGTGGCGAACAGGGAAAACAGGAGTCGGCCGGCCGGGCGAACGGCTCGGGCCGATCTTGACTTGGCAGCAGGCATCGAAGCGTTCCTTTCGAGCATCAAGCGTTTTTCCGCTTGCCCGTTCCCGGAACGTGTCTTCCCAGTGGCCGGATCGTCAGTCGCAGATATGCCGCGTCCGGCCATAAATGCTTCTATCCCCCAGCCCAAATGCTGAGCTGATTCCTTGGCCGGCGCAAGAAGTGGGCGCGCCCTCGGATCGCACCGGGGCTTCAGCATCGGCCACAGAAAAGGGTGCGCCGACTTGGTTAACGAAGCCGGCGACCAGGGTGCCTAAGAACGAAATTCCGCTGACGGAGGTTCCGGCCGTCAGCCGGTGACATGTTCACGATATTGCGGCAGGTCGTCCGTAATCGTGAACCATGGCGCCTTGGAACCGACGAAGATGTGTGCATTCGGGCGAATGCTTGGATCGTCCATCAACGTCCCCATGGCGATATGGACGTAGGCCCCCTCCCGCACCAATGAATAGAGCAGCGAGCCGCATTGCCCGCAATGCGCGTCGTGGCCGCTGGCATCGCCATAGATCAGCAATCCGTCGTCACCCGCGGTCAGGCGAAACTTGAGGCGCTCGATCCCGGCGAAAGGCTTGAAGGCGGAACCGGTGGTACGACGGCAGTTCGAGCAATGGCAATTGGCCGCGTAGGCGAATTCATCGGCCACCTCGTAGCGGACCGCGCCGCAGAAGCATTTTCCTGCAAGTGTTCGAACCACTGTCTCCTCCGTCGCAGTGATGCGCAGGGACCCTTAGTCCAGATCAGCCACCGCCTCGCCGGCGCCACCCTCGATGCGATGCGACAGCGAAGCTTCCATGAACTCGTCGAGGTCGCCGTCAAGCACGCTTGACGGGCTGGTGTTTTCGACGCCGGTGCGCAGATCCTTCACCAGCTGATAGGGCTGCAGCACGTAGGAACGGATCTGGTGGCCCCAGCCGATATCGCTCTTCGAAGCCTCGGTGGCGTTCGCCACGGCCTCGCGCTTCTTCAGCTCTTCTTCGTAGAGCCGGGAGCGCAGCATCTCCCACGCCTTGGCGCGGTTCTTGTGCTGCGAGCGTTCGGCCTGGCAGGCAACCGCGATGCCGGTCGCGAGATGGGTGATGCGAACCGCCGAGTCGGTCGTATTGACGTGCTGGCCGCCGGAACCGGAGGAACGATAGGTGTCGATGCGCACGTCGGATTCGGAGACGTTGATCTCGATCGTGTCGTCGATGACCGGATAGACCCAGACGCTCGCGAAGGAGGTGTGGCGGCGCGCATTGCTGTCATAAGGCGAGATGCGCACCAGGCGATGAACGCCGGATTCCGTCTTCAACCAGCCATAGGCGTTGTGGCCCTTGATCAGCACGGTGGCGGACTTGATGCCAGCCTCTTCGCCTTCATGGACTTCCAGTACCTCGACCTTGAAGCGGCGCCGTTCGGCCCAGCGCGTATACATGCGCAAAAGCATCGAGGCCCAGTCCTGGCTCTCGGTGCCGCCGGCGCCGGCATGGATTTCGAGATAGGTGTCGTTGGCGTCGGCCTCGCCCGACAGCAGCGTCTCGACCTGGCGGGCCTTGGCCTCGCCCTGCATCGACCGCAATGCGGCTTCGGCTTCGGCGACGACGCTTTGGTCGCCCTCTTCCTCGCCAAGCTCGATCAGGCCGATATTGTCTTCGAGCGCCTGGGTCAGTCCTTTAACGGCTGCGATGCCGTCCTCGAGTTCCTGGCGTTCCCGCATCAGCTTCTGCGCTTCGATCGGATCATTCCAGAGGCTGGAATCCTCGGCGCGGACGTTCAGGTATTCAAGCCGCTTGATGGCCTGATCCCAGTCAAAGATGCCTCCTCAGCAGGGTTATCGCCTGCCTGATCTCGTCGACAATGTTGAGCGTTTCCGCGCGCATGGTTTTGGGTTCTGTCCTGTTGTTCTGCTTCTTGTCCGGAATAGGCGCGATACATAGGCACGGCACCGCCGCCTGTAAAGCGAAATGGGCCGGCGGTATTTTGCCGGCCCATTTCGAAATCGGGAAATCTTAGTAGAGGCCGCCGCCGCCGTCCTGGATGGCCTGATTGGCCTGCGGCGACAACCCGGCACCGGAGCCGTTGGAGCCGTCGGCGCCCATGCCGATGACCCAATAGCTGTCGGCCGGGCCGGTGCCGGGCTTGAACGCCTCGATAATGGTGTTGGGATCGCCCTCTGCAGCACGCATGCCGGTCTTGCGGTTGATGGCGATCAGCTTCATGCCTTCCGGAACCTGGAAGTCGACATTCGGCGTGCCGTCCAATGCCACGCGCATGAAATCCTTGAAGATCGGCGCAGCCAGACCACCACCGGTGGCGCCCTTGCCGAGGCCGCGCGGCGTGTCGTAGCCCATGTAGAGACCGACGACGAGGTTCGGCGTGAAGCCGATGAACCAGGCGTCTTTCTCGTCGTTGGTCGTGCCGGTCTTGCCGGCGATGTGGCGGCCGAGCTCGGCGATGGTGGCGCCCGTGCCGCGCTGCACGACGCCTTCCATCATCGAGGTGATCTGGTAGGCGGTCATCGGATCGAGCACCTGCTCGGAATTGTCGACCAGTTCCGGCTCGGACTGGTTCTTCCATTCGCTGGCGTTGCAGCCTTGGCAGCCGCGTTCATCCTGCTTGAAGACGGTCTTGCCGTAGCGATCCTGGATGCGGTCGATCAGCGACGGTTTGATCGACTTGCCGCCATTGGCCATGATCGAATAGGCCGACACCATGCGCATGACCGTCGTCTCGCCGGAGCCCAGTGCCATCGGCAGATATGGCGCCAGATGGTCGTAGACGCCGAAGCGTTCGGCATATTCGACCACCAGTTTCATACCCATGTCATTGGCGAGCCTCACCGTCATCAGGTTGCGCGACTTCTCGATGCCGGAGCGCAACGTGGCCGGGCCTGCGACCGTGCCGTCATAGTTCTTCGGCGTCCAGGTCGTGTTGCCGCTCTGGATCGTGATCGGGCCGTCCATGATCACGGAGGCCGGCGTGTAGCCGTTATCGAGCGCCGCCGAATAGACGATCGGCTTGAACGAGGAGCCCGGCTGGCGCATCGCCTGCGTCGCGCGGTTGAACTCCGACTGCGCGTAGGAGAAGCCGCCGACCATGGCCAGCACGCGCCCGGTATGCGGGTCCATGGCGACCAGGCCGCCTTCGACTTCGGGCACCTGGCGCAGGCTGTAGGTATTGTCTGAGCCGTCGTTCTTCTGCACGAAAATGACATCGCCTGGCTCCAGCACCTCCGCCGGAGATTTCGCCCTGACGGACTTGCCGTTGACGAAGTGGCGCATGGCGAAGCCCATGTCGTCCTTGGCGACAGTTCCCTCAACGCGGTCCTTGACGAGGTCCCCGGAGACCTGCCGCGCCGGCTGAATGCCGATAGTCAATCCGTCGGCGGAACTGTCGAGCACGACGGCGAGCGTCCATTCCGGCACGTCCTCCAGGCCCTTGACGGCGCCGAGCGGAACGCCCCAATCGCCGGAAATATCGATATGGGTCACCGGTCCGCGATAGCCGCGCAGCGTGTCGTATTTCAGCAGCCCGTTCTGCATCGCCTTGCGGGCGATCAACTGGATCTTCGGATCGAGCGTCGTGCGCACCGACAGGCCGCCCTCATAGAGCGCGTTCTCGCCGTAGCGGGCGATGATCTGGCGGCGCACCTCCTCGGTGAAAAACTCGCCCGCGAACAGATAGGAGCCGTTGCGGCGCGGCTTCACGCCGAGCGGCTCGGCCTTGGCCTTGTCGCCTTCCTCGCGGGTGACGTAGCCGTTCTCGACCATCTGGTCGATGACCCAGTTGCGGCGCTCCAGAGCGCGGTCGGCATGCTTGAAGGGATGATAGTTGTTGGGGCCCTTGGGCAGCGAAGCGAGATAGGCGGCCTCGGCGACGGTCAGCTCGTTGACCGACTTGTCGAAATAGGTGAGCGCCGCGCCCGCCACGCCATAGGCGCCGAAGCCGAAGAATATCTCGTTGAGATAGAGTTCGAGGATGCGGTCCTTCGAATAGGCCTGCTCGATGCGGAAGGCCAGGATCATCTCCTTGATCTTGCGCTCATAGGTCTGGTCTGAAGTGAGCAGGAAGTTCTTCGCCACCTGCTGCGTGATCGTCGAGGCGCCGACCTGGCGCCTGCCGGAGCCGAGATTCTGCAGATTGACGATGATGGCGCGGCCAAGGCCGGTGATGTCGATGCCGGGGTGGTTGTAGAAGTTCTTGTCCTCGGCCGACATGAAGGCGGCCTTGACGCGATCCGGGATCGCCTGGATCGGCAAATAGAGACGCCGCTCGCGCGCGTATTCGGCCATCAGCGAACCGTCCGACGCATGGATGCGCGTCGTCACCGGCGGCTCGTATTTGGCCAGAACTTCGTAGTCGGGCAGATCCTTCGTCAGATGGCCGATGTAGATGGCCAGGCCGGCAGCGACCAGCAGCGCCAGCGTCGTGCCGATGCCGAAGAAATAGCCGATGAGACGAATCATGCCCGCTCCAGTCCGAGGTTCGGGATTTTCCTAAACGAAGCCGACAGTCGCGCAAGCTTCACGGGGCGGTCCCAATCCGCAACGAAAACCCATGTCGCGACCATGTGGACAAAATACGGCAGCGCGAAATTTCAGGACTCGTTCCGCGGAATAATAACGCTACGTGTCGTCGTCGCGCAACGCCGCTTGTGGTTGCAGGACGACTCTTGGTTGCGGGCGGGAGCAGCCCCGTCAACCACCGGTCCCGGTTCCGGCTTTCGCCGCGGCAAACAGGGCAACGGCATTGGTTATGCTTTGCGCCGCCTTGCCACGCCAGTCGGCGCTGAGGAGTTGCGCCTCGTCCTTGCTGTTGGAGAGATAGCCGAGCTCGACCAATACGGAGGGAACGTCGGGCGCCTTCAGCACCTTGAAGCCCGCCGAACGCTGTGGATTGTTGATCAGGCCGACGCTGGTCGACAACTGGCCGACCAGCGTGTGGGCAAAGCTCATCGAGAAGCCGTGCGTCTCGCGGCGGATCAGGTCGATCAGGATGTCGGTGACCTCCTTGTTGTCGTTCTCGATCTTCATGCCGGCGAACTGGTCGGACAGGTTTTCGCGATCGGCGAGTGCCTGGGCTTCGGGATCGGAGGCCTTGTCGGAGAGCGTGTAGACGGTGGCGCCGCGGAGGCCCTTGACGGCAATCGTGTCGGCATGGATGGAGATCAGAAGATCGGCTTCGTGCTGGCGGGCGATGCGCACGCGGTCGTCAAGCGTGAGGTAAACGTCGTTCTCCCGCGTCATGTACACTTCGTATCTGCCGACCGCGGCCAGCTTGTCGCGCAATTCGGTGGCGAAGGCGAGCGTGACATCCTTCTCGACCGTGCCTGAGGCGCTCTCCGCGCCGCCGTCGACGCCGCCGTGGCCGGGGTCGACGACCACGGTGAAGCGGTGGCCGGGCGCCGAGATCGGCCCGGTGCCGACCCGGCCGCCCTTGTCGGCGGAAACGGTCGAGCCGGTCGTCAGCGACTGGTTGGCGAGGGCTTCGTCGAATTCCCGTTCCGACGCGGCCGACATGTCGATGGCGATGCGATAGCCGTTGCCGTCATCATTCTTCAGCACGTCGAGCTTGTCGACGGCGAACGGCCCCTTGCCGGTGAGGATCAGCCGCGAACCCTTACCCTGGTCGCCGAAGCGAACGGCGCGCACCAGGCCGCGCGGCTTCACATCCTTGGCGTAGAGGGCGAATCGCGTACGCGGCAGATCGACGACAAGGCGGTTGGGGCCGCGCAGCAGGAACCATTTCACATCCGGCTCGCGGTCGAAGGTCATGACGATGCGCATCTTGGTGGCGTCGCCGGCCATCTTGTAGCCGGTCGCGCCAAGCAACCCATCGGCCCGCGAGGAGGCGGTCAGCCCAAGCAGGACCGCCAGCAGGAAAAGCGTCTTTGTCACGAGTTGGAGATGCCCAGCGGCGCCACGGCCCTTGTCTGCGGTGCCTGCCAGTCCCATCTCTTGTCCGTCGCTCCCGGTTTGGCGCCTTGCGCCGGGTCGTTTCGCAGAAGGCCTGTCTGGCAGCCAACTCGATTAACAATTGGTATCCAGAGAAGGTTAACCAAGCCTTTTCGTGTAGCAAATGGAGCGACCTTCCCCAACGGAAGCGCTTTTTGCCGGCATCCGAAATCGGGGTTGCCTTCCACCCCGCCAAATCATAAAAGCGACATTGGATCACTGCAATCCTGGAACCGCCCGCCTCTGCAGTTCCCGCCAAGGGTAAGATGTGAAGGCGGCTCCTTTCGCTTCCGGGCTTCAGGTGATCGCGACGATTTTCGCAGGCGTGCTCCCGTGGCGGGGGAATCGCCTGTGCGATGAAAACGGCCGGGATGTCCCGCGCCGGCTCCGTGTGAGCAAACAAGCTGGTCCGGCTAAGCCCGGGCTTTGGTTCAAAAGGTTCTGCTGGGTGCCGATGGCTTCAAGCGCAATCATGGAAAGGTCCGCATCGAACCGCGCCATTGTGGCTGCGGGCGGCACCGCCATCGCGTTGAAGCAGCGGCCGGCGGACATTCAATTATCCGGCATCCACACAAATCCAGGCACACAGCGGCGGGGTCTGCCCCGCCAGCTGCGGCTGATGGCTGCCGGGAGGAAACGAAATAATGCCCAACAAGATGCTGATAGACGCCTCCCACCCGGAGGAAACACGCGTTGTTGTCGTTCGCGGTAACCGCATCGAAGAATTCGACTTTGAATCACAGGACAAGAAGCAGCTCAAAGGAAACATCTATCTCGCCCGCGTAACCCGCGTCGAACCTTCCCTCCAGGCAGCCTTTGTCGAATATGGCGGCAACCGTCACGGTTTTCTCGCCTTCAGTGAAATTCACCCCGACTACTACCAGATTCCGGTCGCCGACCGTCAGGCCCTGCTGCGCGCCGAAGCGCAGGAGGCCGAGGACGAAGACGACGAGGAAGCCGAAAGCGGCGATGAGCAGCAGGCGCGCGAACGCGGCGGCCGCCGCAGCCGTCGGCGCGGCGGCAAGAATCGCGACCGTGGCGAGCACCGGCGCGGCGCCGATGCCGCCGCGACCGAGGGAGCCAGCGAAAACGCCGAGGAGGTCGCGGCTTCGGACGAATCCGGCTATGAGGCCGGCGACGCGAGCGACGCCGCGGCGGAGAACGCCGCAGCGGTCTCCGAGAGCGTCGAAACCATAACCGAGGCGACCGGCGAACAGGCGAACGAAGCTCCTGAAGCCAGCAGCGACAGCGACGAAGACGGGAATGACCAGCCTTCCGACGCGGGTCCCTCTTCGATTGCGGCCAGTGTCGAAGCCGATGTGATTTCCGAAGCGGTGCCGCAGGCGGAATCCATCAGCGAAGCTGCTTCCACTGACGAGGCCGCATCGAGCGAAAGCGATCGCGGCATGCTGGAAGAGGTGCAGTCCTCGCATTCGGACGAGCATGAGATCGAATCGGTCGGCGCCGAGGACGCGCTCGAGGAAGTCCGCAACCGCCGCAAGCCGGTGCGCCGCCAGTACAAGATCCAGGAGGTCATCAAGCGCCGCCAGATCCTGCTGGTGCAGGTCGTCAAGGAAGAGCGCGGCAACAAAGGCGCGGCGCTTACCACCTATCTTTCGCTCGCCGGCCGCTATTCGGTGCTGATGCCCAACACCGCGCGCGGCGGCGGCATCTCGCGCAAGATCACCAACGCCCAGGACCGCAAGCGGCTGAAGGAGGTCGTGGCCGATCTTGAGGTGCCGCAGGGCATGGGCGTCATCCTGCGCACCGCCGGCGAAAGCCGCACCAAGGCCGAGATCAAGCGCGACTACGAATATCTGATGCGGCTTTGGGAAAACGTCCGCAATCTGACGCTGCAGTCCTCGGCCCCTGCCCTCGTCTATGAGGAAGGCAGCCTGATCAAGCGCTCGGTGCGCGACCTCTACAACAAGGATATCGACGAAATCCTGGTCTCCGGCGAGGACGGCTATCGCGAGGCCAAGGACTTCATGCGCATGCTGATGCCGAGCCACGCCAAGGTGGTGCAGCCCTATCGCGACACTACCCCGATCTTCGTGCGCAACGGCATCGAGGCGCAGCTCGACCGCATGCTGCAGCCGCAGGTGACGCTGAAGAGCGGCGGCTACATCATCATCAACCAGACCGAGGCGCTGGTCTCGATCGACGTCAACTCCGGCCGCTCCACCAAGGAGCATTCGATCGAGGACACCGCGCTCCACACCAATCTGGAGGCCGCCGAGGAAGTCGCGCGGCAGCTCAGGTTGCGCGACCTTGCCGGCCTGATCGTCATCGACTTCATCGACATGGAGGAGAATCGCAACAACCGCTCCGTCGAGAAGCGGCTGAAGGATCACCTCAAGAACGATCGCGCCCGCATCCAGGTCGGCCGCATCTCGCATTTCGGCCTGATGGAGATGTCGCGCCAGCGCATCCGCGCCAGCGTGCTGGAATCGACGATGAAGCCCTGCCCGCATTGCGGCGGCACCGGCCATGTGCGTTCGGACTCCTCGGTGGCGCTGATGGTGGTGCGGGCGATCGAGGAATTCCTGCTCAAGGATTCGCGCAGCCACATCACCGTGCGCACGCCGGCGGCGACGGCGCTCTATGTGCTCAATCACAAGCGCACCAATCTGGTCGAGCTCGAGGCGCGTTTCGGCCTGACCATCACGCTCGAAGCCGACGAGACGCTGGGCGCGCAGCACTACGCGATCTTCCGCGGCGCCGTGGCGGAGAAGCCGGAAGGCTTTGTCGAGGTGCGCAGCCTGCCGACCTATGTCGAGCCGGAAGAGCCCGAGGACGAGGTCGTCGTCGAGGAGGAAGAAGAGGTATCGGTCCAGGCCGAACAGCCGCGCCACCCGCAGCAGGCCCAGCATCAGCAGCGGGCCGAGGACGGCGAAGGCGGCCGCAAGCGTCGCAAGCGCCGGCGGCGGCGCGGCGGCAAGGACCGCGACCGCGAGCATCAAGCCCAGGGCGATGCCGTTTCGGCCCCCGTTCCGGCGGATGCCGCCGCGCCGGCGGGCGAGGCAGCAGCCGAGGTGACGGCCGAAGGACTGGCCGACGCGGAAGCGGCCGAAGAGGATCAGGGCAAGAAGCGCCGTCGCGGCAAGCGCGGCGGCAAGCGCAATCGCCGCGAGGACGGCGAAACCGCTGCCGAAGCCAGCGCAGGCGACGGTCTCGAGGGCGATGAAGCGGAAGGCGAAGCTTCCGAAAGCGCGCCTGCGGTGGTGGAAGCGGCCGAAGAGCAGGCCGCGCCGTCACCTGCCAATGACGACGTTCCGGCCACGGAGAAGCCGAAGAAGCCGCGCCGTGCATCGCGATCGAAAAAGGCCGTGGCGGCAACGGTCGCCGAGACCGCACCCGAGCCCGCGGCGGAGCTTCCCGCTGAACCCGCGGTCGCCGAACCGGCGTTGGCAGCGGCCGCTTCCGCTCCGACCGATGCCGAGGCGCCTGTCAATGCCCACCCGACGCGGCGCAAGCCTCAGTCGATCGATGCGCCGGTCGTTCCCGTCGTTTCGTCCAACCTCTCCCAGGAGGCCAAGGCCGAAGAAAAGCCGAAGCGCGCCGGCTGGTGGCAGCGAAAGGGTTTCTTCTAGGGTTTTCAGCCTGTTAGGCTTATCTTTTAAGGAGAATCCCGCGCCATCTGGTGCGGGATTTTTCTTTTCCGGTGCTTGCGGTCACGCGCACCCGAACCCGCGTCAAGGCGCGAAGATCGACCAGTTCATCATCCTGGCAAGCTTCTCCAACGCGATGGAGCCGAGTTTGGAGTTGCCGTTTTCGTTAAGGCCGGGCGACCAGACGGCGAGCGAGGCGACGCCCGGCACGATCCCCAATATGCCGCCGCCGACACCGCTTTTCCCCGGAATGCCGACATGGAAGGCGAAGTCGCCGGAGCCGTCATAGTGGCCGCAGGTCAGCATCAGCGCGCCGATGCGGCGCGCGCGTTCGGCCGACACCACCGAATGCCCGGTCGCCGGATTCCGGCCGCCATTGGCGAGGAAACGGCCGGCCATGGCGAGCTGCCGGCAGCTCATTGCGATGGCGCAATGGTGGAAGTAGACGCCGAGCGCCAGCTCCGGCTCGTGGTGGAGATTGCCGAAGGATTTCATGTAGTTGGCCAGAGCGAAATTGCGGTAGCCGGTGGCGCGCTCGGAGGCCGCGACCTCGCGGTCGATGATGATCGCATCGTCGTCGGCGAGGAACTGGACGAAGCGCAGGATCTCGCCGATCGCCTCGCGCGGCTGATGGCCGGCAAGCAGGATGTCGGAGACGACGATGGCGCCGGCGTTGATGAACGGGTTGCGCGGAATGCCGTTCTCATGCTCGAGCTGGACGATCGAGTTGAACGGATTGCCGGACGGCTCGCGGCCGACGCGCTGCCATAGCGCGTCGCCGACCTTGCCCAGCGCCAAGGTCAGTGTGAAGACTTTCGAGACACTCTGGATCGAGAAGGGCTGGTCGGCGTCGCCGGCGAGGATGACGCGGCCGTCATTGGTGACGGCGGCAATGCCGAATTTCCTCGGATCGACCTTGCCGAGCTGCGGGATATAGGTGGCGACATCGCCGCGATCGGCGCGCTCGGCCATTTCGGCGGCAACCTCGGCCAGCGCTTGCTCGAGTTCCGGCATGGCGTCTATTTCAGCCAGCGTTCGATGCGGGCCAGCGCCTCGACCATGTCGTCGTGGCTGCCGGCATAGGAAAAGCGCATGGTGCGATGACCCTGCAGCGGATCGAAGTCGCGGCCGGGCGTCGCCGCCACATGCGCCTCGGCCAACATCTTGCGCGCGAACACCATGCTGTCATTGGTGTGGCGGGTGACGTCGCAGAAGGCGTAGAAGGCGCCGTCCATGGGGGCGGCGAGCGCGAAGCCGAGCTCCGGCAGGCGCTTCATCAGAAGGTCGCGGTTCCAGGCATAGCGCGCCTTCACCTTCTCCAGCTCTTGCGTGGCCTTGAAGGCCTCGATCGCGGCGATCTGCGACAGTTCCGGCGGCGAGATATAGAGGCTCTGGGCAATGCGCTCGACTGGCCGCACCAACTCTTCCGGCAGGACCATCCAGCCGATGCGCCAACCGGTCATGCAGTAGTATTTCGAAAACGAGTTGATCACCGTCACGCCGGCACCAAAAGCCAGCGCGCTGACATCCGGAGCGGCATAGGCCAGCCGGTGGTAGATTTCGTCCGAGATCACCGCGATGCCGAGCTCCTCCGCCGTCTTCACCAGCGCCGAAAGCTCCTCAGCCGGAATGACCGCGCCGGTCGGATTGGCGGGGCTGGCGAACAGCACGCCCTTCAGCGGCTTTTCGCGATGCGCGCTCTTCAAGTGATCGGCATGCAGATAAGCATCCGACCCGAGTTCGATCTCGACGACCTCGATGCCGAGCGCGGCCATGATGTTGCGGTAGGCCGGATAGCCGGGCGCGGCGATGGCGACGCGGTCGCCCGGGTCGAACATCGCCAGGAAAGCGAGGTTGAAGGCGGCGGACGAACCGGTGGTGACGGCGATCCGGCCGGGCGCGACATCGATCCCGTAGTGCTCGCCATAGTGCCCGGCGATTGCCTTGCGCAGCTCAGCCAGCCCCAAAGCGTCGGTATAGCCGATGCGACCGTGCCTAAGCGCCAGAACTGCCGCTTCGCGGACGCCGACCGGCGCCGGGTCCGACGGCTGGCCGACCGCCATCGACACCACGGGAACGCCGGAGGCCTTCAGCCGGTTGGCCTCGGCCAGAATATCCATGGCGTGGAACGGCTCGACCTCGCCGCGGCGTGAAAGCGAAACGACCATTTGACCTCTCGTCCAACCTGCCAATTTGTTGGAGCAATTCGGGCCGAAAAACGGCTACGCGCTTTCCTGGAATTGCCCGGCTTGAATGGCAGCGCCGCACAAATGCCCGATTGATGTGGGGATCACAAGCGCGCAGGAAGTTATCGGCGCCGACTTTTCATCCTTCGCCCGCTCGTCTACCAGTGGACCTGTCATGTTGAGCCGACCCCGAACGATGATTGCCAGATCGAAAATTGCGCGAACCGCGCGCGGATTCGCAACACTTCTGCTTGCTGCCGCGGTCGCGGCATCCGCTTCGGTGGATGCCTTCGCGCAAGGCGTACCCGTGGTGCGCGACGCCGAGATCGAAGCTCTGGTGCGCGACTATGCCCGGCCGATCTTCAAGGCGGCGGGCCTCGCAAATGACGGCATCGACATCGTTCTCGTCAACGATCAGAGCTTCAACGCCTTCGTCACCGGCCGCCGCCTGTTCATCAACACCGGGGCGCTGGTGGCGGCCGAAACGCCGAACGAGATCATCGGCGTCATAGCGCACGAGGCCGGCCACATCGCCGGCGGCCATCAGCAGAAACTGCGCGATCAGCTCGACCGCGCCAAAACCATGGCCATCATCGCCACGCTGCTCGGCGCCGGCGCGATGGTCGCCGGCGCCACGACCAACAGCCGCGGCCTTGCCGGCGCCGGCATGGGCGTCGCCGCCGGCGGCGGCGAGATGGCGCAGCGCAGCATCCTTGCCTATCAGCGAGGCGAAGAAATCACGGCCGACCGCTCGGCGATCACCTATCTCAATGCCACCGGCCAGTCCGGCATGGGCATGCTGAAGACCTTCGGCCGCTTCCAGAGCGCGCTGTCGCTGTCGGGCACACAGCTCGACCCTTACCGGATCAGCCATCCGATGCCGCAGGAGCGCATCGCCAATCTCGAAGCCCTGGTCAAGGCGAGCCCGTATGTCGACAATGTCGACCCGCCGACGCTGCAGCAGCGGCACGACATGATGCGCATCAAGATCGCCGCCTATATGCAGGGCCAGGCGGCCGTGTCGCGGCTGATGCGGAAGAACCCGACCAGCCTCGCCTCGCGCTACGGCGACGCGCAGCAGACCTATCTCTATGGCAATCCGGGCGCAGCGCTGACGAAGACCGCGGCATTGATCAAGGAACAGCCTAAGAACCCTTATTTCCAGGAGTTGCGCGGCGACATCCTGATGAAGGTCAACAAGCCCAAGGATGCCGCGGATGCCTATGCCAAGGCCGTCAGCCTCGACCCGGCGCGGTCCGGTTTGCTGATGGTCTCGCTCGGCCAGGCGCTGATGGCGGTCGGCACGCCGGATTCGGTGAAGAAGGCGGTAACCCAGCTCAACAACGGGATCGGGCGCGACAAGGAAAATGCGGAAGCCTACCGCTATCTGGCGCAAGCCTATGGCGAATTGGGACAAATCCCCGCCGCCGACCTTGCGACGGCGGAAGGCCACTACTATTCGGCCGACTACAAGAATGCGAAAATCTTCGCCATGCGCGCTCAACAGAAGTTGAAGCGCGGCGAGCCTGGCTGGCTTCGCGCTCAGGATATCATAAACTACACGCCATCGAACAAACTCAAATGAACCTCCCGGCCATGCGCGGCGACTAGAATGGGCCGGGATAGGCAGAAGGAAATGATCATGAACAAGGCAATCCTGCTCGGCAGCGCCGGCGTGGCGGTAGCGCTCGGCATGCTGGCATTCGGCTTCGTGGCAGGAAGCCCGCAGGCCGCGAAGGCCGATACGACGCAAGCCATCCAGGTGGCCTCCACGGACAGCAAGATCGACCGCAAGGAGGTCGAAGGCATCATCCGCGACTATCTGTTGAAGAACCCGGAGGTCCTGCTCGAGGTGCAGGACGCGCTCGAGGCCAAGCAGAAGGAAGAACAGCGGCTCGCCGCGCTCGGCGTCATCAAGGACGCGAAGGACGAGATCTTCAACTCCACCTTCGACGGCGTCGTCGGCAACCCGAGCGGCAAGGTCACCATCGTCGAGTTTTACGACTACAATTGCGGCTTCTGCAAACGCGCCATCGAGGACATGAAGGCGTTGACCAAGGCCGACCCGGATCTGCGCTTCGTGCTCAAGGAATTCCCGATCCTCAGCCCGGATTCGCAGAAGGCCAGCGTGGTGTCGATGGCCTTTCACCTGATGATGCCGGAGAAGTACGGCGCCTTCCACACCGCGCTGCTCGGCGGCCAGGGCCGCGCCACCGAGGCGACCGCCATGAAGGTGGCACTTTCGCTCGGCGCCGACGAAGCGAAGCTGCGCGAGAAGATGAAGGATCCGAGCATCAACGAGGCGCTCTCCCGGACCTACGACCTCGCCACCAAGCTGTCGATCACCGGCACGCCGTCCTATGTGGTCGGCAACGAGGTGGTCTTCGGCGCGCTCGGACAGCAGGTCCTGGCAGAGAAGATCGAGCAGGCCAAGAGCGCGCTCTAGGCATAGAGAGGCGCGACAAGGGGCGGTTTTCCGCCTGTTGTGGACAGCGAAAGAACGCACTTGCGCTCTTTTCGCGGGCGGCTATGCCCATTATAGAGGTCCGGCGCGCCGGCTTGGGGTCGGCGTTAAACAAGGTCGGCATTTTGAAAACGATTTTCGTCCTCAACGGTCCCAACCTCAATGCACTCGGCAAGCGCGAGCCGGGGATCTATGGCGGCAAGACGCTTGCGGCCATTGCCGAGGACTGCAAGGCCGCAGGCGCGGCGCTTGGGCTCGAGATCGATTTCCGCCAGTCCAACCACGAGGGTGACCTCGTCGACTGGATTCAGGAAGCCGGCGACAAGGCTTCCGGAATCGTCATCAATCCCGGCGCCTACGGCCACACCTCGATTGCCATCCACGACGCCATCCGCGCCGTCGCGCCGCTGCCCGTCGCAGAAGTCCATCTTTCCAATATCCACGCGCGGGAGCCTTTCCGGCACGTCTCCATGGTCGCTCCGGTCGCTGTCGGCATGATCTGCGGGTTCGGGCCGCTCGGCTACACGCTTGCGCTGCAGGCACTGGCGGCGCGCCTGTGACCGGCTCCCAAACAGAAGGCTCGAAAATGTCGATAAAGAAGAACGGTGTTGACCAGCAGCTGATCCGCGATCTGGCGGGCATACTGAACGACACCAACCTGACCGAGATCGAGGTCGAGCTCGGCGACCTGAAGGTGCGCGTGTCGCGCCAGTCGCAGGCCGTCCACGCGGTCGCCGCTCCGCTTCCTGTTCCAGCGGCGGCGATTGCCGCGCCGGCTCAGGCGGCAGCGGCGGCGGTTCCCGCGGCGGCAGCCGACGCCTCCAAGAACGCCGTGCCCTCGCCGATGGTCGGTACCGCCTATCTGGCGCCCGCTCCCGACGCCAAGCCGTTCGTCGAGATCGGCCAGAAGGTGAAGGAAGGCCAGACGCTGCTCATCATCGAAGCGATGAAGACGATGAACCAGATTCCCTCGCCGCGCGCCGGTACGGTCACGGCCATCCTGATCGAGGACGCCCAACCGGTCGAATACGGCATGCCGCTCGTGGTCATCGAGTAGAGCCGGGACCAGCGGAGAGATGTTCCAGAAGGTCCTCATCGCCAATCGCGGCGAAATCGCACTCCGGGTGCTGCGCGCCTGCAAGGAGCTCGGCATCCAGACGGTGGTCGTCCATTCGACGGCCGATTCGGACGCCATGCATGTGCGCCTCGCCGACGAGAGCGTCTGCATTGGTCCGCCGCCAGCGCGCGAAAGCTATCTCAACATCCATCAGATCGTCGCCGCCTGCGAGATCACCGGCGCCGACGCGGTGCATCCGGGCTACGGCTTCCTCTCGGAGAACGCCAAGTTCGCCGACATCCTCGCCGCCCACAACATCACCTTCATCGGCCCGTCGGGCGACCATATCCGCGTCATGGGCGACAAGATCGAGGCCAAGCGCACGGCAAAGCGCCTCGGTATCCCGGTGGTGCCTGGCTCCGACGGCGCGATCAGCGACGAGAAGGAAGCCAAGCGCGTCGCCGCCGAGATCGGCTATCCGGTGATCATCAAGGCTTCGGCCGGCGGCGGCGGCCGCGGCATGAAGGTGGCGCGCACTGAAGCCGACCTCGAAGTGGGGCTGCATACAGCAAAGTCGGAAGCGGGTGCGGCCTTCGGCGACGACGCCGTGTACATCGAGAAATATCTGGAAAAGCCGCGCCATATCGAATTGCAGGTGTTCGGCGACGGCGCCGGCCGCGGCGTGCATTTCGGCGAGCGCGACTGCTCGCTGCAGCGCCGCCACCAGAAGGTGTGGGAGGAGGCCAACTCGCCCGCGCTCAATGCAGAGGAGCGCGCGCGCATCGGCGGCATTTGCGCCAAGGCGATCGCCGATCTCGGCTATTCCGGCGCCGGCACCATCGAATTCCTCTACGAGAACGGCGAGTTCTATTTCATCGAGATGAACACCCGCCTGCAGGTCGAGCATCCGGTGACGGAAGCAATCACCGGCATCGACCTCGTGCACGAGCAGATTCGCGTCGCCTCCGGCGGCGGGCTGTCGGTCCGGCAGGAAGACATCAAGTTCAACGGCCACGCCATCGAGTGCCGCATCAACGCCGAGGACCCGCGCACCTTCACGCCGTCGCCCGGCACGATCACGCATTTCCACACGCCCGGCGGCCTCGGCGTCCGAGTCGATTCCGGCGTCTATTCTGGCTACAGAATCCCGCCCTACTACGACAGCCTGATCGGCAAGCTGATCGTGCATGGCCGCAACCGCGTCGAATGCATGATGCGGCTGCGGCGGGCGCTGGACGAGTTCGTCGTCGACGGCATCAAGACGACGCTGCCGCTGTTCCGTGATCTGGTCGGCAATCCGGACATCGCCAATGGCGACTACGACATCCACTGGCTTGAAAAATATTTGGCCGATGAGGATTAGGGTCTTGCAGTTATAATGGCGCAATGACCCGTCCCTACGCGCCCGGCTACCGCATCCCGACCGACCTGCTGCTGAAAGCCTATGCCTCGGGCGTCTTCCCGATGGCCGAGAGCGCGACCGATCCGGAAGTGTTCTGGGTGCGGCCGGAGACGCGCGGCATCATCCCGCTTGACGGGTTCCACACGCCGCGCAGCCTGAAGAAGACGATCCGCAAGCACCCCTTCGACATACGCTACGATTTCGACTTCGAGGCGACGATCGACGGTTGCGCCGAAAAACGCGACGAGCGCCGCTCGACCTGGATCAACGCGCCGATCCGCGAAGCCTATGTCGATCTCTTCCGGCTGGGCCACTGCCATTCCGTCGAGGCATGGCGCGAAGGCCGGCTGGTCGGCGGTCTCTATGGCGTGTCGCTCGGGCGCGTGTTTTTCGGCGAAAGCATGTTCGCCAAGGAAACCGACGCCTCGAAGACTTGCCTCTACTATCTCGTGGAGCGGCTGAACGCGCGCCGCTTTGCGCTCCTCGACACGCAGTTCACCACCGAGCACCTCAAGCGCTTCGGCGCCATCGACGTGCCGCGCAGCCGCTATGAGACGATGCTGGCCGAGGCCTTGAAGGGCGAGGCGGTTTTCTATCCCTGAGGTCTGTCAGTCTTCGGTCGATGATTCGATCGGTGTCTGCGAATGAAACATCATCTTCCAGCCATCGGCACGATGGACATAGCCGGTGCTGACGATGGCGGCATAGGGTTCGCCGTTTTCCCTCGTCGCGCGAGCCTCGTAGGTGAGCATCACGATATCACTACCCGGCTCGACCATGCCTTTCAGCCGGATGTCGAGATCGCGCCAGCGATTGGGCTTCGTGGCGGTCTTGGCCAGATCGGCATTGGTCATCGCTTTCGCCATCTCTGGAAAGGCGACAAGGCATTCCACATCGGCATGGGCCGCGAAGTAGGCGGAACTGCCGGTCCAGAACCCTTTCTCGATATCGAGAAGCTCTTTCTTGCTGGCAGTGATCGGCCTGATCTTTGCCATGGAAACCTCCCGTCGCTATCGCCGTTTATCCAACGGATTGCGAAAAAGAGGGTTCCGAGGTCAGTTCGCGTCGGTTGAGTCGGTGCCGTCCGGCGCGGGCGCGGCATCCGTCGGCTCAGGTGCTGCCTCGGCGGGCTGCTCTTGCGCCGGAGCCTTGGGCTTTGCGGCTTCGCTCTTCGGCTTGCCCGTATCGGCCTTGGCGGCGGTCGGCGGCGGCACATCCGACTTCTGCTTGCAGCCCTTCAGCCAGACGTCATAGACGGCGTGCTCGACGGCATTGAGGCCAGGGCTTTCGGCGAACATCCAGCCGGTGAAGATGCGGCGGATCTTGCGGTCAAGCGTGATCTCGTCGACTTCGACGAAGGAATCGGTCTTCGGCTGCTCGGTCTCCGGCCGCGAATAGCAGACGCGCGGCGTCACCTGCAGGGCGCCGAACTGCACGGTCTCGTCGATATAGACGTCGAAGGTGATGATGCGGCCGGTGATCTTGTCGATGCCGGCGAATTCGGCGACCGGGTTGGTGATACGGTCGGAAACTGGCGGCGTTGCCGGCGCCGGCGGTGCGGCGAACACCGCCGTCGAGGCGGCCAGAACGGACGCTGTCGCGAACAATCCCGTCGAGATTCGGCTCATGCAAGGATACCGGTGGTTGCGCCCGGGTGATTCTCTCTCGCCCAAGGCTAGTCATGGCTGCGATATCAGCAAGCAGCTAAACGCCAATTGTGGCGACAAAGGACCGAAGGACGCGTTTACGAACCGGGTGTCCAGGCGTCGTAGTCGCCGGTCACCTGCGGGCGATGCTGGTTGGTCAGGATGGAACCCTGCGGGCGATAGGCGCCGGGCGTTCCGGTCAGGTTGGGCCGGTGCGGCTTCTGCCACTCGCGAGCCTTGTAACTCTCGCTCGAGGGAGGCGTGTCGACGCGGTGATGCATCCAGCCATGCCAGCCCGGCGGGATCTTCGAGGCTTCGGAATAATCGCGATAGATGACCCAGCGGCGGGTGCGGCCTTCCGAATCGATGCCGCCCTCGTAATAGACGTTGCCGGCCTCGTCCTCGCCGACCTTCTTGCCGAAGCGCCAGGTGTGGAAACGCGTGCCGAGAGTCTGGCTGTTCCACCAGGTGAAAAACTGCAGCAGGAAAGTCTTCATCCGGATCCTCGTGGCGGCAGCGGCCGCACCGTTTCCTGCTTATGGCGTCAGGCCATCGCGAAGGCAAGGGTTTTGCCGCGCCCGGCGACGTAAATGGCTTCGTGCGCTAAAGCGCGTCGATTCGGGCGACGCGCTTTAGTTTTTGTTTTTTATGCATGTCGTTTTCGCAAAACGGCTGCACACCTTTGCGCGACATTGCATTAATCGATACACCCGCGGAGATGTCGCCGCCTCGGCTTGCCAAGCGCCGCCTGTATTTCTAAAGCTCGCACGCCCGCAAAGCGGGCATCTGGCCCAGGCCGGTGAGGGAGGTGAGGATTGGCCCCAGAACGGTCCACCGGCAATCGGATCGGCGCCGAAGACATCCGTCGCCGCAAGGGTGGCGTGCCGATCGTCTGCCTCACCGCCTATACCTATCCAATAGCCCGCATGCTCGATCCGCATGTCGACCTGCTTTTGGTCGGCGACAGCGTCGCCATGGTGCTGCATGGCCACGCTACGACGCTCGGCGCCTCGCTGGAGATGATGATCGCGCATGGACAGGCGGTAATGCGCGGCTCGGCAAAAGCCTGCGTGGTCGTCGACATGCCCGCGGGCAGCTACGAGGGCTCCCCGGCGAACGCCGTTGCCTCGGCAAGGCGCATCGTCAATGAAACCGGATGCCAGGCGGTCAAGCTCGAGGGCGGCGTCGACATGGCCGCGCAGATCGCGGCCATCGTTGCCGAGGGCATCCCGGTCATGGGCCATATCGGCCTGCAGCCGCAATCCGTGGAAAAGGACGGCGGCTACAGGATCAAGGGCCGCACCAGAGAAAACGTCGAAGCCCTCTTTCGCGACGCCGAAGCGGTCGAAAGGGCCGGCGCCTTCTCGGTCGTCATCGAGGGGACGGTGGAGGCCGTGGCTTCGGATCTCACCCGCCATATCGCCATCCCGACCATCGGCATCGGCGCCAGCGCCGACTGCGACGGCCAGATCCTGGTCATAGACGACATGATCGGCATGACGGTCGACCGGGTGCCGAAATTCGTCAAGGAATACGCAAACCTGCGCGACACTATTTCGGACGCGGCAGCGCGCTACGCCGCCGAGGTGCGCAGCCGCGCATTTCCAGGACGGGACCACGTCTTTTCGGCGACGTCGGGCAAGGACAAGGCATGAGCGGACCAATCGTCGTCGACAGCGTCGCCGCGCTCCGCACGCAAATCCGGGACTGGCGCCGGGAGGGCCTCACGGTCGCCATGGTGCCGACCATGGGCGCCCTGCATGACGGCCATATCTCGCTGGTCAGGATCGCGCTCGAAAAGGCCGAGCGCTGCGTCGTCTCGATCTTCGTCAATCCGGCCCAGTTCGCGCCGACAGAGGATCTGGACAAATATCCGCGCCAACTGGCCCGGGATATCGACCGGCTTCGGGAAACAGGCGCGCATCTCGTCTTCACGCCGACCGTCGCGGAAATGTACCCGGCCGGGTTCGCTACCAAAATCTCGGTCGGTGGCCCCTCCGCCGGTCTGGAAACGGATTTCAGGCCGGCCTTCTTCGACGGCGTCGCTATCGTTGTGACCAAGCTTTTCCTGCAGGCCGCGCCCGATTGCGCGGTGTTCGGCGAGAAGGACTACCAGCAGCTTTGCGTCGTCAGGCAGCTTTGCCGCGATCTCGATCTGCCGGTCGACATCATCGGCGGGCCGACGGTGCGCGATTCGCATGGCCTCGCCATGTCGTCCCGCAACGCCTATCTCGGCGAGGCCGAACTCGATATCGCGCGCAAGCTCAACGCGGTTCTGCGTCAGACCGCGACGGAACTGGCATCCGGCGCGGATGAGGCAAGTGCCACGGGCGAGGCCGCGGAAGCACTCGTCCGGTCGGGCTTCCGAAAGGTCGACTACGTCGCCGCACGCGAGGCCGTGACGCTCAGGCCTTGGCGGGGGGATCGCGACGGCCGCCTGCTCGCGGCGGCCTGGCTCGGCACGACCAGGCTTATCGACAATGTGGAGATTCTCCCCGCGCCTGAGTGACGAAGTCTGGACAGCCCGGGGATGCATCAAATCCAGGGCGCGACGCCGCAGCCGTTATCTTCGGACGATCTACGCCAGCCGCTTTTCCAGGACGAGCGCGGGTATTCCTGAACCGCCGCCGCAATCGCCAGTCCTGCCGGCGGGCCGGAACCCATGCGCCTCGTAGAAGGCGATCGCCGGGGAATTCGCCTCCTCCACTTCCAGGCGCAGTGTCCGCGCCTCCGGGAAGCTGGCCTCAACCTCGTCGAGCAGCGACCGGCCGATCCCTCGGCGCTGGCAGTCCGGATGCACGTAGAGTTGGTTGAGGAGGACGATCTTCGGGTCCGTGGTGGCGGAAGCGAACGCAATGCCGCCGAGGCGCTTGCCGTCGTCGGCCACCAGGAATTCCGAATTGGGGCGCGTCAGCCGCGCCTTGAGCGAGGCGATCGAATGCCAGTCATCGGTGATCTCGGTGACGCGCCCGGCGCCATAGATGGCATCGTAGGTGGCATGCCAGGTCTCGACCAGCAGCGCACGGATGGCGGCGAGATCGCGTTCGCTCGCCGTCCGCACGAACATGCTAGCCCTCGATGCCGAGCTTGGCCTTGACCAGCTCGTTGACCGCCTGCGGATTCGCCTTGCCGCCGGTCGCCTTCATCACCTGGCCGACGAACCAGCCGGCCATGGTCGGCTTGGCGCGCGCCTGCTCGGCCTTGTCGGGGTTGGCGGCGATGACCTCGTCGACCGCCTTCTCGATGGCGCCGGTGTCGGTGACCTGCTTCATGCCGCGGCTCTCGACGAGCTGGCGCGGGTCGCCGCCCTCGTTCCATACGATCTCGAACAGGTCCTTGGCGATCTTGCCGGAGATCGTGCCTTCCTTGATCAGGTCGATGACAGCGCCGAGCTGATCAGGCGAAACCGGAGCATTTTCAATATCTTTTCCGGCTTTGTTGAGAGCACCCAGCAGGTCGTTGATGACCCAGTTGGCGGCCTGCTTGCCGTCACGTCCGGCCGCCACCTTCTCGAAATAATCGGCGACCGGCTTTTCCGAAACAAGCACCGAGGCGTCGTAGGCCGAGAGGCCCAGCGAGTCGATCAGCCTCGCCTTCTTGTCGTCGGGCAGTTCCGGCAGATGCTGCGCCAAGGTGTCGACATAGGCCTGGTCGAACTCCAGCGGCAAGAGGTCGGGGTCCGGGAAGTAGCGGTAGTCATGCGCCTCTTCCTTGGAGCGCATCGAGCGCGTCTCGCCCTTGTTGGGATCGAACAGGCGCGTCTCCTGCTCGATCGCGCCGCCGTCTTCCAGGATGGCGATCTGCCGGCGCGCTTCGGACTCGATCGCCTGGCCGATGAAACGGATCGAGTTGACGTTCTTGATCTCGCAGCGCGTGCCGAAGGCGCCGCCCGGACGGCGCACCGAGACGTTGACATCGGCGCGCAGCGATCCTTCGTCCATGTTGCCGTCGCAGGTGCCGAGATAGCGCATGATGGTGCGCAGCTTGCTGACATAGGCCTTGGCCTCGTCTGCGGAACGCATGTCGGGCTTGGAGACGATCTCCATCAGCGCGACGCCCGAGCGGTTGAGGTCGACATAAGACATGGTCGGATGCTGGTCGTGCATCGACTTGCCCGCATCCTGCTCCAGATGCAGCCGCTCGATGCCGACCTCGATGTCCTCGAACTCGCCCTGCCGGTCCGGCCCGACGGAGACGATCACCTTGCCCTCGCCGACGATCGGCTGCTTGAACTGCGAGATCTGATATCCCTGCGGCAGATCCGGATAGAAGTAGTTCTTCCGGTCGAAGACCGACTTGTGGTTGATCGCCGCCTGCAGGCCAAGTCCGGTGCGGATCGCCTGCTTGACGCATTCCTCGTTGATCACTGGCAGCATGCCGGGCATCGCCGCGTCGACCAGGCTGACATTGGCGTTGGGGGCGGCGCCGAAAGAGGTCGAGGCGCCGGAGAACAACTTTGCCTCGGACGTCACTTGCGCATGCACTTCGAGCCCGATGATGATCTCCCAGTCGCCGGTGGCGCCGGAGATCAGGCGTTTCGGGTCGGGCGTGCGGGTATCGATGATGCTCATTGTGGTCCAGATGCTTGTTGTCCGAATTCCCGCACTCTGGCAGCGCAGGATGTCAACCGTTCGCTAGATCAATCGGCTCGGGCTGGCAAGGGAGTCGTCTGTTGACCGAGATCAATGCATGCCCCTGCCGCCTTGGACAAAATTGCCGAAAGGGTAGGAGTGTGACCAACATGAACTTTCTGGATTATCTGCTTCCAGTCGAGGTCAGGACCTCGTTGATGGGTCGAATGATGCAGAAGATGGGCGTCGAACGGCAACTCAAAATCATTCCGGACCAAATTGCCGTCACCAATCGAGCTGTCGACCGCTGCCGTTCATGCGGCCATCAAGCCGAATGCTCGACCTGGCTCGACAGCCACGAACAAGCCGACACCCCGCCGGAATATTGTCGCAACGCCGACCTGATCGCGCGCCTCCAGCACGCAGCCGGCCTGCGCTAGGATGCAATAAGCAGCCAAGCAGCGGCTACGCGGTGGCGATATAGGCCCGGATCTCCTCGGCTTCGCGTTCGACGTCCTCGATGCGGCGCTTGACCACGTCGCCGATCGACACGATGCCGTCGAGCATGCCGTCCTTCTCCACCGGCAGGTGGCGGAAGCGGCCTCGCGTCATGATCTCCATGACCTCGTTTACGGTATGGCTCTCGTTACAGATCTTGACCTTGGGCGTCATCGCCGAACGCACCGCGATATCGAGCGCGGCCGCTCCTTCCCTGGCAATCACCCGCACGACGTCGCGCTCCGAGAGAATGCCGACGATCTTGCGGTCGCCGTTGGTGATGACGAGCGCGCCGATCCTGTGTTCGGTCAGAATCCGGATGGCCTCGGTCAGCTTTTCGTTAGGCCCGAGCGTGAACACGTCATGGCCCTTGCTTTCAAGAATTGCCTTAACCGTCATGGCGTCCTCCTCAGCCTTGCTCGCCGGCTCCTGCCCGACCGGCTTTTTTTCAGCCCCAGCGCCCTTGGGAAGACGCTGGGTGCCTAGCCGCCATCGTGCGCCGTGATTGGCTGCATTTCAAGTGCGCCGCAGCGTTACTCCGACGGCTGCGGGCGGTCGAAGAAACGCAGGCCGAAGAAGCCAGCGATAAAGCCGCCGATATGGGCCTCCCAGGCGATCTGGCCGTCGACACCTGGCGCGAAGCCGAGCAGGCCGGTGGCGAGGTTGATCACCATCCAGACGCCGAGGAAAGTCATGACGCCGCGCGAGCGCAGCACGATTGCGATCGGCAGCGGCTCACCGGCGAAGGCTGCCTTGCCGGACGAGCGGTCGATGCGAAAGCCATAGCGCGCCGCCGCCCCCATCATGCCAGAGATCGCGCCCGAAGCGCCGACGAGCGGCATCTCGCCATACGGGTGCAGCGCCCAAAACAGCGCAACCGAAACCAGCCCGGTCACCGCGTAGAACACTGCAAATCGAACACCGCCGAGACGATTGGCGAGCGGCGAGCCGAAAGCGGCGAGCCAGACCATATTGACCAAGAGATGCGCCCAACTGCCATGCATGAACGCATAAGTGAAAGGCTGAACCAGCAAATAGACGCTTGGCGGGTAAAGACCCGAATAGAAAGCCGGCGTGAAGGCGAAGGTCGAGACAAACGTGTCGTCTTGCGCTGGCGTGAGAAGATAGTTTTCGGCCAGATAGACGACGAGGCAAATCGCAACTACCGCCTGCACCACCGGCGGCAGGTTGAATACCGGCTCGCGGCGCGGTTCCGGCGCCTCCTCATGCGGCTGCGGTTCGGGTTCAGTCGGGCTTACCGGTTCGCTCATGCGGCCCTGCAGTTGGCTGGAGACTCGATTTTCGGGCGAGCATGTAGTTCACGCCTGATCGAATCACAAACCGCGAATCGCCACAGCCCCGAATCGGAAAGAGGGCGAATCAAAGAAAGGCCGTCCAGGGTTTCCCCTGAACGGCTGGCCGAGTCCCCTGCTCCCCGAAAACTCTTGAAGTGCTGCCGATCGCTGCGAAACGATCGTTTTGGAGTGATTTTTGGTGTGCCACAGCCCCTGCCGGCACGCAACGTAAACCACTTGTTAACCTTAACGACCCCGACCCGTGAACAAACGTTAACGATGCTGGCACGCATCCTGCTCCGCACCGCATGAAGGTCATCGGAGGGCGCCCTGTCTGTTCGCCGATGGGACAGCAAAAAGACAGATTGCGCGGAGCGGAATGAAAATGAATCAGAACGGATCAATCACGCTGTTCCAATATTGGAACCGGCTGCGTGATGGCCGCCCTGCCCCGAAACGCTCGGAGGTCGAGCCGGCGGACATCAAGTCGCTCCTGGCCGACACGTTCATCCTGGAGCGGGACACGCGCGGGGAAGCCGTGTTCCGGCTCGCCGGCACAAGGCTCTGCGCCTGCTACGGCCGCGAGCTCAAGGGCTTCTCGTTTCCCTCGCTCTGGCGCGAGAAGGACCAGCGACTGGTGTCGCGGCTCATCCACGGCGTCTTCGACCAGAAATCGCTGCTGCTGATGAACTACGAGGGCTTCAGCCGAAACGGCCGTTCCAACAAGTTCGAACTGCTCGCGCTGCCGCTCGACGGCGGCATCGAGAATCCCCGCTGCCTCGGCATCATCAGCGCCGTGGAAAGGCCGTTCTGGCTGGGCGCCGACCCGCTTGCCGATGCCCAGATCGACGCGATCCGGGTCATTGATCCCGACAAGGAACCGATGTTCCTGAAGAATCGGCCTGCGATCGATGTTCCTTCGCTGGTGCCGACGGAGTTCGACGCGCATGAGACCATTCCCGCGCTCGGCCGCGTGCGCCGGATTCGCCACCTCGTCGTCTTCGACGGCGGACGCAACGAATGAGGCAAGTGGCCGGGAATCCTGGCCCGATCGATTCTGACTTTGCCCCTGAGACAAGCTCCGATCTCAAGCCGTTCGCGGCCGACTTTTTCCCCTTTGTTAACCTGCTTTGCTGTAGCTTTTTCCGGCGAAATTCCGCGCATCGTCGCGTGGAGTGCCAACGGGGTGCAGGCAGCCATGAGGTCAACGGCGGTAGAATACGCGCCGTCCCGAGCAGAGCGGCGCAATTTCCAGCGCGTCCGGGTGAAGATTTACGGGCGGTTCATGCTGGAGGACCGCACCGAACATCCGTGCCAGGTGATCGACATGTCGCCCGGTAACGTCGCCTTGCGCACCGACCGCGTCGGCATGCCGGGCGAAAAGGTCATTGCCTATATCGACCATATCGGCCGCATCGAAGGCATCGTGACACGGACTTCGCAGGACGGTTTCGCCATGACCGTCATCGCTTCCGACCGCAAGAAGGACAAGCTTGCCGCTCAGCTCACCTGGCTTGCCAACAAGCACGAGCTGGACCTGCCGGAAGACCGCCGCCATGAGCGCGTCGCGCCGCGCAATCCGATGAGCGTGCTGCAGCTCACCGATGGGCGCCAGTATCAGTGCCGCATCATCGACCTGTCGCTTTCGGGCGCGGCGATCGAGATCGACGTCAAACCGGCGATCGGCGTGCAGGTCATGCTGGGCACGATGCGCGGCCAGGTGGTGCGTCACTTCGAGGACGGCGTTGCCATCGAATTCGCCGTCATTCAGCGGCCGGAAACGCTGGATTCGGAATTCAACGCGCCGCGATCCTGACGCGAACGCATCCGGGTACAACCGAACCGGCCGCACGCGGCCGGTTTTTTTGTTGCCTCAAAGAGACATCGTCCGCAACCACTCGCCGCCCGCCGAGCCGTCGCCGATCGCCTGCGCGCGCCAACCAAATCCCAACGATCTCAAACCGAGATAGTTCAAATTTTATATTTATTCTACGGGCGTTTTACTCAATATCTACTTCGCGTTTTTGCGTCAAATAAATCCCAACGTGGCACAGTCTTTCTCAAACGGGGAGACTGCCATAATGAAAATGACGAGGGGCAAGCTGTTGCTCTTGGCAATGGCGATGCAGCTTTCCGCCTGGGGAACGGCAAGCGCGGGACCGGTGCTCATGCATACGGGCGGCCGCACCACCCAGCCGGTCGGCCACTATGAATTCTGCCAGCGCGTGCCGGTCGAATGCAACGAAAGGACGCCGAAAGAGCCTCCGGTCGAACTGACCCGCAAACTGTGGGCGACGATCGTCAGCATCAACAATTCGGTGAACATCCGGGTCAAGCCGCGAACCGATATGGAAATCTACGGGGTCGAGGAATACTGGGCCTATCCCGACAACGGCTATGGCGACTGCGAGGATTATGGGCTGGAGAAGCGCCGCGAGCTGATGGCGGCGGGCGTCCCCGCCGGCGACCTCTTGATGACGGTCGTGCGCCAGCCGAACGGCGACGGCCATGCGGTGCTGACGGTGCGCACCAGTCTCGGCGAGTTCATCCTCGACAATCTCGAGCCGAAAGTGCTCGCCTGGAACGACACGGTTTACACCTACCTCAAACGTCAATCGGCCGAGAATTCGGGCGTTTGGGTTTCGATCAACGACGGCCGCGAGGACGCCGTCGCCAGCGTCCGCTAGGACGCCGATGCACGTCGCCCAAAAGTGCGCAGCGGTTTTGGGCCAACGACATGCACAAAGAGATTGAGCACGCCGCATTCATGCGGCGTGCTTAAGAAAAGCCCGGTCGAGTCCCCACCCTCCCCGTCCCCAACGACCGGGTTTTAGGAGCCGGCCCTGTCCCCGGGCCGGCTCCGCCTTTTTTCACTAGCCATTGAAACCCTGATAGAAGGTACTGTGCCAAGGCGCAGATTTCTGTTGCGGCCCACCTCTGCTACAACAAGAAGCAAAGAGAACCGGGGCATGGCGACAGTTCCAAGAGTTTGAGATCCGCAAGCACGCCAGCTACGGGAAGCACCAACATGCCGACAGAACCCCGGTCACCACGCTTGGCGGTCCTTATCGACGCCGACAACGCTTCCGCCAAGATCGTCGACGGCCTGTTCGAGGAAATAGCCAAGATTGGCGAGGCCAGCGTTCGACGCATCTACGGCGACTTCTCGAATGCACGGTCGAAGGGGTGGGCTGACGTCCTGTCAAAGCATGCAATCATTCCCCAGCAGCAGTTCGCTTATACGACTGGGAAAAACGCTTCCGATATCACACTGGTGATTGACGCGATGGACCTGCTTCACAGCGGTCGCTTCGACGGCTTTTGTTTGGTCTCTTCCGACAGCGATTTCACGCGGCTTGCTGCGCGCATACGCGAACAGGGTGTTGATGTATTCGGGTTTGGCGAACAGAAAACCCCGGAGAGTTTTCGGCAGGCATGTCGCCGTTTCGTCTATACAGAAAACCTTCTCCGAAGCGTAGGGGATACTCACGATGCTGCGCCGGTAAGAAAGCCGCTTCAAGCGCCGAGCGCTGCGACACCTATACTAAAGAAAGTCATTGGCCAGATGGAAAGCGAAGATGGCTGGGTGCGTCTTGGCACCTTCGGCCAGCAACTTTCAAATCTCTTCTCCGATTTCGACCCTCGCACCTATGGCTTCGGTAAATTGAGCGACCTTGTGAGGAAGACCGCTGCATTCGATATTGAAAATCCCAAAGGCGGTGCCATGCGAATACGGGTCAAAGTTGCCGCTAAAAAAGGGAAAAGCAAATCCGAGTGACATTGTCATGCTGGAGATCCCTGACGATCGCTGCGAACGCCACCGGCTGTTCATGGCCATCGACGAAAGCTTCAAGGCAGGCGACTTCGAGGCTCTCGGGAAGGCCCTGGGGGGCGCAGCGCGCTGGTTCGATGAGCGGATGCCGTTCGAGCTCGGCCTTGGCCATCCGCTGGAATACGCGATCTATTGGAGTCCGGCCGCCTTCATCGCAACCTTGCTCGACGCCGGCTCGAACCCGAACTACGAGGATCCTGCCGGCTTTCCTTCGCTCATCGCGGCGCTGTCGACGAAGCGGCCGGACAAGCTGGAGGTCGTCCGGCTCCTGCTGAAACATGGCGCCGACCCGAACATGCGCGGCGTGAACGACTGGACGCCGCTGCACTATGCGGTGTCGCTGCGCGACGCGGAAGCGATCCGCCTGCTGCTCGCGTCAGGTGCGGACCCGTCGCTCAGAACCCGCATCGATGATTATGAGACCGCCCTGGAAGGCGCGGACCAAGCCGGTTTCGAAGCGTGGGCGTCGCTGCTGCGCGACGCGATATCCCGGCGCGATTAAACGACCAAGCCGCGGCGCCAAATTGGGCCACTCAGGCCTCTTTCAATCCTGCCTTGAAGCGCTTGCCGTTGGCGACATAATGCGCGGCCGAGACGCGCAGCCTTTCGACCGCCGCATCGTCCAGCGCCCGGATCACCTTGGCTGGCGAGCCGACGATCAGCGAATTGTCCGGGAACACCTTGTTTTCCGTCACCAGGGCGCCCGCGCCGACCAGCGAATTGTTGCCGATCCTCGCGCCGTTGAGCACGACGGCGCCCATGCCGATCAGGCTGTTGTCGCCGATGGCGCAGCCATGCAGCAGGGCACGATGGCCAATGGTGCAGCCCTGTCCAATGGTGAGCGGATAGCCCGGATCGGTGTGCATGATCGTATGTTCCTGCACATTGGTGTCGGCACCGATCGTGATCGGCTCTCCATCGCCGCGGATGACGACACCGAACCAGAATCCGGCATTGCGTCCGACGTTGATATTGCCGATCAGCGTGGCGTCCGGTGCGATCCAGTTGGTTTCGACATCGTCGAATCGGGGCGCCTTTCCGTCGATCGCATAGATTGGCATTTTCGTCTCCGAATCGTCTCAGGCCGAGAATTCGGCCGAGCCTAATGCATGTCTCCCGAAAGTGTGCAGCGGTTTCGGGACAAAGACATGCTTAAAATCAAAGACCTAAAGACCGGTCGCCCATGAGGCAATGGTGATCAGCACTATGCCGAGGGCCAATGCCCAGGCGACCGCCGTGCAGCCACACGAAAGCAGCGCCAGCGTGCCGATGCGCCCCTCGCGCCGCGCAGCCAGCGCATCATTGGTGAGCATGAAAGGGCCGGCGCAGGCGGTTGCCGCAAGCGAGCGTGCGATATGGGCAGGCGACACATAGGGCTCGGCGAAGGCCAGCCGGCGGCCGGAGATGATCTCCATGGCCGAGCCGGCGAGGCCGCAGGCCGTCAGGCCGACCGCAAAAGCGTAGAGAGGGAGCAGCATGGGATCCATCTTTACCAACCGTTTACCATGAAACCGCACAGTCGTACCCATGCGCTGCAAGAGCCATGCCGCGCGAAGCTGTGCCACCTGAGGACAGGTGAGCGGATTGGGAATCGCGATGAGAGAGGCAACCGCCGCCGAAAGCCCGGACTTCGAGGTCGTCGACTCGACCTTGATGAAGCGGGTCTTCTACGCTTTCGCTGCGCTGGCCCTGCTTTCGGTGGCAATCAGCGTCGGCGGCAAATGGCTTGGGCGATCGATCGCCATGGCCGGCTATACCGACGACACGACCGTCCGACAGGTCGTCATGGGCAACAATTTGATCAGCGTGCCGGCCAATTTCATCCGCTTCGACCAGGCAAGGCGCGACGGCATCGCCTCACGCCTCGATCTCTATCTGCGCTATCCCGAGATGGACGGCTACAGCGCCGCCGCGCGCGACGATTTCAACCATACCCGCGCCGCCAAGAAGATCGTCTTCCTGTCGTTCGAGCCGCGGATGATGTCGCGCGACATGAGCGGCCGCTTCGCGCCGATCTACAGCGCCCTGATCGTCAAGCCGGGCACGCCAGGTCCGGGCGGCACGACGCTCTACGGCTTCACCGAGAAATCGGGCTACCTCAACGAGGTGCTGGCGGTTGCCGACCGGCCGGGCAAGGACCCTTTCGTCGCCCGCTGCCTGAGCGGGCCAAGCGCCGAGGAATCGCTGGCGCCCTGCGAGCGCGACATCCAGGTGGGCGACGATCTCAGCCTCACCTACCGTTTCCCGCGCGAGCTCCTCGGAAATTGGCAGGCGCTCGACGCCGCGATCGCCGCCAAGGTGGCAGGCATCCTGAAGACGGGACGCTGAAGCGCGGCGCCGGAGCTCCGCGCACTGCCTTGTGTGCCTGGCCCAACGCATGGGCACGACGGAGGCCAAGATACGGTATACGGTCTGGCATCTGGCCGACAAGGCGCGCTATTGGTCAGACATGATGCCAGCCTATCTCGCTTTCGATCCAACCAGCCGCCGCCTACGGCTCGACCCGCACGAGCCGGCCTTCGTGCAGAACCCTTATGAGGCCTATGCCTTCCTGCATGGCATCTCCAATGCCTTCTTCTGGGAGGATTACGGCTTCTGGTGTTTTGGCGGCTTCGACGACGTCAATCGGCTGCTGCGCGACCGCCGCTTCGGCCGCCAGAACCCGGCCGGCATTCCCGACAGCCGCGGTGTTGGCGACGACCGCTCGCATCTGACCGCCTTCGACGCAATCGAGGCGAATTCGATTCTGGAGCTCGAGCCGCCAGTGCATACGAGGCTTCGGACGCTGGTCAACCGCGCCTTCGTATCGCGCCAGGTCGAGCGGCTGAGGCCGCGCATCGAGGTCTTGGCCAATGAGCTGATCGACCGTTTCGAGCCAGGCGGCGTCGACCTTCTGCCGGCTTACGCCTCACCCTTGCCGATCACAATCATCGCCGAGATGCTGGGCGTTCCGGTCGATATGGGGCCGCAACTGCTCGACTGGTCGCACCGGATGGTCGCCATGTACATGCACGGCCGCACGCGTGAGATCGAGGACACGGCCAACCGCGCCAGCCGCGATTTCGCTGCCTTCCTGCGCGGCTATGTCGCCGAGCGGCGCAAGAAGCCCGGCGACGATCTGCTTTCGCTGCTGATCGAGGCCCAGGACAACGGCCAAAGACTTTCCGAGGACGAACTGGTTTCCTCGGCGATCCTTTTGCTCAACGCCGGGCATGAGGCCACCGTGCATCAGACCGGCAATGCCGTGCGTTCGATCCTGGCGCAAGGCGGTGATCCCCACCGCTTCTTCGAAACAACGGAGGCGAACGCCGCGACGGTCGAGGAATGCCTGCGCTTCGACGCGCCGCTGCATATGTTCCTGCGCTATGCCTATGAGGAGATCGAAGTTTCACCGGGCATTTTGGTCAAGCCCAGCGAGATGATCGCGCTGCTGCTTGGCATGGCCAACCACGACCCGCTGGCGTTTGCCGGACCCGACACATTCAATCCGGTCCGCACGGACCAGAAGAACGTCTCGTTCGGTGCCGGCATCCATTTCTGCATCGGCGCGCCGCTGGCCAGGCTGGAACTGCAGGTTTCGTTGAAAACGCTGTTCGAGCGCCTGCCCAATTTGCGCCTGGCCGGGGAACCGCGCTTCCGCGATACCTATCACTTCCATGGGTTGGAGCGGCTTGCTGTTACTTTCTGAGCGAGGCGTGCCCGACCTCGTCATCCTTGGGCGTAGCGACGCGAAGCGGAGCGAAGACCCAAGGATCCATTCCGTGACCTCGCCGAAGGGTGCAAACGGGCAGAATTCCGCATCGCTGCAACGCTTCAAAGTCATGGAATGGATCCTCGGGTCTGCGCTGCGTCGCTACGCTCCTTGCTCCGCCCGTGGATGACGAAACGATAAACGCCTCGGCCAATCTTGAACGTATTCAACACAGGAACCGGAGGCGCTTCAAAGCCGGATCACATATTCCTTCCGCGTCGTCTCCAGCACCTCCCAGGTGCCTTTGAAGCCCGGCCGCAGCACGAAACTGTCGCCGGCCCGCACGGTACGCGCCTCGCTGCCGTCCTCGGCGATGACCGAAACGCCGGACAGGATGTGGCAGAATTCCCATTCGTCATAGACGATGCGCCACTTGCCGGGCGTCGCTTCCCAGATCCCGGCATAGAGGCCGCCGTCCCGCTCCTCGACGTTCCAGGTGCGGAATTTCGGGTCGCCCGAGATCACGCGATCGGGGGCCGGCGCGCCGGCCTCCGGTTCGACGTTATCGGCTTTCACCGCAAGAAAGGCCGACATCGCGATCAGACCTTGCCGAGCGCCTGTTCCAGGTCGGCGACGATGTCGTTGACATCCTCGATGCCGACCGAAAGGCGAACCGTGTCCGGTCCGGCTCCGGCCTTGATCTTCTGCTCGTCGGAAAGCTGACGGTGCGTGGTCGAGGCCGGATGGATGACCAGCGACTTGGTGTCGCCGACATTGGCCAGGTGCGAGAACAGCTCCAGCGCCTCGACGAACTTGACGCCGGCCTCGTAGCCGCCCTTGAGGCCGAAGGTGAAGACAGCACCAGCGCCCTGCGGCGAATATTTCTTCTGCAGCGCGTTGTTCTTATCGCTCGGCAGTCCGGGATAGTTCACCCAGGCGACTTTCGGATGGTTCGAAAGCCAGGCTGCGACGCTCACTGCGTTGTCGCAATGGCGCTGCATGCGCAGCGGCAGCGTTTCAAGGCCGGTCAGGATCAGGAAGGCGTTGAAGGGCGAGATCGCCGGGCCGATGTCGCGAAGGCCGAGGACGCGGGCGGCGATGGCGAAGGCAAAATTGCCGAAGGTCTCGTGCAGCACGAGGCCGCCATATTCGGGGCGCGGCTCGGACAGCATCGGGTACTTGCCCGACTTCGACCAGTCGAAGGTGCCGCCATCGACGATGGCGCCGCCGATCGAATTGCCATGGCCGCCGATGAATTTGGTCAGCGAATGCACGACGATGTCGGCGCCGTGTTCGATCGGCCGCACCAGATAGGGCGAGGCCAGCGTGTTGTCGACGATCAGCGGCAGGCCGTGCCTGCGGGCGATGTCACCGATCTTCTCGATGTCGACGAAGATACCGCCGGGATTTGCGAGGCTCTCGATGAAGATCGCCTTTGTCTTGTCATCGATCTGGCTCTCGAAGGTCGAGATGTCGTTGGTGTCGGCCCAGCGCACCTGCCAGTCGAAATTCTTGAAGGCCTGGCCAAACTGGTTGATCGAGCCGCCATAAAGCTTCGTCGCGGCGATGAAATTTTCGCCGGGGCGCATCAGATTGTGGAAGACGAGCACCTGGGCGGCGTGGCCCGAAGCGACGGCAAGCGCCGCCGTGCCGCCTTCGAGCGCGGCAAGGCGTTCCTCAAGAACGGCTTGAGTCGGGTTCATGATGCGGGTGTAGATGTTGCCGAAGGCCTTCAGCCCAAACAGCGAGGCGGCGTGGTCGGCGTCGTCGAAGACGTAGGAGGTGGTCTGGTAGATCGGCGTGGCGCGCGCGCCGGTCGCCGGATCCGGCTTGGCGCCGGCATGAACGGCGAGCGTGTTGAAACCGGGTGTACGGGTCATCTAAGCCTCCCTCTCTAAACCTTTCGAAAATCGCCGGGCATTCTTGGCGAAGCGTGGCGGCGAATGCAAAGAAGAAAATACCTTTCGGCGTGCGATCTGCGGCGAACGTCCGGAAAAATCCATCACTTCCCGGAATAATTTTGCGCGGCCGGTAGCCCGTCTATTTCTGCCGCACGCCGAAGCTCTGGAAGCCCTGCCGCATCACGGGCTTCTTCGACGACAGCACGCCGGAATTGACGCCGGTCCAACCGATCTCGCCCGACAGCTTGCCATATTCGATCTTCGGGCATCGGTTCATCACCACCTTGATGCCTGCGGCCTCGGCGCGGGCCGCGGCCTCGTCATGGCGCACGCCAAGCTGCATCCAGACGACCTTCGGCAAGGGATCGAGATGCAGGATCTGGTCAACGATGCCCGGCACCGCCGCCGAGCCGCGAAAAATATCGACCATGTCGACAGGCTGGGGCAGGTCGGCCAGGCTGGCATAGACCGTCTGCCCGAGTATCTGCTTGCCGGCATGGCCGGGATTGATCGGGAGCACCGAGAATCCCTTGGAGAGCAGATATTTCAACACGAAGTAGCTTGGGCGCACATCGTTGGGCGAGGCGCCGACCATGGCGATGGTCTTCACCGAGTTCAGGATCCCGGCGATGTAGGTGTTGTCGTAGGCGTCGTGATTCATGGCTCGTCCTCATACAGCGCTTCGGCGAGAAAGGCAGCCGGATCGCTGCAGAAGTCGCGCATCATGCGAAAATGGTCGGTGTCCTGAAAGTCGATCGGGTCGAGCGAGGCGCCGCCCGATTTCCTGTCATGGTCGCATGGCGAAGGTTTCATCCGCTTCTTCGAGGAACGCTGCCGCCGGCAAGGCATCTACATCCTCGACGAACCCGAGAGCGCGCTGTCGCCGACGCGCCAGATCGAATTGTTGAGGCTGTTTCAGAGAATGGAGCGATCAGGCACCGCGCAGGTGATCATGGCGACGCATTCGCCGCTGCTGATGGCCTGTCCGAACGCGCGCCTATTCCGCGTCAGCCGCTTCGGCCATCGAGCGCGGCGCGATCGAGGTAGCGTGCTACGGAATAGAAGGACTCGGCGCGAAAGAACCAGCCCGCGGTGACCTTCGGCAGCCAATGGCACCGTAACGCGGCAGCAAGTGCCGTGCCGCTCTTGTCCACGGCACTGGAGTGGTCGACCGGCCGGTAGCCCTTGCCGCCGCCAGCCTCATCGTAACCCGCCAGCGCGCCGATGGCCTCTAGCAATGTCGATTTGCCGGTGCCGTTCTCGCCGACGATGATGGTAATAGCGGTCGCGAACTCGAACTCGAATTCGCGGCTCTGAAAGATCGGCAGGTTCCAGGGATACTTTTCCCAATCCGCGACCCGCGACGGCTCAAGCAGGATGCGCTTGAGATAGGGCGCCTTCAGCCGCGTCAATTGCTTGCGGGCAGCCACGTCAGACCCTCAACGATGGAAAAGCGCGGCTGCATTCCGGGCTATTCGTCGGTCCATTCCGGCTTGCGCTTGCCGATGAAGGCGCCGATGCCTTCCTCGGCGTCGCGCGCCAGCATGTTTTCGACCATCACGCGGCCGGTATAGGCGTAGGCGTCGGCGAGGCCCATTTCGGCCTGGGCGTAGAAGGCTTCCTTACCGGTCTTGACGACCAAAGACGATTTTGAAGCAATGGTTTGCGCGTATTTGTTGACAACCTGATTCAGATATTCGCGCGGCACGATGCGATTGATCAGGCCGAATTCCTTGGCTGTCGCCGCGTCGATCGTCTCGCCGGTGAGCAGCATTTCCATCGCCTGCTTGCGCGAGACGTTGCGCGACAGCGCCACCATTGGCGTCGAGCAGAACAGGCCGATATTGACGCCGGGCGTGCAGAAAGTCGCCTCGTGCGAGGCGATCGCGAGGTCGCAGCTCGCGACCAATTGCAGGCCGGCGGCAGTGGCAAGGCCATCGACCTCGGCGACCACCGGCTTTGGGTGGCGCACAATTGTCTGCATCAGGCTCGCGCAAGCCGAAAAGGTCTTTTCGAAAAAGGCTTTGCCGCGGTCGGGATCGGCGCGGTGCGCGGTCATTTCCTTGAGGTCGTGACCGGCGCAGAAGACCTTGCCTGACGCCGCCAGGATGATGACGCGAACGGACTTGTCTTGTCTCACACGGTCGAATTCCGCCTGCAACGCCGCCATCGTCGCCAGCGAAAGCGCGTTGGCCGGCGGGCTGGCGAGCGTGAGGCGCAACACGCCCTTGTCCTGGCTCGCCAAAACGGGGCCATCGGCGACGGCGGGCTTGATGGCAACGACTTCAGCCACTTCTAAACCTCTCGGTCAGCACTCGAAACGCATGGAGCAACAGAACTACCACGCTGCCGGTTGAAGAACAGCCGCGAGACGTGTTTTCTCCGTCGCACCGTTTGGTCCAGGCACCCGCGCTGGAACTTCCCCGTATATAGGAATCGCGCATGCCCGCTAAAAGCAATCTCAAGCCGGTGCTGACTGCCGCGGAAGTCAACGCGCTGATGGCAAGCGTCTATCCGCAGCTCAACGACCAGTTCGCCGTCTATGAGGCGTTGGAAGTGTTTCCCGGCGGCTGCACGGTGCGGCTCAATGCCGACGAGCGGCATCTGCGCCCGGGCGGTACGGTGTCGGGCCCGTCGCTGTTCACGCTGGCCGACATCGGCGGCTATGTCTGCGTGCTCAGCCACGCCGGGCCGGACGCGCTGTCGGTGACCACCAACCTCAACATCAACTTCATGCGCAAGGCCGAGGCTGGCCCGATCGACGGCCATTGCCGCATCCTGAAGTTGGGCAAGAGCCTGATGGTGTTCGACATCGACATCGTCGCCGGCCCGGACGGGCACACCGTGGCGCATGCGACCGGCACCTATTCGATCCCGCCGAAGCGCTCGGCTGATGCGGTAAAATAATACCTCTTGAACAAGCCATTGTTTTTATTTGACTTTATGCACCAAGCGGGTTTTCCATCGCCTTGACGCGTTTCGCGCCCTCGCCTATAAGCCCTCGCGAAGCAGCGGCCCGCAACGGCCGCCGTTTTGTTATTGGCGAATGGCTCCAGCCGCTCCGTCAATCCAAGCAACAAGAAACGCCTTTCCTTGTCCTTGCGGATAAGGAAGGTCAACCTGAGAGCAAAACCATGGCTACCTTTTCGCAGAAGCCTGCGGATGTGGTGAAGAAGTGGGTGCTGATCGACGCCGAGGGTCTCGTCGTCGGCCGCCTCGCCACTGTCATCGCCAACCATCTGCGCGGCAAGCACAAGCCCACCTTCACACCGCATGTCGATGATGGCGACAACGTCATCGTCATCAACGCCGACAAGGTGGTGTTCACCGGCAAGAAGTACACCGACAAGGTCTACTACTGGCACACCGGCCACCCCGGCGGCATCAAGGAGCGCACCGCGCGCCAGCTGCTCGAGGGCCGCTTCCCCGAGCGCGTCGTCGAGAAGGCCGTCGAGCGCATGATCCCGCGCGGCCCGCTTGGCCGCCGCCAGATGAAGAATCTCCGCGTCTACGCAGGCGCTGAACATCCGCACGCCGCCCAGCAGCCCGTCACGCTCGACGTGGCCAAGCTGAACTCCAAGAACAAGAGGGCCTCGTAATGGCTGAGCTTTCCTCGCTCGCAGAACTCGGGACTGTCACGACCGCCGCACAGCCGGCGGCACCCGTCCACGTCCAGAAGCTCGACAAGTCGGGCCGCGCCTATGCCACAGGCAAGCGCAAGAACGCCATCGCGCGCGTCTGGGTGAAACCCGGCTCCGGCAAGATCACTGTCAACGACAAGGAATTCGCGAGCTATTTCGCGCGTCCGGTGCTGCAGATGATCCTCAACCAGCCGATCGTCGCCGCCAACCGCGCCGGCCAGTATGACATCATCGCCACCGTCATCGGCGGCGGCCTTTCCGGCCAGGCGGGCGCCGTGCGTCACGGCATCTCCAAGGCACTGACCTATTACGAGCCGGCGCTGCGCTCCGTGCTCAAGAAGGGCGGCTTTCTCACCCGCGACAGCCGCGTCGTCGAGCGCAAGAAGTACGGCAAGGCGAAGGCCCGCCGCAGCTTCCAGTTCTCGAAGCGCTGAGCGCTGCGACCACAAGTCTCGAAAGGCCGCCTCCGGGCGGCCTTTTTGTTTCACGCAGCTATTGGCCGCGTCCGGCCGGCGTCTTGATGTAGTCGATGAAGGCGCGCAGCGGCGCCGGCACCAGCCGGCGTCCGGGATAGTACAGAAACGGCCCGGAAAATTCCTGCCACCACGGCTCCAGCACAGGTTCCAGCACGCCGCTCTCGAAATGCGGGCGCACCCAGTCCTCGAACAGCCAGAGAATGCCGACGCCAGCGATCGCCGCATCGATAGCGAGATCGACGCCTCCACCGATGCTGACAACCAATGGCCCCGTGGGATCGACCCGCACCACCTCGCCGTCCCGCTCGAACTCCCAGGGCGTCATGACCCCGCTCGGGAAGCGGCCGCGCACGCAGGCATGGCCAAGCAGGTCGCGTGGGTGCTGCGGCCGACCGTGCCGGTCAAGGTAGGACGGCGCGGCGGAGGTCGTGAAGCGCTGCGCGCGCGGCCCGATCGGCACCGCGATCATGTCCTGCTCCAGCCGCTCGTCATAGCGGATTCCAGCGTCGCAGCCCGCCACCAGCAGATCGATAAAGTTCTCCTCGGCGATCACCTCCAGGCGAATGGCAGGATAGGCCGCGAGAAATCCAGGAACGATTTTGGGCAGCACCAGCCGCGAGGCGCTTATCGGCACGTTGAGCCGCAAGGTTCCGGCGGGCCGGTCGCGAAAGCCGTTCACCACATCGAGTGCGGCTTCTACCTCGCCCAATGCGGGGCCGAGCCGCGCCAGCAGGCCGGCACCAGCCTCGGTCAAAGCGACGCTGCGCGTGGTGCGGTTGAAGAGCCTGACACCGAGCTGGGTTTCAAGACGGCGGATGGCTTCGCTGAGCGCTGACGCGCTGCCGGCCGTGGCGCGGGCGCCCTCGCGAAAGCCGCCGGCGCGCGCCACGGCCATGAACGCCTGAAGATCGTTGAGATCGGCCGCCATTGTCCTAAATTTCGTACAAGCTGCGCTGAATATAGCCGGTTATCGGGACAGCGGCCATGCCCTATCTCCGTCGTCGACAGCGAAGGAGAACCACGATGTCCAGCGTAAACAAATCCGGCACCTACAAACTCGGCGGCGATTCGGTCCGGCGGCTCGGCTACGGCGCCATGCAGCTTGCGGGCAAAGGCGTGTTCGGCCCACCGAAGGATCATGACGCGGCCATCGCCGTGCTGCGTGAGGCAGTGGCGAACGGGGTCAACCACATCGACACCAGCGACTATTATGGCCCGCATGTCACCAATCGGCTGATCCGCGAAGCGCTGGCGCCCTACCCCGGCGACCTTACCATCGTCACCAAGATCGGCGCCCGCCGCGGCAGCGACGCATCCTGGCTGCCGGCCTATTCACCGGAGGAACTCACGCAAGCCGTGCATGACAACCTCGCCAATCTCGGGCTCGACGTGCTGGATGTGGTCAATCTGCGCATCATGTTCGACACCCATGGTCCCGCCGAGGGCTCGATCGAAGCGCCGCTCACCGTGCTCGCCGAGCTGCAGCGCAGGGGCCTGGTGCGCCATATCGGGCTGAGCAACGTCACCCGCGCGCAGATCGCGGAAGGCCGCCGCGTCTGCGAGATCGTCTGTGTGCAGAACCAGTACAATCTGGCGCATCGAGGCGACGACGCGCTGATCGACGAGCTTGCCCGCGACGGTATCGCCTACGTGCCGTTCTTCCCGCTCGGCGGCTTCAGCCCGCTGCAGTCGTCGACACTGTCGGGCGTCGCTGAACGGCTCGGCGCGACGCCGATGCAGGTGGCGCTGGCGTGGCTGCTCAACCGCTCGCCGAACATCCTGCTGATTCCCGGCACGTCGTCGGTGGAGCATTTGCGGGAGAATCTTGCGGCGGCGGAGTTGGAGCTGTCAGAGGATGTGCTGAGCGAACTGGAGGGCGTGGCGAAAGCGGCGTGATTAGCTGATCTCCCCCCTTGAGGGGGAGATGTCGCCAAAGGCGACAGAGGGGGTCGCTTCGCGTGGAGCGCCAGCGCCTTCCGCGACGAAAGACAACGCCGGCGATTTACGTGAGGCGACCCCTTCTGGCCTGCCGGCCATCTCCCCCTCAAGGGGGGGATCGCAGCTCCGGCGGCGGCTCTCAGTTGATGCTCGCCGTATGCGCCGGCTCAGCTTGCTTCACGTCGATCGTGTAAGGCACCCGATAACCGTTCGCCGTCAGCCATTCGATCGCCGCCTTCGGCTCATCTGTCTGGATGATGGTCGCGCCGCGGTCGACCCAGAAACCCCAGGCTTCGCGCGGCAGGCCGGCGGCCACCGCCAGTTCGTCGCCGCGGCCGCCGGCGAGGAAGCCGCCCGGCTTGTTGACGATGGCGTAGCTGTCGGCCCAGAGGTGCCAGTCGCCGCGCACCGCTTCCGCCCGCATGCGGGTGCTGAACAGCGGGCCGCCAGATATGGTCAACGTCTCGGCGCCGTTGCGCCAGTTGATCAGCTCGACCGCGCGCAGCGGAAATGCCCGCGCTACTTCCTCGGCAAAGGCGGCATCGTGCACAGCGTCATCGGCAAGGATCGGCATGAACTGGAAGCCGCTACCTGCCTGGGCGAGCGCAGCCCTGGCGGCGTCGATGCGCTGGCGGTTCCACAGGTTTTCCTTGACGATCACCTGATCGGCCATGCCGAGATCACGGGCGACCGCGATCATTCCCGGCAGGTCGGTCACCTCCAGCTTGTTGTCGAGGTTGATCAGGATCCTGTCCTTGGTCGTAAGCAGCATCTCGCGCAGCGTCGACACCGGCTCGTTGGTGACGGCGCCCGTGCCTTCGACCACCAGCCGGCATTTTTTCAGCTCTGCCAGCGTGAAGCTGCCCACCTCGCCCCTGCAGGTCGTCGTGCGGTCCAACCAGCTGTCATGCATGACGACAAATTCGCCGTCCTTCGAGCGACGGATATCAACCTCGACGATCTCGGCGCCGATGGCGATCGAGCCCTCGACCGCGGCAAGCGAGTTCTCGGCATAAAGCCTCTTGCCGGCCTGCATGCTGCCGGCGCGGTGGGCGGCGATCATCACATGGTCGCGCCACTGGTTGGCGTGTTCGAAACGGTCGAGGATTTGGGCAGCGCGTGTCTCGCCGGCTAAGCTTTGGCCGGAGACGGCCGCAAGGGTGGCGGACAGAAAAAGGCTCAGCCAGAGTGTTCGCATCGGGGAATCGCTCCGTTCCGGGTCGGGTCCCGGTTAGGCGATGCCCATGACAGGGTGGTGAACGAAGCCGGCTAGCTGTTAAGCCGAAGGCGTCTCAAATCCGCTTGGCAAATCGACGGAACCAGGCCAGCGCCGGCATTTCGACGAAGCGCCAGGTGAACCAGGATGCGACGATGACGGCGATCAACATTGCTATGATCGCGGCGAAGCCGATCCATGGCGAGCCGACGCCGAAGCCGGTCACCTGATCGCCGCGCAACGTCATGTCGCCGACAATGCCAAGCCCGAGCTTGCGCTCGAGGAGGCCGCCGACATTGATCATGCGGCCCTGGACGAAGATGTGGACCATGTAGATCGAGTAGGAGAGCGAGCCGAGCAGCAGCATCGGCCGGCTTGAGAGCAGCGCGCTGATCAAGCCGCCCTCATGCGCGAAGAGATAGAGCGCCAGAGCGAAGACGACGGGCGCGGCGATCCCGGCGTCGTTCGATCCGGCGACCGAAACGAACAGCCCGATCGCCGCGACCATGGCGAGCTCGGCCATCGTCCAGGCAATGCGCCCTGCGCCTGCCATCGCCTGTCGCGCCTCTGCAATGGAATCGTGCTGAAACCAGGCCAGCAGCGCGCCGAGCGAGAAGCCGTAAAGGCAGCGGATGAAGCCGAAATCGAAGGACACGTCCATATGACGGGTCGAGAAGCCAAGCAGGAAGAAAGGCGCCGTGACGGCCGCGGCGGCGAACCATATCCAGGCGCGCCGGCCGGTCGCGAGCACCACGCCGGCAAACAGCAGATAGGTGAAGAACTCGGCCGAAATGCTCCAGCTCGGCGCGTTCCAGGTCAGATGCTCCTCCACCCCCATGCCCTGCAGCAGGAAGAGATTGGCGACAAGACTTCTCAGATCAAAGCCTGCGGTGAAGGGCGCGGCACCGGTTCCATGCAGTGCCGGCAGGGCGAGCCGCATCGCCTCGAAGGCGACGAAAGCGGCAAGCATCGAAAGATGCAGCGGGTAGATGCGGCCAAAGCGCACCAGCGCGAAACGGGCAATCTCACCCGGCTCGCTCAGCCGGCCGCTGTAGGAGCTGGCGATGACGAAACCGGAAAGCACGAAGAAGAAATCGACGAACAGATAGGAGCCGCCGACAAAGGCGCTCTGGGAGATTATCGACGTCGTGGGAAAATGGAACAGCGCCACCAGCAGCGCGCAGATGCCGCGCCAGGAATCGAGCACCAGGAAGCGCTCGCCGGCCGCCGTGCCGGTTCGGGTTGCCGCCGGAGCAGGTGCGAGGTTGAGCAAGGCGGCCTCGGTCATAATGATACAAATCCTGTGTTGCCATGGCACTCGGCGAGCGCCATTCCGTCTCCGCAAGCTGTGACTGGCATGTTGCGTGCCGGTTCTGTAGTGCTGCCCCGATGACAACCGAGGACCCGTAATGGCGAACAAAGAGATCGACCACGCCTTCACCGCCCGTTCCAAGACGGGCGCATCGTTCGAGCCGACCTATGCCGGCGCGCTGTCGTTCATGCGGCGCAAGTACACGAAGGACGTAAAGGGCGCGGACGCCGTCGTGTGGGGCATCCCCTTCGACGCCGCCGTCACCAACCGGCCGGGCGCTCGCTTTGGGCCGCAGGCGATCCGCCGCGCTTCGGCGATCCTCGACAACGATCCGCAATATCCGTTCTCGCGCGACCTGTTCGAACAGCTCGCGGTGATCGACTATGGCGATTGTCTGCTCGACAGCGGCAATCATCAGAAGACCCCTGGCGCGATCGAGCGCGAGGCGGCCAAAATCTTGAAATCAGGCGCCTTCCTGTTGACGCTGGGCGGCGACCATTTCGTCACCTGGCCGCTGCTCAAGGCGCATGCGGCTATCCACGGGCCGCTGGCGCTGGTGCAGTTCGACGCGCATCAGGACACCTGGCCGGATGACGGCAAGCGCATCGATCACGGCTCCTTCGTCGCCCGCGCCGTGAAAGAAGGCATCATCGATCCCGACCGGTCGATCCAGATCGGCATTCGCACGCATGCGCCGGACACGTTCGGCATCAAGATCCTCTACGGCCACGAGGTCGAGGAAATGCGCGCCTCCGACATCGCCTATGCTATCGTCGACCGGACCGGCGGCAGGAAGACCTACCTCACCTTCGACATCGACTGCCTCGACCCGGCCTTCGCGCCCGGCACCGGCACGCCGGTGGCCGGCGGCCCGTCCTCGGCCAAGATGCTCTCGACGCTGCGCCAGCTCGGCCAGGTCGATATCGTCGGCGCTGACGTCGTCGAGGTTGCGCCGGCCTATGATCATGCCGATATTACGGCGATCGCCGGATCGATCATTGCCATGCACTATCTTGGCCTGGTGGCCGAACGGAAGGCGCGGCTCGATGACCTGAACAACGGCACTCATGCCGTTCTACATAACGCTAACGGCATATAGCCTTGAAATCGCAGGGAATTTTGTAACCGATGAAACCGAAAATCTTCATTGACGGCGAGCATGGCACGACAGGCCTGCAGATCAGGGCGCTGCTGGCCGACCGCGGCGACCTGGAGATCATCTCCATACCCGCGGAGCGCCGCAAGGAAGCCGCGGCCAGGGCCGAATTCCTCAATGCCGCCGATGTCGCGATCCTCTGCCTACCGGATGCCGCCGCCAAGGAAAGCGTGTCGCTGATCGAGAACGACACGACCAAGGTGATCGATGCCTCGACCGCGCATCGCGTGGCCGAGGGCTGGGAATATGGCTTTGCCGAAATGGACAAGGATCAGGCGAAAAAGATCGCCAATTCCAAACGGATCGCCAATCCCGGCTGCTGGCCGCAGGGGCCGATCGCAACGCTGCGTCCGCTGGTTTCCGCCGGCCTGTTGCCCGCCGATTTTCCGATCACCGTCAACGGCATTTCCGGCTATTCCGGCGGCGGCCGCCCAATGATCGAGGACTATGTCGGCAAGGGCGAGGATGCGCCCGAGTTCCTGCCCTATGGCCTGACGCTGCAGCACAAGCATGTGCCGGAGCTCAGGACCTATGCGAAGCTGACGCATGATCCGATCATGCAGCCGGCGGTCGGCAATTTCGCGCAAGGCATGATCACGGTGGTGCCGCTGCAGCTCGGCGGCCTCGACCGCGTGCCGACAGGCGCGGAGCTTCATGCGGCGATCGCCGACCACTACGCCTCGATCGATGGCGGCGTGGTCGAGGTCGCGCCCTATACGCATATGGAGCGCATGCCGGAGATCGATCCGGAGGTCTATAACGGCACCAATCGGATGAAGGTCTATGTGTTCGCCAATGACGAGCGTGCGCAGGCGCTTCTGCTCGCCGTTTACGACAATCTCGGCAAGGGTGCCTCCGGGGCCGCCGTGCAGAACCTGGACCTGATGCTCGGCATCAAGCACTGAGCGGCGATGCACAAGGTGCGCTTCAGCTTCTGACAGCGATCTCGGTCGGCAGCGGATAAGCGCCCTTGGTGCCGCGCCAATGCGCGGCGGCAAAGCCGAGCACGATCAGCGCGAAGCCCTGGTGGGTCAACGCCATGTGCAACGGCACCTGCATCAAGAGCGTGCCGATGCCGATCGAGGCCTGCACCAGCACCAGTAGGAACAGCAGCGTGGCGCGGCGGGCATGCGTCGTGGCGGGCTGGCGCCGCCACGTGGCGATCATATGCCAGAGCGACACCACAAAGAGCGCGTAGGCGCCGAGCCGGTGCACGAACTGCACCGTCTTCGGATTCTCGAAGAAGTTCAGCCAGGCGGGTTTCAGCAAGAAGAGATCAGCCGGGATCACCTTTCCGTCCATCAGCGGCCATGTGTTGTAGCTCAAGCCGGCGTGGAGGCCGGCAACCAGCCCGCCGAGATAGATCTGGATCAGCGCCAAAAGCACGATGAAGCCGGCAAGCCGCTGCGTCGAGCGGTCGGCGGCGCGCTCGGAGTGGGGCGCCAACCCTCGCGCGACCACCATGGTGGCGGTGTAGATCAGCGCCGCGATCGTCAGATGCGTGGCCAGCCGGTACTGGCTGACCGAGACGCGGTCGACCAGCCCCGAAGCCACCATCCACCAGCCGATGGCGCCCTGCAGGGCTCCGAGCAGGAGGATGCCTAACAGCTTCGGCCCGAGGCCGCGCTCTATGCGGCGTGTTGCCCAGAAGAACAGGAGTGGAAGGGCAAAGACGGCGCCGACGCTGCGCGCAAGGATGCGATGCACCCATTCCCACCAGAAGATCGACTTGAACGCCTCGATGCTCATGCCATCGTTGAGCTCGGCATATTGCGGGATCTGCTGGTAGCGCTGGAATTCTTCCTGCCACTCGGCATCGTTGAGCGGCGGGATGACGCCGTGGATCGGCTTCCACTCGGTGATCGACAGGCCGGAACCGGTGAGCCGGGTGGCGCCGCCGACCAGCACCAACGCGAACAGCACGAGCACTACGAAATAGAGCCAGCCGCGCACCAGTGCGCGGTTGCGGAGATCGCGGTCGCGGGCGGCGTATGGGGCCGTGGCGGTGATGGCGGCCATGGGACGGTTCCCGGCAATTGAAACGCGCGATTGGTGGACCATGACCGTCCCGGTGGCAAGGCCGCACAGCGCGGCACGCCGTCGCGCCGGTGAGCTATGGTTGCGCATGGCCGTCGTTCGGCCTAAGCGATGCGGGTCAACGGAACCGCGACATGCCCATTCGCCTGAAAAAGCTGATCGGAACCATCCTGCTGGTGGCTCTGGTCATCATCTATGCGCTGATCGCTTCGGCCGTCGCGGTCACCAGGCTCGCCGAATATGGCGCAACGGCGCATTTCCTGTTCTTCCTGTTCAGCGGCCTGCTCTGGGTGCTGCCGGCAATGGGCATCATCAAATGGCTGATCCTGGAGCCACCTCAGAAGGGCTGAACCGCCTTATCAGATCGTAACGACCATCTTGCCGGCATTGGCGAGCGGCGTGGTCACACCCGACAGCATCGTGCGGATATGGGCGACGCTCTGGTAGCGGCCGTTGACGGAGATGCGCGGCAGCGCATGCAGGAAGCCGGCATGCTCGGCTCTCAGCACGCCGTGCCGCGTCGTCACCGCAGAGACATAGCCGGCGTCTCGGGCAAAACCCACCTCGCGGCAGCCGACCGCGCTGGCATAGCCGTAGGGGTATGCGAAATGGCGCGGCTCCAGCCCGAGCCTTTCCTCGAGGATGCGCCGGACCTCACCGATCTCGTGGCGCGCGTCCGCCTCCGAAAGCCGCTTGAGGTTGCGGTGGTTGACGGTATGCGCGCCGATCGTCACCAGCGGATGCGCGGCCATCGCGCGGATCTCGTCCCAGCTCATAAGCGTGCCGGGACGGCTCTCGCCAAGTTCGATCCCGTTGGAACGCGCCAGTTCGCGCAGCGCGGCGCCCTGCTCTTCTTCAGGGACTTCAAGGGTCAACCAGGCATTCAGCCGTGCAATGACCTGAATCTTTCGGCCAGGCGTCGAGCAATCAACGACCGCCGATCCCCTCGCCGTCTTCAGCGTCAGGTGTGAGCTGGTGTCGACGATATCCTCGACGACGTCCCACCACAGGTCGACGGCACCGTCGATCAGGCCTGGCGCGACATAGATGGTGATCGGCGCGCCGTGCTTTTCCAGCACCGGCAGCGCCTCGGTCATGTTATCGCGATAGGCATCGTCGGCGGTGATGGTGGCAAACTGGCCGTGTTTGCCGCCCGCCTCGATGCGTTCGATCGCTTCATCAAGGGTAACAAAGGCATAGCCCCTTCCCTTCATGTCGGCGATCAGCTTGTCGAGGAAGGCTGGGGCGATGTTCAGGTGGCGATTGACGCTGTTCGGCTTCTCGGGCGTGGCGGTCACGCGATGCAGCATCAGGATGGCGCCGATGCCGCCGACGAACGGCTTCGCCAGCGGAGCGAGGCCGGTGTAGCGGGCAACGTTCAAGGCCAGTTTCCGGATCGCCTCGCCCCCGTCGATCATTCCTTCACCTTTTGCGCCTAGGCTCATCCAAGCACGACTTGCGCCTATGCGAACCCCAGGTTGCAACCAATACGTCTTAAGGATTGAGGGATGGTTGACGCCGCCGCGTCATTTGACGGCAATCGGGTCGCGGCCAATGAAGCGCCGGCGCGTGCGCCTGCCTCGAACCAGACCCGACTGACGGCGGCGGTGAGTGACGGCGCCGGCCTTGCCGATTACGCGCAATTCTGCGCTTCGGCGCTGTTTGCTCCGGCACAGAGCGCATCCTGGGTGCGCAACTGGGCGACCGAGACCAAGGCCGACATGGTGGTCGCCACGCTGAACGCCGAAGGCAGGCCGGTGCTTGTGCTGGCGCTCGAAGTCGTCCGGAGAGGCCTGTTCCAGGTCGCCCGTTTCGCCGGCGGACGTCACGCCAACGGGAATTTTCCCGCCGCCGACCAGCGGTCGCTGCAAAGGATCGACAGCTCGGCTATCCGTTCCCTACTCTCGGCAATCGCCAAGGCGCGGCCGGACATCGACCTTGTTGCGCTGGAGCGGCTGCGGCCCGATCTCGACGGCGTCGCCAATCCGCTCGCCGCGCTGCCCAATTTCCCGAGCCCGAACCTTGCGCTCGCGGTCGATCTCGACGGCGGCTTCGATGCGCTGCTCGCGCGCGCGAGCGGCAAGCGCAAGCGCAAGAAGCACCGTTCGCAGACGCGCAAATTCGAGGCCGTCGGCAGCTTCGGCCGCATCGAGGCGCGAAGCCGCGAAGAGGTCGACAGGCTGCTCGACGCCTTCTTCGACATGAAGGAAGTGCGCTTCGCCAAGATGGGCATAGCCAATGTGTTCGGCGGCGCGGAAGTGCGCGCCTTCTTCCGGGCGGTGTTTGCCGATGCGCTGGCCGAGCAAAGGCCTTCCTTTCTGCTGCATGGGCTGGAAGTGGCCGGGAAGCCTCGCGCCGTTACCGGCTCCAGCCGCTCGGGCAAGCGCCTGATCTGCGAGTTCGGCGCAATCGCCGAGGACGATCTCGCCTTCACCAGCCCGGGCGACTTCCTGTTCTTCGACAATATCCAGGAAGCCTGCGAGCTCGGCTTCGACGTCTACGATTTCTCGGTCGGCGACGAGCCCTACAAGCGGCTCTGGTGCGACATCGAGGTCCAGCATTTCGAGGTGCTCGCGCCGCTGACGCTCAAGGGCCGGGCGCTGGCGACGGGGTTGCGGCAAGGAGCGCGGGCAAAGGCGTTCATCAAGAACAACCCGACGGTCTGGAAGCTGACCAAGATGCTGCGCCGCAAGGCTGCCGGACAAGCGGCGCCCGCTGTTGCCGAGGACGACAGTTAAAGCGCGTCGCGCCGAACCGAATCAGGCGACGCGCTTCAAGTCTTTGTTTTGATGCATGTCTTTCGCCGTCGATCTCCCGGTTGATACGGGCAAACAGGTCGAGGTCGAGACCTTGAAGAGCCTTGGGCGGAACCTATCGCCAGCCGTGAGGTTTTCGCACTCAGAAGGAGAACGGCCATGGCCAAGTGCGACCAATGCGGCAATGACTACGACAAGGCATTCCAAGTGAGCCTGGGCGGGCAAACCTACACATTTGACAGCTTCGAGTGCGCGATCCACAAGCTCGCGCCGACCTGCCCTCATTGCAGGGTGCGGATCATGGGGCACGGCGTCGAGCAGGGCGATATCATATATTGCTGCGCGCATTGCGCCGAGCAGGAAGGGGCCAAAGCTCTGGTCGATCGCGCGCCTTGACGGTTCTGTATCCGCCGGGTGCCTTCCAGATCTAACTACGCCGCCTGAACGATCTCGACCAGTTCAACGTCAAACACCAGGTCCTTTCCAGCCAAAGGATGATTGCCGTCGAGCTTGACGCTGGAATCGTCCACGCCGACGACCGTTACTTGCATGGCACGCCCTTCGCGGGTGCGGGCCTGCAATTGGGTACCAACATCAACGTTGATGTTTTGCGGCACGCTGGCGCGGTCGATGGTTACGACCGCTTCGGGGCGATGGGGGCCATAGGCGGCGTCGGCGGGAACGGTAACGGTGCTTTTCGTGCCGACCTCCATGCCCTCGACATGCGTTTCGAGACCGGGAATTACCTGTCCTTCACCCAGCGTGAATTGCAGCGGTTCGCTGCCGGAAGAATCGAATTGAGTGCCGTCGACCAGACGTCCGGTATAGTTGATGCGTACAGTGTCGCCATTCTTGGCCTGTGTCATAGCAACCATCCTTTTGGGAGTTTGTGGGGGGACCGGCCTGGAGTTCACGGTCCCGCTATCGATCATCCACGCACGAAAAGTGCGCGGCGCGAAGAGCTAAACCTAGGGCCTCTGCTTCCGATGTAAAGTGCTGGGGCCGCCGAGAAAATGTCCGGGCTCGGCCTTGTACCTAAGGGCTGTCATACCCCGACACCGACTGAACCATGCTCGATTCGTCGCGGTCTCTTCCCGATACCTCAGGGCAATCGTTTAGCGGCGCGTGCAGAACAGCCCTGTTGGCGTTCAGCCTTATGCAGCCGAGCGACGTCCAGGCAACGGATTTCCAGGCTCATGGCCGACCGGCGTGACCAGGGTGACATCCGGATAGCCGTTCTCGATCAGTTTCACCGCGGCTTGCGTCACCTCTTCGTCGGCTTCGAGCATCGACAGGAAGACCTCCGTGCCGTCGCCGACGAGGCGGCTGATGCCCTGCGCATCGGCCGGGCCGCATTCGACCACCACGAGATCGTAGGCCGTTGTCAGCGACTGCATGATGATCGGCAGCCTGTCGGCGGCGCGCATAGCCTTGACCGGATCGGCGGTGCCGACAGGAATGACATGCGCGTCCGAATAGAGATCGGGGTGAATGACGTCGCTGAACTGCGCTTCGGACGCCAGAAGATTGGTGATACCGGGGAAAAGCCCGCTATCGAGCATCGGCCGCGATGCCGCGCCCGAAGCGGTGAGATCGAGCAGCAGCACGCGCAGTCCCGCATCCGACACTTCGCGCGCCACCAGTACGGCGGTAGCGGCGGCCTCGTCGCCTTCCGGCGAGACGAAGATGGCGCGCGCCGCACCCGAGCCGATCAGCTTTTCCGCCGCCCTGTCGACATCGATCTCCCCCAGCCTGGACCGCCACGGCTCAGGCGCTTCCGTCGCTACCGGGTCGTCAGGCGGTGCCGCCCTGGCGGCGCTCTGTCCGATCCGGTCGTCGGCGACCGAGTCGCCGCCGCCTGCATCCTCGGCTAAGGCCGCCGGCTCGCTCCGCGCCACCGGCATCGTCACCTGCTCGATCGGCTCGAATCTGGCGCCGGCGGCCGGACGCATGGCGCGGCCGGAGAACAATTCCTTCAGCAGCGTGCCGATCGCCATCAGCAGCAGCGATGCGGCCGCCGTGGCGCCCGTGATCGGACCGATCTTCGGGAAATAGGGTTCCGTCGGCACCTGCGCTTTCGACAGCAGACGAGCGTCCACAGGCAGATAATTGCGGTCGGCGCGCGAGGCCGCCTCGCGATAGCTCGCCATATAGGATTCGAGCTGCTGGCGCTGAGCATTGGCGTCACGCTGCAACGCGTCGAGTTGCACCTGCTGCTCGCCGGCGCGGGCCGAAGCGGCCTTTAGCTGGTTGACCTCCTGGACGAGCTGGTCCTCGCGAGCCTTGGCCGTCTGCGCTTGGGTCGCCAGACCCTTCAGGATCTTCTGCCCCTCGTTGCGGATCTGGCCGTTGAGATCGGCGAGCTGCGACTTCAGCGCCCGGATGCGCGGATGATTGTCCAGCAGCGTCGTCGACAGGTCGGCAATGTTGGTCCTCAGTTCCACCTGCCGCTCGAGCAGGCGCTGGATCAATTCGGAAGACAGGACTTCCGGCACGCTGTCGAGCGTGCCGCCATTCTGAAGCGCCTTGCGCACGCTGTCGGCGGTCGCCTCGGCGGCGGCGCGATTGGCGCGCACCCGCGAAAGCTCGGTCGACAGTTCGGAAAGCTGTTGGGTCGCGAGCACCGAATTGTTGCCGCCCATCAAGAGGTCCGATTGCGCGCGGTAAGCAGCGACCTTGGCTTCGGCCTCCTTCACCCGATTCTGTAGATCGGTGATTTCCGGGCCGAGAAAGCCGGTGGCGGCGGTGTTCGATTCCTTTTTCGCGTTGCCCTTGGAAGCAAGATAGGCCTGCGCGATCGCGTCCGCGACCCGCGCCGCAAGCTTTGGATCCTCCGAAGAGAACTCGACTGCAATAACGCGAGATTTTTCAACGCCGTAGACGTTGAGCTTATCGCGCATCGCCTTGAGCACGCGCTCTTCCGGCGAAATGTCGAAAGGGTCGCTCTTCAAGCCGACCAGGACGAGGGCGCGGCTCAGCGCCGACATCTTCAGCGTCTCGTCGAATTCGGGCACTTTCTCCAGATTGAGATCCGTCGCCACCTTCTTGAGTATGTCGGGCGACGATATGATCTGGACCTCGGTGGCTACGGCCTCCTCGTCGGTTGCCGGCTTGTCATCATTGGTTGCGCCGGCCGGCCGCGTGAAGACCGACTCGCGCGGCCCGATCTCCAGCTTGGCGGTGGCCTTGTAATAAGGCGTGGCCAGCCAGGCGAAGGCAAACGCCAGCCCGGTGACCACGAGCGTGACGAGAACAATGCGCAGCCAGTTCCTCGCCAGACTGGCGAAGAGCTGCCTCAGATCGACATCGACATCTGCGGCCGCGGACTGAACGGACATGCATCCTGCTCCGGAACTTTGAGTCGAGGATAGACCGTAAACAACTATGGTAACTCACCCGTTAAGATCAGAACGCATGCTTATTAGAAGACACTCAAAGAACATCGGACGAAGGCAATAGAACAATTGGGTTTTTGCCTGCCGTCACCGCTTCCGGGCACGGTCCTTTACCGGCCATTAACCCTAACAGGATGATAACGGGCGCACTTCCTGGGGTTGGCCGCAGCACTGGCGGCGAGAGCGACGAAGGTTCGTGTCCGATCATGAAAAGCACTGCTTATCTCTTTCGCGCCATGCTTGCCTTGTCGCTGCTCACCGGCTGTTCCAGCTACCGCCCGACACCCGCCGCCTTCCATGAAGTGCTCGACCAGCCTTACAGACTCGGCGCCGGCGACCGCATCCGCGTCACCGTCTTCGAGCAGGAAGGGCTGACCAACACCTACAGCGTCGACCAGTCCGGCTACATCTCCTTCCCGCTCGTCGGCGCCGTGCCGGCGCGCGGCCACACCGCCCAGCAGTTGGAAAAGGAAATCGCCGACAAATTGCGCCAGGGATATCTGCGCGATCCCGATGTGTCGGTCGAGATCGACCGCTACCGGCCGATCTTCGTCATGGGCGAAGTCGGCGCGGCGGGCCAGTATTCCTATGTGCCGGGATTGACCGTGCAAAAGGCGATCGCGATCGCCGGCGGCTTCACGCCGCGCGCCAACCAGGAAAGCGTGGACATCACCCGTGATATCAACGGCAAGGTCATGACCGGCAGGGTGCAGACATCCGACCCGCTCTTGCCCGGCGACACCATCTACGTCCGCGAACGGCTGTTCTGAAAACCAACGTGGCGGCTCACCTCCGCATCGTTCACTGTTTCCGCTCACCTGTCGGGGGAATCTTCCGGCACGTGCGCGATCTGACCGAGGCGCAGGTCGCCGCCGGCCATTCCGTGGGCATCGTGTGCGATTCGACCACGGGCGGCGACTATGAGGAGCGGCTGTTCAAGGCGATGGAGGGGAGTTTAGCGCTCGGCATTCATCGCACGCCGATGCAGCGTCATATCGGGCCTGGCGATATGACGGCGGCCTGGCGCACCTATCGAATCATCAAGGAATTGCGGCCGGACGTGCTGCACGGGCACGGCGCCAAGGGTGGCGCGTATGCCCGTCTGTTCGGCTCACTGTTGCGGGTTTCAAGGTATCGCGTGGCCCGCCTTTATTCGCCGCATGGCGGCTCGCTCCACTATGACGAAACGACGGCCACGGGAAAGCTGTTCTTCGCGCTTGAGCGCTTCATGGCGCGCTTCACCGACTGCCTGCTGTTCGTTTCCGACTACGAACGGCGAACCTACGGCCGCAAAGTCGGCGAGCCGCCGGTCCCCAACACGCTGGTCTACAACGGCCTGCGCGCCGCCGAATTCGAACCGGTAGGAACGGCGGCGGATGCCGCCGATCTTCTCTACATCGGCATGATGCGCGACCTCAAAGGCCCGGACATCTTCATCGACGCACTGACGCAGGCAGGCAGCGAGATCGGCCGCCCGTTGAGCGCGGTGATGGTCGGCGACGGCGACGACCTGCCGCGCTACCACGCCCAGGTGGAGCGGCTTGGATTGAAGAGCCATGTCCGTTTCCTGCCGCCGATGCCAGCCAGAGAAGCCTTCGCGCTGGCTGGGCTGATCGTCGTCCCGTCCCGCGCGGAAGCGATGCCCTACATCGTGCTGGAGGCGCTGGCCGCCGGCAGGCCGATGATTGCGACTGCGGTCGGCGGCATTCCGGAAATCTTCGGCGAAGGCTCCCCTGCCCTAATACGGCCGGATGCGGACCAGCTCGCCGAGAGGTTGGGCACAGCTCTCAACGATCCCGACGCCTACCGGAAACTGATGCCGCAGGGCGGCGAGCTCAGGGCGCGATTCGGCGCTGACGTCATGGCGGCCGAAATCGAGAAGGCTTATTTCGCGGCGCTTCGCGGTTAGTCAGGTCGGAAGAGCCGCAAATCGTCGTTCGAAACCCGCAAGAACGTCCGCCTCGAACACGCTCAACGACCGGCCCCGTTCCCACAGCGCGGCGTAGGATTCCCGGTCGAGCTGCGCCGACAGGATGGTCTCGATCCGCTCCCGCTGAGCAGCTTCGGTAGACTGCCGGCCGTCGGGCCAGTCCTCAAAGCAATGATCGACAAATCCAAGCATGAGCGCGGCATCGTTCAATCTTCCGTCTCGGGCCGCGAGCTCGGTGGCATTTTGGATGATGCACCAGTGCCATGACGCATGGTCGCGCGGGAGATATTTCCACGCCTCGTCGATGGCTTCCCTTGCCGCCTCGGTATTGCCTAGCGCCATCGAATAGCAAGCGAGATTGCTAAGCTGAGCACCGAGTTCAAGCGAGCTGCCGCGTTCACGAAGGCTTGGCAAGATGCCTTTGGCGAGCGCGAACGCGCCTTGATGATCCTGTCTTCGGTGAACCATTTCAGCCAGATACATGGTCGACCGGAAGAGGCCACGCTCGTTTCCGCACGACCGATGCATCGCCAATCCCGCCTGGCACTTGGTCATTCCGGCGACCTCTTCTCCACCGGTCAACAGCCACAAACCAATCGAAACGAGCGCCCACGCCTTCAACTTTGATGATGGAAGTTTAGCCGACAGGGTCTCAAGCCGCGCGAAAATCGGGGCGGCCTCGGAACGACGGCCGGCGAAGTTGAGCGTGGTCCCAAGAAGAACGAGGGCATGCGACAGCAGCAGATCGTTTGCGTCGGCCTCGAATTGCCGCACCGCCTGCATCAGCGCCTCGATCGCGCGCAGGTCCTGGGAATTGATCCGCGCGAGCTCCCCAACCGCAAGGAAAAGGCGGCCGCGAAGCGACGGGTCGAGATCATCGGCGAAGGCGACAGCCGCCTCGGCAAACCGAAGGCCCTCGCCGGCGAGCTGAGCTTCTATCCAATAGCGATAGCTGGCGGCAGCCAAACCGACGAACAGGGCCCAGTCGGCGCTTGATCTGGCCCATTCAAGGGCCGAGCGCAGATTGTCGGTGTCCGGCCGATAGGCTGCTACCCAGGTTGCGTCCGGAACCAGCTCCCATCGTGCGAGGCTTTGCTCGAAGCGGCTCCGGACATGGTCCGCCAGGCGTGCCCGTGCATCTTGCTCTTCGTTCTGCCTGGTCAATTCCTGCAAGGCGAAGTGGCGCGTCGTCTCCAGCAATCTATAGCGGGTCCGATCTCCACCGTCGCGCGTAACCATCGATCGCCTGATGAGCTCCGACAAGTGGTCGTCGGCATGCTCACCGACCACGGCGCGAACACCGTCCAGCGTAAAGCTGCCCTGGAACACACCAAGCGCCCGCAGAGCCCTTTGCTCGCCCTCGGCAAGCAGCCCGTAGCTCCACTCAAGCGACGCCGCCAACGATCGATGCCGCCCCGGCGTGTCACCCCAACCCGTCGAAAGCTCCGCGAAGCGCTCGGCAAGCTGGCGGTCCACTTCGCCGAGGCCAAGAGTCGCCGATCTTGCCGCCACCATCTTGAGGGCAAGGGCGACGCCGTCGAGGCGAACGCAAAGTTGCCGCACGATAGGCAATTCGTCGACAGCAACAGTCTCGCCCTGCGCTTCATAGCAGTGGATGAGGAACATTTCGGCGGCCGAAAGACCGCTTTCGAAAGCTGCTTCGAGGCCGAACGGCGCGAGCCTGAAGACGTGCTCCCCGCTCAGCCCCAGCGGCACCTGCGAGGTCGTGACGATCCTCAGCTTCGCGGCTTCGGAAAGCAGGGAACGGACAATGTTGGCAACGGAGTGGGCAACGTGCTCGCAATTGTCGAGAACAAGCAGCCCGGCCAGTGGCCGCAGCATATCGACGATGGCGAGCAGTGGGGTGGTTTCGGTTCTGACCGGAATGCCGAGGACTTGCATGATCGCACTCTCGACGAAGCTGCCGTCGGGCACGGACGCCAGGTCGACAACCCAGACACCGTCTGGAAAGCCGCCGGCGAGTTCCTCGGCGGCTTTGAGGGCCAACGTCGTCTTGCCGACGCCGCCCGGGCCCAGGGTCGTAACCAATGGATATTGGTTGACGAGTTCCACGAGGCTTCTGACTTCGTGGTCGCGCCCGATGCATTCCGGTCGGTAGCGAGACAGATTGCCACCGGAGCGAACGGCCGGCGCCATGCGCTCCTGGATGCGCGTGGGCGGTGGGCCAACATACCGATAGCCACGGCCATGGACGGTCGCGACGAAGTTCGGGCCGAGGGCTTTCCTGAGCGCGGACATATGCACGTGAAGGGTGTTTTCTTCGACGACCGTGCCCGGCCAGAGAAGATCGAACAGGTCGCGCTTCTCGACCAGCACATTGGGGCGCTCAAGAAACACGAACAGCAAGTCGATGCTGCGCGCGCTGAGTTCAATCGCACCCTCCGGACCGTTCAGCGAACGCTCCCGCTCGTCCAGCACGAAATCGCCGAAGGACAGCGCCATCGCCAATCCTGAATTGACCTCACAGAAACGCTACAGAAGATTTCAGCATTGCATCAAGGACTTTCCGTCTACGCAGCCGCATCGTCCCGCCATGGCCATTGGAGAACGACGATGCAAAGCCTGCAAGCCATCCTCAAGCTTATCCCGCGCATTCTCGCTGCGACCATGGCGGTCGCGAGAAGCACGCTCGCGGACGCAGCGGCAAAACATCGGGATCGCCGCATCCTCGAGAGACTAAGCGCCGCCGAACTGGAAGACATCGGCCTCTGCCGTGGCGCGGATGGTGCGATCGACTTCCAACCTCGCTGCCCAGATGAATCCGAGCCCAAAGGCGGCGGCATCGAGACACTTTACGGCAGCCCCGCCATGGCGACCGCGATAGAGAAGGCCTAATTCGCAGGCCTAAGCTTGGCCGACGCTAATTCGGTCCGGACGAAAGACCGTCAGTCGCCGCGAGCGACAGACAGCTTCAAAACCACCGGTTGTTTCAAGGCTTTCTTAGCTCTCTTTTGCTATCCACTTTTGCGTAGCTCGCGGACAATCCCATGAACGAGATCGATCCCGCACACCGCTTTTCCATGGACGCGGTGCGCAAATTCGAGGGCCCGGCCGAGGGTCAGGCGCCCAGCGGCATCAACGACGTCGCGCGCCAGGTCGCTTCGCAGTACCGGCGCGATACGATGTCGCCGATCATGGTCAGCGGCGTGCTGCGCATGGTCGAATTCGCGATGCTGTTCCTTTCGGGGCTCGGCCTCTATCTCTACTTTGTCGGCTTCTTCAACTACCTCGCCTGGCAATACCCGCTGTCGATCGCGGCGGCGTCGTTCCTCGCGGTCGTGCTGCTCGACGTCACCGACAGCTACCAGATCGCGGCGTTGATGCGCCCTGTCGCCAATTTCGGACGCGTGCTGCTCGTCTGGGCCAGCACCTTCGCGCTGATGGCGCTCACCGCCTTCGCCATGAAGGCATCGGAAGACTATTCGCGGCTTTTGTTCGGCACCTGGTTCGTGGTCGGCTTCGTGCTGATCTTTACCCTGAGACTCGTGATGTCCAGGCTGATCAGGCGCTGGGCGCGCGACGGGCGCATGGAGCGGCGCGCCGTCATCGTCGGCGGCGGCAAGTCGGCCGAGATGCTGATCCGCTCGGTCGAGAAGCAGCCCTACAACGACATCCGCATCTGCGGCATCTTCGACGACCGCGGCGACAAGCGCTCGCCGCCGATCGTCGCCGGCTACCCGAAGCTCGGCACCATTTCCGAACTGATCGAGTTCGCCCGCATCGCCCGCATCGACATGCTGATCGTGTCGCTGCCGCTGACCGCGGAATCGCGCGTGCTGCAGCTTCTGAAGAAACTCTGGGTGCTGCCGGTCGACATCCGGCTCTCGGCGCATTCCAACGCGCTGCAATTCCGCCCGCGCGCCTATTCCTACATCGGCTCGGTGCCGATGCTCGACATTTTCGACAAGCCGATCAACGACTGGGACTCGGTCGCCAAGCGAAGCTTCGACATCATCTTCTCGCTGGTCGGCATCATCCTCTTCTCGCCGGTGATGCTCGCCACCGCGATCGCCATCAAGCTCGACAGCAAGGGTCCGGTGCTGTTCAAGCAGAAACGGCACGGCTTCAACAACGAGATCATCGAGGTCTACAAGTTCCGCTCGATGTACACCGACAAATCGGATCCGACCGCCAAGCAGACGGTGACCAAGAACGATCCGCGCGTCACCCGCGTCGGACGCTTCATCCGCAAGACGTCGATCGACGAGCTGCCGCAGTTCTTCAACTCGCTGCTCGGCTCGCTGTCGCTGGTCGGGCCGCGGCCGCATGCGATCGCCGCCCAGTCGCACAATCTGCTCTACAACGAAGTGGTCGACGGCTATTTCGCGCGCCACAAGGTCAAGCCCGGCGTCACCGGCTGGGCCCAGATCAACGGCTGGCGCGGCGAGATGGACACCAATGAAAAGATCCGCATGCGCACCGAATACGATCTCTACTACATCGAGAACTGGTCGATGCTGTTCGACCTGCGCATCCTGTTTCTGACGCCGGTCCGCCTGCTCAATACGGAAAACGCCTATTGAGCGCGGTCGCGCATGAACTGCCGGCGGCCCCGGTCAACCAGTTGCCGCCCCAGGCGGTCAACCAGTTGCCGCCCCAGGCGGTCAACCAGTTGCCGCCCCGGGCGGTCAACGCCAAGCTGATCGCGCTGATTTCGTCGGCGGCGATAGGCATTGGCATCCTGCTTTCCGGCTTCGTCATCAGCGAGCCCGCGCCTTACGAGCTCTACATGGCCGGGCTGATCGTCGTATGGGCGCTGTTCGGCCTGAAAATATCGCGGGCGATATTGCCGCTCTTGGTGCTGCTGGTGGCGATGAACATCGGCGGCATGATCGCGATGACGCAGATGACGGAGCTCGCCAGCACGCCGCTCTATCTCGCCGTCTCGCTGTTCCTCGCCTTCAGCGCGGTCTTCTTCGCCTCGGTCACGTCGACGCAGCCCGGCCTCTACCGGCTGATCTTCATCGCCTATGTGGTGTCGGCGGTGGCGACTTCCCTGCTCGGCATCGCCGGCTATTTCCACGCCTTCCCGGGCGCGGAAATGTTCACCAAATACGACCGCGCCGCCGGCGCCTTCCAGGATCCGAACGTGTTCGGCCCGTTCCTAGTGCTGCCCGGCACCTATCTGCTCTATCTGCTCTTGGCCGGTCCGGTGTCGCGCATGCCGCTGCTGGCGGTGCCGCTGCTGATCATCACCGCCGGAATCTTCTTCTCCTTCTCGCGCGGCGCCTGGGGCATGTTCGCGGTGTCGGCGGTGCTGCTTACCGCCTGCCTGTTCCTGCAGAGCGCCAGCGGTATGTTCCGGCTGAGGGTCGTGGTGATGACAATCGCCGCGGTCGCCCTGCTGGTCATCGCCGTCCTCGTCATCCTGCAACTGCCCGGCGTGTCGGACATGTTCACCCAGCGCGCGCAGCTCGAGCAGAGCTATGATACCGCCCGCCTCGGCCGCTTCGCCCGCTACGCGATTGGCTTCCAGTTGGCGCTGGAGCACCCGTTCGGCATCGGCCCGCTGGTGTTCGGCACGATCTATGGCGAGGACACGCACGACATCTGGTTGAAGGCGCTGATGGACTATGGCTGGCTGGGCTTCGTCTCGTTCCTGACGTTGACCTTGTGGACGATCGCCGCCGGCTTCCGCATCCTGCTGCGCGACCGACCCTGGCAGCCCTACCTGCTTTGCGCCTATGTCGCCTATCTCGGCAATATCGGGCTCGGCACCTTCATCGACATCGACCACTGGCGCCATCTCTATCTGCTGCTCGGCCTGATCTGGGGTGCGATCGCGCTGGAGTACCGGCATCAGAAGCAATTGCAGTTGGTAAGGTCGGTGCAGGTGGCTGCAATTTCATCGGTAAGATAACCGCCGAATTCGGTTGACCCGCACCGGGTTATCACGATACATCGCCACCCGGTCCGGAGTGTAGCGCAGCCCGGTAGCGCACTTGACTGGGGGTCAAGGGGTCGTCGGTTCGAATCCGGCCACTCCGACCATTTTAAGCCTCGAGACTTGGCCCCCCCAAATCCCTTCCGTCAATCGAGAGCAATCCTGCCGTTGCGGAAGAGCGTGTCCTTGATCTGGCTGTCTTCCGGATAGTGGTAGTGATTGGCGACAAACAACAACGCCTCTTTCTGGGCCGCGTTTATTGCGCCGCTAAGAACGCGTCGATTAGTGTTTCGGTGCCCACTGCCACGCAGCCGCAGCCACCGAGGCCGCACATGGGGCAGGTACCAGGCGTTCCGGTCATCGTGGCGCAAGCGAAGAGGAGATTTAAGGCGCGCCGCGCATGCCAGCTTTCTCTTCTTACCAATTTCCCCTCCGGTTCTGCGCCGCACTATTGAGCGCGTGAGAAGTGGATCGATCGAAGCTGTCGACGCAGGCCGCATCGACGTCTGCTTTGGTCAAGCCGATGTCGCGCAGATGGAAGTTGGACAGGTGACCGAGCGAGCGCTCTATGTCGCGGCGCATCCGCCATTCATGGACAAGGGCCAGCAGGCGTTCGAGCGGCCGGCCACGAAAAGTACCCGGCATGCGGAGTGCGGTCCAGCCTAGCGTCGTTTGCGTCATATTATGCCTAGCCATGATAACCTCCGTTGGTCGGGGATGCTCGAATGACGATCACCATGACGGTGGAAGGCGGGCAGGCGCTAGGGCAGCTTCGTCAGCGTTCCGCTTCAGATTGTGAACTGGCTCTGGACCTCCACAGGGTCTAACTTGCGGCAAAGGAGAGTTCAGTCATGCCGGGACGGCCTTACGGACTGATCTGCCCTATCGCGTGCGCCTGCGAGATCCCTGGAACCGCGCTGGACGATCCAAATCCTGACTGAGCTCTGGAACGGCTCGACCCGTTTCAACGACATTCGCAAGGGACTGGGCAACATCTCGTCCGCCCTCTTGTCGAGGCGGCTCAAGGAGATGGAAGCGTTGGGCCTGGTCGAGCGCATCGAGGACAAGGCGAAGGGTACGGTCGACTATTTCCGCACCAAGAAGGCGATCAACCTCGAGCCGGCGATGAACGCGCTGGCGGAATGGGCGCAATGCAACATCGAGGCGGAGATCGCGCTCAGCGGTGCGGATGCTTCGACCATCATGTGGGGCGTGCGACGAAAGATCGACCTCGCCGAATTGCCGCGGCGGCGCGCCGTCATCCGCTTCCATTTCCGCGACGATCCCCCACCGAAGTATCCCCATTACTGGCTTGTGGTCGAGTCAGGCGCGGAATTGCCCGAGTTATGCTCGCTCGACCCCGGCCGGGATGTCGACCTTTACGTCGAGACAGGAGTTGTTTCGCTTGGGGTCATCATCGAGGGCCGTTCCAACGTGGAACGCGAGATAGAAAGAGGCGGCCTTTTCCTGAGCGGCGACGCCGGTCTTGCCCGCAGCATGGACCGTTGGCTGCGAACCTCGGTCTATGCGGCGTTCGAGGGAATTGTCCCGCTTTCTTGAAAACCACGGTGAGACTGTCGCCTCACGCCTGAAGGGTCGTTCGTAGCCGTGCTGCGCCCAGCAAAGACATGTCGGCGGACGGCGAAGGGCTTATCCGGAGGACACCGGGCCCTGACCGCGATGACGAGTTCGCTCCAGGCTAGGAGCAAGCCTCGAGAACGCGGCTTCCAGCCCGCCCGTAACTGCCGCTCCACCTCCATAACTTATGAAGAGATCAAATACCTGCTCATTCAGACTTCCCTTCGTCGAGTAAGCTGTGCGCAGTTCCTCGAAAGATCTTTCGGGCGAAGCGCGCGCCGTTTCCGATAAGCCCGCAAACAGATGTGCGAGGAAATCGCGAGCGTGCTCGTTGAGCATACCCTTCGCCATCATCCAGCGCGCGATAACATCAAGAAATCCAAAGTAAGTTCCCATGAGGCAACACGCCGCGCCGAACAACTCGAACTCCGCAGCGTCGCGCGCCTCAACGACCGAGCCGAGCGAGGAGAACAGTTCGGTGACGACGGAATCGCCTGGAAATATCGCGGTCACACCATGCAAGTCGGCAACAAGAGGAACCGGGATTGCACGGCAGAGTCCTGGTATGCCATGGGTCCATTCCGAGAGCTCTTCCAATTGGAGGCCCGCCACAAAGCTCACAACCCGTTGACCTGGGTGAAATTCTAGCCTTGCAACGATGTCATTCGCGACTTGCGGCCGAACCGCGAGAAACACGATGTCGGAGGAATCAACAACCCTTTGGTTATCACGAGCAACTCGGACGAGTTGATGAAGCGCTGCCAAGCGAGCAGCCACCTCGGCGTTGCGCGGCGACACCGCAATGCCCTCAAGGTCGTTCCCTGCCTTAACCAAGCCTCTGACGACGCTCTCTGTGATTGCACCCGTTCCGACGAATCCCAATTTCATTTTGATCTCCTGAGCGAGGTGGCCAGACCTCGAAGAATGGTCCAGCACAAACACGTGTTAGCTCTTGGTCATCTTGGTCGGTTGACCACGACACCGCCTCATCTCGCTTCGTGGTGTGCCGACCGTGTCCTAACGACTTGCCGCGATTGAACTTGTGCCCGGCGGTGCGAAAAAGCACGTCCACCTGAATCTCTGATAGGCTTCGAACTTCATGTGGGGGGCGATCGTTCGGTAAAACGTCATCAGACGCTCGCAAATATGATACCGATCATCCGGCGCGGGCTGGACGCGATCTCTAGGAATAAACCACTCAGCTTCTTGCGGCTCATTCAGGTAGGTGGGACGCGGCATCCTCACAAAATAACCGTCTTTGGTCATCCTGACGTTGCTGGAATCGATTGGGTGGCAATCCTTATTGCCGCAGCAGTCATAACGAAGAACGGGATCAGTCTTCCCGGTGTACCAATCGTGAGCGTTCGCCTCGCCGGCTAAGACAAGCCACGTCAATGCAGTAGTGATTTGGAACTGCACCATGAATTAGCCCTCGCATTTGCCTATCATATTAGTATGTGCTAATCTAGAACGAAATCGTATCGTCCAGCAGAGAAGTCCAAGGCCACTTGGCGTGTCCGCGCGAAGGGTGCCGTGGCTGGTGACGACTTCGGTCACCGCAAGGGGGAGGCCCTTCGATGCAAGTGGTCAGCACGCGACGACGCGCAGGGCTGGCGGGCTTGATGGCCACGGCTGCGGCGCTGGAGAGTGGTTCTGCGTTAGCGCACAGCGCCGATCGGGCCTGGACCTATCTATCAAACGCCCTCGGCCATCGCTGCATCTATCAGTCGGACTTTCTCAACCTGATCCGGGATAAATCATGATCTGGCCATTTGGCGGGGGCGGCGGCGCCCTCGGGTTGGACGCTATCATCGCCGCAGCGTGTGCCTTCGGAGTGCCGACGGCATCGGCACATAGCTGGTACGAAAAACAGTGCTGCGAGGACGAGCATTGCGAGCCGATGGCGGATGGCGCCGTTCGCGAAACAAGCAAGGGCTTCAAGGTGCCGTCCGGTGAGTTGCTGCCTTATGGGGACAGCAGGGTTCGTCAGTCACACGACATGCGTTACCATTGGTGCCATGACCAAAAAGCAACGGTAACCCGGCATCGTGAAATACCATTTGGTCCTGACACTACGATCTGCCTGTACGTGCCGCCTAAGTCATCCTGACATTCAGTACAGCTAGCCCTATCGCAAAAACCCGCTGCGATGAACTTGCATCAATCGGCCCGCGCCACTCCAACGGCTATTCCTTCGCCAATGGCAAGGCCCCCGATACCAAGCGCATCGTCACCGTCCCGACGATCTGTTGGGAAAATTGCCCGGTGATCTTGGACTGCCACAAAAAGCGTCAGGCCCGTGTAGCCTGACATCTCGAAGACGCCGCCCACATTTTCGATCGCTCCATTGCTCAGCATATACGACGCCATCATGCGCGAGAGGCCGTTGCGGCCGAGGCCGACAATCTCGTTGATGTGGATGAGACCGTTTGAGGAGTCGACGAGCGGCCCCTCTCTTGCCCTTAGCTGCCCGTCGCGGCATTGCGCCCGGAACTTTCCGGCAAGGGGTGGAGTTGTCGGGAGAAGTCGTAGTCGGCGATGTTCCGAGTCGACACGACAGCCCCCGCCAGGACGTCCTTTCATGCCGAGCTGACCAATCTACTCACTCACTGGACACTTGGAATCCGGATAAGGTTCGAATCCGGCCACTCCGACCATTTTAAGCCTCGAGACTTGGCCCCCCAAAATCCTTCTTCACCAATCGCCTACTGGCACACATCGACCCAATCGGCGCCGACCAGCTCGGCCATCCTTTGCGGTGCGATGCGCACGGCGGCGTTGGTGGCGCCGGCGGCGGGGACGACCTCGTCGAAGGCTCTGAGCGTCACGTCGCAATAGACCGGCAGCGGCTCCGGCAGGCCGAAGGGGCAGACGCCGCCCGGCGGGTGGCTGGTCGCCTCCAGAACCTGTTCGCCGTCGAGCATGCGCGGCTTGCCGCCAAGGGTGTCCTTGCACTTGCGGTTGTCGAGCCTGGCGGTGCCGCTGGTCACGACCAGCATGGTCTGATCACCGACGCGCAGGCAGATGGTCTTGGCGATTTGCGCCGGCATCACGCCATGCGCCTCCGCCGCCAACACCACCGTCGCCGAGCTTGCTTCGGTGACCAGGACCTCGATGTCGGGCGCATGTTCGGCAAAGAAGGCGCGGACCGATTCCAAGCTCATGAGCGAACCTCGTCAGACTGATGGAGGCGCTGCCGAATCGCAGCGCCGACAGTGATTGCCACACGGTGTCCCGGCTGTTGGCAAGGGCCAGGGACTGTGCGTCGACGGCGCAAAAAAGCCCGCCAGGCGGGACCGTGGCGGGCTTTTCATGTGGACGCTTGGGCGCCCTTATTGTTGTGTAGGCCGGCTCTCCGGGGCCGGCACCGTGATCAATTCCTCCTCCGGCATCTGCAGCGCGGAAGCGATACGCCTGAGCTTGGCGGGATCGGCGTCCTTGCCGTCCTCGATGTCGACGATCTCGCCCACGGCAAGGCCGCAGGTCAAGGAGAGCTCCTCGATCGTATATCCCCTCGTTTCGCGCGCGGCTTTCAGCGGATTGAGGCCGGACGCGGCAATGATGTTGTTCGAAACAGCGTTTCGTGCGGTGTTGGGCATGGCAACTCCTTGGGATGAAACAAAACTGATGAAATGTGGCGTTGCCTGAGACGGCCGGGAGAATGGCCGTTAACAGGTGATTTGCCAAGAGGGACCGTTGCGGCCGTCACGCCATCGTGAAGCGGGTGTTCCCGGTCGGAGGCCGCTGGCCTCCAACATGTAAGGTGGCGCGGCGCGCAATCAAGTTCTTTTGAAGCGCCGAAAGTCGATCTCGCCGGCATTTTGCCTGCTCCAATTCGTTAGGGTTCTATCACTGATCGACGGCGGGCGGCGTCAAAACCCTTTTGAAGGATCGGATGCCATGAAACTGAAGCTATTCGCGATCGTGCTCGGCACGATTTCAGGCCTTGCGAGCGCGGCGCAGGCCGACACGGTACGCGTGCGCGGCACGGTGGTCGACCTCGCCGGAACAGCGCTGACGGTGAAAGCCCGCGACGGCAAGACCGATACGGTCACCCTTTCCCCCGATTGGATGATCTCCGGCGTCGCCAAGGCATCGGCCTCCGACATCAAGCAGGGCGATTTCCTTGGCATCGCATCGGTATCCAAGGCCGATGGCGGCAGCGGCGCGCTGGAGGTCGTGATCTTCCCCGCCGCGCTGAAGGGCACCGGTGAAGGCGACCGCGATTGGGATTTGCAACCCAACAGCCGGATGACCAACGGCACGGTCGCCGACGTGGCCGAGATAAACGGCCGGACCGTGACGCTCACCTACAGCAATGGCCAAAAGAAGCAGATCGCGATTCCGCAATCGACGCCGATCGTGACCTTCGCGACCGCCAGGCCGGCGGACCTCAAGCCGGGTGTCGCGGTATTCGTCTCCGCCGAACGCGGCGGCGACGGAAAGCTTGTTTCGCGCCGGGTCGTGGTCGGGAATCACGGCATCGCCCCGCCGATGTGATGCGAAGAAGCTGGCGTGTCGGCCAGCGTGTTCCAAAAGATCATGATGCCGCGGGGTGCTCTGCGCGTCCGAAAGGGTGCGCAGAGCACCGGGTTTAGCCGGAAACAATCCAGAAACAAAAATCTATAGTCCGGAAAAATTGTCGAAAAAAACCAGGAGGATAGTCCCGATCGCGAGGCTTGGGTCACCGATTTGGTCCGGTGAATTCCGGAACGCCCGCGTAAAAAGGAAACGAAGTCATGAAGAAGTCCCTCCTCTCCGCGCTCGGGCTGGCCCTGGCCCTGGCGTTCACGATGCCGATCCTTGGCGCGACTAGCGCCGATGCCGCTCCGGTGAAGAAGCATCACCATCATCATCGTCATCACTACAAGCATCACCGCACGCACCACCATCATCGTCACCACCACAAGAAGGTGGTTGCGAAGAAGGCCTGACCCTCCCCTCCTGCCGATGGGAAGGCCGGCCTTCGCTCGTTGACCGGGTGCGGTCTTCCCATCGTATTTGCGCTTTGCGGGGCATGCTTGCTTTGAGCAGCTACAGCCCCTGATGGAACGCGCCGCCGAGATCGACCCTCTTATTTGCAGTCCCGGGCCTCTTGCCCGCCCCGGTATGTGCCGCAATTCCGACTGGGCGCCAGGCGCAGCCGGATGGAGCCCTACGCCGGGGGTGCCGCTGGCCAGACCATGTCTCAGGCCGCAAGCGAAATCGACGCCTGACACCTTCCAAAGCGATGCCCACATATGCCCGGCGATAAAATCGCATGGGACATGAACCTTCCCCATCAAGCGGTCATGGACGCCACGAAGGCGCTCCTCAACCCAACCGGGACGCCAGGAACGCGATCCCGACAACCAATGGAAGGAAATGCTCAAATGACCGACTTCAAGCGTATCTCGCTCGCCGCCGCCCTCGTCGTCTCGGCTTTCGGCTCGACCTCGGCGCCGGCCTTCGCCGGCACGCATCCCACCGGCGACGGCGGCGCGGTCTGCAAGGGCTCGGGCTCCTGTCTGGTCCTGCAGATCGACTGCAAAGGCACCTACACCGACGCCACCGACAAGAACGGCACCGTTTACGGCAAGTGCAGCCAGGTCATGAAGGTCGACCCGAAGACCCGGCTCAAGCTCGCGAACTGATCGAGGCCAGAGCCTATTCCATCCCGATGAAATCGGGATGGGGCTCTATCTCTCGGTTTGAGCATGATCTTTTCCGGAAACCGGATTCCACTTTTCGGGATCATGCTCCGTGGCACGGAAATGGCGGCCGTCGCGAACGGCCGCCATTTCTGTTGTTGGCAACCCCGGAGAAAGTCAACGCCGGCTGATGAGGAGGCCGGCCAGCAGCCCGACCAGGACCAGCCCTACCGCTGCCGCTGTGGCCGGATGGTTGCGCGCGGTGCGCTCCAGCGCCCTGCCCCTGCGCCTGATTGCCGGCAATGCCTCATGGAGACGATCGGCAAGCTGCGAATAATAGTCGGACGTCGCCTCGCGGCCGTCCTCGTAATAGGCGTCGCCGCGTTTGGCCAAGGCTTTCCTGAGATCGTCGAGTTGATGCGAGAGCGCCGCAAACTGCTTGTCCAGATCATGATCTGTCGCGAACAACGCCATACCTCTGTCCTTCTCTTCCCAGAGAAGGCCTAAACGCATGGGCGCAACGGCAGTTCCGGCTTTCAGAGACGCTGACAGCTCAAGTCCGCAAGGACCGGCAACGGAAGCTCAACGCACCTGGTCGAGTAGGCGCTTGCACTCCAGGAGGTCGAAGAGCGCCTCCTGCAGCAAAGCCCGGTTGTCGCGCGACAGTTTCGAGGAGTCCGGCTGTACCGGACCTTCGTCGTCGCCCTTGCCGAGGCCGAAGAAGCGGCGGCTGGGCTTCACCTTGGGCTGGCCGACAAGCGCATCCTCGTCGCCGCGCGGCTGGGCGGCCGCAGTCAGCGGCACCTGCTCGGCCTGCCGGCGTTGCGCGATCGCCTCGACGGCGGCCATGTCGCCATTGCCGATGGCGACCAGGAAATGGTTGCCGTTCTCGCGCAAAAGCTTCTGCACGCCTTTGATCGTGTAGCCCTGATCGTAGAGCATATGCCTTATGCCCTTGATCAGCTCGACATCCTGCGGCCGGTAATAACGGCGGCCGCCACCACGCTTCATCGGCTTGATCTGGTTGAAACGCGTTTCCCAGAAACGCAGCACATGCTGCGGCAGGTCGAGATCTTCCGCGACTTCGCTGATGGTGCGGAACGCATCGGGGCTTTTGTCCATGGGCGAATCCTCACGCTGGACGGCGATTCGGGACCTATGCCGAATCGGGCCTTATTTCAGCGATTTATGAAACGATATTCAAGCCCGACGTCAAAGCGGTCGACGGTTTTCAACCATATTTGCCGGCGCGCTATTTGCCGCCCTTGGCCTTGCTGTTCTGGTGCGAGCGCAGGATGCGGTTCTTCAGCACGTTCGACGATTTGAAGGTCATCACCCGGCGGGGCAGAATCGGCACTTCTTCGCCGGTCTTCGGATTGCGGCCGATACGCTCATTCTTGGAGCGAACATGGAACGTTGCAAAAGACGACAGCTTCACCGTCTCGCCGCGAACGATGGCTTCGCAAATTTCATCCAGAACGGCCTCGACGAGCTCGGCCGATTCAGTTCGCGACAAACCAACCTTGCGATAAACGGCTTCGGCAAGGTCGGCACGCGTAAGTGTCTTTCCCCCCATGCAACCGTCCCATCAGCTCAAAAAAACGTAAATCGATACAGCCAGCGGCAGAGCCTAAGTAATTGATCCGTCAAGGTCAAGGACCGAACCCACGCGTTCGGCACTTACCAGCGGAGCAATACCGCGCCCCAGGTGAAACCTCCGCCCATCGCCTCGAGGAGGACAAGGTCGCCCTTCTTGATGCGGCCGTCGGCGACGGCGACCGACAAGGCGAGCGGCACGGAGGCAGCCGAGGTGTTACCGTGCAAATCGACGGTGACCACCACTTTTTGTTCGGCTATCCCGAGCTTCTTGGCGGAAGCGTCAATGATCCGTTTATTGGCCTGATGCGGCACGAACCAGTCGAGGTCTTGCGCCGTGATGCCGGCCTCGGCGAAGGTCGCCTCGATGACATCGGTGATCATGCCGACCGCGTGCTTGAATACCTCGCGGCCTTCCATCCTGAGATGGCCGACCATGCCCGTGGTCGATGGGCCGCCATCGACGAAGAGTTTGTCCTTATGGACGCCATCCGAGCGCAGGCTCGCAGCCAGCACGCCGCGATCGGCGATGCTGCCCTCCCCCTCCGCTGCCTCGAGCACCACCGCTCCGGCGCCGTCGCCGAAGAGCACGCAGGTCGAGCGGTCGTTCCAGTCGAGGATGCGCGAAAAGGTTTCCGAGCCGATGACCAGCACGCGTTTCGCGAGGCCGCCGCGGATATAGAGGTCGGCGGTGGCAACAGCATAGACGAAACCGGAGCACACGGCCTGCATGTCGAAGGCAAAGCCGTGATGCATGCCGAGCCGGTTCTGGATCTCGACGGCGGTCGCGGGGAAAGTGTTGTTGGGCGTCGATGTCGCCAGCACGATCAGGTCGATATCGGCCGGCGTCAAACCGGCGCTGTCGAGCGCGGCGCGCGCAGCCGCCTCGCCCAGCGAAGCCGTCGTCTCGTCATCGGCCGCGACATGGCGCTGGCGGATGCCGGTGCGCTGGACGATCCACTCATCGGAGGTCTCGACCATGCCTTCGAAGTCGGCATTCTTCATGATGCGGCGGGGCAGCGCGGCACCGTTGCCGCGCACGACTGATCTGATCAAGGTTCGTTCCTATTCCTCGGCGTCGACGGCGACACCGGATTTCCTGTTTGCCTGGGCATTCGGATTGCGCGCATGGAACAGATCGAGATCGGCCTCGATCCGGTCAAGCAGATTGTTGCGCACCATATCGTAGCCGAGCTCGATCGCCGCCGCGAAGCCGTCCGAATCGGCGCCGCCGTGGCTCTTCACGACGATACCGTTCAAGCCCAGGAAGACGCCGCCATTGGAGCGGCCGACATCCATCTTCTCGCGCAGCCGGTCGAAGGCGCCCTTGGCGAAGACATAACCGATCCTGGCCATCAGCGTGCGGCCCATGGCGGCGCGGAGGTAGCCCGCGATCTGCCTTGCCGTGCCCTCCGCGGTCTTGAGCGCGATGTTGCCGGCAAAGCCCTCGGTGACGACCACGTCGGCCGTGCCCTTGCCGATATCGTCGCCCTCGACGAAGCCACGATAGTTCATCGAGGCCATGTTGGCCTCACGCAGCATGCGTCCCGCCTCCTTGACCTCCTCCTGGCCCTTGATCTCCTCGACGCCGACATTGAGCAGGCCGACGCTCGGCCGCTCGATGCCGAACACCGAACGCGCCATGCCGGTGCCCAGGATGGCGAAATCGACGAGCTGATGCGCGTCCGCGCCAATGGTGGCGCCGACATCGAGCACCACGCTCTCGCCGCGCGTCGTCGGCCAAAGCGCAGCGATCGCCGGGCGGTCGATGGTGGCCATGGTGCGCAGGCAGAATTTCGACATCGCCATCAGCGCGCCGGTATTGCCGGCCGAGATGCAGGCCTGCGCGGCGCCATTCTTCACCGCCTCGACCGCCTTCCACATCGATGATTTCCAGCGGCCATGGCGCAGCGCCTGGCTCGGCTTGTCGTCCATCCTCACCGCGATCTCGCAATGGACGAACTCGCTGACCTCGGCCAGTTTTGGAAACTTGGCCAGTTCGGGACGAACGGCGTCCTCGCGGCCATAGATGACGAAGCGGATGTCAGGGCGGCGGATGGCGACCGTCATCAGCGCAGGGATGACAATGCCTGGTCCGTGATCGCCGCCCATGGCATCGATGGAAATCCTGATCACTCGGTGTTTTTCTCACGGTTTGCCTGGCTAGCGGCGGACGCCTGCCGAGGTAAGGGGGCTCGCGAAGGTTCGGCGAAAATAGCGGTTTTGGGCTGCCGCACAACCAACTTTTCCAAAATCCGGGCCGCCTTCAGGATTTTCCGAGCAGCGAACGCAGCTTTTTCTGGAATTCGCTTTCTTCCGAAGGATCGTCGCCCGCGGTGTCCAGCGAGGCTCCGGGCTTGCGCGGATAAGGGTCGATCGCCAGGCCGAAAAACTGCTCGGCAAGCGCGCCGACATCAATGGTGTCGCCGGAAAAAGTTTCGGGACTGTCAGGCCCGTCCGCGTCGAGGACGATTTCGCCGCCGCCCTCGAACCCCTCGCGCCCGAGCTTCGACTGCTCAGGCAGGAACAGCGCCTCGACGGGCTCGTCGATATGGGCTGCGACCGGATCGAGGGTGACGATGCAGGCCTGGGTGATGTCGGCCTCGACGCGACCGCTGACCTTGACGCCGTTGCGTTTCCAGGACGCCACCAGGAGCTCGGCGCGGTAGCGCTCGACCGAGAGCAGATCGTATTTCGCGGCAAGCGCCGCGCGCTGCCGCTCGTCGGCTTCGATCAAAACCGGCAAGCCCTTCTGCGGCAGACGGGCGACGTTGGCGACGAAAGATACGGGGCTTTCCGGTTTGGCGTGTTTCATTCTCGCCTCCTTCACGCGGCTCCGGCGACCGGGAACGCCACGGTGCCGGCCACGATCGATTCGGTCGGCTGCATGGCAAGCTGCCGGGACGCTTCGGAAACATAGCTCGCCAGCAGCGGCGCCTCCGGCCACTCGCCGACATCGGGCCTGACATTACGGGCGAGCGCCGCGGCAAGGGCCACCCGGTCGTCGTCCCGCAAGGCGTGGTCATAAGCCGCGGTGCGGCCGTAAAACATCCTTGCCAACTTCTTCATGCGCTTCGGCACGCCGACATCGCTGATGCCGAGTTCCCTGAGCGAATGCTCGACATCCAGGAAGAACTCGTCGATCAACACCTGAGCGATCTCGGCGGCAGCACCGCCTTCCCCGCGCAGCCTGTGCTGGAACAGGAACATGTGCAGGGACAGCATTTCGAAACGGCCGAGCGGCGTATCGGGCACATTCCAGTCGGAATAAAACACGGTTTGCCGCGCCGCCGCCACGATTTGTGCGTAGAGCGCCTCGGTGATGGCGCGGTTGGCGTGACGTTCGCGGCCAAAAAGGCGCTGGAACATTGAGGGTGGTCTCCCGGGGACCTTTTGTTTGATTTGGCCTTGTTGCATCGGCATGCAAGCTGGTTTACCGGTTTTGCGGCCCAGCGCAAGTTGCGGGGATGTGATGGAGAATTGTTGTTGGGTGCGCTGAAATTCAAGTCGTTTCTTACGCCTGTGCCGGCGGGCGTAGCCTCCCTGCTGGTGGCGGTATCCGCGCTTTCGGGCTGCAATTCATCCAAGATGATCGGCGACCTCAGCCCGAGCGAGACGCTGACGCAGGGCTACGTCATCGACCAGGCGGCAATCGACTCGGTGCCGGTCGGCTCGAGCCGCGAGCAGGTGCTTCTGGCGCTGGGCACGCCGTCGACGACGGCAACCTTCGACAACGAGGCCTTCTATTACATATCGCAGACACGCAAGCGCTACGTCGCCTTCGACAAGCCGCATCTGGTGGACCAGAAAGTGCTGGCGGTCTATTTCGGCGCCGACGGCCGCGTCACCCAGATCGCCAATTACGGCATGAAGGACGGCAAGATCTTCGACTTCATCTCGAGGACGACGCCGACCGGCGGCAAGGACCAGAACTTCCTGAGCCAGATCATCAACGGTGCCAGCAAACTGGCCCCCGGCATCCCGGGCGGCGGAGGCGGCGGCACGCCCTGAGTTCGGCTATCCGGCTGACAGCTCAAGACCCGTCGGATCGCTCCGGCGGGTCTTTTTGCTTTCGGTCCCCACGTACAAAAAACCCGCGGGATCGCTCCCGCGGGTTTTGTCCTGAAAGAGAGCGTCCGGCTCAGCCGTGCGCGAGCACAGCAAGGAGCAGCAGCGCCACGATGTTGGTGATCTTGATCGCCGGGTTGACGGCCGGGCCGGCGGTGTCCTTGTAGGGGTCGCCGACGGTGTCGCCCGTGACCGAGGCCTTGTGCGCCTCGGAGCCCTTGAGATGCTTGACACCGCCCTTGTCGGTGAAGCCGTCCTCGAACGATTTCTTGGCGTTGTCCCAGGCGCCGCCACCGGAAGTCATCGAGATGGCGACGAAGAGACCGTTGACGATGACGCCGAGCAGCGAGGCACCGAGCGCGGCGAAGGCCGAGGCCTTCGAGCCCGAGATCAGGAACACACCGAAATAGACGACGAGCGGCGCCAGGACCGGCAGCAGCGACGGGATGATCATCTCGCGGATCGCCGCCCTGGTGAGAAGGTCGACGGCGCGCGCATAGTTCGGCTTCGAGGTGCCGGCCATGATGCCCTTGTCCTCGCGGAACTGCTTGCGCACTTCCTCGACGATCGAGCCCGCGGCGCGGCCGACGGCGGTCATGGCGATGCCGCCGAACAGATACGGGATCAGGCCGCCGAAGATCAGGCCGGCGACGACGTAAGGGTTGGAGAGGTCGAAGGAAACCTCACCCATGCCCTGGAAGTAGGGATACTTGTCGCCGTTGGCCGCGAAGAACTTCAGGTCGTTCGAATAGGCGGCGAACAGCACTAGTGCGCCAAGGCCGGCGGAGCCGATGGCATAGCCCTTGGTCACCGCCTTGGTGGTGTTGCCGACCGCGTCGAGCGCGTCGGTGGAATGGCGCACTTCCTTGGGCAGGCCGGACATCTCGGCGATGCCGCCGGCATTGTCGGTAACCGGGCCGAAGGCATCGAGCGCCACGATCATGCCGGCGAGGCCGAGCATGGTGGTGACGGCGATCGCCGTGCCGAAGAGGCCGCCGAGCTGATAGGTGGCGATGATGCCGCCGACGATGACGATTGCCGGGAGCGCCGTCGATTCCAGCGAGACCGCGAGGCCCTGGATGACGTTGGTGCCGTGGCCGGTCACAGACGCCTGGGCGATCGAATTCACCGGGCGCTTGTTGGTGCCGGTGTAGTATTCGGTGATCACCACGATGAGCCCAGTCACCAGCAGACCGATCAGGCCGCAGATGAACAGGTTCTTGCCCGTGATGGCGAGGCCGCCGACATTGCCGATCTCGCCCCAGCCCAGCACGGCCGAGGTGGCAAGCGCCAAGCCGACGATCGACAGCAGTCCGGTGACGATCAGGCCCTTATAGAGCGCGCCCATGATCGAGCCGTTGGAACCGAGCTTGACGAAGAAGGTGCCGACGATCGAGGTTAGGATGCAGGCGCCGCAGATCGCCAGCGGATAGAGCATCGCGGCGCCTAGAACGGCGGTGCCGCCGAAGAAGATGGAGGCGAGCACCATCGTGGCGACCACCGTCACCGCATAGGTCTCGAACAGGTCGGCGGCCATGCCGGCGCAGTCGCCGACATTGTCGCCGACATTGTCGGCGATGGTGGCCGGATTGCGCGGATCGTCTTCCGGAATGCCGGCCTCGACCTTGCCGACCAGATCGCCGCCGACGTCGGCGCCCTTGGTGAAGATGCCGCCGCCGAGACGGGCGAAGATCGAGATCAGCGAAGCGCCGAAGCCGAGCGAGACCAGCGAGTCGATGACGACGCGGTCATTCGGCTGCAGACCCATCGCACCGGTCAGGATGGCGTAGTAGATGGAGACGCCGAGCAGCGCGAGGCCCGCCACCAGCAGGCCGGTGATGGCGCCTGACTTGAAGGCGATGTCGAGGCCGGCGGCGAGGCTGTTGGAAGCGGCCTGCGCGGTACGCACATTGGCGCGGACCGAGACATGCATGCCGATGAAGCCGGCAGTGCCCGACAGCACGGCGCCGATCAGGAAGCCGATCGCGGAAGTGATGGAGAGCAGCCACCAGGCGAGCAGAAGCACGACGATGCCGACGACGGCGATGGTCGTGTATTGGCGCGCCAGATATGCCTGGGCGCCTTCGCGAATGGCGGCGGAGATTTCCTGCATGCGCTGATTGCCCTGATCGGACGCAAGGACCGAACGTGTCGCCCAGATGGCGTACAGAACTGACAGCAAGCCGCAGGCGATGACGGCGGTAATGATGGTCATTGCCGGATTTTCCTCGATTGTTGGCCCAGAAGAACCCCTCCCTGGGCCGTTGAGACGGGAGACGCATTGCCGCCAAGCGGAATCCGCCACCTTCGCTGGCGTGTATGCGAAACAGGGTTTGGAACGTCAAGATATTGTTCGGTTTTTGCCCTGCTTTCACCCGAAAGACGAAGACGGCGACTCACCAGCGGGCGCCATCGTGCTCTTAGATCGATTGAAATGACGGCGCGTAGATCATCCGGTGGGCATCTGTTGACAATGGCGGAGATCGGCGAGGATCAAATCTGAAAATCGGCTACTCTGCTTCCCGCCCCATGCGACGCGCGGCGTAGCGCTCGATCGCCGACAGGCCGTCATAGATCAGCACCGCGAGCGCCGCGACGATCAGGCCGCCCTGCAGCACGAAGGCAAGGTTGTTCGAGATCAGGCCGGCGATGATCACCTCGCCCAGCGTCTTGGCCGCCACGGTCGAGCCGATGGTGGCAGTGGCGAGACTGATGACCACGGAAAGCCGGATGCCGCCGAGGATCACGGGGGCGCTCAGCGGCAATTCGACCTTCATCAGCCTTTGCCAGCCGGTCATGCCTGCGCCGCGCGCCGCTTCCATGACATTGCCTGGCAGCGTGGTGAGCGCGGTCAGCGCGTTCTCGAAGATCGGCAGCAGCCCGTAGAGGAAGAGCGCGATCAGCGTCGGTTTCTCGCCAAATCCCACCGCCGGCACGGCCAGCGCCAGTACCGCGACCGGCGGAAAAGTCTGGCCGATATTCACCAGGCTGCGCGACAGCGGCAGGAACTCGGCGCCGGCCGGGCGGGTGACCAGGATGGCGAGCGCGACGGCGACGATCGTCGCGGCAACCGTGGCGACGAGCACCGTCCTCAGATGCAGCAATGTCAGCGTCAGCAGGCTGCCCTGGTTGTAGATCGCCGGCGCGCCGTTCTCGGTCAGGGGCTTCAGCAGCGGCTCGAACGAGACCGGGCTGGCGATGAAAGCCACCAGCAGCACCAGAAGCGCCAGCCTCAATAGCGCAGGCAGCCAAGCCTTCATGCCGGCCTCGCCCGCTTCACCAGCCCTTCCACGGTGATGCGGCCGATGAGCTTGCCGTTGCCATCCTTCACCGGCAGCGCCGGACGACCAGTCCATAGAAGCTCGGCCAATGCATCGCGCTGGCTGGCCTCACCGGGGATCGCCTCGCCTTCGGCACCACCGGGCTCCACGGCATCGCGCGCGCGGCCGAGCGACAGGAGCCGGAACGGCCGCTCGCTGGAACCGACCAGGGTCTCGACGAAGCCATTTGCCGGCCTCGCCAGGATCTCCGCCGGCTTGGCGTATTGCAGCACCTTGCCGGCATCCATGACGGCGATCCTGTCGCCCATATGGATCGCCTCCTCCATGTCGTGGGTGACGAGGATGACGGTGGTGCCGAAGCGCTTCTGGATCGCCAGCAGATCCTCCTGCGCCTTGGTGCGGATGATCGGATCGAGCGCGCCGAAGGGCTCGTCCATCAGAAGCACATTGGGTTCCGCGGCGAGCGCGCGGGCGACGCCGACGCGCTGCTGCTGGCCCCCGGAGAGTTCATGCGGATAGCGCGGACCATAGGCTTGAGGATCGAGCAGGTAGAGCGTCATCAATTCCTCGACGCGAGCCTTGATGCGATCGTTGTCCCAGCCGAGCAGCAGCGGCACGGTGGCGATGTTCTGCGCCACCGTGCGATGCGGGAACAACCCATGGCCCTGGATGGCGTAGCCGATGCTGCGGCGCAGCTCGTATCCGGGCAGCGAGCGATTGTCGGCGCCGTCGATCTTGATGATGCCCGAAGTCGGCTCGACCAGCCGGTTGATCATCCTGAGCAGCGTCGTCTTGCCGGAGCCGGAGGTGCCGACGATGACGCAAACAGTGCGCGGCTCGATGACCATCGAGACGTCGTCGACAACGGGCGTTCCGTTATAGCGCTTGGTGATGCTTTCGATCTCGATCATGCGGGTTCCGCCCTGCGCTTGGTGGAGGTCATTTCGATGACCGCATCGAGGATGATGGCCGCGGCGAAGGCCAGCGCCACGGTAGGCAGCGCGCCGAGAAGCACGAGGTCCATCGCCGTCTGGCCGACGCCCTGGAAGACGAAGACGCCGAAGCCGCCGCCGCCGATCAGCGCCGCGATGGTGGCGAGCCCGATATTCTGCACCAGCACGATGCGGATGCCGGTAAGGATCACGGGAAAGGCAAGCGGGAACTCGACATCGAACAGGCGCTGGCGGTCGGTCATGCCCATGCCGCGCGCTGCATCGTTGGCGGCGCGTGGCACGCCAGCCAGGCCGACCACGGTGTTCGCCACCACCGGCAACAGCGAATAGAGAAACAGCGCGACGAAGGCCGGCGCGGTGCCGATGCCCCTGATGCCGATAGCCGCCGCGCCCGGCACATGCGCGGCGACCCAGCCGAGCGGTGCGATCAGCAGGCCGAACAGCGCGATCGACGGAATGGTCTGGATGATGTTGAGGACATTCAGCACCCCTGCCCGCAGCGGCTCGACGCGGTGGCAGAGGATGCCCAGCGGAATTCCGGCGACCACCGCAACTGCCAGCGAGCCGAGCGCCAGCGTGATGTGCTTGGAGCCTTCCGCCCAGAAACTGTCCGCGCGACTGGCATATTCCTTGAGGATGGAAAGGCTGTCCCAGCTTCCCGAGGCAAGCAGCGCGCCGATGGCGAGCGCGGCGACGGCAAGAACGCCGACACGCGCCAAGGGCGAGAGGTCAAGCCTGGTCAGAACATCGGCCAGAAGCAACGTGAAGGCAAAGATCAGCAGCCAGAATCCCGAGGCCGGCGCGACGCGGGCAAAAGTGTTGCCGGCGGGCGTCAGGAAGGTGCCGGCAATGCCGATCAGGATGGCGAGAGCGACAAGCGCAAAGACGCTGGCGGCCAGCCTGAGGATGAGCGGTGTTCGCAGAAGCGCGACGATGCCGCCGGCAATCAATATCGCCAGCAGCAGGGCGCCTAGCGCCGCAGGCAGCGCCTCGAGGATCGGGCGCGCCTGTCCGGGCACGATGCGGTTGGCGCGGAAGGTGGCGAAGGGTGCCGCAAAGGCGGCATAGGCATCGATGGCGGCAATAACCACGCCGAGCTTGTCGAAGCGGAGGGTCATCGAGACCTCTCCGGAGCAGCGACAGAGAGCCTCGCGGACGTGGTAAATCCCGCAACCTTGGAGATTGGCGAAACCCTGCGCGACATCCGATCTCCCCCCTTGCGGGCGAGATGGCCGGCAGGCCAGAGGGGGGTGGGAAGGATCGCTACCTTCCGGGCAAGGGCTTGCGAGAAGCGAAGATTGTTGGATGGCGAAGCTACAATCGGCTGAGAAGTCGGCGGGACAGTACCCCCCTCTGTCCTACCGGACATCTCCCCCGCAAGGGGGGAGATTGGCAGCTCCGCCGACCGCACCTCTCCAACTCGCACGCGTGTCGCGATCCCCGCCTGATTACTTCAAGAACCCGTTCTTCTTCAAAAAGTCTTCCGCCACCCCCTTCGCGGGTTCACCACCCAGCTGGACACGGCCGTTGAGCTGCTGCAGCGTGGCAAGGTCGAGCTTGGCGAAGACCGGCTTCAGCAGCGTCTCGATCTCCGGATGCTCCTTGAGCACCTGCTCACGGATGATCGGCGCGGGCTGGTAGACGGGCTGCACGGCCTTGTCATCCTCGAGCACGACAAGGCCGGAGGGCTGGATGCCGCCATCGGTGCCGTAGACCATGGCGGCGTTTGCGCCGTTGGTCTGATTGGCGGCGGCGGCGATGGTCGCCGCCGTGTCGCCGCCGGAAAGCGTGATCAACTGGTCCGGCTTAAGCTTGAAGCCGTAAGTGGTCTGGAAGGCCGGCAGGGCCGCAGCCGAATTGACGAACTCGGCCGAGGCGGCCAGCACCACCTTGCCGCCGCCGGAGACGTATTTGCCGAAGTCCGACAGCGTAGCCAGCTTGTTCTCGTCGACCACTTCCTTGCGCAGCGCGATCGCCCAGGTGTTGTTGGCGGGCGACGGCGACAGCCAGACGATCTTGTTGGCGTCATAGTCGAGCTTCTTGGCGGTTTCGTAGGCCTTGGCGGCGTCCTTCCACACCGGGTCGTCCGCCTTCTGGAAGAAGAAGGCGGCATTGCCGGTATACTCGGGATAGATGTCGATCTCGCCGGCGGTGATCGCTTTGCGCACAACCGGCGTCGCGCCTAGTTGAATGCGGTCCGTGGTCTTGATGTTGTTGGCGTTCAGAACCAGCTCGATGATGTTGCCGAGCACGCCGCCTTCGGTGTCGATCTTCGAGGAGACCACCACCTGAGCGTGCGCCGAGGCTGTGGCGATGCCGAATGCGATCGCCGCTGCGGCGAGCTTTCCGATTGAAAACATTGTGAAAATCCCTTGCTGTGAGCCGATAGACTGGTGGCCGCATATGAGCATGGCTTTAACGCGCCGTCGGGGTACACGGTTTCATAACTAAGGAGATGCACGCAATAATTTTGTTCCCGGCGCGAACGGGTGCGCCACGCCGGGTCCCGACAGCGTCGTGTCAGCTTCGACGTCGCGGCCTTTCAGAGGCGCATAGGACGCTGGGCGCCTCGATTTGGTGCATGATCCCTTCCGGCGGAAGCCCGGCACAGACGTGCCGCGCCTTGATTATTGCTTTTGTGCGTTTCGTATTCTGGAGCGGTTCAGCGTTTGGTAGAATCGCTGAACCGCTCTAACCATTTGTTTTTACGCAATTCCGGACGGAAAACCGTTACACACTTTTCCTGGAATTGCTCTAGCCGCTGCGCGCTTTTGGGCGACACACCTTATGTTGCCGGCGGTCGATAACGGATCGACTTCGCCTTGCCGAGAGCTTCAATCGTCTCCTCGACGCTGAGGAGAACGGTGGTCTCGAACGAACTCAGCGCGCCGCCGGCACCGATGGCGAGAGCGACGGCGGCCATCGACACATTGTCCGGCGCCTCCCAGAGATTCCAGCCATCGTGTTCGCCGAAAGCGTACCAGAACCCGTGCAGCTTTCCGCCCGCAGACTCAATGTACGAACGAGCCGCGTTGCGCCGGTCCTCGGGATTTTCGATCATCCGCGCCCACGTCTCGGGTGTATAGCTGAAGCGCGTGAGATACATTGCCATGGTTCGCTCCTCCGTCAGAGTCACTCCCCTCAGGCAAATTTACCGCTCAAACCGGAAAGGCGCGAATCATTTCCGTATCCTGGAACCGGCAGGTGTGCGGAGGATGGGTTCCACAGCATCGGCCGCGGCCGATCCCGACTTCCAGCGTCATATGCCGGGTCGGCGCAATCCCGTGATCCTCAAGGCGCCGAGCGCCAGGAAGCAGAGCGCAACAACCGGGAACACGACCCAGTTCAGCATGGTCCAGCCCCAGGCATTGTAGACCGCGCCCGACATCAGCGAAGCGAAGGCGACGGAGCCGAACAGGACGAAGTCGTGAAAACCCTGCACCTTGCCTTTTTCGGATGGGTGGTAGCTCGCTGCGACCATGGCGGTCGCGCCGATGAAGCCGAAATTCCAGCCGAGGCCGAGCAGGATCAGCGCCGTCCAGAAATGCCAGAGCTCCAGGCCGGAAAGCGCCACCGCTGCGCAGCCGATGAGCAGAACCAGGCCGATGGCGACGATGCGTTCGGCGCCGAAGCGGTGGATCAGCGAACCGGTGAAGAAGCTCGGCCCGAACATCGCCATGACGTGCCAGGAAATGCCGAGCGTGGCATCGTCGGTCGAGAGCCCGCAGCCGACCATGGCGAGCGGCGCGCCGGTCATGACGAAGCTCATCAGCGCATAGGCGCAGACGGCGCAGAATAGTGCCGCGACGAAGCGCGGCTGGGTGGCGATCTCGACCAGCGGGCGGGCGTCGCTTGCGGCGGTTTCCGCGGAGCCGCTTTTACCTGTGGAAATGTGCAGGAAGGAAAGGACGACGGCGCCGACCGCTGCAAGGATCAGGATCGAGGCGAAGGATCCGGCAAACATCACCGGCGCCAGAAGCTCACGGGTGTAGATGACGATCTGCGGCCCGAGGATGGCGGTGACGATGCCGCCGGCCAGAACGAAGGAAATGGCGCGCGCCTTGAATTGCGGCGGCGCGTTATCGGCGGCGGCGAAGCGGAATTGCTGGACGAAGGCGCCGCCGACACCGATCACGCCGAGGCCGAAGGCGAACAGCCAGAAGCTCGCCTGAAAGAGCGCCAGCGTCGCGATCAGGCCGCCGAGCGCGGTGATGAGGGTGCCGGTCATGAAGCCGCCGCGATGGCCTAGCCGGCGGATGATCGCGGCTGCCGGCAGCGCGCCGAGCGCCACCCCGAGGTTGAAGCCGGTGACCGGCGCCGTCGCCAGCGATTTGTCGGGGCCGAGCAGATATTGGCCGGCAAGCGCCCCGAGCGAAATGGCAATGGGTGCCGCGGAGCCGACGATCGCCTGCGCCGCGGCGAGCAGCAGCGCCGTGCGGCGCGCTTCGCGGCCGGCTCCGGCGACCACGGCCGTGGCGGCCGTCATGATGCGTCCTTGCCGCGTCCCTCGCCTCGCACCCGGCGCGAAACGCGATCGAGCACGGCATTGACCAGCTTCGGCTCATCCTCCTCGTAGAAGGCCTTGGCGATATCGACATATTCCGAGACGATGACGGCCACCGGCACGTCGTCCCGCTTCATCAGCTCATAGACGCCGGCGCGCAGGATGGCGCGCAGCGTCGAATCCAGCCGCGACAGCGGCCAGTCGTCGGTGAGCGCCTGGCGGATGACGGGATCGATGGTCTTCTGGTTGTCGACGACGCCGGTCAGGATGGCGCGGAACCATTGCGCGTCGGCCTCGCGATAGAGCGCGCCGTCGACTTCCTTGCCCAGCCGGAAGGCCTCGTATTCGGCGGTGATCTCGAAGACACCGCTGCCTGCCACATCCATCTGATAGAGCGCCTGGACAGCGGCAAGACGAGCGGCACCGCGCTTGTTGGCGTGGCGCACCGCACCGGTCTGGGCAGGCTCGGTCACGATTGGGCTCCGAATTTCTCTTTCAGCGCGATCATGGTCAGCGCCGCGCGCGCGGCGAAACCGCCCTTGTCGCCTTCAGTGCGGCGGGCACGCGTCCACGCCTGCGCGTCGTTCTCGGTGGTCAGGATGCCGTTGCCGATCGCGACCGCTTCCTGCACCGAAAGGTCCATCAGCGCACGGCTCGATTCGTTAGCGACGATGTCGAAATGATAGGTGTCGCCACGGACGATGGTGCCGAGCGCGACGAAGCCGTCATAGTGCGTGCCGCCTTCGGCGGCGCCATCCAGCGCGAAGGTAATGACGGCCGGTATTTCCAGCGAGCCGGGAACGGTGACGACGTCATAGGTAGCGCCGGCTTCGTCCAGCGCGCCGGTCGCGCCGTCGAGCAGCGCGTCGGCGAGGTCGTCGTGGAAGCGCGCCTCGACGATGAGCAGATGCGCCTTCGCCTTCGGACGAATGAACGCTTTGCCGTGTTGGGATATGCCAGCCATAAAAGTCTCCGGGGGATTGCCGGTGACTTAGGCCGAAGCCGGATTGATCGCAAGCACAAGATTGCTGCAATTGGCCGTCAGACGCCAGTAGCCTCGCGATAGCGACGCACCGTATCGCGCAGACGGTCATTCACCGGCCGCGGATTGACCAAGGCCTCAACGAACACCCTGCAATCGTTGACCGACAGATCGAGACCCGCTGGTCCTCAATGCTGAGCTTTTCCTCCTGCATGGACCCGGTTGCATTCTTGGTCATCACAACCCTTCTTTCGCGGCCTCCACAAGACGCGCGGCATAGCGGGCCATGGTGTCGATCTCGATGTTGACGCGGTCGCCGGCCTGGCGCTCGCCCCAGGTGGTGACGCTCAGCGAGTGGTGGATCAGAAGAACGTCGAAGCGAGTGCCTTCAACCTTGTTGACGGTGAGCGAGGTGCCGTCGAGCGCGACGGAGCCTTTCGGCGCGATGAATTTCGCGAGATGCCGCGGCGCCTCCAGCGTGAAGCGCACGGCGTCGCCCTCCTCCTTGCGCTCGACGATTTCTGCCGTGCCGTCGACATGGCCGGAGACGATGTGGCCGCCGAGCTCGTCGCCGATCTTCAGCGCCCGTTCAAGATTGATCCTGGCGCCGGATTTCCAGCTCGACGCGGTAGTCAGCCTGAGCGCTTCTTCCCAGGCCTCGACCTCGAACCAGCGCGCGTTCGAGCCATGCTCGGGAAGCGCCGTCACGGTCAGGCAGACGCCGCCGCAGGAGATCGAGGCGCCGATCGCAATGGTCTCGGGGTCGTAGGAGGTATCGATGCGCAGGCCGACGCCTTCGCTGAGCGGCTTCACCGCGGCCACGGTCCCGACGTCGGTGACAATTCCAGTAAACATCAATCTCGGTCTTTCCGTCTGACCATGATCTTACCCAAAAACCGGTTCCCAGCTTTTGGGATCATGGTCGTACCCATTCGGCGTAGCTGTCCTCGCCGAAGCGCATCTCGCGCAATTTGCGGAAACCCGGCGGGATATGGTCGGCGTCGATAGGCGATGCAATGCCGTCCTCGCCGATTGCTTCCGGCCCCTGGAACAGGACGATACGGTCGACCAGGTCTTCCTCCAGAAAGGCCTTGGCCACCTTGGCGCCGCCCTCCACCAGCACGCTTGCCATGCCGAGCGCGGCCAAATCCTCCAGCAGTTCCGGCAGGGCCACTTCACTTTCGTACGTTTCCGTACCGATAAAATGCACGCCAGCGCGTTCGAGCGCGGCCCGCCGGTGCGGGTCCGCCTCGGGGCACGCCGCGACATAGAGCGGAACACGGTCAACGCCGGACACCAGCTTGCATGTCTCCGGCAACCGGATCTGGCGATCGAGGATGATGCGCGCCGGCGAGCGGTTCTCCAGCCCCGGCAAGCGCACGGTCAGAGCCGGATCGTCCTCGAGCGCGGTACCGATGCCGACCAGGATGGCATCGGCCTCGGCGCGCATCAGATAGACCTCGCGCCGCGCGATCTCGCCGGTGATGGCAACCTGGCCGGCGCCTCTCCTGCCGATCTTGCCATCGCTGGAAAGCGCAAGCTTCAGGATCACTTCCGGGCGTTTCTTCAGAGATCGAATCAAATAGCCGGCCATCTGCTCGGCGGCCTCGGTGGCCAGCACCTTCTCCGCCACCTCGATGCCGGCGGCGCGCAGGATGGCATAGCCCTTGCCGGAGACGCGCGGATCGGGATCGCTGGCAGCACCCACGACGCGCGCGATGCCGGCATTGACCAGCGCGTTGGCGCAAGGCGGCGTGCGGCCATGGTGGGCGCAAGGCTCCAGGGTGACATAGGCAGTGGCGCCGTGCGCAAGCTCACCGGCCTCGGCCAGGGCCTCGGTCTCGGCATGCGGCCGGCCGCCGATAGCGGTGACGCCGGTGCCGACGACCATCGGACCGGCGCCGTCGTCGCGCACGACAATCGTGCCGACGGAAGGGTTGGTGGAGGTGCGGCCGGCATTGCGGCGCGACAGCCTCAGCGCCGCGGCCATGTAACGACGATCCAGAGCCGCCTGATCGGCCTCGCTCAGTCGCGGTCCTGCCATGATCAGCCGGCGTCCTCTTCGGTTTTTTCCTCGTCGCCCTTCAGCTCGCCCAGCAATTCGTGGAAATCCTTGGCTTCGCGGAAGTTGCGGTAGACAGAGGCAAAGCGGACATAGGCGACGTCGTCGAGCGATTTCAGCGCCTCCATGACCAGGCGGCCGACCTCGCCGGAGGCCACTTCCGTCTCGCCGGAACTTTCGAGCTGACGCACGATGCCGGTCACAGCGCGGTCGATGCGCTCGGGATCGACGTTGCGCTTGCGCACCGCGATCTCGACGGAGCGCAGGAGCTTGTCGCGATCGAACGGCACCTTGCGGCCGGACTTCTTGATGACGACGAGGTCGCGCAGTTGCACGCGCTCGAAGGTGGTGAAGCGGCCGCCGCAATCCGGACAGACGCGGCGCCTGCGGATCGCAGCGCCATCCTCGGCGGGGCGCGAATCCTTCACCTGCGTATCTTCGGACTGGCAATAAGGGCAGCGCATGGAAAGCCTTGGGTTCGCGATTCTATGGGCGAAAGGCTTAGAGCCTTTTATGCCTCAGAGATAGCGAGGCGCGAGCAAGATTGCCAGCGCCCTGCCCTGAACGCTCCGTCGCCTCAGGGCGCGACATCCTTCGTGGCGAAGCCGCAGGACGTGCCGAGGTTGCGATAGGCCTTGGTGAAGCCGTCCATCGGGATGCTGGCGACCGTCTGCTTGCCGAAAACGACATCGAGCGAGGTGACTTTGCGCATGGCTCGCAGCAGCGCGAGACTGGTCTTGGCCTGGTTGTCGACCATCCAGCTCGGACGGCCGTTGACGGCATCGGTGGAAGAGACCGCCGCGGAAACCTTGATGCCGGGGTCGCCAAATGTCGCTGCGATGCTCTTGCCGGTCGGCAGGTCCTTGTTGTCGACGGTGATCATGATGGCGGGATAGGCATCGGGCGGCAGCGCGTCGCCGTTCGAGATCGAAAGCGTCAGCGTGCCCGCGCTGCCATTGCCGTCGACGAAAGCGGTCGAAGCCGCGCAGGTCTTGCGCGCGTCCTGCCCGGTATCGAGCGTATCGATGATCGTGGTCCACCCGCCGAAAGTGTTGGTGGCCGGCAAATTCGGATCCGGCTGCGTTTGCTCCTGTGCAAGCGCGCCCGATACGGCAAAGCCGGCCAGCGAACCAAGCAGGACCAGGGCAGCGGGACGAAAAGTGCGCATCATCAAGCCTCCAGTTCGGAGCGCCGTCCAGTCAGGACGACGCAATGCCGGCGGATAAAAGATGATGCGCAGCGCCCGGTCAACCGAGATAAGGATAGAGCGGGAAACGATCCGTCAGCGCCGTGACCTTGGCCTTTACGGCGGCCTCGACGGCGGCATTGCCCTCGTCGGAATTCGCCACCTTCAGCCCATCCAGCACCTCGGCGATCAGCTTGCCGATCTCGCGGAATTCGGCCTGGCCGAAGCCGCGCGTGGTGCCGGCAGGCGTGCCGAGACGGACACCGGAGGTGACGAAGGGCTTTTCCGGGTCGAAAGGGATGCCGTTCTTGTTGCAGGTGATGTTGGCCCGGCCAAGGGCCGCCTCGGCACGCTTGCCGGTGGCGTTCTTCGGTCTGAGGTCGACCAGCATCAGATGATTGTCGGTGCCGCCCGAGACGATATCGAGGCCGGTTTCCTGCAGGCTCGAAGCCAGCGCCTTGGCGTTGGCGACGATGCTTTCGGCATAGGCCTTGAAGCTCGGCTTCAGCGCCTCGCCGAGCGCCACCGCCTTGGCGGCGATGACATGCATCAGCGGACCGCCCTGCAGACCGGGGAACACCGCCGAATTCATCTTCTTGGCGATCTCCTCGTCGTTGCACAGGATCATGCCGCCGCGCGGGCCACGCAGCGACTTGTGCGTGGTCGTGGTCACGACATGGGCATGGGGCAGCGGCGACGGGTGCATGCCGCCAGCGACGAGGCCGGCGATGTGGGCCATGTCGACCATCAGGTAGGCACCGATCGAATCGGCGATCTCGCGGAAACGCTTCCAGTCCCAGGTGCGCGAATAGGCAGTGCCGCCGGCCAGGATAAGCTTCGGCTTGGTCTCATGCGCGGTCTTTTCGATCGCGTCCATGTCGAGCAGATGGTCGTCCTTGCGCACGCCGTAGGAGACGACCTTGAACCACTTGCCGCTCATGTTGACCGGCGAGCCGTGGGTGAGATGGCCGCCGGAATTCAAGTCGAGGCCCATGAAGGTGTCGCCGGGCTGCAGCAGCGCCAGGAACACGGCCTGGTTCATCTGGCTGCCGGAATTCGGCTGGACGTTGGCGAAGTTGCAGCCGAACAGCTTTTTCGCGCGCTCGATGGCCAGTTCCTCGGCCACGTCGACGAACTGGCAACCGCCATAGTAGCGCTTACCCGGATAGCCCTCGGCATATTTGTTGGTCATGATCGACCCTTGAGCCTCGAGCACGGCGCGGGACACGATGTTCTCCGAGGCGATCAGCTCGATCTCATGGCGCTGGCGGCCAAGCTCGTTGCGGATAGCGCCGAAAATTTCCGGATCGGCATCGGCAAGCGTGGTCTCAAAGAAGGATTCGAATTTGCTGGAGGCTGCCGCGGCATTTGACATGGCTTGCTTTCCCTTGGGGCCGGAGGTCTTGCGAGGTCGCCGCGCATTAACACAGTTGTTCGGAGCCCGCCACGTTTGCGGCGCGAAATTTGCTGGCCGGATTGCGCCAAGCAAATCGACCGAACCGTTATTTCCTGCCCTGCCGGCTCTTGAGCAGGGCTTCGGTCAGCGTGATCTCGGAAAGCAGCGCCCGCATCGTATGGTCGTTGATCTCGCGGCTGCGGAACATGGCGCGCACGGCGGCGCGCTCCGCCTCGATGCCGGCATGCCTCAGCTCGAGTTCCAGCCGCCCGGCTTCACGAGCCTCGGCGCGCGCCTCTTCGGCCTCGTCGGACGCCGCGATGCGGCGTCGGTAGCCGGCAACGATGCTGTCGGCAACCGCGAGCCGGGCCTCGGCCACCTCGCCCTCTTCGCCGCCGTTGCCGGCGAGACTTTCTATCCTGGCGATGGCCGCGTTGGCAGCGCCGACACGCGCCCGGCGTTCTTCCGCCGCGCCCGGATCCTCGCCCGGCTCGACCAGCCCGCGCGCGATCCTCGGCAAAGCGAGGCTGGCGATGACCAGCGAGCAGATGATGACGCCGGCGGCGAGAAAGATCACCACATCTCTAGCCGGAAAGGGCGAGCCGTCCTGCAGCGCGAGCGGCAGCGACAGGATGCCGGCCAGCGTGATCGCCCCGCGCACACCGGCCACCGACCCGGCAAGCCTGACACGGAAACCAAAGGGCTCGGCTTCGCGCTTGCCGAGCCGTGCGGCGATCCCAGTGGCCATGTCGCCGATCCAGATCCAGAGGAAGCGCAGGCCGATCAGGCAGAGCGTCAAAATGAGCACGGTCAGCGCCGGCTCGAACAGCCAGTGCCGGCTGGTGAGCTCCGGCGGAACCTTGCGGATGATGTCTGGAAGCTGCAGGCCAAGCAGGATGAAGAGAGCGCCATTGAAGACGAAGGTCAGTGTCGACCATAGCGACATCGCCTGAATGCGCCCCGAGACCGCCAGATAGCGGAAAATGCCGGACGTCCCGGTGAGCAGGCCCGCCGTGACCGCGGCCAGGATGCCGGAGGCGCCGGCATGCTCGGCGATCAGATAGGCGACGAAGGGCAGCAGGATCATGACCAGCACCTGCGCCTCCGCCGGCGTGCCGCCGATGCGGCCAAGGATTTGCAGCGCCTTGGCGGCGATGAACAGCGCCGCGATGCCGGCAAGGATGCCGACGGCCACGGCATAGACGAAGCTCAGCGAGGCGGCGGCGAAGGAGAAGCTGCCGGTCAGCGCCGCTGCTACGGCGAAGCGGAACATGACCAGGCCGGAGGCATCGTTGAGCAGGGATTCGCCTTCCAATATATGCATCAGCCGCGCCGGAACGACATTGCGGTCGACGATCGAGGACACGGCGACCGCATCGGTCGGCGACAGCACGGCGGCTAAAGCGAATGCAACCACAAGCGGGATGCTCGGCACCAGCCAATGCAGGGCGTAGCCGAAGCCGACAATGGTGAAGAAAACCAATCCGATCGCAAGATCGAGGATCGGCCCTCGCAGCTCGATCAGCTCCCGCTTCGGCGCCGCGAAGGCATCGCCGAACAGAAGCGGCGGGATGAACACCAGGAGGAACAGCTCCGGATCGATCTCGACATGCAGGCCGCGCGCCGGCCAGGCAAGGGCGGCGCCGATGGCGATCTGCAACACCGGCAGCGGCACCCGCACCAGCCGCATCAGCGCGCCGGAAAGCGCCACGAAAGCAAGCACGACGAGGATGAAGACGGCGACGTCCATGATGCGATTCCGGCTCCCAGGCCGACCATGCGCAATTGCCGGCGTCGCGTCCAGACAGGCGGCTGGGTATTGCTTTGCAGAACCAACGGCTGATCCAAACAAAAAAGGCCGCTTCTAGAGCGGCCTTTTCATATTTAATATCAGTCGCTTACAGCGCAGACGTGATCTGCAGCTCGCTGTTGCCGTCGAGGCCGTAAATGTCGTCGCGGAACTGCACGACGCCGGTCCCGGTCGACCACGCGGACAGATAGAGGAAGTGGACCGGCACCGGATTGACGACCTGAACCGGCGTGTTCTCGCCGGTCTTGATGGTGGCCTCGAAATGCTGGCGATCCCAGCCAGGCGTGTCGCGCAGGATCCAGGTGACGAGGTCGCGCACGTTCTGGACGCGCACACAGCCGGAGGAGTCGAAGCGCATCAGCTTGCCGAACAGGCTCTGCTGCGGCGTGTCGTGCATATAGACGCCGTCCGGGCTCGGGAAGTTGATCTTGACCGAGGCCATGGCGTTGCCGACGCCCGGATCCTGGCGGAAACGGTACTTGGCGGCATCGTCCGTCGACCAGTCGACGGTCATCGGATCGACCTCGCTGCCGTCCGGCGCGAACAGCCGGATGTGGCTCTCCTCGAGGTATTTGGGGTCCTTCCGCATCAGCGGAATGATGTCCTTGCGCACGATCGAGACCGGCGCGTTCCAGTACGGATTGACGATGATCTCGTTGATCTTGGAATTCACGATCGGCGTCTGGCGGTCGATCTTGCCGACGATCGCGGTGTGGCGAAGGACCACGCGCTCGTTCTCGACGGCCTCGATCTGTGCGGCCGGAATGTCGACCAGCACATAGCGGCTGCCGAGCGTGCCGGCCTTTTCCTTCAGGCGCTGCAGGTTGGTCTGCAGCTGGCCGAGCCGGATCTGCGCCGAAACGTTCATCGCCGCATACGTGTATTTGCCCATCGCGCCATCGGCCGGCAGGCCGTGGCGAAGCTGGAAGCGCTTGACCGCCGAGTCGACATAGGAATCGAAGGCCGTAGAGATACCGGCGCTCTGCGACAGGTCGCCCGAGATCATCAGCCGCTTGCGCAGCGGCACGACATCCGGATCGTCGACGCCGAGCTGAAGCTTCTTGGTTGCCGGAACCTGTTCCCAGCCGCCTTGGCCTACGATGTTCTGATACTGCGCCACCGCCTGCTCGGTGAAGGCGACGGTCTGCAGACTGAAGATCGGCAGCGTCGAGGCAACCTTGCCGGTCTGACTGGCGCGGGCATCGAACTGGTCGTCCCAGTTGCCGCGGGCCGAGGATTTCAGGATATCCCCGACCACATCCTGCGCGCTGGCATGGCCGGCGACAACAGCGGCGGCGAGCGCGGAGGCACCGGTCAGGAAGAAACGGCGGCTGGTTCTCATGGACGTTCCAGACATTCTAGCTGTATCAAATCTCGCTCAGTTCGCTCTACCGGCGGGTTGCCCGCACTCTAAGGTTGGCAATCTTAACAATTAGCCAACCATGTCCCGCATTGTCCGGCCGCCAGAAACGCGCGGCCGCCGCGCCGGTTCCCATGAGCGCAGGTCATTGGCCCGCAGCATCACCCGTATTCTCGCTTTCACCGTGATTATGGCGGCAACGTGGCCTTGGTCCGCGATTTGCAGAAGGCGGGATCATGAAAGGATAAGGACCGGTGCTTTTCGGCACCGGTCCCTGACAGTTCCCTCCGGCCTCGCTTCTTCGGCGCGACTTCAATGTCTCAAGCGCCGGAAGCGGCTTACATGCGGTAAGCGATCGTATCGTTCCAGAAGCGATCCAGCCGCTGCAGGGCGCGGTTCATCTGCTTGAACTCGTCGGTGTTGATGCCGCCGACCGCCTCGATCGAGCCGACATGGCGCTCGTAGAGACCGGCGACGACGTCGGCCACGTCGTTGCCCTTCGGCGTCAGCGAGACGCGGACCGAACGGCGGTCGATGCGCGAGCGCTGGTGGTTGATGAAGCCGAGGTCGACCAGCTTCTTCAGATTGTAGGAGACGTTCGAACCGAGATAATAACCGCGCGAGCGCAGCTCGCCGGCGGTCAGCTCCGAATTGCCGATGTTGAACAGCAGCAGCGCCTGGATGGCGTTGATGTCGGAGCGGCCGTTGCGGTCGAACTCGTCCTTGATCACGTCAAGCAGGCGGCGATGCAGACGCTCCACCAGCTGCAGCGATTCCATGTACAGCGAACGGATCGCCTCGCGGCGGTCGTCGGATACGTTGGCGGTCTTCGCCGCCGGACGCGAATTGATCATTGTCTTTGCCTCTCGTTTGTCGCCCGGTGATTTTTTGTTCTTCACCTTGATCGCGACACTATCGAATACTCATAAAATTCGACTTAAACGCCAGGGCTAACAAGAGCTTACCGGTAAGAGGTTTCGAAAGAGGCTTAACGAACGGTCACGCGAGCAAGAACAATTAACCTAAAGATTTAGCCAACGGTTTTTGGGCAAAGCGCCGACTCGAATTTAGGGCTGCGGAGCCGTCCGGCAAGTTAAAGCGCGTCGCGCTGAAGCGGACTCAGGCGACGCGCTTCAGGTCTTTGTCTGCTGCATGTCGTTTTCCCGAAACCGCTGCCCACTTTCGGGCGACATGCATTATTGCCTAAGCTGGCGCTTCTGCAGCCAGATTACCACGCGGAAGACGATGTAAAGCAGCGCCACGCAGGCATGCGAGATGACGATCAGCAGCCGGTGGCCGAAGAGGTCGGGAAAGCCGGCATACATCACGGTCTCGGTCGCCGCGCAGATGAACCAGATGACCGGGCCCCAGGAAGCGAGCATCCAGAGGCCCGCGGCGGCGAAGGGAAAGAAGACGGCAAGGGTCGTCGCGGCCACCTGCCAGTGCACCGGCATCAGGTCGAAGCGCCAGAGCTCGCCGGGATAGATGCCGATCAGCCGGATCCAGTAGAGGATGCCGAAGAGCAGGCAATAGCCGGCGATCACGCGCTGGAACCAGGCGAAGATGATCTCGGTGGTCGAGGGCTGCAGCACCACGCGCCTGGAGGTGACCTCGCTCACAGCTCGAGCTCCCGGGAGCCGAGCGACGCGAAATAGGCATCGACGTCGGCGGGGCTCACCGCGCCGAGGTCGGCGGGCCGCCACTCAGGCTTCGAACCCTTGTCGATGATGGCGGCGCGGATGCCTTCGTAAAAGTCGTGGCCAGCCAGCATGCGGTTGAGGATGCGGAACTCCATCTTCATGCACTCGTCCATCGACAGCGTCAGTCCGGCGCTGATCTCGCGCCAGGCGACGTTGAGGCTGGTCGGCGAGCGCGCCTTGATCGTCGCCAGGGTCTTTGCCGCGAACACATCGGTGGCGGCAGCCTCCTCGAGGCTGGCGATGATGCCTGCGAGCGAGGCTTGCGAGAAATGGCGCGCGATCGCTTCCAGATCCTGCCGCTCGGTCTCCCGCTTCGCCGGACTGAAGAAGCCGCGCAATTCCTCACCCGGATCGCCTGATACGGCCAACTCGTCGAGCAAGCCTGCCTGGTCCTCGGCCTTGATGGTGTGGGTGGCGAGGCCCGACCACAGTGCATCGCCATAGCGGATGCGATTTCCCGTCAGCCCCAGATACATGCCGAAACTGCCGCCGAGATCCGGCAACAGATGGCTGGCGCCGACGTCGGGGAAGAAGCCGATGCCGACCTCGGGCATGGCGAACTGCGCGTTCTCGGTCAGCACGCGATGCGAGCCGTGGAAGGAGATGCCGACGCCGCCGCCCATGACGATGCCGTCGATCAGCGCGACATAGGGTTTCCTGAAGCGCGCGATGCGGGCGTTGAGCCGGTACTCGTCGGCGAAGAAGTCGACGGGCGGCTTGCCGGCGCGGCCGGCCTCGTAGATGTGCAGGATGTCGCCGCCGGCGGAGAACGCCCTGCCCTCGGCCTTGACGACGACGAGGCTCACGCCGGCATCGCCCTCCCAGGCATCGAGCGCCTTGCCGAGCGCCTTCACCATGCGGTGGGTGACGGCATTGAGCGCCTGCGGCCGCGTCAGCGTGACGACGCCCGCCTTGCCCAAACGCTCGAAGCGAATTTCGTCGCCTCCGCCAAAATCCATCGTGAGAGAATCCTCCCCCGCGCCTGCGGGAGGAGAAGTGCTAAGCGGCGACCGGGCGAACGTCAATTGTCGAGAGCCCGGGCCGGACGCGTTTCTCGTGGCGAGCGCGCTACCAGACGAACGGGATAAGCGCGTTCGTGCGGCGCGCATAGCCGGGGAATTCATCGGGAAACTGCCGCGCCAGAAGCCGGTCCTCGGCGCCAACGCGCCAGATGAAGATCGCCCCCAAGAGGAGGAGCAGAAAGACGAAAGGGCCGCCCACCACGATCGCCGAGCCGATGCATGCGAGCAGGCCGCCTGTGTACATGGGATGGCGCAGGCGGCGGTATGGGCCGGACGTCACCAGTTCGTGGTCCTGCTTGGCCGAGACGGTCTGGCTCCAGTTGCGACCGAGGGTTTGCCGCGCCCAGACCAACAGAAACATGCCGGCGACGGCCAGGACGACACCGACGCTGCTCAGGACGGCGTTGACGGGCGCGAAGTTGACGAAGGCGAACAATTGGACGCGCGGCAGCAGGAAGGCCGCGATCATGGCAAACATCAGTCCGAAACTCTGCAGCAGATGCGGCTCGGTATCCCGTTTCACGCCAATCGCGTGAACGGTCAGATAGACAATCAGCAGCACCCAGGCAGCGTAGATGAACCAGATGAAGATCATGCCTCACTCCACTCCTCGGTTAGCCGGCAATCGTCTTGGCCGTCGTCCGCGCCCGGTGCTAGAAATGGCCATCCTGAACCGGACGACAAGACATGCCCGGATTTTCTCACCCAGCGGCGACGGCGATCGGCCTGATCGCCATTTGCCTGATGTCTTGCCCCGCCGGCGCCGCGACGGCGGACGAACTCTACCAGGCGCAGACGATCGTCACCGGCACCGGCGAGCCGAACCGCGAGATCGGCTTCAAGGATTGCCTGGACAAGGTGCTGGTCAGGGTGTCCGGCGACCAGAGGCTGACGCAGAAGGCGGAGATGCTGGCGCTGCGCGACAAGGCAGCCGACTTCGTCCAATCCTTCCGCTACCACGACCGGCTGGAAGGCATTCCCATCCATGACGAGCAAGGCACGCATGACCGGCCGCACGACCTTACCTGCCTCTACAAGCCCGCGGTGGTCGACAAGCTCCTGGCGCAGCTCGGCAGCAGGCCGTGGCGCGGCGAGCGGCCGCTGATCGCCGTTTTCCTCACGACCGAACAAGGCATGAAGCATTTCGTGCTGACGGCCGACGAAGGCCGCGGCGGGGCCATGCGCGAATCCTTCGTCAACGCTACGGCGCCATTGCTGATGCATGCCAGTTTTCCGAAATCCGGGCAGCTTGCCGGGCTCGACGACAAGGCGTTGCGCAATGCCGACATGGCAAGACTCGACCGGCTCGCGAAAAAAGCGGGAGCAGTCCAGGCGCTCGCCGGGAGCATCGTATGGAGCGACAAGGAACTCGGCTGGATCGCCGACTGGCGGCTGTCAGATCGCGGCAAGACGTATCGATGGCAGGTGCGCGGCGTCAGCTTCGACGAGGCGTTTCGCGCGGCGATAAAGGGCGCGGCGCAGATTTTGTCGGGGAATGGGCAGCCGTGATGCACAGTTTCCTCGCCCCCACGAAAGTGGGGGAGAGGTGGCTCGGCGAAGCCGAGATGGAGAGGGGGAGCGCCCTACGAAGGCCCCTCTCCGGCCGCTTCGCGGCCACCTCTCCCCCGCTTTGCGGGGGCGAGGAACCCGAGCTTCGGCCTTGGCACAATCGTGTCGCATTGGTCAGCGGCAGGGGCGCGTGGTAAAAGCCGGGTCGACAAGAGAGATTTGGCGATGAACAGATTCACCCCCGCAAAGCCTGCCGGCGCACGCAACGTCGACGAGATCACCGGCAGCCGGCGGCTCAGGCGCATGCGCAAGGCCGACTGGTCGCGCCGTCTGGTGCAGGAGAACCAGCTCTCGGTGAACGACCTGATCTGGCCGATCTTCGTGATCGACGGCAAGAACACGCGCGAGCCGATCGCCGCCATGCCGGACGTCTATCGCCTGACCATCGATCTCGCGGTGAAGGAAGCGGAGCGCGCCGCAAAGCTCGGCATCCCTGCGATCGCCACTTTCCCAAATGTCGAGCTTGCGCTGCGCGACCAGACGGGCTCGCACATCCTCGACCCCGAAAACGTCATCAACCGCGCCACGCGCGCGATCAAGCAGGCGGTGCCGGAGATCGGCATCATCACCGACGCGGCGCTCGACCCGTTCACCAGCCATGGCCATGACGGCATTCTGCGTGACGGCATCATCGTCAACGACGAAACGGTGGAACAGGTCGCCGCCGCGGCGGTCATCCAGGCGGCCGCCGGCGCCGACATCATCGCGCCGTCCGACATGATGGATGGCCGCATCGGCGCCATCCGTGACGCGCTCGATGCAAACGGCTTCCAGGACGTGGCGATCATGTCCTACGCGACGAAATTCGCCTCCGCCTTCTACGGTCCCTATCGCGAGGCGGTCGGCACCGCCGGTCTGCTCAAGGGCGACAAGAAGACCTACTATATCGACCACGCCAATTCCGACGAGGCGGTGCGCGAGGCCGAGCAGGATCTCGCCGAAGGCGCCGACATGCTGATGGTGAAGCCGGGGCTGCCCTATCTCGACATCATCCGCCGGCTGAAGGACGAGCTCCAGATGCCGACCTTCGCCTATCAGGTGTCGGGCGAATATTCGATGATCAAGGCGGCCAGCGCCAAGGGCTGGATCGACGGCGAAAAGGCGATGCTGGAATCGCTTCTTGCTCTAAAGCGCGCCGGTTGCGACGGCATCCTCACCTATTTCGCGCCGACCGTGGCGGAGATGCTGAAGGGCTGAGTTCCCTTCCCAATCGCCTTCCAAGTCCTGCCGCATGATCGGGACGCCCACTCGGGCGGGACGATTTGCGCGCCCAGAAAAATACCGCTTGCATTTCGAAATCAGTTAAGTTACTCCACAACTGCTTGCAAATTACAATCGGTTTTTAGGAGGCAATGATGTCCAAGCTGCGTGTCAACGCTTTCACCTTGTCACTCGATGGTTACGGCGCCGGTCCCGACCAAACTCTCGAAAACCCGCTCGGCGTCGGAGGCGAAGCCCTCCATAAATGGATGATAGGCACCCGCAGTTTCCACCAGATGGTCGGCAAGGACGGCGGCACCACCGACATCGATGACAGCTTCACCGTGCGCAGCTTCGAGAATGTCGGCGCCTGGATCCTCGGCCGCAACATGTTCGGGCCGATCCGCGGCGAATGGCCGGACGAGAGCTGGAAAGGCTGGTGGGGCGACAATCCGCCCTATCACGTGCCGGTCTTCGTGCTCACCCACCACAAGCGAGCGCCGATCGTCATGGAAGGCGGCACGACGTTTTACTTCGTCACCGACGGCATCCATTCAGCGCTCGAGCAGGCGAAGGCGGCGGCCAACGGCAAGGACGTGCGGGTCGGCGGTGGCGTTTCGACCGTCCGGCAATATCTGAAGGAAAGCCTGATCGACGAGATGCATCTGGCGATCTCGCCGATGCTGCTCGGCTCCGGCGAGCATCTTTTCGCCGGCCTCGACATGCTGAAGCTTGGCTACCGCTGCACCAGCCAGGTCGCGACGGCCGATGCCACGCATGTGATGATCGGGCGGGCTTAGCGCCTCTCCTTCTCCCCTTGTGGGCTAGCGTGCGCACACATTTGCTTCGGGCTCATTTTTGCGAGGCCAGAACGAAGCCGTGTGTGATGGCGTTGAAGCGTCTGAGGCCGTGGGTGAAGGTGATGGGCCCTGGCGGGCGTTCCTTTTCGTAGCCGTTCCAGCCTCCGAGCCTGGCGATACACCAGGCGGCCCAGGCGAGCGTGTGCGTGGGGTGCGGGTTCTTCTGCTTTTGGGTCTTGCCTTCGAGCTTGGCGATGAGCACTTCCAGGACGGTGATCTCGGTGGGATCGAAGAGGTGTGCGGCCTGGAAGCGCTGGCCCGGCGAACCACGCCCGTGTACGAGTTGCATGACCTTGGTGGCGACGACCAGAGCGGTGGCGGCCAGACGTTCGAGTGCATCGCCGTCGGCGATGAGACTTTCCTCCAGATCGATGGCCTGCGACTTCACGGTCCGAAACAGCTGTTCGACGCTCCAACGCGAGCGATACAGGTCGACGATGCGGCAGGCATCGGCGAGCGTTTCGACGCTGTGGGTGGTCAACAGCCGCCAGATCACCGCGTCCTTGGCCGAAGGTGGATCGATCTCACGCACTTCCACCATGTTGAGCGTGAGTTCGCGCGGATCGCGGCTGTCGGCGCCAAGGCGGGGCTGGCGCAAGCTCACCGCGGTGAAGCGAACGGCCAGTTCGACGGTGCGGGCCGGCCGGCCGGGTCGGGCCTGCAGTTCGAAGGCAATGCGGCCGGCTTCCGGCGTCTTGGCGATCGCGCCGAACAGGCGCTCGCCCCGCGTGCCCAAGGCCCGATCCCGTACAGCGCGGATGAGCACATGGGTGCGCTCGTCGGGCAGCCTTGCAAACACTTCGTAGATGTCGGCCTCGCGGTCGCCGATCACCGTCATCTGCGGCGCGTCGGTCAGCGCCTGGCATGCCGCCTTGGCGGTGCCGATCCACTTGTGGCTTTCCTTGGCTTCGATCGGCAGCGCCTGGTAGTCATCCGCCTTCTCTGCCTCGCGCCGCCAGATCGTGGCGCCTGCAAGGCCAAGGACCGAGCCGTCCACGGCATCCACGGCCAACGCCGGATGCACGAACAGCCCGATATCGGTGCCATTGCCGACACGACCGAGGCCGCGCTTGCGCGAAGCCTTGGCTTCATAGTTGATCTCGCTGCTGTCCTCGATGATCAGCACGTGGCGGCCGGCGGCCAGTTCGGCGGTTCGCGCCGCCGCCGTGCGGATGATCTCTTGCGTGCTCACGTGGCGATTGCGAAACAGGCGTGTGAACGCGACCTTCTCGGCGCGCGTGTCGGCCAGCCGGCGCATGCCCGTGCTGACACGCGCAAACATGCGCTCCAGAACCATGCTCCCCTTTTTTGCAGGCGCAGGTCGCCGAAGTAGCCAAGCAACGAAGCCATCGTCGAAACCTCCAGAATCAACAATGGCGGCTACAGAATCACATACAATTCAACCGCTTCAAGCCATTTTCCGACGGCGCCTCTTCACGCTTGACCACAGCACGAAGCAAATGTGTGCGCACGCTAGCCCCTTGTGGGAGAAGGTGGCCGAGCGAAGCTCGGCCGGATGAGGGGTGTTGGACGGATCACTGCGCTGAAGATATAAACGCCTCAAAACGTTTAATTTTTCGAAGCCTCATTCCCTCCAACACCCCTCATCCGTCTCGGCGCTGCGCGCCGATCCACCTTCTCCCACAAGGGGAGAAGGAGGGGTGCCTCAATACTTCTGCGGCACGTAAAGCTCGCGCGGCAGCACCTGGCGCTCGTAGTCCGGGTTGAAGACGCGCTCCGGGAGCGTGATCTCCTCGTGCGGCACATCTTCGTAAGGCAATTGCTGCAGCAGATGGTCGATGCAGTTCAGCCGCGCCCGCTTCTTGTCGTTGCCCTCGACGATGAACCACGGCGCTTCCTTGATGTTGGTGCGGGCGAAGGTCTCCTCCTTGGCCTTGGTGTACTGCTCCCAGCGCACGCGCGACTGCAGGTCCATCGGCGACAGCTTCCACTGCTTCATCGGATCGTGGATGCGCATCAGGAAGCGCATCTGCTGCTCCTCATCGGTGATGGAGAACCAGTACTTCACCAGCGTGATGCCCGAGCGCACCAGCATGCGCTCAAATTCCGGCACGTCGTGGAAGAATTCTTCCACCTGCTCGGGGTTGGCAAAGCCCATCACGCGCTCGACGCCGGAGCGGTTGTACCAGGAGCGGTCGAGCAGCACGATCTCGCCGCCGGCCGGCAGATGCGGCACATAACGCTGGAAATACCATTGCGACTTTTCGCGCTCGGTCGGTGCCGGCAGCGCCACGACGCGACAGATGCGCGGGTTGAGGCGCTGGGTGATGCGCTTGATGACGCCGCCCTTGCCGGCGGAGTCGCGGCCTTCGAAGATCACCACCAGCTTCTTCTTGTGGTAGGCGACCCAGGACTGCAGCTTGATCAGCTCGGACTGCAGCCGCAGCAGCTCGCGGAAGTAGGTCAGGCGCTCGATGGAAGGCGGATGCGCATTCTTGTAGATCCTGGCGATCTCCAGCGACAGCGCCGGCTCGGAAATCTCCAGCTCATAATCCTCGTCGAGCGTGTCGGCGAGTTCGGCTTCCAGCCAATCCTTGGCCCCGGAATTCGGTTTGAGTTCGTTCATCACGCTGCTCCTGCCTGTCAGCCATCTTAGCCTCGGATGCGTTTCAGCCTGGGCCAGAAACGCCACTCCCTAAGCCGACTGAGATACAGACGCGCAATGACGGTTTTATTGCAAGCGCCGTCCCGGCCGGGTGCTGGTCTAGCCGATATGTGATCGGCCCGGACCGACAGCGGGGCGACAAGCCGCCGGAATTGTCCTACAAATACCATCGCGCTTTTTCCGGCGCCCGCCACGCGCGCCTCTTCAAAACAAAATCGCGAGGATCCGACATGGAATACCGCACCCTTGGCCGTTCCGGCCTGAAGGTTTCGACATTGACCCTTGGCACGATGACCTTCGGCGGCACGGGCCCGTTCGCCGCCGTCGGCAAATCCGACCTTTCGGAAGCCAGGCGCATCATCGATACCTGCCTCGATGCCGGCATCAATCTCATCGACACCGCCAACGTCTATTCGAATGGCTTGTCGGAGGAGATCGTCGGCGAGGCGCTCGGCGGGAAGCGCAAGAACGATGTGCTGATCGCCTCCAAGGCGCGCATGCGGATCGGCAACGGCCCCAACGACGAAGGCCTGTCGCGCCATCATCTGATCCGCGAATGCGAGAGGAGCCTGAAGCGGCTCAAGACCGACGTCATCGACATCTATTTCCTGCACGAATGGGATGGCGTCACGCCGCTGGAGGAGACGATCGCCGCGCTCGACACCTTGGTCGGCCAGGGCAAGGTCCGCTATGTCGGCTGTTCCAACTTTTCGGGCTGGCAGGTGATGAAGGCGCTCTCGATCAGCGACAGCCATCATCAGCCGCGCTTCGTCACCCAGCAGATCCACTACACGCTTGAAGCACGCGAGGCCGAATACGAGTTGCTGCCGATTTCGGTCGACCAGGGCCTCGGCGTGCTGGTGTGGAGCCCGCTGGCCGGCGGCCTGCTTTCGGGCAAATACCGCCGCGACAGCCCGACGGCGCGGCAACTTGGCGGCTGGTCGGAACCGCCGATCCGCGATGAGGACAGGTTGTGGCGGATCGTCGACATGCTCTCCGAGATCGGCAAGGCGCGTGGCGTGTCGGCGGCGCAGGTGGCGCTTGCCTGGCTGCTCGGCCGCCCGGCCGTCAGTTCGCTGGTGATCGGTGCCCGCAACGAAACCCAGCTCACGGACAACCTTGCCGCGGCAAGCCTGACGCTGACGCTCGACGAGCGTTTGCGCCTCGACGCCGTCAGCCGGCCGCCGGTGCTTTATCCTTACTGGCACCAGCAGTTCACCGCCAAGGACCGTTTCGGCCCGGCCGACCTGGTGCTCGACCGCAGCGATATCTAAGAACCCTCAGCCCGTGATGTAGCGCCAAACCTCGGGGTCGGGTTTGATCTGGCCGCTCAGCACGAAATATTTGTAGAGGACGAGCAGCGAGACCGCCCGCTCGTCCTTTTCATTGCTGAACCGGCGGCAGTAAGCGTTGGCCGCCGTCGTGATGCGTTGGGCTTCCGCCGGGTGCGTTTCGAAATAGGCGATCTTGTCGGCGACGTCCGAAAAATCGGGCGCCAGCGGCACGTAGTGGACATTGGGCTCGACCTCAGCTTCGGCGAACCAGGTCTCGTAGGTCGGAGGCGGCATCAGGCAGAGCGAGTTCGAGCTCATGATCCATTTCAGGTTCGTGGCCACGTCGTTACCTTCGAGCGAGACGATGTAGCGGAACTGCAGCTGCTGCGGGATCGTAAGGTAGGGCTTACGGTAGTTCTCCGGCGCGCTTGGCTTGGGCGAGCCCGCATCGCAAGCCGGCAGACCGCGCACTGCATCGACGAACCGCTTGCGGATCGGATTGTTGAAATCGCCGCGCCAGACCGCCATCGGGCGCTTCTCGGCGAAGGACAACCCGTCGCGGGGAAACCGGAAATGGCGGAACTTGTCGAGCTTCATGATCACGGCGTTGCCGTTGTCGTCACGGATCGGCCGGTCCTTGACGATCGCCGGCATCTTGGGCACATCGACGACATCGCCGAACTCGAGATCGATGATCAGGTCGCGATCGAAGTAGCGGGCGAACTCCTTCAGATCGTAATAGTACATGCTCCCGAACTTGGGTATTTGACCGGCCGGCACGGCCGCCGCGCTCGGCGCGAAGCCATGGTCGAGCTTGTTGTAATAGTTGACCCGATCGCGGACCGTTTTGCTGGAAAGCTTCGCCTGCCCCAGGAGGCCGGCGAGGCGCTGGCGAAAGAGAGCCTGCGGCACCACATCGCGCGTTATGTTGCGTACGAAATAGAATACCCGCGCTGCGGTGCGTAAGGGCGAGGCCATGCGTCCTTCGTTTCAAAGATGTGGCGTCGAGCCTCCTACAGCATTGTGCCGAACATCTTGCAAGCCCGCGCAGGCAAACGAACTTGTGAGAGTCCTAATATTCGGCGGCGATTGCAGGGATCAGGCAGCGACGACGGCGAAGCCCCTGGCGCGCAGGCCGCGCCGGTCATCATGCAGCGAAGTCACCAGCCGGTCGCGGCTGCCGGCGATATGAGCCGAGAGCAGCCTAGCTGCCTCGTCGGCGTCACCCTTTCGCACGGCGCCCAGGATGGCATGGTGCTCGGCCCAGGCGCGGCCGAGCGCCGCCTCGTCGCGCACTTCCAGCCAGCGGGCACGCGACAGCCTGGTCATTGCATCGCGTACCGCCCGCAACAGGAATTCATTGCCGGAAAGCCTGGCCAGCTCGATGTGGAAATCCATGCCGACGCGATGCCATTCCTCGCGCGGCGTGTCGGCGTCGCAGGAATCGAGCATCGCCGCGATCACCTCGACCCCGCTGCGATCCTCAAGCGCTGCCGTCAGCCGCACCGCCGCCACCTCGACCGCCTCGCGGTAGACGGCGATCTGGCCAAGCTCGGCGAGATTGATCGGCGCCACGGTCCAGCCGCGGCCGTCGCGGCCGACCAGACCTTCGGTCTCGAGGCGCAGCAAAGCGGCCCTGACCGGCGTGCGCGAGGCGCCGAAGCGGCTTTCGATCCAGCGCTCCGTCAGCCGCTCGCCCGGGCCGATCTCCAGCCCGAGGATCATCTCGCGAAGTTGCCTTTCGACATTCTGCATCTGCGACATTGTCGTTCCGCTCTTCGGCACCGCATTGACAGCGGCCGGGTTGAGGTCCATGACGGATACCGATTTGGTATCCCAAAATGGTATCCGGAGCAATCCCGGATAACCGGGCAGGCATAACATGGCGGACGGCGGTACAGAACAGGGCGGCTACAACGCCCATTGGCGGCGCAATCTCGCCGTCTGCTTCGCCGGCTCGTTCAGCACGCTCATTGCCATGACGCTGCTCTTGCCTTTTCTGCCCCTTTACGTCGAACAGCTCGGCGCCGAGGGGCACGCCGCGATCGTGCAATGGTCGGGTATCGCCTATGGCGCAACCTTCTTTGCCGCGGCCCTGGTCGCACCGTTGTGGGGGCGGCTGGGCGACCGCTATGGCCGCAAGCTGATGCTGGTGCGCGCCTCGTTCGGCATGGCGATCTGCATGTCGCTGACCGGCATGGTTGAAAGCGTTTGGCAACTGGTGCTGCTGAGGCTCCTGATCGGCTTTGCCGGCGGCTATTCCTCGGGATCGACGATATTGGTGGCGATGCAGACGCCCAAGGACCGCTCCGGCTGGGCGCTCGGCGTGCTGGCGGCCGGCATCACGGCGGGCTCGCTGGTCGGCCCGCTGCTCGGCGGCGCGCTGCCGCCGGTGATCGGCATCCGCGCGACCTTCCTGCTGTCCGGCGGCGTCATCTTCCTTGCCTTCCTGGCCACGACCTTCCTGATCAAGGAAAACCCGCGTCCAGTTGCGGCCAACGCCGCTTCGGCGGCGAAGCCGAGGAGCGGCTGGTCGCAGATCCCTGACAAGCGACCGGTCGTGGCGATGCTGACGACCGGCATGCTGCTCGCCTTCGCCACAATGTCGATCGAGCCGATCATCACCGTCTATGTGCAGCAACTCGTCGTGGGCCAGAGCAAGGTGACGATGGTCGCCGGCGTGGTGATGTCGGCGGCAGCACTCGGCACGATCCTGTCCTCCTCATGGCTGGGCAGGCTCGCCGATCGCGTCGGCCACTGGAACGTCGTTGTCGGCGCGCTTGCCGTCTCGGCGCTGCTGCTCGTCCCGCAGGCGTTCGTCACCGATGGCTGGCAGTTGATCGGGCTGCGTTTCCTGATGGGTCTGGCGCTGGGTGGCCTCTTGCCCTGCATCACCAGCGTCATCCGCCACAACATCCCGGACGGCGTCGGCGGCAATGTGCTCGGATTGTCGATCTCGGCGCAGTATGTGGGCCAGGTCGCGGGGCCGCTGGCCGGCGGTTTCGTCGGCGGCCATTTCGGCATGCGGGCGGTGTTTTTAGGCACGTCGGTGCTGATGGCGTTCGGAGCGGTCTACAACTGGATTGTCCAGTCGAGGCGGGCGCGGCATATGCTGCTCGAAGCGGGCGAGTCCTGAGAGGCTCGCCGTCAACCGAAGCACGGAGATCCGCGATGAGCCTCGCCGGGCAACCATCAAACGGCGGCAGCCGTATCCTCGTGCTGGCGGGTGGGCTCGTTGGCGCGGCAGGCGTGGCGCTGTCGGCCGCCGCCGCGCATCGGGGCGGCGCCTTCACCGGCACAGCCGCCTCGTTCCTGCTGATGCACGCCCCTGCCTTCGTCGCCATCGGCCTTGCCGACGGCAACAGGAGCCTCAGGATCGCAGGCCTGGTGCTGCTCGTCGGCCTGCTGATGTTTTCTGGCGATCTTATCGCCAGAGACTTCCTCGGCTCGCGGCTGTTTCCGATGTCGGCGCCGGTCGGCGGCACTCTGCTGATCGCCGGCTGGCTGGCGATTGCGGTCTCGGCGCTGTTGCGCCCACGGTCCTAGAACGCCCCTTCATCGGAGCGAGGCTCGCGGAGCGGCGAGGTCAGCGGCGCACCAAACGCAGCTTCCGCCTGCGCGTCGCCGGCTCCGCCGCGCGCTGCCGCTCAGGCCGGTCGACCGCCGGCGAGATGCCCCAATAGTTGCGATAGATGTCCTGGAAGAGATGGCTGATCGGATGCATGGCTGATTTCCTCTGATTGAATCGATCCAATTTTTCAGCACGAAAAAGAACCGCCCCTCAGGCGCGCTTGCGCCCCACGATGAAGCGTGGCTCGCGCTTCCACGGGCTTGCCTTGCCGCGCCGCTTTTCGCTCGTTGCGGCCGAGGCAATGCCCCAGTCGTTCTTGTAGAAGTCCTCGAACAAATAGCTGACCGGATGCATGGCACCCTCCTTCTTTCAAATCCGCTCGGGAGAAGCTGTCTTGGATCGATTCAAATCATATGCTCGCCGCACTCGAAGTCAAGCAGGAATTTGAATCGATCCAAGAAAAATGTTAGATGACCGGCAACCATTCCGCGGTCATGTTCGTGATGTGACAGGATTCGGAGGAACGACATGGCATCACCCATCGAAGGCCAGGCACGACCCATCCGGCTGGCGGATATCGCCAAGGCGGCTGGCGTCTCGCATGGCACGGCCTCCAATGTCTTCAGCCGCCCGGAGATCGTGCGCCAGGAAGTGCGCGAGCGGGTCAAGGCAGTGGCGGAGGCGATGGGTTATGCCGGGCCCGATCCCAAGGGGCGCCTGTTGCGCGCCGGCAAGGTCAATGCCATCGGCGTCGGCACGACCGAGCCCCTCTCCTATTTCTTCGAGGATCCCTTTGCCCGCGTCATGATGGCCGGCATCTCCGAAGCCTGCGACGCCACGGGCGCGGGCATCGCACTGGTCTCAGCCGCCAACCAGGAAAAGCTCGCCTGGAACATCCAGAGCGCGCTTGTCGACGGCTTCATCCTATTCTGCATCGAAGGCGGCTCGCGCCTTGTCGACCTGACGCGCGAGCGCAGGCTGCCCTTCGTGGCGCTGGAACTCGGCTTCGAGGACGAAACCGTCTCGGCGATCGGCGTCGACAATGTCGCAGGCGCCAGGCTTGCAGCGCGCCACCTTGCCGAGCTCGGCCATCGCCGTTTCGCGGTGCTGTCGCTGGCCTTTGCCGACGACCGCACCGGCTTCGCCACGCCGGAAATCGTGCACAGCGCGCTCTACACAGGAACACGCGACCGCCTTGCCGGCTATTTCGAGGAGCTCTCCCGCTTCGGCATCAATACGGCGAAGATCCCGGTCTACGAGACCGAAAATGAAGAGAAGAGCACCAGGGCCGGGCTCGAGGCGATCTTCGCGGGCAACAAGCGGCCCAGCGCCATCCTGGCGATGTCGGACAGGATGGCGCTGATCGCCATCGAATGGCTGACCGCGCGGGGGCTCAAAGTGCCGGAGGATGTCTCCATCGTCGGCTTCGACGGCGTGCCGGACGGCGCGCTCTGCGACCCGCCGCTGACCACGATCGCCCAGCCGATCACCGAGATCGGGCGGCGGGCGGCGCGCATGATCCTCGACTTCGACGGCGCGGTACGGCGCGAGACGATGGGTGTCGAGCTCGTCGTCAGGGCCTCGACCGGCCCTGCCCCGAGGATCTGACGAGCCCTCAATAGCCGCCCAACCTCGCCTGCACCGGCTGCGCACCGAACGAAGCGCGCCCAGTCTGCTCGCGCGCCGGCTTGGCGCGGGCCGGACCGAGGCTGGCAAGCCATTCGAGATACAGCGCCAGCGCGAACTGCATGGCGATGCCGGCGGCGATCAGCAGCGTGTCATAGGCCAGGCCGCCGGGATTGATCAGCTTGAGCACCTGAGCCGCCATGGCGATCACCGTTCCGGCGATGAACACCGGCAGCGAGCGCTTGCCGAGGATCGCCAGCGGATTGTCGGGCCTGGCGCGGAAGAGGTTCGATACGGCCGGCAAGGCGATGATCAGGTAGCTGACAGAAAGGATATGCAGCAGTCTCGGCAGCGACAGGAAGGTCTTGTCGAAGCCGCCGAGCACCACCGGCAGGTCGAACCAGGTGATATGACCCCAGAGCGGGCTGTGCACCCAGATCGCCGCGCCGACCACATAGGCGCCGGCGAAGCCCATCAGCCACCGGTTTACGGGAATGGTGCCGCCGCGCTTGACATGGAGCATGGCCGCAAGGCCGATATTGAACAGGAATTGCCAGGACAGCGGGTTGAGGAACCAGAGACCCGGCTCGGGATAGTTCGGCGGCGCGATCTGCCAGATACCGGCGACAAGCCACAGCAGCCCGGACACAAACAGTGCGGCCACGGGCCTGTAGCTGACGAACAGAACGAAGGCCGGCGCCGCCAGAAGCAGCGCCGCATAGACCGGCAGGATGTTGTTGTAGCCGAGCTGATGGCCGAGCGTGACGATGCCGAGCAGCACCTCCGGCGTGTTCTTCATCAGCGGCTCGATGTTGATCATCTTCAAGAGCTCCGGCCTGTGGGCAAATACCGCCGCGGCGCAGAACATGGCGATCACCGCCATGGTGATGACGATGTGGGTGACATAAAGCACGCCGGCGCGCCGCCACATCTTGAGCGTCGCCAGCAATCTGCCGCCCGGCTTGAACTTGCTGCCATAGGCAAGCGCAACCGAGATGCCGGAGATCAGGACGAAGGCCTCGGCCGCATCGGAAAAGCCGAGATTCTTGTAGGTCAGGCTTTCGAAGACGGTGCCAGGCACATGGTCGACGAAAATGGTGAGCAAGGCGAGCGCGCGCAGCACATCGATACGCGTGTCGCGACCGTTGATACGCGTGTCGCGATCATTGATACGCGTATTGCGATCATTGATACGCGTGTCGCGTTGAGAAACCGGGATGGTCATCGACAAAAGGCCTCAGAGCTGGTGTTTCATGTCCAGCAATGCGACCCCCGACGCACCGCTTCGATTCCTCCCATCGGGGAGTGTATCGGCGCAGAAACGGTCTGAAATGCGCCCGGTTCAATCAACTTTCGCGGAGCTTGAAAACATTCCGTTTTGAAGCCGGCAAATCAACAAAACACCCATGAAATCAAACGGATATGAGCGTGTCCGAATATTCCGAAGAAAACAACATCCTGCACCGCGATCTTAGTTTTTCCTATCGATTGCTGAGGCCGGCGAATGCGAGCGGCGAATGCCTCTTCGTGCTGCATGGATCGGGCGTGGACGAAACGACGATGGTGCCATTGGCGAGGCAAATCGGGCCGCGCGCGGTGCTTGTCGCGGCGCGCGGCCGCATCGCCCAAGAGGATGGTTTCCGCTGGTTCGAGCGAATCACGCCGACCAGTTTCGAGCAATCGAGCATTCGCGCGGAGGCGGCCGCTTTCGCCGAGTTCGCAGCCGTAGCCGCGAAGCGCCATGGGCTCGACCTTCAGCGCGCAACCTTCCTCGGCTATTCGAACGGCGCCAATCTGGTTTCCACGCTGATGCTGCTCCATCCGGGCCTCGTCAGGCAGGCCGCGCTTCTCAGGGCGATGCCGGTACTCGACGACACCCCTGCGCCCGACCTTGCCGGAACGCGGGTGCTGATCATCGCCGGCGCGGCGGACCAGACCTACGGACCCTTCGCGCCCGCCCTGGTGACGCTGTTCAGCCAGCGCGGCGCCGAGGTCGATGCGCGCATCGTCGCCGCAGGTCACGAATTCGGCGACGCGGATGCAGCGATCGTGCCGCAGTGGCTTGCGGGGGCCACACCAGTCGCCTGACTGGAACGTCGCTCCTGGCAAGGAGCTTTGTCCAGTGTCTATCCCTGCCCCATCCTGTTCCAGGCATCCAGGCCCGCGATCTTGTAGGCTTCGGCCAGCGTCGGATAGTTGAAGGTGTTGTTGACGAAGAAGTCCACGGTACCGCCGAGATTGATCACCGCCTGGCCGATGTGGATGAGCTCGGTGGCGCCCTCGCCGACAATGTGGGCGCCGAGCAGCCGTCGCGTCTCGACCGAAAAGAGGAGCTTCAGGAAGCCTGAGTTGACGCCCATGATGTGGCCGCGCGAGGTTTCCCGGAAGCGTGCCACGCCGACCTCATAGGCGATCCCGCTCTCGCGCACCTGCTCCTCCGATTGGCCGACGGTGGAGATCTCCGGCACCGCATAGATGCCATAGGGAAAGGTTTCCGGCGGCGGCGGCAGGGTGACGCCGAAAGCGTGACAGGCGGCCACCCTGCCCTGCTCCATCGAGGTGGAGGCAAGGCTTGGGAAACCAATGACGTCGCCGGCGGCATAGATGTTCTGCGCGCTGGTCTGGAAGGTTTTCGGATCCACCTTGATACGGCCTCTCCCATCGGCTTCGATGCCGACCATCTCCAGGCCGAGGCTGGCGACGTTGCCGGTGCGGCCGGCGGCATAGAGCACGATCTCGGAGCGGATGGTGCGGCCGTCGGCCAGCGTCACCTCGGCATGATCCGGCTTCGAAGCGATTTCCTTGACCGTGCTGCCGAGGCGAATGGTCATGCCGCGGTCGCGCATCTGGTGGATGAAGTCGTCGACGATCTCGCGGTCGATGAAATCGAGGATCGTGTTGCGCGGCTCGACCAGCGTCACCGGCACGTCGAGCGCCGAGAAGATGGTCGCATACTCGACGCCGATGACGCCGGCGCCGATCACCGTCAGCGTGCGCGGCAGATGGTGGAGTTCCAGCATCTCGTCGCTGTCAAAGATGCGCTTCTTGTCGAAGGGCACGTCGCCCGGACGATGCGGCCTGGTGCCCACGGCGATCAGCGCGTTGGCGAAACCGACTTCGCTGTAGTCACCGTTGTCCGCCGTCAGGCTGACCCGGTTGGGGCCGAGGAATTTCACCGCGGCGCGCGCGCTCTTGACCGTATTGCGCATGAACTGGTGCTGCAACACCTCGACCTCATGGTCGAGCGTCTTGTGCAAGCGCTCGACAAGGTCGGTGACCGAGATGTCCTGCTTGACGCGGTAGCCACGCCCGTAGAAGCCGCGCTCGCGCCAGCCGGAGAGGTTGAGGACCGTCTCGCGCAGTGTTTTCGATGGGATGGTGCCGGTGTGCACCGAGACGCCACCGAGGCGGCGGCCCCTGTCGACCACCAGAACCGATTTGCCAAGTTTGGCCGACTGTACCGCGGCGCGGCGCCCCGAGGGACCGCTGCCTATCACGAGCATGTCGTAGTCCATTTCCCCACCTCTTTGTGCGCCGCAGCAGGCTAAACTGGGAAGAGCGTCATGTTCAACTGCCAACACGCCATTCGCCGGGGACTCGAGAGATTCCACCGCATACAACCAAAGCCACTCAAAAGCTTAACCTCGCGGCAAGGGCTTGCGTGCAATGGTCTCATACGAGGGGACCGCCGGGGATCGACGACTTGACCATTCTGAAAAGCATCGCCCTGTCTGGCGAAGGAACGGGATTCCTCTCCGGGCCACGGGCGAGCGAAGTCTTGACGGACTTGCGCGAGGGCTTCTTCCGCTTTTTCGCGCTGGCTGTGATGTCGCTATTCGTTTATCGCGGCGTGTCCCAGCTCATCATCGACCCGGCTCGGCTCAACGTCCTGCTGTTGACGATTTCCGAAACCCTCACCCTCATCTGGCTGCTCCTCGCGCGCCGCCCGATCGTTCGCGACTGGAGCCCGTTCACCGTGGTCATTTCGGTGACGGCCACTTTCGGCGCCGGCCTCATCTCGTTCGAGCAAGGCGTCGCGATCATTCCGCTCGCGATCGCCGCACCGGTGCAGTTCCTGTCGCTGTGGATGTCCATCTGGGGAAAGATATCGCTCGGCCGCTCCTTCGCCATCCTGCCCGCCAACCGGGGCGTCGTGACCGACGGCGCCTACAGATTTGTCAGGCACCCGATTTACGCCGGCTACCTTATGGGACACGTCGTGTTCCTGCTGTCGAATTTCTCGATCTACAATTTCACCGTCTACGCCATCATCAGTCTGTTCCAGATTCACCGCATCCTGCGCGAAGAACGGCTTCTTGCCATAACGCCGGAGTATAGCGAGTATCTCAACAAGGTCCGCTACCGGCTCTTGCCGGGCGTCTTCTAATGCATGTCGCCCAAAAGTGTGCAGCGGTTTTGGGAAAACGACATGCATCAAAACAAGGACCTAAAGCGCGTCGCTTGAATCCGTTTCAGCGCGACGCGCTTTAGACCCCCGGGCCGGCCAAGCCCAAATCCGTTCCTTGAATTCAGCGCTGCCCTCACCATCTGAGATGGCGGGCATCGAATGCCCTTATGAGGAAAGGACATGAACACGCGCGTGCTTGACGGCGAGATCATCACAACGAGGTTCGAGGACACGCGCGCCTATCGCGGCGTGCGGACCAGGCGCGTCTTCGCCTTCATCCTCGACTATTTCATCGTTGCGCTGCTCACCATCCCCTTCGCGATACTGGTCGCCGTGCTTGGGCTTTTGACCTTCGGCCTGGGCTGGGCGCTGTTTTCCGTCCTGGTGCCGGCGGTTGCCATCCTCTACATCTGGAACACGCTGGGCAGCCGTGACCAGGCGACGACCGGTATGAAGATCATGGGCATCCGGCTCGACAAGCTCGACGGCACCCGCATCGACGGCCTGACCGCGGTCGTGCATTCGGTGCTGTTCTGGGCCGCCAACGTCATCCTGACGCCGCTGGTGCTGCTGGTCACGCTGTTTTCCGACCGCAAGCGCACGCTGCATGACCTGCTTCTCGGCACGGTCGTCACCCGCACCGACATCTGACGGTGCCTGCGGCCGCCATCGCCGCGCCGGTTGTGCTAGAATATGAACAGGCTAGGCCGGCCGCGGCCGCACAATCCTGTTGAATTTTTCGCCGGCCGGGCCAAAGGTAGAGCGATTCGCAGGAGCGTTTCCAAGATTAGATGACGCAGCATCCGACCCAGTCGCCGCAGTTCTTCCTGACCGCGCCGTCGCCATGCCCCTATCTGGAGGGCCAGTTCGAGCGCAAGGTGTTCACGCACCTTGTCGGCGACAAGGCGCCCGAGATGAACGACCTCTTGACCCAAGGCGGCTTCAGGCGCTCCCAAAACATTGCCTACAGGCCCGCCTGCGAATCCTGCCGCGCCTGCGTGTCGGTGCGCATCCTTGCGCAGGAGTTCACCACCAGCCGCAACATGCGCCGCGTCATCCAGCGCAATGCCGATCTGATCGGCGCCATGCACGACGCGCAGCCCTCGACCGAGCAATATTCCCTGTTCCGCGCCTATCTCGACGCCCGGCACCGGCGCGGCGGGATGTCCGACATGACGGTGCTCGACTATGCCATGATGGTCGAGGACACGCATGTCGACACCAAGATCATCGAATACCGGCGCCGCGGCCCCGACACCTTCATCACCGGCAAGGGCCAGGGCGAGCTGATCGCCGTGGCGCTGACCGACAAGATGGCCGACGGCCTGTCGATGGTCTATTCCTACTTCAATCCCGATTTCGAGGATCGCTCGCTCGGCACCTTCATGATCCTCGACCACATCGCCCGCGCCAAGGCGATGGGACTGCCCCACGTCTATCTCGGCTACTGGGTCAACGGCTCGCGCAAGATGAGCTATAAGATGCGTTTCATGCCGCAGGAGCATCTCGGCCCGAAGGGCTGGGAACGCTACGACCACGAAGCGGTCAGTCGCTGACCATTTTTTCCAAAGCCCGACCTTAAACTGTTTCAAGAGCCAGGAAGCTGGTGTTTCCGCCGCTCGCTGTAAGCGTGCGCCATCAAGCCAGCCGTCTGCAAATCATTGCGAGACTTATCATGTCTTCCCACCACGACCACCAGAAGGGCCTGCTGATCACTGCCATCGGCGGATTGACGCTTACCGTCGACATTCCACTGATCCGGTTGGCCGACGGCAGCCCCTGGACCATCATGATGCTGCGCACCGGCACGACACTCATTGCCGCCTTGATAATCTGGGCCGTCTGGCGTGCGTTGCGCGCCAATGCGCCGCAACTCATTCCCGGCTGGTCGGGACTTGCCGTGGCCTTTTGCTACGGCCTGACCGGGATAACCTTCGTCACCGCCGTCTACCACACCTCGACAGCCGACCTGGTGTTCATCCTCGCCTTCAACACCGTGTTCGCGGCGCTGCTATCGTGGCTTTTTCTCAAGGAAAGACCCCGGCTCGGAACTGTGGTCGCGATGCTGGCGATGATCCTGGGCGTGCTGATCATCGTCGGCGGCTCGGTCGGCACGGGTCATCTGTTCGGCGATTTCATGGCGCTCTGCTCGGCTTTCTTCGTCGCCTTGGCCATCACCATCTCGCGCGCCAGCGGCAAGGACATGGGCTTCACGGCGCTCGTCGGCGTCATCCTGCCTCTGGCGGTCGCCTTGTTCATGGTCTCGGGCGAAGGGTTTCACGTCAACCAGCCATGGTGGATCATCTTCAACGGCGCCGTGATCATGCCGATCTCGTTCTTCTGCCTCGCCAATGGACCGAAATACATCTCGGGGCCGGAGGTGGCGATGTTCTATCTGCTCGAGACCGTGCTGGCGCCGATCTGGGTCTGGCTGGTCTTTGCCGAGACGCCGACGCGCAACAGCCTGATCGGTGGCACGATCCTGATCGTGACGCTGGCGGCGCATTCGCTGTGGCAGTTGCAGGAGGGCCGCAAGCGCCGCGCGGCGCTTGCCGTCGTTCACCCGGCCTGAATTTTCCTGACCTCGGGTGCCTCCTCGTCGATGGCAGGCGCCTGTTCATCCATCATCTCGACCTCGCGCAGCCATTCGCGCCAGATGGCGACAAGCAGCGCCATCAGCACCGGACCGATGAAGAGGCCGAGGAAGCCCATCGTCTTGACGCCGCCGATCAGCCCGAAAAAGGTGGGCAGGAACGGCAGCTTGATCGGCCCGCCGACAAGCTTCGGGCGCAGCGTCTTGTCGACGATGAACAGCTCGACCGCGCCCCAGGTGAACAACGCCATGCCGGCAAACAGCTTGCCGCTGGCGGCGAGATAGATCGACACCAGCGTGAAAGAGAGCGGCGCGCCGCCGGGGATGAGCGCCATGATGCCGGTGAGCGCGCCGAGCGTCACCGGCGACGGCACGCCGGCCAGCCAGTAGGCGACGCCCAGCACCAGGCCTTCGCCGATGGCGATGACGGTCATGCCGGTGACGGTGGATGAGATGGTGGCCGGCACGACGCGCGAAATCCGCTCCCAGCGCGTCGGCAGGATGCGCTCGCCGAGACGATCGACCTGCGCGGCGAAAGCCTCGCCGTCGCGATAGGCGAAAAACAGCGCGATCAGCATGAACAGCAGCGTCAGCAGCAGGCCGAAGGCGCTGCCGCCGGCGGCCAGCGCGCCACGGTAGATGGTGCCGATGTTGGAGCCGCTGACCATCTGGATCAGTTCGCCGATGCCGCCGGGATGACCGAGATTGGCCGTCCACTGCTGGTTCAGCCACTCGCCGATGACGGGCATCGTGGCGATCCATTGCGGCGTGGCGGAACCGTGGCGGTTGGTCTCGATCGCCCATACCACCCATTCGCGCAGCTCGTTGATGGCATAGGTGCCGGCAAGCGCGATCGGCACCACCAGGAAAGTCAGGATGAACAGAATCGCAAGGGTCGCGGCGATGGTGCGGTTGCCGCCGACCGCGGCAAGCAGCCGGCGGTAGAGCGGCCAGCTCGCGAAGGCGATGACGAGGGCCGCCAGAACCGGAAACAGGAAGCCGTGGAAGAAATAGACGCCGGCGGCGGCGATCAGCACCAGGAGCCAGCGCGCCGCCGACAGCGGCGGGATGACGGCCGCCCTCAGCGGCGTCGACAGGCCGAACAGGCGCTGCCCCGGTTTCTGGATTTCAGCCCGCTTCAACCCGGCGTTTCTCCCCATGGTTCGATGGATGCTTATGCGCCATGATAGTGCAGCAATCGTGACGATAGTCCAAATGTCTAGGAATCTCCCCCCTCGAGGGGGAGATGGCCGGCAGGCCAGAGGGGGTCGCCGCGCGTGGAACGGCAACGCCTTTCGCGACCAGGAGAACGCTGGCGCTCTACGTTAGACGACTCCCTCTGTCGCCTTAGGCGACATCTCCCCCTCAAGGGGGGAGATTAGCGCCGCGCTACCCGAACTTGCCCGTCCTCGGGAAACCCTTCGGCACCATGCGGCCGGCGGCGGCGCGGGCGCCGATCCATTCGGCCAGTTCCTCGCGCGACTTGGTAAAGGTGCGATCGGCGGAGTCCTGCCAGGTCAGTCCCGCTGCAATCGTGAAGGTCTTCAGGTCCAGCACGCCGCCGTCCTTGTATTTCTGCAGGCGCACGCCCTTGCCGCGCGCCATCTCGGGAATCTCGGCGAGCGGGAAGATCAGCATCTTGCGGTTCTCGCCGACGATGGCGAGATGGTCGCCGGCGACCGGGACGCAGCGCTTGGCCTCGTCCGGCGCCTTGACGTTCATCACCTGCTTGCCCTTGCGCGTGTTGGCGACGACCTCTTCCTCGGAAACGACGAAGCCGTTGGCATCGTATGAGACCAGGAGCAGCTTGCGCTTGGGATCATGCACGAAGGCGGTGACGATGTCCTGGTCGTTCTCCATGTCGACGATGATGCGGATCGGCTCGCCATGGCCGCGCCCGCCCGGCAGCCGGTCGGCGCCGATGGTGTAGAACTTGCCGCCGGTGGTGAAGACCAGGATCTTGTCCGTGGTCTGGGCATGGAAGGCGAGCTTCAGGCTATCGCCTTCCTTGAAGGCAAGCTGCGAATGGTCGGTCAGATGACCTTTCATCGCGCGCAGCCAGCCTTTTTCGGAGACGACAACTGTCACGGGTTCGCGCTCGATCATCGCATGCGCGATGTCGGTCAGATCATGCTCGGGCGCGTCGGCGAACTGGGTACGGCGCCTGCCGATCTCGGTCTCGGGTCCGAACTTCTTGCGGATCTCGGCGACCTGCCATTTGATCGTCGCCCATTGCTTGGCGTCGGATGCCAGCAAGGCCTCGATCTGCTTCTTCTCCTCGGTCAGGCCATCATATTCCTTGCGGATCTCGATCTCCTCGAGCTTGCGCAGGGCGCGCAACCGCATGTTGAGGATGGCTTCGGCCTGGTTGTCGGTGAGCGCCCAGCGGGCCATCATCACCTGCTTGGGCTCATCCTCCTCACGGATGATCCTGATCACCTCGTCGATGTTGAGATAGGCGATCAGGTAGCCGGCGAGGATTTCCAGGCGCTTCTCGATCTCGCCCAGCCGATATTTCGAGCGGCGGACAAGCACGTCGCGGCGGTGGTCCAACCATTCTTTCAGCACGCCCTTCAGCGACAGGACGTTGGGCACCTTGCCGCGCGACAGCACATTCATGTTGAGCGGGAAGCGGCTTTCGAGCTCGGTGAGCTTGAACAGCGATTCCATCAGGATGCCTGGATCGACGGTGCGGCTCTTCGGCACCAGCACGATGCGGATGTCCTCGGCGCTCTCGTCGCGAATGTCTTCGAGCAGCGGCAGCTTGCGCGCCATCAACAGCTCGGCGATCTTCTCGATCAGCCTGGCCTTCTGGACGCCGTAGGGGATCTCGGTGACGACGATGCTCCAGGTGCCCCTGCCCTGGTCCTCCTGGCCCCATTTGGAGCGCACGCGGAAACCGCCGCGGCCCGTCTCATAGGCTTCGAGGATCGAGGCGCGGCTGTCGACGATGATGCCGCCGGTCGGGAAATCCGGCCCCTGGACGAAATCCATCAGCTTCGCCACGGGCGCGTCCGGATGCTCGATCAGGTGCAGCGCGGCATCGCAAAGTTCGGCGGCGTTGTGCGGCGGGATCGAGGTCGCCATGCCGACGGCAATGCCGGACGAGCCGTTGGCGAGCAGGTTCGGGAAGGCGCCCGGGAGCACGACCGGCTCCTCGTCCTCCTCATTGTAGGTCGGCCGGTAGTCGACGGCGTCCTCGGTGATGCCGGCGAGCAGCTCGGTCGCCACCTCCGTCATGCGCGCTTCGGTGTAGCGCATGGCCGCGGCGTTATCGCCGTCGATGTTGCCGAAATTGCCCTGCCCGTCGACCAGCGGGTAGCGCATCGAGAATTCTTGCGCGAGGCGCACCAAAGCGTCGTAGATCGACTGGTCGCCATGCGGATGGAACTTACCCATCACCTCGCCGACGATGCGGGCGCATTTGGCAAAGCCCTGGTCAGGGTTGAGCCGCAAGAGCCGCATGGCATGCATGATGCGGCGATGGACCGGCTTCAGTCCGTCGCGCACATCCGGCAATGCCCGGTGCATGATGGTCGACAGCGCATAGGCGAGGTAGCGCTTTTCGAGCGCTTCCTTCAGATCGACCGGTTCGATATTGTCGCCGCCGCCATTGTCCTGCGGCGGCAAATGCCTTTTTCCCATGGATTTGGACTAGCCGAGCGGGTGATTCGCGGCAAGCGTCGGGTTGGAATCCGGCGGATTCGTCGCGCGCAATGTGGGCACGCAAGGACGACGCCGGCGATGTGAGGGATTTCACGGAAGCGGCGAGGCGAACATTCCAATTTGGCGCCCATCTGCAACAGGCTTCGGCTGCAAGTGGGGCGCCGGCCAACATCAATCTGTTACATGCGCCCTCTATCTGGGCAGGCAATGCGCTGGCTGAGGAGAGCCGCGGTCTTCATGACTAATTCACCGCATCATGCAAAGCGTGCCGGCCCGCCTTTGCTTTTCATCGCCGTTTTCGACAAATGGGCCGGGAAGCGCCTTTTTCCCGTCCCGTTCGTCACGGAATGGTGATGGGGCAGGAACTCAAAACACTTTTCAGGACAGGGAACTCGCCAATGACAATCCAACGCTCAATGCTCAAGAAACTGGCTTTTTCAACCTTTCTGCTGACCCTGCCGCTCAATGCCGCCTCCGCCGCCGATCCGGCCGTGGCCGAGCGCGTCAAGGCGACGCTTGCCGCCCAGGGCGTCGACATTTCCTGGACCGGGGTTTCGGGTGACGATTCGAATGTCGTTTTGCAGGGCGTCTCCATCAAACCGGCCGCCGAGAAGGAGGCGCTGCCGATCGGCGACGTGAAGCTGGAGGGCGTCAGCGAGGCCAATGGCGGCTTCGACATCGCCACCGTCTCGACCTCGGCCTTCGAGCACAGCAAGGACGGCGTGACGCTCAATCTCAGCCCCTTCGTCATCCACGACATGAAAGTGCCGGCCGAAGGCAGCACCGATCCGCTCGGTTCGATGATGATGTACAAGTCGGCCGAGCTCTCCAGCATGACGGTCAAGGTCGGCGACAAGACGGCTTTCTCGATGGACGGGCTTGCCGTCCAGATAACCCCGCCGGCCGACGGCAAGGCGATGGACTTCACCGCCAACACGGAGAAGTTCAACGCCGACCTGACGCTGGTCGACGACCCGAAATCGAAGGAGGCGATCGACGCGCTCGGCTACCAGAACATCTCCGGCAACATCTCGATGGCCGGCACCTGGCAGCCCTCCGACGGCAAGATGGAGCTGTCGAAATATGACATCTCGGTCGACAACGCCGGTACGCTCGGCATGACCTTCGATCTCGGCGGCTACACGGTCGACTTCATCAAGTCGATGCAGGCTATGCAGAAGCAGCTCGCCGCACAGCCCGAAGGCGCCGACAATTCCGCACAGGGCATGGCCATGCTCGGCCTCCTGCAACAGCTTTCCTTCAACGGCGCCTCGGTGCGCTTCGACGACGATTCGCTGACCGGCAAAGTGCTCGACTATGTCGGCAAGCAGCAGGGCATGTCGGCCAAGGACGTCGCCAACCAGGCCAAGGCGATCGTGCCGTTCGGCATGGCGCAGCTCAACAATCCCGAACTGACGGCAGAGGTCTCGGCCGCGGTCAACAAGTTCCTCGACGATCCGAAGAGCCTCGAGATCTCGGCCGAGCCGCCGTCGTCGGTGCCGTTCGCGCTGATCATGGCCGGCGCCATGTCCAACCCGCTCGACCTGCCCAAGACGCTCGGCGTCAAGGTCAAGGCGAACGAGGACTGATCGAGCGGAACGCTCAAACAAAGAGCCCGGCAGCGATGCCGGGCTTTTTTTGTTGAGATCGATTCTCGAAACAAGAGGAACCGCTTGGGCGCGATTCCTAACCTTCTTTCTTCGCCACTGCGACCCGCAGCGACAGCTCGCGAAGCTGCTGCGGAGTGGCTTCCGAGGGCGCGTTCATCAACAGGTCGTAGGCCTGCTGGTTCATCGGGAACATGGTGACCTCGCGCAGGTTCTTGGCGCCGACGAGCAGCATGACGATGCGGTCGATGCCGGCCGCCATGCCGCCATGCGGCGGCGCGCCATACTGGAAGGCGCGGTAGAGGCCGCCGAAACGCTCCTCGACCGTCTGGCGATCGAGCCCGACCATCTCGAAGGCCTTGACCATGGTTTCCGGCAGGTGGTTGCGGATGCCGCCGGAAGCGATCTCGAAGCCGTTGCAGACCATATCGTACTGGAACGCCTTGATGCCGAGCGGCTCCTGGCCGCTGAGGGCATCGATGCCGCCCTGCGGCATCGAGAACGGATTGTGGGCGAAGTCGATCTTGTTCTCGTCCTCGTTCCATTCGAAGAACGGGAAGTCGACGATCCAGCACAGCTCGAAGCGGTCGCGGTCGACGAGGTTCAGTTCCTCGCCGGCGCGCGTGCGCGCCGCGCCCGCGAAGGCGACGAACTTTTTCGGATCGCCGGCGACGAAGAAGGCGGCATCGCCATCGGCAAGGCTGAGCTGCTGGCGGATCGCCTCGGTGCGCTCCTCGCCGATGTTCTTGGCGATCGGGCCGGCGCCTTCGAGCTTGTCTCCCTCCTTGCGCCAGAAGATGTAGCCGAGGCCCGGCTGGCCTTCGCTCTGCGCCCAGGAGTTCATGCGGTCGCAGAAGGCGCGGCTGCCGCCGGTCCTGGCCGGGATAGCCCACACCTCGGCCTTCGCATCATTGGCCAGGATGCTGGCGAAGACCTTGAAGCCGGAATCGCGAAAATGATCCGAGACCGCCTGGATCTCGATCGGATTGCGCAGGTCCGGCTTGTCGGTGCCGTAAGTCCGCATCGCCACGTCAAAGGGGATACGGCGGAATTCCTGGGTCACCGGCTTGCCAGCGGCAAAGGTCTCGAAGACGCCGCGAAGCACCGGCTCCATGGTGGAGAGCACGTCATCCTGCTCGACGAAGCTCATCTCGAGATCGAGCTGGTAGAACTCGCCGGGCAGGCGGTCGGCGCGCGGGTCCTCGTCGCGGAAGCAGGGCGCGATCTGGAAATAACGGTCGAAGCCGGAGACCATGATCAGCTGCTTGTACTGCTGCGGCGCCTGCGGCAGGGCGTAGAAGGTGCCGGGATTGATGCGCGACGGCACCAGGAAGTCGCGCGCTCCCTCCGGCGAGGAGGCGGTGAGGATGGGCGTCGAGAATTCGGTGAAACCGACCTCGTCCATGCGCTTGCGCATCTCGGCGATGATCTTCGTGCGCGCCACGATGTTCTTGTGCAGCGTCTCGCGACGCAGGTCGAGGAAGCGGTATTTCAGACGGATGTCTTCCGGATAGTCCGGCTCGCCGAAGACCGGGAGCGGCAATTCCTTGGCCGCCGAGAGCACCTCGATCTCGCGCGCGAACACCTCGACCTCGCCGGTCGGCAGGTTGGGGTTCACCGTCTCCGGCAGGCGCGCCTTGACCTCGCCGTCGACGCGGATCACCCATTCGCCACGCACGGTCTCGGCGATCTTGAAGGCCGGTGAATCCGGATCGGCGACGATCTGGGTCAGACCGTAATGGTCGCGCATGTCGATGAAGAGCAGCCCGCCATGGTCGCGCACGCGATGCACCCAGCCCGACAGGCGTACGGAATTGCCGACGTCGCTCTTTCTCAATTGGGCACAGGTGTGGCTGCGGTAACGATGCATTGTCATTGGTGGAGTCCGGAATTGCGGGCGAAAGCCCGGCTCGAAAATTGGCGCGAAAAGCGCATGAGAGGCCGGCTTTGTCAAGGCAAGCGGTCACACAGGGCAAGCGGCCATACAGGCTGGCGACTTTGGGCGTTCACGCGAAGCGGATTTCAGCGCCCTGCCGCTGGAAATCGGCGAGGATGGCGGCGGGCGCCGTTCTTTCCACCACCAGATGGCGGATCGCGTCGGGTGCGGCGACACGATACGGCGCGGCAGTGGCGAGTTTGTCGTTGGTAGCGGCAATGACGATGCCGGCGCTGTTTTTCGCCATGGCGCGCTTCACCTCGGCTTCGGCCGAATCGAAAGCCGTGACGCCGCGCGAGGCATCAAGGCCGCAGGAGCCGAGGAAGAACAGATCCGCGCCGAGTTGCGCCACGGCGGTCAGCGTGTCGCCGCCGACGCAGGTGCCGAGGTCGCGGACGTACCGGCCGCCGAGCACGATCAGCTCGACCAGGGGAAGATCGGCGAGAGCCGTTGCCACGCCCAGCGAATTGGTGGCTACCGTCAGCTCGATGTCGCGCGGGATCGCCCTGGCGATCGCCTCATTGGTCGTGCCGCCGTCGATGAACAGGGTCTGGCCGGCGACGAGCACGCCTACCGCAGCCTTGGCCAGGCGCAGCTTCTCCTCGACCGCATGGCTGCTGCGCTGGCTGATCGTTGCCGCGGCGAACGGCGCCAAAGTGACCGCTCCGCCATAGACGCGACGCAACTGGCCGGCCTTGGCGAGTTCCCGCAGATCGCGCCGCACCGTGTCTTCCGAGACGCCGAAGCGGCTGGCGAGCTCGCCCGCCAGAACCCTTCCGTCGGCCGCCAGCCGGTCGCGAATGAATTGGTGTCGTTCCTCGGTCAGCATGCACGATCCCATTTTGTTATGCACGTTCTTGCATGTTTTGCATGTTTATGCAAGAACGGCGCATCGGATCGGCAATGCCGTCCCCCCTCTCCCGATGGAAAATGCCGCAATGACCTTTGGCTTGAAACTCGCCCCCCAGCACCGCGTCTATGCCGGTTTCGCTATCTACTCCTTTGCCATGGGCAACATTTTCCCGCGCCTGCCGGACATCAAGCGCGCCATGGAGATCGAGGACGGCACGCTGGGGCTCAGCCTGATCGGGACGCCGATCGGCACCTTGACGGCGCTGACCCTAGCCACACCGATCCTGGAGCGCGTCGGCTTTCGCCGCGCGCTGCTTTGGCTGGTGCCGCTGATTGCGCTTGTCTACGCGCTTGCCGTTCATGCGCCGGGACCTGTCGCACTGTTCCTGCTGCTGCTGCCGGTCGGGCTGATGATCGGCAGCGTCGAGATCATCCTCAATGTCGAGGCCGACAGGACCGAGTTCATGCTGAAGCGCCGCATCATGAACCGGGCGCACTCCTTCTGGAGCGCGGGCTTCTTCGGCGCCGGGCTGTTCGGCGGCGCCATGGCGCATCTCGGCCTGTCGCCGCAACTGCATCTGGCGCTGGTGGTGCCGATGGTGGCGGTTTCGATGGCGCTGTTTCTCGGCGGCTTCGAACCGGCACCCGCCCGCTTCGCCGCCACAGGCCATAAGCCACCGATGTTCGCGCGGCCGACGCTGCCGATTCTGGTCCTCGTTGCGGTAACGCTTTCGGCAATGCTGCTGGAAGGCGCCAGCATCGACTGGTCGGCGATCTATATTCGCACCGTGTTCGACTCCGGCCCGTTCGTTGCCGGCTTGACGGTGGCGCTGTTTGCCTTCTCGCAGGCGACGACGCGCTTTTTCGCCGACCGCTTCGTCGACCGCCACTCGCCCAGCGGCGTGGCGTGCGTGCTGCTCGCAACGATGGCGGCCGGCGTGCTGATCGTCTTCTTCTCGCCCGCGCCGCCGGTATCGATGCTCGGCTTCGCCCTGTTGGGGATCGGCAGCAGCGCGATCTTCCCGCTGGCGATCTCCGCGGCAGCCCAGCGGACGGACCGGCCCGCGGCGATCAACGTCGCAGCGCTGTCGCAGATCTCCTTCATCGCCTTCCTGCTCGGTCCGCCGCTGCTCGGCTTCGTATCGGACCATTGGGGCATCCGCTCCGCCTATGGGATCGGCATCCCGTTCATCGCGCTCAGCCTGCTGACGGCAGGTTCGCTTGGCCGGCGGCCGGCCAAGTCCGCCGTGCCGGCGGACGAAGCGCCCGATCCGGCGCGGAAGATGCTGCCGCAAGCCGGCGAGGCATGAGCGGCCCTTCCGTTGTCAGACCGATGCGCTCTTACACCTGTGGCTCGTCGTGGCGGCCACCCCTACAGCGATGCGACGCTCCCGATTCCGCGGTGAATCGCCTCGCGGTAAGCGAGGTCGGCCGCCACCATGTCCTCCATTGCAACGCCCATTGCCTTGTAGACGGTGACCTGGTCGGCGCTGACCCGTCCCGGCCGCACACCGAGCAGCATCTCGCCAAGTTCGGTTCCGGTTTCCGGATCGATGCCGGCCAGTTCACAAGAACCGACCGGCGTCGGGGCGAATGCATCGCTTGTCTCGACGAAGAGGCTGGCCTTGCCGACAAGCTCGATCGGCAATTCGCCGCCGGGTGGCGCAACACCGACCGACGAGACATGCGTGCCGGGCTGCACCCATTCGGCTGAAATCACCGGCTCAAAGGAATGCGTTGCCAGGCAGACGACATCCGACGAGCGCACCGCGGCCTCGATATCGCTGACGGCAACAACACCCGGATGTAGCGCGGCAAGCGCCTGCGCATCCGCGAACTCCTTCGAGACAACGCGGATCTCGGCGAAGTCGCGGACCAGTGGCAAAAGGCGCAGGTGCTGGCCGGCCTGGACGCCGGCGCCCACCACTGTCGCGACCTTGACGTCGCGCCGGGCCAGTTCGCGCACGGAGAGCACAGCAGAGCCGGAGGTGCGCACGGCAGTGATGTAGGTACCGTCCATGACGCAGATCGGGAATCCGGTCTGCGGGTCGAACAGATGGATGGTGGCGAGATGGCTGGGGATGCCTTTGGCAATGTTGCCCTCGAACACGTTGACGATCTTCACCGTCAGATGCTTGCCCACCATCCAGGCCGGCATCGCCAGCGAATAGCCTGCCTGCGGAATGTCGAGCTGGGGTCGCGCCGGATTGACGACCTTGCCGCCAGACAGTGCTTGGAAGCCGTCCGCCAGTACGTCGAGGAGCCGGCGGAGGTCGATGCAGGTTTTCACCTCGGCCTCGCTCAATATGAGCACCGGCGTGTCACCCTTGGCGTGGGCGTTGCGGTCGTTCGGTATGGCTGATGTCATGGGTCTTGCCTTGGTCCGGTTAAGTTACCCACGAACGATATTGCGACCTGACAGCGTGATGAAATATGGTGTTTTGACGATTTCAACGTGACTATCACGCTATTCTTGGCCAAAAAGTGTGAGCACTGAAATGGACGATCTCGACCGTATCGACCGCTCTTTGTTGCGTTTGTTGCAGGAGGATGGCCGCCGCACCACGCTCGACCTCGCCCGCCAGGTCGGACTGTCGCCGACGGGCGCCTCGCAGCGCATCAGGCGGCTGTTCAGCGAAGGCTTCATCCGGGCGGTACGAGCCGTTCTCGACCCGGCCAGGATCGGGAAGGCGCAACTTGTCTTCATCGAGGTGCGGCTCGACCATACGGCGCCGCATGTCTTCGACCGCTTCGCCGAGGCGGTCTTGCGCGCGCCCGAGATCATCGAGTGCCACATGGTGGTTGGCGGCTTCGACTACCTAGTCAAGGCGCGCATCGCCGACATGGCAATGTTCCAGGATTTCCTGCAGCGGGTCATCCTGCCGCTGCCAGGGGTCAGGGAAACACACACCTACGCTTCGATCGCCAATGTGAAGCCCGACGCCTTGTTGCCGATCTAGATTGGCATCGACGCGGCGTCCGCCTTCCACCCTAACCCTAAACTCAACCCAGGACGCTATTCATCGCGTGGCCCGTCGCCTTGGAATTGCCGCTGGCATTGGCGGTGGCGATGGTCCAAGAAGGATCACCAACATGTGATTGCCTTCCCCTCATGTCCTCGATACGCCCGCTGATCCCGCTCCTCATCGCCGCAGGCATCCTGCTCGGCGGCAACGGACTGCAGGGCACGCTGATCGCGCTGCGCGGCGCGCGGGAAGGCTTCTCCGCCTCCGACATCGGCCTGATGGGCACGTTCTACTTTGCCGGCTTCCTGCTCGGATGCCTGGCGGTCACCCGCATCCTGAAGGCGGTCGGTCATGTGCGGACATTCTCGGCGCTTGCTGCGATCGCCTCCGTCGGCACGCTGCTGCTGGTATTGGTCATCGACCCGGTGATGTGGTGCGCGATACGCTTTGCTGGCGGCTTCTGCTTCGCCGGCCTGTTCACCGTCATGGAGGCGTGGCTCAATTCCGGCGTCGGCAACAAGGATCGCGCCCGCGTGCTCGCGATCTACCGCATGGTCGATATCGGCTCGGTCACCGGCGCGCAGTTCCTGATCCCGATCTTCGGCGCAGGCGGCTTCGCCATCTTCGCCGTCATGTCGATGATGATCACCTTCTCGCTGGTGCCGGTCTCGCTCGGCGACCGTTCCAACCCGGCGCCGCCGGAAGAGGTCAAGCTCGATTTGCCACGCGTCTGGCGGATCTCGCCGCTTGGCTCGATCGGCTGCATCGCCGTCGGCGTCACCAACAGCGCCTTCCGCACGCTGTCGCCGGTCTATGCCGAGGAGATCGGCATGTCGGTGGCCGATGTCGTCACCTTCGTCAGCGTCGGCATCTTCGGCGGCGCCCTCATCCAATATCCGCTGGGCTATCTTTCCGACCGCTGGGACCGGCGCTCGGTACTGCTGACGACGACATGCTGCGCCATGCTTGCCGCGCTGGCGCTCGCTTTCGTGGCGCGCGGCGATCCTTTCCTGAACTTCGCCATCGTCTTTATCTTCGGCTGCTTCGCCATGCCGCTCTATTCGCTGTCGGCGGCGCATTCCAACGATCGGGCCGGCAAGGGCGAGTTCGTGCTGGTCAATGCGGCGCTGATGCTGTTCTATTCCTTCGGCGCGATTGGCGGTCCGATCGCCGCATCGGCGGTGATGCAATATTTCGGGCCCAGCGCCCTGTTCGTGTTCAGCGCCTTTGTCTATGCCATTCTCATTATCGTGATCCTGTACCGGATGCAGGTTCGATCCGGCGTTCCCGCCGGCAGTCGAAGCCGTTTTACCGCGCTCTTGCGCACCTCGACATTCTTCGCGCGGCTCGCCCGGCGGGGCAATGATTCAGACAAGCCGGATTAAAGCGAGATCGTCATCCCGCTTTATCTTCTTGTTTGAGCATGATCTTTTCCGAAAACCGCTGCACACTTTTCGGGATCATGCTCTACCTGCGGCTTGACGAAAGCGCCTGCTGCTGGAATTGAAAGAGACCTGATTTCTTGCCAAAAGCGATTTGATGCACGTCATCACCACCCAGAAAGAACTCGAAAGCGCTGTCGCGGCGTTCGAAAAGTCGGAATTCGTCACCGTCGATACCGAATTCATCCGCGAAACGACCTTCTGGCCGATCCTCTGCCTCATACAGATGGCCGCGCCCGGCGTGACGGCGCTGATCGATCCGCTGTCGCCACACATCGATCTCAAACCGTTCTTCCGGCTGATGGCCAACGAAGCGGTGGTCAAGGTCTTCCACGCCGCGCGCCAGGACATCGAAATCATCGTCCATCTGGGTAACCTCGTGCCGCATCCGGTGTTCGACACGCAGGTGGCGGCCATGGTCTGCGGCTTCGGCGACAGCGTCTCCTACGATCAGCTGGTGCAGCGCATCACCGGCGCCAGGCTCGACAAATCCTCGCGCTTCACCGACTGGCGGCACCGGCCGCTCTCCGACAAGCAGCTCGAATACGCGCTCGCCGACGTCACCCACCTGATCAAGGTCTACCAGCATCTCAGCGCCGAGCTGAAGCGCGAGGACCGAGCCCATTGGCTGAACGAGGAGATGGACATCCTCACCTCGCGCGAGACCTACGATCCGCATCCGGAGGATGCCTGGAAGCGGCTGAAGATGCGGCTGCGCAAGCCGCAGGAGCTGGCGGTCGTGCAGGCGGTGGCCGCCTGGCGCGAACGCGAGGCGCGCGAACGCGACGTGCCGCGTGGCCGTGTGCTCAAGGACGATGCGATCTACGAGATCGCGCAGCAGGCGCCGCGCGATGCGGCGGCTCTCGGCAAGCTGCGCACGACGCCGAAAGGCTGGGAGCGTTCGGCGACGGCCACGGCGCTGCTGGGTGCCGTCAACGCCGCTCTCGCCATGCCGAAGGAGACGATGCCGAAACTGCCGAAGAGTTTTCAGCCGCCGGAAGGCTCGAGCGCGGCGGCGGAACTGCTCAAGGTGCTGCTTCGCATCGTCGCCGAGAAGGAGGGCGTCGCCTCCAAGGTGCTCGCCTCCAGTGACGACATCGACCGCATCGCCGCCGAAGGCGACGCCGCCGAAGTGCCGGCGCTGCAAGGCTGGCGGCGCGCCGTATTCGGCGACCAGGCGCTGCGGCTGGTGCGCGGCGAGATCGGCATCAAGTTCGACAAGCGCAGGATCGCGGTCTTCGATCTCTAGCGCCTCTCCTTCTCTCCCTGTGGGAGAAGGTGGATCGGCGCGCAGCGCCGAGACGGATGAGGGGTGTTGGAAGGATCGCGACGTCAGGTTGTCTGGCTCCGCGCGTCTGATTTGGAGGGTCCGCCAAGCTGGAACACCCCTCATCCGACCGAGCTTCGCTCGGCCACCTTCTCCCACAAGGGAGAAGGGAAAGTCGCCGTCAGACCACCCCAGCCAGGTGCAGCGCGAACCAGATCCAGGCGACGAGAAGGATGCCCGCGCCGAGGAAGAAGGCGCGGCTGCGGTGCAGCACGTAGTTTCTGGTGAGATGCACCCAGGCGTGGACATAGCGCGTCACGACGAAGAGCCACATCAGCACCAGCGTCAGGTAGTTGACGCCGTTGGTGACGAACAGCGCCAGGCAGAGCACATGGAACAGAACCGGCAGTTCGAATTGGTTGATCAGATTGTTGGCGACGGTGACGCTTGAGGCCGGCTCGGTCGAGCGGACCTTATACTGGCTGATCTTGGCCTCGCCGGACTTCACGGCAAGATAGCGCCGCTTCAGCATCACCAGATAGACGATGTAGACCAGGAGCACATGCGCCAGCATCGGCCAGAAGATGGCGGTCTGGTTCATCTCCCCGCCCCCTCCTGACCCGCTCAAAGCCGCCGTTGAGCGGCCAGCGCGAAAACCGCAACGATCAAAACCGGGATCGCCAGAAGCGCGAACTTGGTGACGATGAGCGACGAGGCAAAGGCCAGCGAATCGGGATTGGCCGACTGGAAATCCGACAAAAGCCGCGCCACGGCAAAATTCTGCGCGTAGTCGGCGATCGTATAGGGCAGCACCAACACCAGCGCGGTCAGAGCCTGCAACTGCGCCGGCATGGCTCGGAAATTGCCGAACCGCCGGCCGAAGGCCACGATCAGGCTGACCAAGGTGAGCGACAGCAGCGCCGGAAACAGAAGGTCGAAGGTCAGATAATGCCAGACGATGATGATCTCGCCGCCGCGCCGGCCGAGCGCGGTGAGCCATGCCATGCCTTCATCGGGCGTGAAACCCGCAACGCGCATGTCGAGCGAAGAGAGCCCGCCGCTCAGGCGGCGGAAATAGAAAAACTCCAGCGCCGTCATGGCGATGAAGACCGCGGCGGAAGCGACGGAGAGCGCCGCCGCGTGACGCGACAGGCGCAACACTCCCAACGTCAGACCGCGCCACAGGCCCAGGCGATCCGGCCGTTCGGCGCTCTGATCAAAGTCCGCCCGGATAATTCGGGCTTTCGCGGGTGATCGTGACGTCATGGGCGTGGCTTTCACGAAGTCCTGCGTTTGATATGCGCACAAAGGTGGCGCGTTCGCGGAACTCGGCAAGATCGCGCCCACCGACATAACCCATAGCGGCTTTTAGGCCGCCCGCAAGCTGGTGCAGCACGCCAGCCACAGGTCCTTTGTAGGGAACCTGGCCTTCAATGCCTTCCGGGACGAGTTTCAAGGTGTCGCGGACCTCGGCCTGGAAGTAGCGATCTGCCGAACCGCGCGCCATCGCGCCGACCGAGCCCATGCCGCGATAGGCCTTGAAGGAACGACCCTGATGCAGATAGACCTCGCCCGGGCTCTCGTCGGTACCGGCAAGCAGCGAGCCGATCATGGCGGCGCTTGCGCCGGCGGCGAGCGCCTTGGCGAGATCGCCTGAGTATTTGATGCCGCCGTCGGCAATCACCGTCACACCAGACTTCTCGGCGGTCTCCGCCGCCGACATGATCGCCGAAAGCTGCGGCACGCCGACGCCGGCGACGATGCGCGTGGTGCAGATCGAGCCGGGGCCGATACCGACCTTGACGGCGTCGGCGCCGGCATCGATCAGCGCCTTGGTGCCTTCGGCGGTGGCGACGTTGCCGGCCAGAATGCGCAGGGAATTGGAGAGCTTCTTCGCCCGCGTCACTGCATCCAGCACGCGCTGTGAATGGCCGTGCGCGGTGTCGATGACCAAAAGGTCGACGCCGGCGTCGATCAGGCGCTCGGCGCGCTCGAAGCCGTCGTCGCCGACGCTGGTGGCGGCGGCGGCGCGCAGCCTTCCCTGCGCGTCCTTGGTGGCGTGTGGGTTGAGCTGCGACTTCTCGATGTCCTTGACGGTGATCAGGCCGACGCAATTGCCCTTCCGGTCGACCACCACCAGCTTCTCGATGCGGTGCTTGTGCAGGAGGCGCTTGGCCTCGTCCTGGTCGACATTCTCCTTCACCGTGATCAGGTTCTCACGGGTCATCAATTCGTAGACCTTCTGCGACGGATCGGAGGCGAAGCGCACGTCTCGGTTGGTGAGGATGCCGACCAGCCGGCCCACCGTGTGACCGCCGGTGCCGCCGTTCTCGACCACGGGAATGCCGGAAATGCCGTTGGCGCGCATCAGCGCCAGCGCGTCGGCGAGCGTCGCGTCCGGGCCGATGGTGACCGGATTGACCACCATGCCGGATTCGAATTTCTTCACCTGCCTGACCTGCTCGGCCTGCTCGGCCGGCGTGAAATTGCGATGGATGACGCCGATGCCGCCTGCCTGTGCCATGGCGATCGCAAGCCTCGCCTCGGTGACGGTGTCCATGGCGGCCGACAGGATCGGCACGTTGAGATCGATGTCGCCGGCGATGCGGGTGCGGATGTCGGTCTGGCCGGGCATGACCTCGGAATGGCCAGGCTGCAACAGCACGTCGTCAAAGGTCAGCGCCAACGCGCCGGTGGACGTCTCGATGATTTTTGCCATGGCCAGCCCTTTTTGAATGCGGAAAAGGCGCTGGACCGAAATGGCCAGCGCCGACTCTCATCTTCCCTTTCAGGATTGGCGCTGGCTGGTAACACGTCCTGTTGCGGTTGAAAAGCCGGTCGTTGCGAGACGCTTCAGCTTCTATTCCGCACCCAGGAGAGCATCTAGCAAAGCGTGACGTGGCGACGCAAAAGGATTGACCACGGTTACACCACCCCAGGTGAAGCCGTTCTGCAGGTCTTCTGACAGGAGCAGCCGGCAACCCGTTTGCGAAGCAGTGGAAAGAATTGCAGCATCCCAGATACCGAAACGATGGTCCGCAGCAAGATCGACGGCCATCATCATCACTTCCGGCGTCGTTCCAGCAACCGGGAACGCGTCGCGCCAGCTAAGCAGCGCCTCCTGAGCCTCCTGGGGCGACCTTCCGGCCTTACGGACAAGGACATTAAACAGCTCCCCCAGCACCTGGACCGGAACAACGGCAGCCTCTTGTGGGACATTGCCTAGCAGTTCGAGAACGACGTCGCGTTTCTGCGCGTTGTTAACGCCCTCTGCATAGGCAAGGACGTTGGTGTCGATCGCGACCTTCACAGATCGTCCTCATAAAGCTCATCGCGGGTCCAGCTTCCGGCATCGACGATCGGCTGCCGTTGGAGGCGCGACAGCAATGCCGCGCGCGAGCGGGAGGCCACGCCCTCGTGCTTTTCCGCAGGCACGATCCGCGCCACCGGCCGCCCATGGCTGGTCACGACGTAGCTGTGGCCCTCGCGCACCTCACGTAGAATGTGAGAGAATCTGCGGTTGGCATCGGCTGCCGAAACGGTTTCATCCATGGTTGCGCCTGCCATGTAGTTATTTTCACTACAATAGTGATTGAGTCCGCATTTAGCAAGCCATTGCGGGATCACAACGGCTACCAGTGGTTGCGATCGCACAAAAGTGACAGCAATTTAATGCGACATCCGGGCCAATGCGTGATACCGCCCGGGGCGTGCCGGCTTGCCCCCAGCCTGGCATCGAGAATCGCGCAGACAAATCAGGGCGCTCCCTTGAACCGCATCATCCCGCTCATCCTGGCGGTCGCACTTTTCATGGAGAACATGGATTCGACCGTGATCGCGACCTCGCTGCCGGCGATCGCCATTGACATCCATACCAGCCCGATCGCGCTCAAGCTGGCGCTGACGGCCTATCTGGTGTCGCTGGCGATCTTCATTCCGATCAGCGGCTGGATGGCGGACCGGTTCGGAGCCAAGAACGTGTTCCGCGCCGCGATCGCCGTCTTCATCGCCGGTTCGGTCGCCTGCGCCTTTGCCAATTCGCTGCCGGCCTTCGTGGTGTCGCGCTTCCTGCAGGGCATGGGCGGCGCCATGATGACGCCGGTCGGGCGCCTGGTGCTGGTGCGCGCGACGCCGAAGAACGAACTCGTCGCGGCGATGTCGTGGTTGACGGTACCCGCGCTGGTCGGCCCGCTGGTCGGACCGCCGATCGGCGGCTTCATCACCACCTATTTCACCTGGCACTGGATCTTCCTGATCAACGTACCAATCGGGCTCGCCGGCATCTGGCTCGCCACCCGCTATTTGCCGGAAACCGAGGCCACCGAGACGCCGCCGCTCGATTTTCCCGGCTTCGTGCTCAGCGGGCTGACGGCATCCGGCATCGTTTTCGGCCTCTCCGTGGTCAGCCTGCCCGCTTTGCCGCCGATCGCCGGCTTCATCACGGTTGCCGTCGGCCTGGTTTCGGGCGTGCTTTACCTGCTGCACGCACGGCGCGCCAGGAACCCGCTGCTGGCGCTGAAGCTGTTCCGCAATCAGGTCTTCCGTTCCTCGGTGCTCGGCGGCTCGCTGTTCCGCATCGGCATCGGCGCGGTGCCGTTTCTGTTGCCGCTGATGTTCCAGATCGGCTTCGGGCTGACGCCGTTCCAGTCCGGCATGATCACCTTCGTTTCGGCGATCGGCGCCATCGGCATGAAATTCGTCACGGCGCTGCTCTTCCGCCTTGCAGGGTTCCGCCGGGTGCTGATCCTCGGCTCGCTGGTCGCGGCCGCCTCGATCGCCATCTATGGCCTGTTCACTCCCGAAACACCCTATGCGCTGATGCTGGCAATATTGTTGGTCGGAGGCTTCATCCGTTCGATGTTCTTCACCGGCGTCAACGCGCTGTCCTATGCCGAGATCTCCGCCGCCGACACCAGCAAGGCGACGCCGATCGTTGCCGTCTTCCAGCAGTTGTCGATTGCGCTCGGCGTGGCGCTGGCCGGCGGCATCCTCGAAGTGTCGACGTCGATCCATGGCGGGCCGCTGACACTCGGCGACTTCCACATCGCCTTCTTCATCGTCGCTGCCGTCTCGGCGATCGCCTCGCTCACCTTCATGCGGCTGGCGCCCGATGCCGGCAGCGCGGTGTCGGGACATGGCAAACTGACGACACCGAAGACGCTGGAGGCGGTGGGTACGGCGGGGAAGTAGGCGCGGCCTCCCCTTCTCCCCTTGCGGGAGAAGGTGGATCGGCGCGCAGCGCCGAGACGGATGAGGGGTGTTCCAGCGGAGCGAGACGTTGGCATTCCCTGGAACACCCCTCATCCGTCGCCTTCGGCGACACCTTCTCCCACAAGGGGAGAAGGAGGAGAGCTAGCCCTTGAACTCCTTCGCCAGCAGGTAAAGCTCCACGGACTCGTCGCGCGAGGCCGGCGGCTTCACATGATGGACCGAGCGGAAATTCTGCTTGAGCCGCGACAAGAGTTCGTTCTCGGCGCCGCCCTGAAAAGTCTTGGCGAGGAAATGCCCGCCGGGCTTGAGCACCTGCAGCGCGAAATCGGCCGCCACCTCGCACAGATGCATGGTGCGCAGATGGTCGGTGCGACGATGACCGGTGGTGGGGGCCGCCATGTCCGACAGCACGACATCGGGCTGACCGCCAAGCGCCTCGGCAAGCTTTTGCGGCGCGTCCGGATCGAGGAAATCCATCCGCAGGATGACGGCGCCCGGCACAGCGTCCATCTCGAGATAATCGATGCCGACGACATGCGGATTTTCCGCCGTCGACTTCGTGCGCGCCGCCGCCACCTGGCACCAGCCGCCGGGGGCGGCACCGAGGTCGATCACCTTCATGCCGGGCTTGAGCAGATGGTGCTTGTCGTCGATCTCGGTCAGCTTGTAGGCGGCGCGGGAGCGGTAGCCGTCGGCCTTGGAGCGCTGCACATAGGGATCGTTCATGTGGCGCTCGAGCCAGCGGCGTGAAGATTCCTTCAGCCCGCTCTTCTTCTTGATCCTGGTTTTCAGCACGCGCATGCCGGCCGAACCCGGCTTTTCCGGCTTCTTCGTCATGGCCTGATTTCTTGCCCGAGCATGATCCTGTGCGAAAACCGACCGCCACATTTCGCTGGCCCGGTCCTGAAATTCAGTATCAGGATTTCCGGTCCGCTTTTTCTCGCTCGCTTCGTCGTGCCGATTTTGCGGCGGCTTCGCGTTTCACGGAGGGCTTCCCCCACTCCGTCGCCGCTTCGCGGCGCCACCTCTCCCCCCTCCGGAGGGAGAGGAAAGCTAAGGTTGGCGACCTCGCGCCTTTCCTCTCCCCCGTCGATCGGGGGAGAGGTGTCGAGCGAAGCTCGACGGAGTGGGGGTCGACTGCTCATCAGAGCAACGCAGCCACTTTTTGGGGTCATGCGCGGCGCCCGTCATGACGCCAGACACCGTCGTCGGCCATCAGCTCGCTCAATATGCCTTCGCGCAGGCCGCGGTCGGCGACGCGCAGCCGCTCGGACGGCCACACGCCGCGGATCGCTTCCAGGATGGCGCAGCCGGCGAGCACGAGGTCGGCGCGGTCGGCGCCGATGCAGGGATTGGCGACGCGCTGATGGAAATCCCAGCCGATCAGCTTCTCGATCATGCGGTCGACGCTCGTGCGATCCATCCAGAGCCCATCGACCCGGCGGCGGTCGTAGCGCTCAAGGTCGAGATGGACGCCGGCCAGCGTCGTCACCGTGCCGGAGGTGCCAAGCAGATGGAACTGCGGGCTGGCGAGCACATGCGCCAGCCGGTCGCGCCCGTCGAAGGCCTTGAGGCGCACAGCGACGTCGTCGACCATGGCGCCGAAGGTCTCACGCGTCACCGTGCGGCCGCCGAAGCGTTCGGCAAGCGACACGACACCGACGGGAAGCGACGTCCAGGAAACGATGTGGTTGGCCAGCCGCGGCGAACGCTGGCCTCGGGTCAGGTCGATCAACGCGATCTCCGACGAGCCGCCGCCGATATCGAACAGCACCACGCCGCGCGTGTCGCGCTCGACCAGCGAGCCGCAGCCGGAGACCGCTAGGCGGGCCTCGGTCTGGCGATCGATGATCTCAAGCTTGAGGCCGGCCTCGCGCTCGACGCGTTCGAGGAACTCGACGCCGTTTTCGGCGGAGCGGCAGGCTTCGGTGGCGATCAGCCTCGCCTTCCTGATCTTGCGGTTGCGCAGCTTCTCGCCGCAGATTTTCAACGCCTCGACGGCGCGGTCCATGGCGGCCCGGCCGAGCCGCCCACTGGCGGAGAGCCCCTCGCCCAACCTGACGATCCGCGAGAAGGCATCGATGACGCGGAACTGGCCGTGCCGGCCGGGCACCGCGACAAGCAGCCGGCAATTGTTGGTGCCGAGATCGAGCGCGGCGAACACCGGCAGCTCCTGCTGCGGCCGCCGCTGCACGTTCGAAACCGGCGGCTGCGACGTTGCCGCCGCGGGCTGCGTTGGATGGCTGACGGGATTGGCGGCGGGTGCCGACACCGGTATGGCGCCATTCTCGTCGCGCGCGAACACCTTGCGACCGCGCCTGCGCTTGCGGCGCTTGCGCGTCTTGCCCTTCTGGTTCTCGCCTTGATTGTCGGCATGTCTTTGGTCGACATGTCTGGCATGCGCGCCAGCATGACGGCTGAACCGCCCAGCGGACGGGGCGGCCGACTCCGCCGGCGATGCCCCGGACATGCCCACTGCCGACGCGCCCGCGCCGGTATCGTGGTCTTCCACTGCAATTCCTTTCGGCGCCGCGCGAACCCGAAGGACGCAGCAGGCACCTCGATTTGTTTCAAGTTGAGGACAGACTAGCAGCGCGATCCGCAATCACCAAGAGCGCGCGGCCTGATTTTTGGCGGCGTCACGCCGGGGCAATCTCTTGCCGGTTGAATAGCCGGCTTCAATCAGGCATGTCTCAAATGAGGGTTGGAAAAGGGTACTGGGCAACATCATATCAATGAGCTTGATCGCATGACGACGACGCCATGAACTGGGGGCGCTATTTCTGGCCGATCATCGGCATAGCGGCCGTGGTGTTCTCACTTTGGCTGCTCATCCACGAGCTGCGCGGCATCTCGATCGACGACGTCTGGGCCGGCATCGTCGCCATCGCCCCGCGCGCCTGGATGTTTGCGGCGCTGAGCTCGGTCGTCGCCTATGCCTCGCTCGCCGGCTACGACCACATCGCGCTGCTTCATATCGGCAGACGAGTCTCGTGGCTGTTCGTCACGCTTTGCTCCTTCACCACCTATGCGCTGTCGCACAATATCGGCGGCTCGGTGCTGTCGGGCGCGGTGATCCGCTACCGCGCCTATGGCACGAGAGGCCTGACCGGCCAGGATGTCGGCGTTCTGGTGGCGATCTGCTGGATCACCTTCGTGCTCTCCAGCCTGCTTGTCGGCGGCCTCGTGCTGGTGCTGGAACCGCAGATCGTCGATCGTTTCACCACGACCCCGCACCACGAACTGGCAGCGGCCGCCGGCCTCGTCATGCTGATCCTGGTCGGCGTTTATGTGTTCTGCAGCTGGCTGCATCTGAGGCCGCTCAAGATCGGCAGCTTCCAGGTGCATTACCCGGCGCTGCCGATCGTGGCGCGGCAATTGCTGATCGGCCCGGTCGAGCTGCTGGCGGCCGCGGCGATCATCTACTTTGCCCTGCCGGCGGCCGGCAATCCCGGCTATTTCGTCGTGCTCGGCGTGTTCATGGTGTCGTTCTCGGTGGGGTTGCTGTCGCATGCGCCGGGTGCGCTTGGCGTCTTCGAGATCGTCTTCCTGGCCGGTCTGTCGCACATGGACCCGGTCGGCGTGCTGGCCGCCCTCCTGGTGTTCCGCCTGTTCTACCTGATCATCCCGCTCTTGATAGGGCTCGGCGTGGTGCTGTTCTTCGAGCATTCGCAATACAGCCGCGGCGAAGGCTGAGCCTTCTCAAGCGCTCCGGTGAGCGAACGAGAAAAAGGCTGCGATTGAAACGCCGTGCGGGGTTGACTATTTTCCGGCGGCGGCTACAAGGCAGCGCTCGCGGCGCATGAGCCGCCCGCTTCGCGCGAAACCAACCGCGCCTGCTGGGGAATAGGTTAACGGTAGACCCACGGACTCTGACTCCGTTAGTCCTGGTTCGAATCCAGGTTCCCCAGCCATCCTTACTTTTTGCGATAAAATCAGATACTTAGCTCTTATTAGAGAATGCTAAGTGATACATCGCGGGGACACATCATGAGCAACAATCCCGGCAAGAAGGGCAAGCCCGCTCCATGGGAAAGGCGCGCCGCCGAACACCGCGAGCAAGCGTTGCAGGAATATCGGCTCGCAAATCATCCGGCATATGCGGGGTGGTCAACGCGACGGTCGGAAGCATTTAGGGCGTTCAGACAGGAAACAGGGGCCGATGACTTATCGAACAGCGATCTCTTCAAGGCGATGAAAGCCGCAAATGCTCGCTTGCGGGCATGGGATAGGGCAAACCCCTCGCCGATGTCACGGGAAGACGACAAGCGGCTGGAAGCGGAGTTCGCGGCGCAATACGTGGCAAGGGATTACTCGTGAGGCGCACAATCTGTCGCTAGGCATTAGAGAATCTTGGTCCACTTCTTAAACGCGGCAACCTCATGCTTCGGCAATCGGAACCACTCGCCGCTTCCTCGATAGCTGGCGAAGCGACGATGCCAATAGGCTTCGATTCCAGCCGGGTCATCAGTCAAGATAGAATGCACAAGGTCTGTAGATTCCGGCAACTCGATTTGAATCTGGCGAGAACGCCGGGTCAAAGATGAAGTCCGGCCAATTTTGAAATCCTTGCCGTAGCGGATCATGTAGACATAGCCGACGCTTTCGTTCGCTGCCGTCTCATCCTCTTCGACGGGCGCCTTTGAGCGAGCGATTGCGAGATAGTCGTCGCTGTATGCAGTCGTCTCGCTGTCGCCGAGCCTCTCTGACAGTGTTCGAACCGCATCCGCCAGTTCCGTCATTTTCCAGCGCTGCATGATGGTCTTGGCATTTGGAAACTCTGGATTGTTAGAGCCTTCAAAAAGCAGGTCGGACGAATTCGGAAATCGTTTCAACCGGCGGGCTAGGCCAATGACGGCGGTTAGGACCACATCTGCGTCAATCCGGCCGGTGAAGTTCTTTGGAGCGAAGCCGGCTTCCTCTAAGGCGTCGCTCCATGTCCTCCAAATCAGCCCGCGCCACTCGTGGTGTTTGATACCGGTGGCGTTCTGAAATCGTGCGCGGCCGGGAGGCGAACCATCCTCTTCCGCGAGTTTTTTATCTGGCGGAGAATTTCAGCCTTCAGAAGCCCTTTGTTCACTCTTCGCCTCGCGGGTCCAGGGCAACTGGAAAAATCGACGCAAGGTCTTCCTCCACGTCTATCTCGAATTCGGCCGCGAGCGCCGAAAGCTGCAATCCGAAGGTTGCCCGCAACTCCCCTAGCGTCACGAAATAGCCGGGCGTCAACGCGCGCTCGCCGTGAGCGTGCCACCGTGACGGTGATCCGTGGTCGAAGTCGTTGCGAAGGCGATAAGCGATGTTTCGGTAATCAGGCGGCTCATCCTCCAGAAAGCGCCGGCAGGCGGTGCGTAGATGCCGGACGCGCCGTGCGGCTGGCGAGTCCTCGGGAAGGTCGTTCAAGATTTGCGTAAGCTCATTGCGAATCTGAATCACGGATTGGTCAACTTGGTCCGGAACTTCGAAATGCATTGGGACGTAGAGGACGCGCCGGTTCTCCAAGAAATTGAACAGCCGCAAGATCACTGTCCGTTGTGCGACTGGCGGGTTCCAGCTTGCGCTAATACTGAGGAAGCCGATGCCGGTGAGCCTGCTTCGGATCGCGTCGAAGCCGCGTCGAACAATTGCCATCTACTATCCCCTCCACTCCCAGATTCGCATCATTGGCGCGGCAAAGCACAAAAGAAAGGGCCGCCTATGACGTTGTTTGAAAAAGTGGTGCAAAGCCACCGATCACCATTGAATACGTCCGCCGTTTCACCCACCTATCGGCGACTGCAACACTACTGATAGGTGGGGAAGTGACTTCCAAAGAATACACGCTAATGAAGTTCAACATTTTGTCGATGGCGCTGCATCCAGAAATGGGCCGGCGCATTGATGATGCCTACGTCTATGCCTGGGACAACGATGTTTACCCGATCTTTCATGAAGGCGCGCAATGGCATCAGGCGTTCGAAGATAATTTTGCCGTGACGAAGGAAATGATGGAGGAGCTTAGCAAGCGCCTCGATGACGCTTGGGACGGCGGACAAGGAATCGCGCCGACCTTCTACCAGTTGGAAGACATTTATAGCGCTCGCCACGGTGGCGGCGATTGGGATCGATCAGCACTAATTAGAGCCATGAGATATATGGCGCTTTGCCGGGGCCGGTTCGACCAAAAATTCTTCCGAGATGTAACGCGAGATTCCGGTGCTCCCGCCGAAGCTAATTATTTTGCAGCGCCGATGGACCGCGAGAGCGACATCTACTTTATGTGACGATCTCGGCAAACGAAGCCCGCCCAGTAGCGAGCGGGCTTCCTGTCGGTCGGCGAGGGTTTGACGGCAGCTATTCATAGTAGCCGCGCAAGCTTTCCGATGCGATACCGCCAATGTCCATCAACGCGAACTGGATGGCTTTGTCGCGGGCCTCATCGTCCGCCTCGTTTGATTTCCTTCAACCGCTCGATGAGCGTGTGAAACCGCTCGTCCGGGATATAGATGTCTGGCCTAGGTAGATCGCTCTGGACCATCACAGGTCTCACGGATAGCTGCCGGCCAAATACCCGCCTCACCGAGCGCCTGCATAACTTCATCGCGCCGAACCAGCAGAACTGGCACGAGGCCCACCCCGCCGACTTAGAGAGCGAGTGGCTCGAAGACACGTCATCTGGCTAAATTACTGGCTGTTGATGATCGTCGATAGCTGGCGAGACGTGTCCTGATCAATGATTGACTGAAGGACCTGCAACGCCTCGGCCCGAACCAACCTTTCAGTTTCGGCTTTTGTCTTGCCAAGCGGTTGCTGGAAGAAGGCTAGGGTCAGTTTGTTGGTATATTCGTTTGAGGCGTTTGCAAAGCCGCTGCCAGGACCCTTGAAGTGCTTCAGTATCCAGGTTGGGCCGCCTGTAACACCCACATTCGTGGTGAAGGTAATCGTGCCGCCAAACTGACCTCCAGGAGCACCGGCGTCTTGCTGAATCGGGAGTGGCAGGGAGGTTGCCACCAATTCCGCAATTCCCAACTTCCCTGCCAGATCGCTGGTCGCGTTCGGACAAGTAAAATCGGCCCCGGCATCCCCTGTGTGATTGTAAATGTCGAAAAGAGAATAGTTCAGATAAGTCACCCCCGTTCTCTCTATCGTGCGTGTAACGTTGGGGGTCACGTCGATATCTACAACTCCACCCGTGACTCTTCCTGCCCCGGGAAAGCCCAGTGATGGCTTCACACCAGCACTCAGCTTGCTTCCTAACGATAGAATGCCGGCGACCCGATAATTTCCTTGGAGCAAGACAGGTCGGAACGGGAAACCATCCTTTTTGCTAACTAGCGTCGCCAACTCGCAGCGAATACGCTTGTTGATGTCGATTGCGTCTGGATATCCGGCTTTCGTATATGGGACGCTAAAGCGCGGGTTTGCGCAGCCCACCAACGCCAAACCACAGATTGTCGAGGCAATCGCAATGCGCGTCAACATCACCAGGCCCTACAAGGATCCGCGAACCATTGTGTCGAGCCTGCGCCATTCAAATCCTGTTCGATTTGATCGCAGACCGCTTTGGTAGTCGGCCTGAGGTGGGTCGAACTGTTTACGACAATGGCGCAACAGCCGATAGGCTCGCCCTTGCCAGCGGGAGCCTTCACAGCCATGGTAGCCACGAGATCTTTAGAGAAAGTGGGCGGCGTCGCATTGCCCGCTAACCGCTCTATGATCGCTTCAACTCGCTTCTTACTGATGGATTTGTGGAATTTCCTTGTCATACCCCCTCCCAGCAATCGTCAACGACGACTGCTTCCCCTTGTCTTCTCTATTGCTTTGCATAAGTATCATTTAAAATGGCATCAACCAAACTATATAGTTGACACTATCACTGCCGTAAAATCAGTAGGCGGGAACACCCGCCCGCTCGTATCTTGCGCCGACTGCATCACAACAATGTATTCTTGGCCGATCTGCTTGATCCAATGGGTGCTCGTTACATAAGGCACGTTATGGCAATGAGAAACCATTGGAACAAATTTTCCTTTGTATTTTTCCGGAATTTCAAAAGAAAGTATATTGTTTTCCCATTTTACGTTTGGTGTGTACGTATCCAATTTTCCTTCTTTTATTGTGGCAGCAGCTAGAACTTCTGACATGACTACCTCCCGTTAGTGACTATACCTCAACCAAAACAACCGAGTTATGGCAGGTCGGTTGTTCAACGAACGGGACTTGCGTCCCCCTTCTCACCAGCAACGAATGCTCAATCCCCAGTATCTTCTGAACACTCGCAAGCGCCGCTTCATTCACCTCGATATACGCGACGATGTACCATTCGCCGTTTTCTTCCCTGGCCATGCCCAGCGGCTCGGCATGCCATTTCAGCGCGCCGTGGTGGGGCATGAAGTAGGTTTCCTGGACGCCGCCGACCGCGCTCAGGCCCTCATCGAGGGCGTATTCCATCACCGCGCAGCAGAGCTGCGTCAGCGTGCCTCGCAACCCGGTCGAGCGCTTGTCGGGAACGACGAAGGTGCGCGTCCATTCGGCCCAGTCGGGACGTCTCGGGACGCCCGATTTCTCGCACATGTGAGGAAAGACCTCCGAGACCATGTGCGGCTCGCTGGTTGGGATCAATCGAGCCGAGGTCACGACGCGACCATCTTCGATACCGAGCAGATAGGTCGCCGCGTCCGTATCGAACTGGTCTAGCTCGCGGCCGTCCGGGCTCGGAGGGCGCCAGCGTTTCTGATGCACGAAGAAGTCGTGCCGGCGGCGCAGAAATTCGTCGAATTCGTTTTCGTAGAGATGCTTGTTATGCGCATTGACGACATGAGCCGTAATCATCGCGCGATCCCCCGACCGTTCTTGGGGGAATAGTTGCAGCCGTTCTAATGTGCGTCACCTGTCCGATCGGACAGTTGACGCAGTTACGGGTGGATCAGGCGCCGGCGCACCGCCTCGACGACGGCTTGCGTAGTGGTGGCCACGCCAAAAGCCTCGCGGGCCCGCGTCGCGTGCCATTTGACGGTGCGCTCCGTCAGGCCGAGGATCTGCGAGGTTTCCGACGAGGTCTTGCCAGCCGCGGCCCATAGCAGCACTTCCTTTTCCCGATCGGTCAGCGGACCTTCACCGTCTTCATCGTCGTTCGCAAGCGCCTGGATCGCCATGCCGGCGTACACGGCCATGGTGACCAGTTGCACCTGCTGGCGCGGCGACAGGTTGCAGCGCTTCTGAGAGGAGGCGAATGACAGCACGGACTGCCAGTGATGGACGCTCAGCATCGGTACGGCGAAGCCGCTGCAGATGCCGAATTCCGTCGCCTCGCCCGCAACGCGCCGCGAGGCTTGCGTATCGGACCACTTGGCGGGAACTTCAGACCACAGGAACGGCTTCAACGTCTTCGCCGAATAGATGCAGACGCCATCCACGGCGGCGTGCTCGGCCTCCACATAGCGTTCGAACCAGCCTTCGGGCCAGCCGTTCAATTCCACCATCGGTGCCAGCTTCTGCCCGCCCAAGGGCACGCCGCTCAAGATAAGATGTTCGAATCCAAGATTTTTTACCGTATCGAGCAGATCGCTCAACAGCGGTCCCGTCGCCGTGTGCTTCCTGCAGCGCTCGACGAAGTCGAATACATCCGAGTCGATCATGCCAGAGACCCCCCTCTCCCGCATGATCCATTTATAGAGGATTTTAGATAACTTGAATATAAAAATTCGCGGCTCCGGCGCAAAGTCCAGGCGAGGAGATACTTCCAGGTGCCGAAGTTGCCGTCCCGCGAAACCTTCGAGCCTGGCTGTCGTCATCTCGTCTTTACGAGCAAGCGGCCCTGCCGAGGTGACAGTGAAGAAGTTGCGGCTGTGCGCCTCAGCCTTCCAGGCCGCTTGCCGCGCCGGCGTGGCGCATCATGCGCAGGAAGCTCATGGAGATGTGGGCGCGCCTTATGTGGCCGATCGATTCCCAGTCGCCGATCTCGGCCGCGGCCAGGACCTCCTCCATTTCACGCCGGAACGCGGTGAACTCCTCCACGAGGCCGAGTTGCGGCATCATCTTGAGGACGACGCGCGCCACCTGGAAATACAGCCTTTCGCTGATCTCGCGCAGCGGCTGGTTCCCGGTCATGCCGGACAGTTCGGTGAAGAAATCCATGTTGAGCTGCAGGAAGGCGCGCTGATCCGGATTGAGCATGTCGGAATCGCAGCGGGCAATCAGCGCCCGGATCCGATCCAGGTCCGCCGCCGTGCGCGGAATCGGCGAAAGCTTGCCGACCAGAAGCGCCAGTTCCAGGCGCAGATGATAGACCTGCTGCAATTCCTCGATATCGACGTCGGTGACGATGGTGCCGACGCCGTGGACGGATTGAACCAGGCCTTCGGATTCAAGGCGCGCCAGGACGCGCCGGACCGGCGTGCGGCTGATCTCGAATTCCTGGGCGAGCTCTTCCTCGGAAAGCCGGCTTCCCGGCGGGTAGTCGAGCAGGCAGATGCGGTCGCGCAAGATCAGGTAGATGCGTTCGAACCGTTCCCGCGCCGACAGCGGGCGTGGAGCAGCACTGATCACCGCAGCGGCCGGGGCATCCGTGTCAAGCGTCATCCAGCCTCCAGGACGGCGTGCAGGAACTGCCGCGTCCGCTCATTCTTTGGCGCGCCGAACAACTCGCTCGGCGATCCTTGTTCGCAGATCTTGCCCTGATAGAAGAAACAGACCCGGTCTGAAAATTCCTTGGCGAAGCCCATCTGGTGGGTGACCATCAGCATGGTCAGGTCATGCTCACGGCCGAGCTGCCTTATCACCTGCAGCACTTCGCCGACAAGTTCCGGGTCGAGCGCCGAGGTCACCTCGTCGAACAGCATGATCTTCGGCCGCATGGCGCAAGCGCGGGCAATCGCGACGCGCTGCTGCTGGCCGCCGGAGAGCTGCGAGGGATAATGGTCCTTCTTCTCCGACAGGCCGACCATGTTGAGGAGCTCGGCCGCCCTTGCCTCGGCTTCGGCCCGCTTCATGCCGAGAACCGTTATCGGCGCCTCGATGCAGTTCTGCAATGCCGTCATATGCGGGAAAAGGTTGAACGACTGGAAGACCATGCCGATCTTGGCGCGAACGCGGCGGATATGGGCAAGATCGGCCGGCACGAGCTTGCCGTTCTTCTCCATATGCGTGAGAGGCTCGCCTTCCACCCAGATGACGCCGTCATTGATGGTTTCCAGCGTCATCAGCATGCGCAGCACGGTGGTCTTGCCGGAGCCGGACGGGCCTATGATGGAGACCTTCTCGCCGCGGGCGATGTCGAGGCTCAATCCGTCGAGAACGGTCAGCGCGCCGTAGCGCTTGGAAACATTGTCGAAGCGGACCATCGGTTGCTCGGTCATCGTACGGTCCTTCTGTTGAGCAGGCGTTCGAGGGCACGGATAAGCGCGGCCGATACCAGGCTCATCGCCAGAAAGAACAGGCCGACCAGCGTCATCGGCTCGGTGTAGCGGAAGGTTTCGGAGCCGATGATCTTGGCGGTCTGCATGAGTTCCAGCACCGCGATCGCCGAAAGCAGCGGCGTTTCCTTGAACAGCGCAACCAGATAGTTGCCGAGCGCCGGCACGATCGGCGGGATCGCCTGCGGGATGATGATGTCGCGGAACGTCGTCCAGGCCGAGAGATTGAGCGCGATCGCGGCTTCCCACTGGCCACGATGGATGTTGTCGAAACCGGCGCGGTAAACCTCCGAACAATAGGCGGCGTAGTGGACGCCGATGGCGACAACGCCGGCGGTGAACGCATCGATCACGAGGCCGAATTTCGGAAACACGAAATAGATAAAGAAGATCTGGATGAGCAGCGGCGTCGAGCGGATCAGCTCGACCAGCACCGAGATCGTCCAGCCGGTCCATGGCACGGCGATGCGGACCACCGCCAGGACAAGGCCGAGCGAGGCGGCGATGACAAAGCCTAGCAGCGTTGCCTCAATGGAGATGATTGCCGCGTGCGCCAGCACCGGCAGGATCTGCAAGGTAAAACTCCAATCCCAGATCATGCCGCCCTCCCCCGCGCCAGGCCGAGCGAAGCCCGCCTTTCGAGCAGCCGCATGCCGATGGAGATGACCAGCGACATGGCAAGATACATCAGCAGCACCAGCGTGAAGATGGGAATGGTCTTGAACGTGGTCTGGTTCATCTGCTGCGCCTTGAAGGCAAGGTCGGTGAGCGTGATCAGCGAGACCAGGGCGGTCGCTTTCAGAAGCTCGATGAACAGATTGCCCCAGGGCGGGATCATGGCGATGAAGGCCTGCGGCAGGATGATCCGGCGCAGCATCTGCGACCGGCTCATGTTGAGCGCCGTTCCCGCTTCCCATTGGCCGCGCGCGACCGATTGGATGGCGCCGCGCACGACTTCCGACCCATAGGCGCCGACGTTCAGCCCAAGCGCCAGAACAGCAACCAGAAAGGCGTTGAGCGTGACGCCGAACTGCGGCAGCACGAAGAACAGCCAGAATAGCTGCACCAGCGCCGAGGTGCCGCGGAAGATCTCGACATAGACCGTCGCCAGCCATCTGAGCGGCGCTGGGCCGTACATGCGCGCAAGCGCCGCGAGCACGCCCATGACAATCGCCAGCAGGCTGCCAATCACGGCTATTTCGATGGTCAGCAGCGCGCCCTGCAGCAGCCCCGGCAGGAACAGTCTATAGGATGCCTGCGTCGCCAGCACGCCGATAACGGCGAGCGCGACAACCAGCATGGCAACTAACGTGCGGATTCCCATCTGCCCTCCAGGAAAAAGAGGGCGGCGCTCTCGCGCCGCCAGCAGTTGGGAACTTATTCGCCCTTGCAGAGCTGCGCGGTGGTCTTGTTGGGCAGATAGTCCTTGCCGAAGCCGAGCGGCTCGACAAGGGCGATATGCTCGGGCGACCCGATGAACTTCTTCAGCTCGGCGTTGAACGCTTCCTGCAAATCGGTGTCTTCCTTGCGGAAGCCGAAGCCGCCATGACCCTTGACCGACTTGCCGGCAACCTCGCCGAACGGCTTGGTCGATTCGACGCCGTCGGCCTTCTTGGCCATCTCGGCGATCGACAGCGCCGTCAGCGTGGCCGCATCGGCGCGGCCCGACTGAACGGCGGCAACCAGGCTGGACTGATCGGGCAAGGTGACGAGCTGCGCCTCGGCGACACCCGCATCCTTGGCGTATCCGCCCTCGACGGCGCCGGCCATCACGGCGAGCTTGAGATCGGGATTGGCCTTGATGCTGGAATAGTCCGTCAGGCCTTTCGGATTGCCCTTCGCAACCAGCATGGCCTCACCGATGCCGTAGGACGGCTCCGAGAAATTGATCTCGGCGCAGCGCTTCGGATTGATGAACATGCCGGCGGCGATGATGTCGAAGCGGCCGGCCTTAAGGCCCGGAATGAGCGAGCCGAACTCGGTCAGCACGCCGTCCACCTGCTTGATGCCCATCTTGGCGAGCACCGCCTTGGCGACCTCAGGCGCTTCGCCGGTCAGCTTGCCGTCGGGCGTCGCGAAACCGAACGGCGCCTCGTTGGCAAAGCCGACACGGATGTAGCCGTCCTTCTTGGCGCGTTCGAGGGTCGTCTCCGCCTTGGCCGGCAGTGACGTGAATGCTGTCGCGGCAAGCGCAAGGCAAGCGGCGGCCTTCACGACCGCGCGGCGGGATATCTGTGACGTGAACATGCGTTCCCCTTTCAATGATTGCTTGGCTCGAGCGACGTTTCTCCTCCATCGCTTCAAGCTCATAAGACGTATACAACTCATCTGGACATATCGCAAGATGCGCTGTACGAATCTTGGAAAATAGCCGCTATCGCCACAATGCGCGGCATAACCATTGACAAGTTGTGCACAATTAAGGGCATTTTCCTGAAACTACAGGCCGAGAGCCGCGTTCGGCCGCGGCGATGGGAGGGACGGTTTTGAGCGGGTCGGACGGGTTCACCAAGGCGGAATACGCGCGGCGTCTGGCCGACGTGAAGCACCGCATGGAAACGGCCGGCTTCGATCTCATCATCTGTCAGGATCCCGCCAACATGTGCTGGCTGACCGGCTATGACGGCTGGTCTTTCTACGTGCCGCAATGCGTGCTCGTTCATCTGGAGGAAGAGCGTCCGATCTGGTTCGGCAGGGCGCAGGACGCCAAGAGCGCCCGCATGACCACCGGCCTGCCCGAAACGAACATCGTCCCGTTCTCGGAGCGACTGGTGCAGCATCCCGTCGAGCATCCCTATGACGAGCTCGCCGGGCTGATCAGGGCGCGCGGCTGGAACAGGGCGCGGATCGGCGTCGAGATGGATGCGCATTATTACACCGCGCGCTGCCATGCCCATCTCGCCGGCGGCCTGCCCGAGGCGCGCTTTTCCAACAATGGCGACCTCGTCAACTGGGCGCGCCTGGTGAAATCCGAAGCCGAGCTGGCGCTGATCCGCGAGGCGGGCGCGATCTGCAGCAATGCCATGAACCGCGCCATCGAAAAGATGCGGCCCGGCGTGCCGCAGAACCACGTCATCGCCGAGATCTATCACGCGCAGATCATGGGCGTGGCCGGCGCCGGCGGCGACTATACCGCCATCTGCCCATTGATGCCGGTCGGCGAAGGCACAAGCACGCCGCATCTGACCTGGTCGGACGCGCCGCTTCCCGACAGCGGGCTCGCCATCATCGAGATCGCCGGCGTGCGGCGGCGCTACCATGCGGCGCTGACCCGGACGGTGCATTTCGGCAAGCCGCCGGCAGCCCTTTCCGATATGGCCAAGGTGATCGTCGAAGGCGTCGACGCCGGCCTCGCAATGGCGCGGCCCGGCAACACCGCGGAACAGGTCGAAGCCGCCTGGCAGGCAGTGCTGCGCAGAAACGGGCTGAAGAAGGAAAGCCGGGTGGGCTACCCGGTCGGCCTCGCCTATCCGCCGGACTGGGGCGAACGCACCGTGAGCCTGAGACCCGGCGACAAGACCGAGCTCGAGCCCGGCATGTGCTTCCACCTCATGGCCGGCGTCTGGCTCGAGGATTTCGGCGTCGCCATTTCGGAGTCCTTCGTCGTTGCCGAGAACGGCGGCGAGCGGCTCTGCGACGTCACCCGCGACCTCATCGTCATCGACTGACCAATTTCGAGGATACACAATGGACCGCAATCCCTTTTCGGAAGCCGAGATCGCCGGCCGCCTGTCGAAGGTGCGCAATGCGTTGGCCGAGCGCGGGCTCGACGCCGCCGTCTTCGCTTCGCCGGAAAATGTCTTCTATCTCACCGGTCTCGACCATTGGGGCTATTTCGCGCCGCATCTTCTGATCGTGCCGCTCGACCGGCAGCCGGTTCTCATCACCCGCTCGATGGAGAAGGTGACGATCGAAAACCAGGTGAAGGCGGCGGAATTCCGCGGCCATTCCGACAGCGAGACGGCGGCGGATCTTGCCGCGAGCGTCCTTTCCGAACTCGGCCTGACGGGCAAGCGCATCGGTCTCGAATACTGGACCTCGGGCCTCAGCCACGGCCTCGCCCTGAAACTGGAAGCGCAGGCCGAGGCCAAATGGAGCGATGTCTCCGGGCTGGTCGACAGAATGAGGCTAGTTAAGAGCGCCGAGGAACAGGCGCTGATGCGCCGCGCCGCCAAGGTCACGGATGCCGCCGCCGGTGCCGCGATCGCGGCGATCCACGACGGCGCCGCCGAGCAGGAGGTCGCCGCGCAATGCGTGGCGGCGATGGCGCGCGCCGGCGGCCATGCGCCCGGCTTCGGCCCCTTCATCCGCCCCGCCGCCCGGCTCGGCGAGGAACACACGACCTGGGGCGACGGCATCTATCGAAGCGGCGAGCCGGTCTTCGTCGAACTGTCCGGCTGCGTTTCGCGCTATCACGCACCGCTCGGCCGGCTGATCCGTATCGGTAGCATCAGGGACGAGGACGCCGCGATGGCCGAGGTGACGGCCAAGGCGTTCAATGCCGTCGTCAAGGCGCTGAAACCCGGCGTCAGGGCGCGCGACGTCTACGCCGCCTGGCAGGGTGTCGCCGACGAGGCCGGCCTTTCGCACTATCGCCGCCATCATTGCGGCTATCTCGTCGGCATCGGCCAGCCGCCGTCCTGGACTGGCGGCAATTCGGTGACGGGCCTGCGGCACGATTCCGATCTCGAGATCGAGACCGGCATGAGCTTCCACATCCTGTCCTGGCTGATGGGCACCGGCCGCGGCGACGATTTCATCTCCAACACCGTGCTTCTCACCGAGACCGGCGCCGAAGTGCTGACGCGCACCCCGACCGGTCCGATCGTTCGCTAGACGATGACCATGCGCTACTCGGCGTTTTCGATTTTCCGCAACGGCCTGTCCGGCCAGAAGAACTGGCAGCGCGCCTGGCGCGCCGCCGAGCCGAAAGGCGCCTATGACGTGATCATCGTCGGCGGCGGCGGGCATGGCCTCGCCACGGCATTCTACCTGGCCGAGAACCACGGCGTCCGCAATGTCGCGGTGCTGGAGAAAGGCTATGTCGGCGGCGGCAATGTCGGCCGCAACACCACCGTCATCCGCTCCAACTACCTGCTCGACGGCAACACCCAGTTCTATGAATTCTCGGTCAAGCTGTGGGAAGGCCTGTCGCAGGCGCTGAACTTCAACGTGATGTTCTCGCAGCGCGGCCAGATTGTCACCGCTCATTCGGCGGATCAGCTCGACACGTTCAGCCATCGCGCCAACATCATGCGGCTGAACGGCATCGACGCCGACATCCTCGACCGCGACGAGGTGCGGCGGCTCGTGCCCTATCTCGATTTCTCCGACACGGCGCGATTTCCGATCCATGGCGCGATCCTCCAGGGCCGCGCCGGCACCGCCCGCCACGATGCCGTCGCCTGGGGTTATGCGCGCGCCGCCGACGGTCACGGCGTCGATATCATTCAGAACTGCGAGGTGACCGGCTTTGTCCGCGACGGCGACAGGATCGTCGGCGTGGAGACGAGCAAGGGCCGGATCGGCGCCGGCAAGGTCGGCCTCGCGGTCGCCGGCCATACGTCGGTGCTCGGCCAGAAGGCTGGGCTCGAACTGCCGATCGAAAGCCACGTGCTGCAGGCCTTCGTCACCGAGCCGCTGAAGCCGCTGGTCGACCATGTCGTGGCCTATGGCGCCGATCATTTCTATGTCAGCCAGTCCGACAAGGGCGGGCTGGTCTTCGGGGGCAATCTCGACGGCTACAATTCCTATGCCCAGCGCGGCAACCTCGGCGTCGTGCGCGAGGTGGCGGAAGCGGCAATCGCGCTGATGCCCTGCATCTCGCGCGTCCGGCTGCTGCGACATTGGGGCGGCGTCATGGATATGACGCCCGACGCGAGTCCGATCATCTGCCCGACGCCGATCGACGGGCTCTATCTCAATGGCGGCTGGTGCTATGGCGGCTTCAAGGCGACGCCCGCCTCGGGCTGGTGCTTCGCGCACACCCTTGCGACCGGCAAGCCGCATCCCTTGATCGCCGCCTATGGCCTCGACCGTTTCCGCACCGGCCGCACGCTCGACGAGGCCGGCGTCGGTCCCTCGGCCTGGCTGCAATAGAGAAGAAGACAAATGCTTCGCATCGAATGCCCGTGCTGCGGCCCGCGCGACCATGACGAGTTCCGCTATGGCGGCGACGCTTCCGTGGCGCGTCCAGCCCATGACGACCCCGATCCGGAGGCCTGGTACCGCTATGTCTATGTGCGGGACAATCCGGCCGGACCGCACCGCGAGTTCTGGCAGCACGTGTCCGGCTGCCGACAATGGCTGGTCGTCGAGCGCGACACCAGAAACCACGTCATCCAATCGGTCGGCTTCGCCAGGAAAATGCCCGCATGAACAGGATCGGAAATCGCCTCGCGGCCGGCGGGCGCATCGACCGCGCGCAGCCGCTGGGCTTCGTTTTCGATGGTCGAAGCCTGGCCGGATATCAGGGCGACACGCTCGCTTCCGCGCTTCTCGCCAACGGCATCATGCTGACCGGCCGCAGCTTCAAATATCACCGGCCGCGCGGCATCTTTTCGGCTGGGCCGGAAGAGCCGAACGCGCTGGTCACGCTCGGAACCGGCGGGCAGCGCGAGCCGAACCTGCCGGCGACGATGCTCGAACTGGCGGAGGGCATGACCGCCGAAAGCCAGAACCGCTGGCCCTCGCTCGCCTTCGACTTGCAGAGCCTCAACGGGCTGTTTTCGCCCTTCCTTTCCGCCGGCTTCTACTACAAGACGTTCATGGGGCCGACGCGGCGCGCCTGGATGTTCTATGAGCATTTCATCCGCAAGGCGGCGGGCCTGGGTCGCGCCGGCACTGAGCCCGATCCCGGCCGCTACGAGGCGCGGCACGCATTTGCCGACGTCGCCGTCGTCGGCGGCGGCCCCGCCGGCCTGTCGGCGGCGCGCGCGGCGGCGACCGCCGGCGCGAGCGTCGCTCTCATCGAGCAGGACTTCTTGCTCGGCGGCCAGTTGCTGTCCGAGCGCCCGGACGCAGACGCAGCCGCCTGGCTGAGCGCGATCGAGGCCGAATTGGCTGGCCTCGACAACGTCACCCTGATGCGCAGGACGATGGCGTTCGGCACCTTTGACGCCAACACGCTGGGGCTGATCGAGCGACGCGACGGTCGGGCCGCGGAAGACGCCGCGCGCCAGGTCTTCACCATGCTTCGCGCCCGTTCGATCGTCTTTGCCACCGGAGCGATCGAGCGGCCGCTGGTCTTTTCCAACAACGACCGGCCGGGCGTCATGCTGGCGTCCGCCGCCCGGACCTATCTCAACCGTTTCGCCGTTCTGCCGGGCAAGAAGATCGTCGTCGCCACCACGCATGACGGCGCCTACCGCGCCGCCTTCGACCTCGCCGCCGCCGGCGCCGAGGTGACGGTCGCGGATCAGCGCGGCGCCCCACCCGCCGGCCTGGCCGCGGAAGCCAGGCGTCTCAACATAGCGATCCGAGCCGGCACCCTGATCACCGACCTGCGCGGCGGCCATGCGGTGAAGGCCGCGCGGCTTGCCGGGCCTGACGGCAATCTGGAAACTGCCTGCGACCTCGTCTGCCTGTCCGGCGGCTGGTCGCCAAGCGTTCATCTTACCTCGCATCTCGGTGTCAAACCCGTCTATCGCGGCGATATCGACGGCTTCGTTCCGGGCACCTTGCCGGCAGGCCAGTTCGGCGCCGGCGCCATGATGGGTCGCTTCTCGATCACCGGCGCCATCGAGGACGGTCACCGCGCCGGCGCGGAAGCCGCATCGTCCTGCGGAAGATCAAAAGCCGTGCCGGCGCCGCTCAAGCTCGATCTCGGCGAGGCGGCATCCGGTCCGTTCCGCGCGATCCCGTCCGTCGGACGCGGCAAGGCCTTCGTCGACTTCCAGATGGACGTGACCACGAAAGACATCGAGCTCGCCCATCGCGAGGGCTATGAATCGGTCGAGCACCTGAAGCGCTACACCACGCTCGGCATGGGCACCGACCAGGGCAAGACCAGCAATTTCGTGGCCCTGTCGGCCATGGCGGCGCTGCGTCAGGCGACGATCGCGCAGACCGGGACCACGACCTTTCGCCCGCCCTATGCGCCCGTCGCGATCGGCGCGCTCGCCGGCCGCGCGGTCGGCCACCATTTCAAGCCGATCCGCCGCACGCCGATGCATGACCGGCACCTGGCCGATGGTGCCGAAATGCTCGAGGTGGGTCTGTGGATGCGGCCCTATTTCTATCGTGGCGCCGGCCGCGACGTGAACGAAGCCTATGTCGCCGAGATGCGCATGGTGCGTGAAGCCGCCGGGCTGATGGATATTTCCACCCTGGGCAAGATCGACGTGCAAGGACCGGACGCCGCCAGCTTCCTCGACCGTGTCTATGCCAACGGCTTCGCCAGGTTGCCGATCGGCCGCGCCCGCTACGGCGTGATGCTGCGCGACGACGGCATCGTCTTCGACGACGGCACGACCACGCGGCTCTCGGAAACCCGCTTCTTCATGACCACCTCGACCGCCAAGGCGGCCGATGTGCTGTCGCGGCTCGAATTCCTGCTCGACACCGCATGGCCGGAACTGCGCGTCGCCGTCACCTCGGTCAGCGACGAATGGGCGGCGATGTCGATTGCCGGCCCCAAAAGCCGCGATATCCTGGCCGCCGCGTTCCCGGAACTCGATGTCTCGAACGAGGCGCTGCCTCATATGGGCTTCATCGAGGCCGAATTCGACGGACGGGCGCTGCGCATCATCCGCCTCAGCTATTCCGGCGAGCGCGCCTACGAGATCTATGTCGGCGCCAGCCACGGCGAGCGGCTCTGGGGCCGCCTGCTCGAAGTGGGCGCGCCGTTTGGCCTGAAACCCTACGGGGTCGAGGCGCTGGGTGCGCTGCGCGTCGAGAAAGGCCATGTCGCCGGGCCGGAGATCGACGGGCGCACCACGCTCGACGATCTCGGCCTTGGCCGCATGGCCGGCAAGCGTAGCGGCTTCGTCGGCGAAGTCCTGCGGCATCGCCCGGCATTTCAAGCGCCCGACCGTCAGCGGCTGGTTGGACTGGAATGCATCGAAGAGGGCAAGCGGCTGCGTGGCGGGGCGATATTGTTCCTGCCAGGCGATGCCGTCGCCGGCCATGGGCGCGGCCGGGTCACCTCCGTCACCTTCAGTCCGGAGCTCGGCCGCTATGTCGGGCTGGCGCTGCTCGCCGGCGATGCCGCGACGGAGGGAAGCGAGATCGTCGCCGCCTATCCGATGCGGGCCGAGACCGTTCGCGCCCGCATCGGGTCGCCCGTGTTCCTCGATCCCAAGGGAGAGCGACTGCATGGTTGAACCTCTGTCGTTGCAGGATTTCAACCTGTTGAAGGACTTCAACCTGTCGGCGGCCGATTGCCCGATCGTTCAGATCGAAGGCTGGGATGGGACGCTGGCACGATTTGAGGCAAGCGCCTCGCAGGCATTGGGCGCGCCCCTGCCCGCGACGGTCGGCGAGACTGTACGCCATGCGGATGTCCTGATCGTCCGGGTTGCCCCGCGCCGCTTCTGGTTGATTTCGGAGGCCGGCGCAAAATCGCCGTTCCTGACCATCGATCCCGAACTTGGCTGTTCGTTTTTGCTCGGCGAAGGCCGGGTGTGTCTCAGGATGCAGGGGCCGCGTCTTCCGGAAATTCTCTCCAGATGCGTCGCCGTCGACTGGTCGTCGCCGGCTTCGGCTCCCGGTCGCGCGTGGCACACGGCCTTGCATCACGTGCCGGTGCTTCTGCTCCGCACAGCCGAGACCGCCTGCGACCTTGTCGTGCCGCGCAGTTTTGCGAAGAGCCTGGCCGAGTGGATTGCCGATAGCGCGACAGGGTGAGCTGCCGGGCATCTTCGCCCGCCGACGCTGTGGATGTGCTGCGAAAGGTTGCAGCCGATCCCGATGGCGGCGAATGCCGCATCCGCCGGCTTTGCCGCCACGGGGTTTCGATCGACAGATTAACGAATCGTAGACCGCGCTGTCCTATTCTGGGACAGCGCGGGTCCACTGCCCATTGGCCGCGCAGGCGGCTCCGGCGCCCAGGCACCCTACCCCTAGTCGGAGCCGCCACCTGTTTACGCTACCAGCAAGGGTTGAATCAACTCTTACCAAGCATTCTTACTGGTGCATTTTGCCAATCGTTAGATTTTGAAATGTCGGCGACACTATTCATGGCGCTCAATAAGTCGCCGTCGAGCTGGTTGCACGCGCTCTGCTTTGGTTTGCTTCCACCTCCCAACGGCACCGGCGAGCCTGGCTGGAGGATTCGCCAGACATATTAGCAATCAACGATATATTAACGGCTATGGCGCAGCCTTTCCGTACCGGGGACGAGAACCGCCCCCTGATCGACGATCCGGCACTTATGTGCCGAAACGTTCGACCGATGCGGAGCAAAACGCATGAGTGTCGAAACAGCGCTGGCGCAGCTATTGCGCATGCTTCACCGCCGGGCCTTGAAGTTGGCAGACCTGCCGGACGATGAGAGAGTCACGCATTACGACAGCATCCGCCGCTCCTGCTGCGGAGCGGCCGAGCATATCGGCCAGTCGCCCGACAACGCGGCCATCACGGCCAACAGCATGGTCGAGTTTACGCGGGCAATGGTCGGGATCATCGAAGCAAGGCACGAGTAAAGGCGGGGACGAGCCGACTGGTCGCTGGCTGACCACTTTCGGGAGGTGAGGCGCGGCGCGGTGCAGCAGAAGCTTATGGCGAAACGCCCAAAGCGTGAAGGCGCTTGCCTGCCGCGACGTATTCGATGAAATCGTGCGGGCAGTCATTCGCGGCACGCTGGTAGTATGGCAAGGCTTTGTCGGTGCGCCCCTTGAGCCAGTGGAACTCCGCGATATAGAGATTTGCGTCGCACAAATTTCCGCGTTTCGTGCCCGGCGGGGAGTCATCTGCCGAGGCCAATACTGCTTCGGGCGTCTGCTCGCCCAAGAACATACGAACCAGTGGTGCCGGCCAGCTTGTCATGTCCAGCTTGTTGGTCGCCTGCCGTAAATGGCCGATGCCGCCGCCATGCCGCTCAGCCAGATCCGCCCAGATCGCGAAATAGGCATTGTGTGGCGCGAGTTCCGCCGCCGCAGCGAAATCGGCTTGCGCCTTGGCCACGTCGCCATCGTAGAAGTAGTAGATTCCCCTGCTTCCATATGGGTTGACATAGGTTGGATTGAGCGTGATCGCTTGGCTGTAGTCGGCCATAGCGCGTTCTGCATCACCCTTCGCGCCCCAGGAAATGGCCCTATTGTTGTAAGCGAACGGATGTTTGGGATCGAGGCTGATCGCCTTATCGAAATCCGCGATGGCGCGGTCGAACTGGCCCCTCCGGTTGAGGACGAAACCGCGGTTGTTATAGGCCTGCATATATGTCGGATTGAGCTCGATGGCGCGGCTGTAGTCGACAATGGCGCGGGCGTTGTCGCTCTTGTGAGCCCAAGCGAGGCCTCTGTTGTAGTAGGCTGACGCTTTTCCCGGATCAAGCTCGATGGCGCGATCGAAGTCATTGATGGCGCTGTTGTTCTCGCCTTTGTCGAGCCATATCAGTCCGCGGTCGTTATAGGCGTCGGCGTCGTTCGGATCGAGGGCAATGGCGTTGTCATAGTCCGCCATGGCCCGGTCATTATCGCCACTGTCCATCCAGGTGTTAGCCCGATTGCGATAAGCGGTAGTGCGACTGCCTGGGCTTTGTGTACCGTCCTCGATGATCCGCGTACAGGCGGCGATCCGCAGTGAGCCCGCAGATGCGCCGCCGCAATCTTCGCTATCCCCAGCCAAGGCTTGAGTGCCAAGCGCAATCAGGACGATGACGCTGGCCAGCGCCTGTCGTCCCATTTGAATTGACCATCCTCGCCGCGAGCGAAGGTAGCTCTGTGGTGGAACAACTGCGTTCCGAGTAGTGTGTCGGTGGTTCAATCCAATCCCTCCGCTCCATAAGATTTGGCACAGAGAATTGGAACGCACCAGCCACCAAGAACTGGTGTTCAGGCAGTGTCTTCCTCACTGCCGATGGCTTGATATTGTGAGGCACTCACAATGGTTTCAAACAGCAAGGCCGCGGCCAAGTCCGCGCCCTCGCATTCGCCAGTAGAGACGCCTACCGCTATTGCGAATAATGCGAATCCTACTCCGCAGCCTGATACCCCGCGATACCCTTGATCTCCAGGAAATCCTCGAGCCCGTATTCGGCATATTCGCGGCCGTTGCCGGACTGCTTGTAGCCGCCGAAGGGCAGGCCGGCGTCCCAGGTCGGGTAGTTGATGTAGACATTGCCGGAGCGCATGCGGGCAGCGGCCTGGCGCGCCTTCTCGATGTCCTTGGCCTGGATGTAGGAGGCAAGACCGAAGACGGTGTCGTTGGCCTGCTCGATCGCCTGCTCGACCGTGTCGTAAGGCATGATCGACAGCACCGGTCCGAAGATCTCTTCCTTCGCGATGCGCATGTCGTGCGTGACGTTGGCGAAAACTGTCGGGCGGACATAATAGCCGCGGTTGAGCTCGGCCGGACGGCCGGGGCCACCGGTGACCAGGGTTGCGCCTTCGTCGATGCCGCTCTGGATCAACCCTTGGATCTTGTCGAACTGGAGCTGGCTGACCACCGGGCCGAGCTTTGTTCCCGGCGCATCGGCCGGACCGACAGTGAATTTCTCCGCCGCCGTCTTGGCGTAGCCGGCCGCTTCGTCGTGACGCTCGCGCGGCACGAACATCCGCGTCGGCGCGTTGCAGGACTGGCCGCTGTTGCCGAAGCAGCCGGCGACGCCCTTGGTGACGGCTCTTTGCAGATCGACATCGGGAAACAGGATGTTGGCCGACTTGCCGCCGAGTTCCTGATGCACGCGCTTGACCGTATCGGCGGCGGCCTTGGCGACCAGGATGCCAGCGCGGGTCGAGCCGGTGAAGGACATCATGTCGACATCCGGATGGCTGGCCAGAGCCTGGCCGACGGTCGGGCCGTCGCCAGTGACGAGGTTGAAGACGCCCTTCGGCACCCCGGCCTCGTCGATGATCTCGGCGAAGATGATGGCGTCGAGCGGCGCGATCTCCGACGGTTTCAGCACCATGGTGCAGCCGGCGGCTAAAGCCGGGCCGACCTTGCAGGTGATCTGGTTGAGCGGCCAGTTCCACGGCGTGATCAGGCCGACGACGCCGATCGGTTCCTTGACAATCAGCGAGGAGCCTTTGATGTGGCGAAACTGAAAAGTCTTCAGCACCTCGGCTATCTTTTCCAGATGCGCCTGGCCGACGCCGACCTGGCTGTCCAGGGCCATCTGGCGCGGCGCGCCCATCTCACGCGAGACTGCGAGCGCAAGATCCTTGCTGCGCTTCTTATAGATTTCGATGACGCGGTTGAGGATATCGAGCCGCTCCCCAACTTCTGTGAAGCCGAAGCTGGCGAAGGCGCGCTTGGCGGCGGCGACCGCCCTGTCGACATCGGCCTTGGTGCCCAGCGAAATCTGCGCGAAGGCGTCCTCGGTCGAAGGATCGATGACGTCGAAACTGTTCGGCACCACAGGGTCGACCCAGGCGCCGTCGATATAGAACTGCAGATCGTGTGACATGCTTTCGCTCCCTGTGGCCGCCTGGTTTCGATTATGGTGGGGTGATCGTCGTATATCGTCAGAGATAACGATGCGGCAACCGCCCTGTCCAGCGCAAGCGAAGGTGATTGAGCCAGCGCTGAATTCCTGATGCATACCGCCCAAAACCGTGCAGCGGTTTCAGGAAAACGACACCCTTGAAGACGTCGCCTGGATCCGTTTCAGGCGGCGCGCTTCAAGGCGCCAATCGCTTACTCATATAGACGGTCGTCCCGTTCATGAACGGCTCTTCGCGGTCGATCGCGTAGCCGTGCCTGCGATAGAGCAGCACATTGGCTGCGAAGGCGCCGTTGGTCAGCAGCCGAAGTTCACGGCAGCCGGCTTCAACGGCCCTGCGCTCGGCGCGGTCGAGCAGCTTCCGCCCAATACCCCTGCCCTGCGCGTCCGGCGCCACGGCGACATTCTCGATCCAGATGTGGTCGTCATGCGCCATGGTCTCGATCAGCCCGACGATGCGGCCGTGCTCGACGGCGAGCTCGAACTGATGCTCGTCCAGTGCCTTGTCGTAGTCGGCGCGCATCGGCAGGGGCTCGCGGCCGATCACCGGCACCCATTTGGCGTAGGCAGCCCGCACGATTGTCTTGATGGCCGCGGCATCCGCCGGGCCAGCCGGCCGAAACTCGATGGAAGAAACGACGCTCATTCAAACGCTCCAAATGCAAAAAACCCGCCGATCGTTTCGATGGGCGGGGGCTGGGATGGACGAACCGGGTTGCTTGTCAGCCGGCCTTTGTCTTCACGCAATCAGCATGCCGCTCCTTCGAACGGCGGCGTCGCTGCGGGTTTGCGGGAAAGGCGATCATGGCGTGAAGCTGGACCAGCAGCCGCGACGCTGTCAAGCCGGCCGTCGAGCCGTCGACGTTGCAATCACCCGATCTCGGTAGTCCTGCCGCGCAAACCCAGATCGTTCGCAAAAATCGATCATTATAACTCGAATAATTCGTTGGAAAGATTGGTTCTGGAATGGCATTTCCCCGGCGAACATGCTTGGAGAATTGCATTGTCTTTCCTGCCCACCGCCGCGAACGATCTTCCAAATGGCCCGAGTTCGGCCAGTTCTGGAAGCCAGAGCCCCGCCCTGCCTGCGATCTGGGCCGGCATCGTGCCGGGAATCGTGCTCGTGGCGATGATCACCAGCGTCGCCTATTCGGCGCGCAATCTCTCCGGCCTCACCCTATTCAGCCCGATGATCCTCGCGGTCGTCGCCGGCATGGTCTATTCCAATGTGCTCGGCACGCCGGCCCACGCCAAGGCCGGCATTGCGTTCGCGCAGCGCCGGCTGCTGCGCTTCGCCATCGTGCTGCTCGGCTTCCAGCTCACGCTCGGCCAGGTGGCGGGCATCGGCCTCGGCGGCGTCGGCATCGTCGCCGCCACGCTTGGCGCCACCTTCCTCTTCACCGTCACGCTCAGCCGGCTGATCGGCGTCGACGCCAAGCTGGCGCAGTTGATCGCGGCCGGCACCTCGATCTGCGGCGCCTCCGCGATCGTCGCCACCAACATCGTCACCGACGCGCGCGACGAGGACGTCACCTATGCGGTTGCCGCAATAACCCTGTTCGGCACCATCGCCATGCTCGGCTTCCCGCTGCTGGCGCCTCTATTCGGCCTCGACCAGCATGCTTTCGGCCTGTGGGCCGGCGCTTCGATCCACGAGGTGGCACAGGTGATCGGCGCCGGCTTCCAGAACGGCACTTTTGCCGGCGAAACAGCGACCGTCGCCAAGTTGACGCGCGTCGCCATGCTGGCGCCGATGGTAGTCGCGCTCGGCCTTATGGCGCGCCGCGGCAGCGCCGATGCCTCAACCGCGAAACCGCCGATGCCGTGGTTCGTCGTCGCTTTCGTCGCGGTCGTGGCGCTGAACAGCCTGGTCGCGATTCCGGGGCAGATCCACTCGGCGATCGCGCTCGCGGCGCAGGTCATGCTGACCATGGGGCTTGCCGCCATGGGCCTGCAGGCCGATATTTCGCAGCTGCGCTCGCGCGGCCTGCGCCCGCTGATGCTGGCCTTCTCGGCTTTTCTGTTTATCGCCTGCTTCGGCCTGGTGCTGGTGAAACTCGTCTAGTCCTCGAAAGAACTCGCCGCCACATAGATCGCGGCGAGTTTCTCGATACCGGCCTGGTCTTCCTTGTCGAAGCGGCCGGGCAGCGGGCTGTCGAGGTCGAGCACGCCGAACACGCCGTCCGCATCGCGCAAAAGCACGACCAGTTCCGAGCGCGAGTCGGCATCGCAGGCGATGTGGCCGGGAAAATCGTGCACGTCCTTGATCAGCATCGACATGCCGAGATCGACCGCCGTGCCGCAGACGCCTTTGCCGACCGCGATGCGCACACAGGCCGGCTTGCCCTGGAAGGGGCCGAGCACCAGCTCTTCGTCGGACTGCAGGAAATAGAAGCCAGCCCAGTTGAGATCGGGCACTATCTGGTAGATCAGCGCCGAGGTGTTGGCGGCGTTGGCGATGGAATCGCCCTCGCCTTCCAGCAGCGCTTTCAGTTGCGTGGCCAACTCGTTGTAGAAGGCCGGCTTGTTGCTCGTGTCGATGGCGGTTGCCGCAAACATCCTGGTCGTTTCTCCGTTGTACGCGGCCCGAACGGCCCGCTACAGTTTGGCCTTCTCTGCCACCAATACAGCGTGCGGGAAATACACAATTGTGAGCGCCATCCTCGCCAGCCGTAAAAGGGACCGCATCCTGCCTGAGGCACACGAAGCCCCCCTCACCTTCGCAGTGCTGGTCTTTCCCGGCTTTCCGATGATGGCGTTTTCTTCCGTCATCGAGCCGCTGCGCGCCGCCAATATCCTTGCCAAACGCGACTGCTACCGCTGGATGATCGTCGGCGCCGACCGTGGCACGGTCGAGGCTTCCAACGGCGTCGTCATCCAGCCCGGCTTCTCGGCGGCCGACGCGCCGAAGGTCGACCGCATCGTCGTCTGCTCCGGCGGCGATGCCGACCATGTCGTGGCCGACGAGGCGATGAGCTGGATCAGGAAAAGCCTGCGCGGCGGCGCGCATATCGGGGCCGTGGCCGATGCCGCCTTCTTTCTGGCTCGCGCCGGCCTGCTCGACGGCCATGCCTGCACCTTGCACTGGACCAGTCAGGCCGCCTTCACCGAGGCTTTCCCGGACATCGAGCTCAGGCGCGACCTCTTCGTCATCGACCGCAAGCGCTTCACCTCGGCCGGCGGCGTCGGCAGCCTCGACATGATGCTGGAGATCATCACGCGCGATTATGGCGCCGAACTCGCGGCGGGAGTCGCCGAATGGTTCGTGCATTCACCTTTGCGGTCGAGCGTCGACCGCAAGCTGATGCCACTGCGCCTGCGCACCGGGGTGCAGAACGAGCTTGTGCTGTCAGCCATCGCCATCATGGAAGATGCGGTGGAGGAGCGGCTCGGCATTGCGGAACTGGCGGAGCGGCTCGGCGTCTCGCCCGACAAGCTCGAGCGCAATTTCCGCGCTGAGTTGGATATCTCACCCAATGGCTACTACCGGCGACTGCGATTGAAGCGGGCGGCCGACCTCCTGGCACACTCGACGCTGATGGTGCGCGACGTCGCGTTGGCCTGCGGGTTTGCTTCGATGTCGAGCTTTGCCCGGGCGTTTCGCGAGGAGCATGGGCACGCGCCTAAGGCGATGCGGCGGCACTAAGCGCCGTCTTTCAGTAGGCCGAGTTCCGTCACGCCCCCCTCTGGCCTGCCGGCCATCTCCCCCGCAAGGGGGGAGATTGGATGTCGCCGCCGCATTCGCCAATCGCCAAATATTGCGGAAGAATGCCGCCGGGCGGAGCTGCTGATCTCCCCCCTTGCGGGGGAGATGGCCGGCTGGCCAGAGGGGGGTGCTGTCCCGCCAGCGTTGCAGTTAGACGAAAACCACGCCTGCGGCATCCGGCACGACCTTTGCGGAATAACGCACAAGCCCAGCGCCCTTCCCCGCTATGTTCGCGAGAACAGGAGGCACCCATGAGCATCGTCGTTTTCGATCCGGACAGCACCGAGGATGTGGACTTCAAGGACCGCATGCGCCACCCGGCCGCGGCCGATCCCGCGGGCGGCATGTGGCTGTCGGACACCGAGCCGTCCTTCATCAACGCGGACGCGCTGCGTAAGGGTCGGCTTACCAAGCTGCGCGCCTGGATGCGCGAAGCGGGTTACGGCGCAGTGGTTCTCTTCGATCCCTACAACCAGCGCTATGCCACCGGCTCGCGCAACATGTTCGGCTATTTCCTGCGCAATTCGACCCGCTATTTCTTCATCCCGACCGAAGGGCCGATCGTGCTGTTCGAGTATCCGCAGAGCTACCATGTCTCGATGGTGCTCGACACGATCGACGAGGCGCGTCCTTCCAAACTGGTCTGGTCCTCGGTTTCCGGACGCGACGACGAGACCGCCGGACCGTTCGCCGACGAGATCACCGAGCTTCTGAAGAAGCATGGCGGCGGCTCGATGAAGCTCGGGCTTGACCGCTGCAGCCATCTGCAGGCCCTCGCCCTGGAAAAGCGCGGCTGTGAAGTCAAGGACTGCCAGGGCGAGATCCTCGCCGTGCGCGCGGTGAAGACGCCTGAGGAAGTGAAATGCCTGCAGACCTCGATGGCGGGCGCCGAAGCGGCGGTGGCGGCGGTGCGGGATGCGATCAAGCCCGGCGTCTCCGAGAACGAGCTCTTTGCCATCATGTATCACGAGGTGATCCGCCAGGGCGGCGAGTTCATCGAGACGCGGCTGCTCACCTCGGGACAGCGCACCAACCCGTGGTTCAACGAAGCCAGCGGCCGCAAGATCAGGCCGGGCGAGCTGGTCGCGCTCGATACCGACACGATCGGCTGCTACGGTTACTACTCCGATTTCTCGCGCACCTTCCGCTGCGGTCCGGGCAAGCCGACGCCCTACCAGAAGTCGCTCTACCGCATGGCGCATGACCAGGTGCAGCACAACATCGGGATCGTGAAGCCCGGCATGGCTTTCCGCGAGATTGCCGAGAAGGCCTGGAAGATCCCGGATCGCTTCGTCGACCAGCGCTACACCTCGGTGATGCACGGCGTCGGCATGCATGGCGAAACGCCTTTCATCGCGCACGCGATGGACTACGAGACCTATGGCCGCGACGGCGTCATCGTGCCCGGCATGGTGGTCAGCGTGGAAAGCTATATCGGCGAGAAAGGCGGCCGCGAGGGCGTCAAGCTGGAGGACGAGATCCTGATCACCGAGACGGGCACGGAGCTGCTCTCGCGCTTCCCGTATGAGGATGAATTCCTGGAGCCGCAGATTTGATGCTGGTATCGCAAAGCTTCGAGATTGGCGTCATTCTAGGGCGAAGCAAGGAGCAGAGCGACGCGGCGCAGACCTGGAATCCATGCCGTTCCGTCTCCGCTTCGCCACGGTGCGGAATTCTGTTAGGCAGCGATCGACGATCAAGGTAACGGCATGGATTCCAGGGTCTTCGCGACGCCGCTTCGCGGCTGCTTCGCCCTGGAATGACGAAGTCTGAGAATCCGCATGAAAACGCCCATTTCCATCCGGCGCGGTACGGTGGCCGCGGTGTTCATCGATCTCCAGGAGGAGCATCGCAAGGACAAGCGCTATCTGGTCGAAGGCTTTGCCGACATCCTTGCCAACGTCCAGCGGCTGCAGGAGGCGGCGCGGCGCAACTTCGTGCCGCTCCACCACTGGGCCTATATCGTCGACCTCGCCAAGGCGCGGCCGTTCCATCCGGTTGACGACACCGGCAAGTCGGCCTTCTCCGACAAGGACGATCCGCTGACGGCGATCTGCCGCGAGGTCGCGCCGCAAGACGGCGAAGCCATGCTGGTCAAGCAGGAAGCGAGCGCCTTCGGCAAGAACGATTTTGGCGACAAGCTCAAGGCGTCCGGCATCGAATGGCTGGTCATTGCCGGCGTCTGGACCGAGGCCTGCATCGACGCCACAGTGAAGGATGCCGTGGCCCGCGGTTTTCGCGTGCTGCTGGTCAAGGACGCCTGCGGCAGCGCGAGTGCCGCCATGCACCAGACCGGCATCCTCAACCTCGCCAACCGGCTCTATGGCGGCGCCGTCACCAACACGCTCGACGCCTGCCGGCTGATGGCGGGCGATACGGTGAAGGTGTGGCAGGTCGAGGGCTCCGTGCCGCTGCGCTTCACCTTCGAGAACGCGGCGCGGCTCTACGCCGAGCTCTGACGGCGGTGGCCGGCGATCCATCCGATCCGGCCGGGCGCGGCAAATATGCCGCCCTGCTCGACCCGGAACTCTGGGACTATATCGACACGGTCAATGGCTGGTACCCGCCCGAGATCGCGGCGTCGCCGATCGCCGAGCAGCGTGCGGTCTACAACCGGATGTGCGTGGCGTTCCACCAGAGACATCCCGAAGGCGTGACCACCAGCGACGGCCTTGTCGCCACGAACGCGCATGCCATCCCGGTCCGGCGCTACCGCATGGCGGACAAGCCGGCAGCGGCGATCGTCGTCTACTATCACGGCGGCGGTTTCGTGCTCGGCGACCTCGACAGCCATGACGATATCTGCGCCGAAATCTGCGCCGGCACCGGCTTCGAGGTGGTCTCGGCCGACTATCGCCTTGCGCCGGAGAACCTGCATCCCGCTTCCTTCGACGATGCGCTGGCCGTGTTCGAATGGGTCGCGGCGACGAGCGCGCTGCCGATCGTGCTGTGCGGCGAAAGCGCCGGCGGCAATCTCGCCGCGGCGGTGGCGCACGTGACGCGCCACCATCCGAGGCATGCCATCGGCCAGATGCTGATCTATCCCGGTCTTGGCGGCGACGAGACCCGCCGCTCTTATGTCCAGCACGCCGAGGCGCCGTTGCTCTCGGTCGCCGACATCGATTTCTACCGCCGCATCCGCTCGGCGCCCGGGCAGTCGCTCGACGACTCGACCTTCTCGCCGCTCAGGGACCGCGATTTCTCCGGCCTGCCGCCGACTGTCATCGTCACCGCCGAGTGCGATCCGCTGTCGTCGGACGGCGAGGCCTATCGCGACAGGATTCTGGCCGCCGGCGGTGATGCCATGTGGCGCGAGGAGCCGCGGCTGGTGCACAGTTTTCTGCGAGCGAGGCGGACGGTGCCGCGCGCGGCTGAGGCGTTTGCGAGGATTATTGCGAATATTGGGGCGCTTGGCGCCGGACGATGAGGCTGCGATCTCCCTCCTTGAGGGGGAGATGGCCGGCAGGCCAGAGGGGGTCGTCCCGCATAAATTGCCAACGTTCTCTCTCATAGCGAAAGGGGTCGGCGCTTCACGCGCGGCGACCCCCTCTGTCGCCTTCGGCGACATCTCCCCCTCAAGGGGGGAGATACCTGCGGAACAGCGCACAAGAACTGCGGAAAACCAAACAGTTCGCTGCGGAAAGCAGACCTATCATCGCTGGGCAGGCAACGGCTCTCCGGCGGTCGCATCCGGGCCCGCGCCCAGCGAACTCGGGGCGTCCGCTGGGTTTTCGTGCATGTCGTTGCCCCAAAACCGCTGCGCGGGCGACTTGCACCAACAACAGAGGGAACGACGATGAAATTCATGCTGACCGACAGAAAACTGCACCCGCGGGCCAAGCCGACCGCCGACGATTTCAGGAAAGGCGCGATCAGCCGGCGCGAATATCTGGCGCTTATGGCCGGCTTGGGCGTCAGCGCCGCCGGTGCCCTGGCGCTCGGCGGGCTTACCCCCTCGCCTGCCCGCGCCGAGGAGCCTAAAAAGGGCGGCGTGCTCCGCGTCGCCATGAACGTCAAGGGCTTCAAGGATCCGCGCACCTTCGACGGCGTCGAAATGTCGAATGTCGCGCGCCACTGCAACGAATATCTGGTGCGCTGGAAAACCGACTTCACCTTCGAGCCGTGGCTGCTCGAAAGCTGGGAGACCAGCGACGACGCCAAGACGATCACGCTTCACGTGCGCAAGGGCATCACCTGGTCGAACGGCGACGCGTTCAACGCCGACGACGTCATCCACAATCTCAACCGCTGGTGCGATGCCTCGGTCGCCGGCAATTCGGTCGCCGCGCGCATGGGCGCGCTGGTCAACGCGGACACCAAGAAGCCGGTCGACGGCGGCATCCAGAGGGTCGACGACCACACGGTCAAGCTCAACCTGCCCAAGCCCGACATCTCGCTGATCGCCGGCATGGCCGACTATCCGGCGCTGATCATGCACCGCTCCTATGAGGGCGACGCCGACCCGAAGAAGGCTTTGGCCATCACCACCGGCCCCTGCGAACTGGTCAGCTGGGACGCCGAGACCGGCGCCGAGGTGAAGCGCAAGGACAAGCCCTGGTGGAAGGGCGAGTTCTATCTCGACGGCATCAAATGGGTCGACTACGGCTCCGATCCCAACGCCATGCTGTCGGCCTTCGAATCCGGCGAAATCGACACCGACCACGAGACCGCCTCGGACGCGGTGTCGCAGACTGACCAGATGGGCCTGCAGAATTCCGAGATCGCCACCGGCTCGACCATCGTCGCGCGCTTCAACGTCGGCAACGCGCCCTATGACGACGTCAAGGTGCGCCGCGCCGCCCAGCTCGCGGTCGACAACGCGGCGGTGCTGAAGCTCGGCCTCGACGGCAGGGGCAAGCCCGCCGACAACCACCATGTCGGCCCGATGCATCCTGAATTCGCCGATATCGGCCCGGCCAAGCGCGATGTCGAGGCGGCCAAGAAGCTGCTCGCCGAAGCCGGCAAGGCCGACCACGAATATGAGCTGATCTCCGTCGACGTCGAGTGGCAGAAGAGCACCGCCGATGCGATCGCGGCGCAGATCCGCGAGGCGGGCCTGAAGATCAAGCGCACCGTGCTGCCGGCCGCGACCTTCTGGAACGACTGGAGCAAGTTCCCCTATTCCTGCACCGAATGGCTCGGCCGTCCGCTCGGCGTCCAGGTGCTGGCGCTCGCCTACAAATCGGGCGCCGCCTGGAACGAAAGCGCCTATTCGAACAAGGAGTTCGACGAGCTTCTCGACAAGGCGCTGGCGACGCCCGACGCCGCCCAGCGCAAGGAGATCATGGCCAAGATCGAGCAGAACCTGCGCGACTCCGGCATCATCATCCAACCCTACTGGCGCTCGGTCTACCGCACCTACCGCAAGGGCGTGCATGGCTGCGAGCAGCACCAGGCGCTCGAGCAGCATTTCGAGAAGGTCTGGCTGGAAAGCTGATCCTCCCAGGACTGAGCTAGCCGGCGCGACGTTCAAAGCCGCGCCGGCCGTTTGCTAATTTGCCAAGCAGCCGCATTTCAGCACAGATTGCGCCTGACCGGCTTCCAGCCGGCTCGGAACTGCCTGACTTGCAAGGGAAACTCGCCGCGGCGGTCGCCAAGACAGACATGTCGATCACCTCGTCATGCCTGTGCCGGACAAGCCTGTTGTGACTGACTGCTGCGACGACTTGACCGGGTGCAGCCCTTATCGGCTACGAGAAAATCTCCGCCAGTTCGTCGGCGCCAGGGCCTTCCTTGACCTGCCGCAGTTCGGCATAGGTCGTTGCGAGAATGATCGAAAGCACCGTCCAGATGATCGCCGACACCATCGCCCCCTGGAATGTGAGCAGGACTATCGCCAGCGGCGAAAGGCTTTGCAGCGATACAAAGGTAAGTCCTAACTCAGTGGCCAGCCGCAGGCCTAGTAGCAGCCCAATGACGACAACCGAGATCAAGCCGAAAATCCACCAGCGGTACCCTTTCGTCAGGTCGCGGCTGCGCGACATCGAAGCGACCGTGCCTAGCCCCTCCGCCACGGAAACAGGAACCGCAACCGAAATTGCCACTCCCCACACAATACACGGCACGATCAACAGCAGAAACACCAGGCCTCCCGCTTGAGGCGAATAGGATAGTTCAACCGCAGCCGACCCGGATCGTGCGACAAAAACAACGAGGTAAATCGTGTAACCTATGCCCAGCACCGGAAAAATGTGCTGGAGCGCGGTCTGAACGCAGCTTGCAACCGATGGACGATTGCCATTGATTTCGCCAGCCGCGGCCTTCGACAAAACCGCCTGGCCGACAAGGTTCGGCACCGCACCGATCAACCCCGACGCCATGCTGAAACCCAAGTTGACCGACATTGGCCAGGGGCCGCTGCCAATCGCACCCAAATGAAACGCCAGCGTGGGCCAGTATCTGGTCGATAGATTGATCAGCGCCAGCGGCAAGGCGAAGAAGAGCGTGCCTGCTGCGATCGAGAAGATCGCATTCCGCCGCAGGAAGGCGGCGGCATTGCCGATTACCCTCCCCAGCCGGAATTTTTCACTTGGCCCCTGCGCTCCCAACGGCACAACTTCCGTCCGCTAGGAGAAGATTTCCGCCAGCTCATCCACGCTGGTGCCTTCCTTGGCCTGGCGCAGCTCGACATAGCTGACAGCGGTGGCCGTCGACATGATCGTTGCCATCACGGCCGAAACCGCGGCGCCGAGCACGGAGCCAATGACGCCGCCAAAGATATAGACGACGGTGCCAAGGACCGCCTGGATCACCATCGACAGGATTGCGAGGATCACGAACAGGCCGAAAAGCGACCAGCGGTTGCCTTTGGTCAGCACGCGGCTGCGCGACATGGAGCCGAACACGCCGAGACGCTCCTGCACCAGGACTGGCACCGAGACCGACCAGCCGAGCCACAAGATGATGCCTGGAACCAGCAGCAACAGGGAGGCAAGGCCCGCGCCGAGCGCGACCAGAATGCCAATGCCGATCGTCGGCAGAAGGCATTGAAGGGCGATCTGCACGCTGTCCCCAAAATCCGGTTTCTTGCCGTTCAGATCCTCGATCGTTGCCCTGACCAGGGCCGACTGCAGCATCAGCGACAGCAGGAAATAGACAAGCGCAAAAACGACGGTGAGGAGCGAGTCACGGATCGCCAGCTCCGGATTGTTCAGTGCGAGATTGGAAGGATCGCCGGCAGCCAGATTGGCCACGTGCGTTTCGTTCCAAAGCTGGAACAGGAATGCCGGCACGCCCGAAAAAATGAACGCCAACCCCACGCAAAGTCCGATGTTGCGCGTGATCACACCAAAAGTGGTGTTGAACACCCTGCCGATCTCGAATCTGCCGGGTCGTCCCAATGTCGCAGTGGTCATGATAGTTTCCCCCGAGTCGCCGCCGCATCAATTCGGCAACTTCAAAGTAAATTTGCCAAGATTGATCGGCCGCGTCCAGTGCACTTGCAATTGTCTAGGCATATTGCCAGTGTCGGAGCCGAACCGCAGGTTGCAGGGGGAACGCGCGGGTGACAGAACCGGGCACGGCCGACGCCGAATGGCTGGCCAGGATGCATAAGCAGTTGCTGGCGGATGATTCGATCCAGTTCGACCTGCCGACGCTGGTGCGGCCGGAACCGCCGGAATGGCTGAAGCCTTTGCTGGAAGCCCTGGCGAAGCTCGGCCCCTACATGATCTATCTGTTCTGGGGCGCGGTGATCACCGGCATCGCGATCATTGCTCTCCTGCTGGTCCTTGAAGCGAAGGGCGTCGCCTGGCGGCTGCCGTGGCGGCGCGCCCGCAAGGAGGATGAGGTGAAAGAGGAATGGCGCCCGGATGCCGGGGCTGCGCAAATCCTGCTCTCCGAGGCCGATGCGCTCGCGGCGCGCGGCGACTATGACGAGGCGGTGCATCTTCTTTTGCGCCGCAGCGTCGCCGACATCGCCACCCGCCTGCCCGACTTCCTGCGCCCGTCGCTGACCGCGCGCGACATCGCCGCGGCGAGTTCGATCCCGAGCCGCCCCCGCACCGCCTTCAGCGAGATCGCGCGCATCGTCGAGGCGGCGCTGTTTGCCCGCCGTCCGGTCGGCGCCGAGGGGTGGCGGCAGGCGCGCGGCGCCTACGAGCGCTTCGCCTTCCGGGATGCCTGGGCATGAGTACTGAGGCGACCGAGGCAGCCGAGGCGCCGTTCAGCCGCAGGACGCTGTTCTGGGGTATCTTCGCCAGCCTGCTGGCGGCTGCCGGTTTCTTCCTGCTCTCGACCTACGCTCCAGATTTCCGCCAGCCCGAAGGCGGCGCCACGCCGCTCTCCAAAGGCGGCACCGGCTATGCCGGGCTTGTCGAATGGCTGAAGCTCACCAACGGACAAGCACCGCCCATGGCGCGCGGCGAGAAGGATCTGGAATCCCCTCTGGCGTCCACCTTCCTGCTCATCGTCACCATCGCGCCGGAGAGCGACCCGGCGGCGCTTCAGCGCATCATCAAGCTGCGCTCGGGCAAGGACACGCTGTTCGTGCTGCCCAAATGGCAGACCATGCCGTTGCTGGACCATCAAGGCTGGGAGACGAAGGTCGATCGGTTGCCGAACACGGTCGTCAACGATTGGCTCGGACGCCTCGCCAAGGCCAAGCTCGGCGAAGGCAAGGTGACGGTCGATCAGATCGATGTCGAAGGGCGCAAGATCGCCGTGCCCGAGGACCTGCAATGGGTGGCCGACGATCATCCGCTGATCGCTGCCGGCGACGGCAAGGCCGTTCTCGCCGAACTCGACAACGAGCCGTTCTACATCCTGACCGATCCCGACCTCATCAACAACGCGGCGCTGAAGGATCCGCAAAAGGCCGCGGCCGCGCTCGACATGATCGCCATGCTGGAACCCGCCAAGGGCGCTGTCATGTTCGACCTGACGCTGCACGGCATCGGCCAGAACTACGATCTTGCCAAGCTGCTCATCGAGCCGCCTTTCCTGGCGTTGACGCTATCGGTGCTGGTGGCGGCAGCGCTCGCCTTCCTGCACGGCCTTGGCCGGTTCGGGCCGCCGCGCGCCGAAGGGCGCGCCATTGCCTTCGGCAAGCGGGCGCTGGTCGACACCACCGCGATGCTGTTGAAGCGCGCCGGGCGGCTGCAGGGGCTCGGCGACCGTTACGCGTCGCTAATGCGGCACCGCGCCGCCGCGCTGCTTGGCGCCCCGCACGGGCTGCAGGGCGAAGCGGTCGACCGCTGGCTGGATTCCCGCGACAAAAGCGAAGCGCACGGCTTCACCGCGCGTTTCAAGGCCGCGAACGATTCCAACAGTTTGGCCGGAATGCATGAAGCAGCGGAGAAGCTACATGACTGGACGGCAAGGAGGCTCGGTGAACGTCGATGAAGTTAAGACCCTGGCGAGCGCGATCAGGGAAGAAGTGGCGAAGGCGATCACCGGTCAGCACGACACGGTCGATCTGATGCTGACGGCGCTGTTCGCCGGCGGGCACATATTGCTCGAAGGGCCGCCGGGCACCGCCAAGACCATGACGGCGCGCTGCTTCGCGCAGGCGCTCGGCGTCTCCTATGGACGCATCCAGTTCACGCCCGACCTGATGCCCGGCGACATCGTCGGCTCCAATATCTACAATTTTCAGAGCGGGCAATTCACGCTGACGCGCGGCCCGATCTTCTGCGACCTGCTGCTCGCCGACGAAATCAACCGCACGCCGCCGAAGACGCAAGCGGCCCTGCTCGAAGCCATGCAGGAGCATGCCGTCACCTTCGACGGCACGACGCATTCGCTCGGCAAGAATTTCATGGTGGTGGCGACGCAGAACCCGATCGAGCATCAGGGCGTCTATCCGCTGCCCGAAGCCCAGCTCGACCGCTTCCTGTTCAAGCACCGGGTGAGCTATCCGGATGCGCAGGAAGAGCGCGCCATCATCATCCATCATGGTGGTGGCTCCGCCTCGCACGACATCGGGCAATACGGCATCAAGGCGCGGACCGACCGCAAGACGCTCGAAGCGGCGCTTGCCACGGTGGGCGACGTCACACTGGTCGACGACGTCGTCGGCTACATCGCGGCGCTGGTGCGCGGCACGCGCGAAAGCCCGGACCTCGAAGTCGGCGCCAGCCCGCGCGCGGGAGCCATGCTGGCTCGCGCCGCGCGCGCCAGGGCGGCGCTCGACGGCCGCAACTATGTTATCCCCGACGACGTCAAGGCGCTGGCCGTGCCGGCGCTGCGCCACCGCGTCATCCTCTCGCCGGCGGCGCAGATCGACGGACGGCTGGTCGAGCAGATCGTTTCCGACCTCGTCGACCAGACGGAAGCGCCGCGTTGATCTATCCGAGCGGCCGAGCGGTGTGGGCAGCGGCGGCGGGGGCGACCCCCGCCTTCCTGATCGCGCTCGCGCTGCCCTCTGTCTGGTATCTCGGTCTGTTGTGGATCTGCGCGCTGCTTGCCTTCCTGGCGGTCGACGCCGCGGCCGGGCGCGGACGTGCCTCGCTCAGCGCGACGCTGACCGCGCCGCCGCAGGTCGGCGTCGGCGGCCGTTTCACGCTGCACATAGCGGCCGGGCTCGGCGCAAGGCCGCGCCGGCTGCAGGTGCGCGTCGGGCACGACCAGCGGCTTTCGCCTGTCAACGGTACGGGCGGCGCGCTGCCGGCGAATGGCACGCTCGATCTCGAATTCGATGCGGTCAGACGCGGCATCGCCAGCTTCGACCGGCTGTGGCTGCGCTGGCAGGGACCGTTCGGGCTGATCTGGAACCAGGTCGTGCTGCCGATGGACCGCAAGATAGCGGTGTTGCCGGACGTCAGCCGCGCGCGCGACGAGGCGATCACGCTGCTGCAGCGCTCCGCCCTCGCCGACGGCCACGCGCAGAAGCGCGCCGGCCAGGGCCGCGAGTTCGAGGCGCTGAAGGACTATCAGCCCGGCATGGGCCGGCGCATGATCGACTGGAAGCGCAGCGCTCGCCACGGCAAGCTGCTGGCGCGCGAGTTCCGGATCGAGGAAAACAACAACATCGTTTTAGCCATCGATAGCGGCCGGCTGATGTGCGAGCCGGTCGACGGCGTGCCGAAGGTCGACCGTGCAGTGACGGCGGCGTTGCTGTCAGCCTTCATTGCGCTCAAGGGCGGCGACCTCGTCAGCCTGTTTTCCTTCGACGCCAGACCGCGCGTCTCGAGCGGCGCGGTGCGCGGCTCGCCGAGCTTTTCGATGATCCAGAAGCGCGCGGCCGAGATCGACTATTCGACAGAGGAGACCAATTTCACGCTGGCACTGACCACCCTTGCCGCGAAGCTCGACCGGCGCTCGCTGGTTATCGTCTTCACCGATTTCGTCGACCCGATCAGCGCCGAATTGATGCTGCGCACCGTCGGCCGGCTGACCGAGCGGCATCTGGTGCTGTTCATGCTGATGAAGGACGTCGAGCTGGAGACGTTGGCCGACATGGCCCCGGCGGCGCCTGAGGACGTCGCCCGCGCGGTGACTGCCGGCGACCTGCTCAGGCAGCGGCAGGTGGTCATCGGCAAGCTGCGGCTGCTTGGCGCGCATGTCATCGAGGCCGACCACCGGCGGCTCGGTCCGGCGCTGGTCGAGCGCTATATCCAGCTCAAGGAGGAGAACCTCTTATGACGCTGCGTGCCGGCACCGACGCGGTGCGCCAGTCGCTGGCAAGCTTCCGCCAGGAGCGCGAGGCCGACTGGAAGGCGTTCGAGGCGCTGCTTGCACGCGTCGAGAAACGCGCGCCGCGCGCGCTGTCGGAAGACGAGCTTCTGTCGCTGCCGCTGCTCTACCGCTCGGCGCTGTCCTCGCTCTCGGTGGCCCGCGCGACCTCGCTCGACAGCGCGCTGATCGCCTATCTCGAAGCGCTCTGCCTGCGCGGCTATTTCTACCTCTATGGCGCGCGACGCTCACTGAGAACACGCATCGGCGACTTCTTCCTGCACGACTGGCCGGCGGCGATCCGCGACCTGTGGCGCGAGGTGTGGACGTCGGTCGCCCTGACGGTGATTGGCGCGATCGCCGGCTATTGGCTCGTCGCCTCCGACAAGCGCTGGTACGACGCCATCATCGCGCCGAGCCTGGCCGGCGGGCGCAATCCGGATTCGTCTGCGGAGATGTTGCGCAGCGTGCTTTATGGCGATGGCGGCGGCCATTTCCTCTCGGGCTTCGCCGCCTATCTCTTCACCCACAACACGCAAGTCTCGATCCTTGCTTTCGCGCTCGGCTTCGCCTTCGCGGTGCCGAGCGTGCTGATCATTCTGATGAACGGCTGCATGCTCGGCGCGCTGTTCCAAGTCTATGCGGCCAAGGGGCTCGGCTTCGAGCTCGGCGGCTGGCTGTCGATCCACGGCACGACGGAGCTGTTCGCGATCGCGATCGCGGGTGCTGCCGGCATGCGCATCGGCACCAGCATCGCCTTTCCCGGCGAGTTGACGCGCATGGCGGCGGCCGCGCAAGCCGGGCGCGTGGCGGCAACCGCCATGGTCGGTGTGGCGGTGATGCTGCTGTTTGCCGGCCTGCTCGAAGGCATCGGCCGGCAGACGATCACCGGCGACGTCGCCCGTTATTCGATCGGCGGCGGCATGCTGACGCTCTGGATCTGCTATTTCTATCTGTTCCGGATGGTGCGGCATGGCAACGGCTAGGAACCCCGCCGCGCTGGTGCGCCCGCTGGTCACCCCGGAGGGCGTGGACCTGCGCGTGAGGCTGGCGGATGCCGGCACGCGGGCTTCGGGATTCCTGCTCGACGTGGTGATCATCATCACCGCCGCGGTCGTGGTCAGTCTTGTCGCGATCTTCGGCCTGGGCGGGCTTGGCATGCAGGACGCGGAGCCGCTCTTCATCGTCTGGATCATCTTCATCTTCCTGCTGCGCAACGTCTATTTCATCGCCTTCGAGTCAGGACGACGGGCGGCGACGCCCGGCAAACGGATGGTGGGAGTCCGCGTCGCCTCGCGCAGCGGCGCGGGCCTTACCCTCGACCAGGTCATCGCGCGCAACCTGATGCGCGAGATCGAGGTGTTCCTGCCGCTGTCTATCCTTGCCGCGCGCGGCGGCGCCGGCGTTGCCGATACGCTGTCGACCATCTTCGGCCTGGTGTGGGCGCTGCTGTTCTCGCTGTTTCCGCTGTTCAACCGCGATCGCTTAAGGATCGGCGACCTGCTTGCCGGTACCTGGGTGGTCGAGGCGCCGAAAGTGGCGCTGGTCGAGGATCTTTCGCTACGCAAGGACCCGATCGCGGCCCGCTTCCAGTTCAGCGCCGCGCAGCTCGATGCCTATGGCATCGCCGAACTGCACAAGCTGGAGGAAGTGCTGCGCCGCGACGACTATTTCGCGATGAAAGCGGTGGCGGAAACGATCGGCCGCAAGATCGGCGCAAAGGTCGAGCCGGTCGATTCAAAGGCCTTCCTCACCGCCTATTACGGCGAGCTCCGCGCGCATCTCGAACGCAAGCTGCTGCTCGGCAATCGCAAGGCGGATAAATACGCGCGGTGAGCCGTGACAATAGCTGAGAAAAGTCGGCGCTGCCCCTCATTGCCCTGCCGGGCATTTCTCCCCGTATAGCGACGGGGGAGAAAGACGCCGTCGCGGGCGATTTCGCCAATCTTAAGCGTTGCAGGAAGGGCGGCGCGGTCGCGGCCATCCCCTTCTCCCCGTCACTATACGGGGAGAAGGTGCCGGCAGGCGGATGAGGGGCGGCGCCTACGTTCGAAATAAGGCCGATGCTACGCGGCGCCCTCGCCTACCCCACCCACTTCTCATAGTCCGACACCAAAAGGTGCACCGGCGCCACATCCTCGTCGACATTGGAGAAGCGGCCGATCGGATCGCGGAAGACGTTGTCGGTGAGGTCGTCATTGACGGTCGAGACCTCGCCGATCAGCACGTCCTTACCCTCGGCCCAGAAGGCGTGCCAGACGCCGGGCAGCAGCGTGACGCTCTGGCCCGGATCGAGCTTCAGCAGTCCGCCCGCCGGCAGTCTGTGGATGGTGCCGTCGACTGGCACCGAGACTTCGGCCTTCGGATCGATGCCGCCGTCGCGGTCGTGCATGAACAGTTCCAGCACGAGCTTGCCGCCGCCGCGGTTGATGATGTCCTCGGCCTTGATGTTGTGGCGGTGCATCGGCGAGAGCTGGTCCTTGCGCGAGATCATGATCTTCTCGGCATAGAGCATGCCCATGCCGAGCTTCATGTCCTCGTAGCGGCCGTTGCGGACGGTGAACAGGAACAGGCCGAGCTCGTCGAACTTCTCCTGGCCGTAGTCGGTGATGTCCCAGCCGAGACGCGAGCTGAAGATGGCCGAAGAGTCAGCCTTGTGCGCCTTCATCTCTTCCGGCGACCAATAGGCGAAGGGCGGCATGATGTAGCCGAACGAGCGGATGAAGGCGTCGGCTTCGCGGATGATGTCGTTGATTTTGGAGCGCTTCATGGTCGTGTTTCCTTCCTGCCGCCGCCTGCTGAATTCTGCCCATCCGAATAGCCCAATGCCGGTCCGCTGTCGACGCAAACTCACGGCTCTGGCCCGGTGACATCAGCTTGGATCGGGGCCATAAACCCATCCGGTCTTTTTTGATTTTACGCATGTCCTTGTCCCGAAACCGGTTCCCACTTTCGGGAGACATGCTGTTTGAACGGTGATTTTCATGGCAAGTATAGACGACCTCGACACGCCGGCGATTCTGATCGACGCGGCCCGCGCCGAAGCCAACATCAGACGCGCGCAGGCGCATGCCGACCACCACGGGCTGAAGCTGCGCCCGCACATCAAGACGCACAAGCTGCCTTACTGGGCGAAGAAGCAGGTCGCGGCCGGCGCCATCGGCATTACCTGCCAGAAGATCGGCGAGGCCGAAGTGATGGCCGATGCCGGGCTGACGGACATTTTTATCCCCTACAACATCCTTGGCCGCGCCAAGCTGGAGCGGCTGAAGGCCCTGCATGGCCGCGTCACCCTCTCGGTCACGGCGGACAGCCATGAGACACTGGAAGGGCTTGCCGCCACCTTTAGCGATGCCGGCCACCCGCTCCAGGTGCTGGTCGAGTGCGACACCGGCATGGGCCGCTGCGGCGTGCAGACCCCGGCCGAGGCGCTGGCGCTGGCGAAGGGGATCGACCAAGCGAAGGGGCTCTCTTTCGGCGGGCTGATGACCTATCCGGCCGCGGGCCGCGCCGCCGAAGCCGAGGCCTGGCTGAGGAACGCGCGCGAGACGCTTGCCGCGACAGGACTGGAATGCCAGCGCATCTCCAGCGGCGGCACGCCGGACATGTGGCGCTCAGGCGAGGACAGCGTCGTCACCGAGTACCGGCCCGGCACCTACATCTATCTCGACCGCTACCAGGTCGCCAAAGGCGTCGGCACCCTCGACGATTGCGCGCTGACGGTGCTCGCCACGGTGGTCAGCCACCCGACGCCAACGCGCGCCATCCTTGATAGCGGCAGCAAGGCGCTTTCCTCCGATACGCTCGGGCTGCCCGATTTCGGCGAACTGCTCGGCGTGCCCGGCGCCCTCGTCACGGGCTTGAGCGAAGAGCATGGCAACGTCACGCTTGCCGACGGCGCAAGCCTTCGCATCGGCGAGCGCGTGCGGGTGGTTCCCGACCATTGCTGCGTGGTGACGAATTTGTTCGACAAGGTGCACCTGATCGACGGCGACAAGGTGCTGGAAACGCTGCCGGTGGCTGCGCGTGGACGGATGGGGTGAGGAACGCCTCTCCTTCTCCCCTTGTGGGAGAAGGTGGATCGGCGCGCAGCGCCGAGACGGATGAGGGGTGTTGGACGGAGTGAGAGGCTGGCGTTCTCTGGAACACCCCTTGCATGTTGGGACAGCGGCTATTTGTGCAAGATAGCTGCACTCCCCGACAGATGGCCGTCCGCCGGGGAGTGGACGGATGGGACCGTACACCCCTTGGCGTGAACCGCGGTTGAGCAAGGTCCATTCGTTCTCGCACGGGTCCTGAACAGATGATGGGGAGCAAGTCCCGCATGCAAGGCAAGGTATTGTCCGAACCGAATGCGATGCTGGCAGTCTATGCCGGCATCGACGTGTGTAAAGAGTGGCTGGATGTGTACGTCCATCCGGTCGGTCAGGGTTTTCGCGTGACCAATGATGGTTGTGGCCTGCGGCGGCTGAAGCGCCAGCTCCAAAGTCTTGCGGTGAGGCGCGTGATCATGGAGGCGACGTCCAAATATCATCGTGCGGCGCAGCGCTCGCTGCACGAGGCCGGATTGCACGTGGCCGTCGTTAACCCGCTGCGAGCTCGGCTGTTCGCAGAAGCCTGCGGCCAGCTTGCCAAGACCGACAAGATCGACGCCCGGCTGCTGGCCTTGATGGGAGTTGCACTCGATCCGTCGGAAACGGCGCCTGCTTCACTTGCGATAGAGTTACTGCAGGAGATGGTTGGCGCACGCAGTGCCGCCAGCGCCGAGCGTACCGCGCTCATCAACCGCTTGGCGACGTTCAAAAGCCCCTTCCTGCGCGCTGAACTCAACCGCAGGCTCAAAGCGCTTCAGAGCCATATCGTACGTCTCGAAGCCGAGATTGGACGCTTGATCTCGGCTGATCCCGTACTTGCCCGACGCTATACCATCTTGATGTCGGTCCCGGGCATCGGGCCGGCCACCGCCGCCACCCTCCTTGCCGGCCTCCTCGAGATGGGTACGCTCAACGCCAAGCAGGCGGCCATGCTGACGGGGCTCGCTCCAGTCGCCCACGATAGCGGCCCGCACGTGGGACGCCGCGCAATCAAAGGCGGACGCAAGGGCGTCAGAAACGCCCTCTACATGGCTGCTCTGTCAGCAAGTCGTTACAACAACGATCTTGCCGTGTTCGCCTCCCGGCTGCGCAACGCAGGCAAGCCCGCAAAGATCGTTCTCGTCGCCGTTATGCGAAAGCTCGTCGTCATGGCCAATGCGCTCATCACACAAGACCGAACCTGGAGCCCAATCGCTCCTTGACAACAAACACAGATGCTCATCCGGCCGCTTCGCGGCCATCACCCGGCCCTTCGCTGGCTCAGGGCGTTCGAAGCTCGAAAAGCCAAGCAATTGGCTTTTCGTCCGCTACGCGGACCGCTTCTCACCCCACAAGGGGAGAAGGGGGAGCCTTCTCGGCATGCCTGGCCGCAACCCTGCGCATGGCAATCACTCTTCTGCGGAAGATTTCCGTCCGCATCGCCATCAGGTGCAGCGCGAAGAACAGCACGGTGAAGCCGAGCGCCATGACGGCGAGCGGCCACAGCATCGAGGGGTCGATGGTCGGCCCGCCGAGCCGAAACACGGACGCCGGCTGGTGCAGCGTGTTCCACCAGTCGACCGAGAATTTGATGATCGGGATGTTGATGAAGCCGACCAGCGTGATGATCGCGGCGGCCCACGCGGCACGGCCGGCGTCATCCAGCGCGCGCGTCAGCGCGATGATGCCGAGATACATCAGGAAGAGCACGAAGACCGAGGTCAGCCGCGCGTCCCAAACCCACCAGGTGCCCCACATCGGCTTGCCCCAGATGGAGCCGGTGATCAGCGCCAGCGCGGTGAAGACGGCGCCGATGGGTGCCGCCGATTTCAGCGCCACATCGGCCAGCGGATGGCGCCAGACCAGCGTGCCGAGTGCCGAGATTGCCATGATCGAGTAACACATCATGGCGATCCAGGCGAATGGCACGTGGATATACATGATGCGCACCGTGATGCCTTGCTGGAAATCCTCCGGCGCGGTGAAACTCATATAAAGGCCGACACTGAGCAGGATGGCAGCGGCCGCCGCCAGCCAAGGAATGACCTTGCCGGCCAGCCCGACGAAGCGCGTCGGGTTGGCGAGATCGGCCCGCCCGGCGAGGCGTGAAGTGGTGTCGCTCATGCCGACCTAAATAGACCGGCGATGCGTCCGGGGCAATTGGACGGTTGTCGCAGCCTTCCCTTCTCCCCTTGTGGGAGAAGGTGGATCGGCGCGCAGCGCCGAGACGGATGAGGGGTGTTCCAGCGGAGTGAGGCGTTGGCGTTCCCGCGACACCTTCTCCCACAAGGGGAGAAGGGATCGCCTTGAGCTTACGCCGCTTCGTTGACCGGACGGCTGAGGCGGCGGACCTCCTCGTCGTTGAGCAGGCCGCCGGCGCGCAGCAGGGCTGCGAAGCGGCCGTTGCGCAGCGACAGCTCGGTGAAGCCGCCATATTCGACCACCTTGCCCTTGTCCATGAAGACGACCAAGTCGGCGTCGCGGACGGTGGTGAGGCGGTGGGCAATGATGAAGGTGGTGCGATCGCGGCGCAGCTCGTCGATCGCTTCCTTGACGCGGTCCTCGGTCTCGACGTCGAGCGCGCTGGTCGCCTCGTCGAGCACCAGGATCGGCGCATCCTTCAGGACGGCGCGGGCAATGGCGATGCGCTGGCGCTCGCCGCCAGAGAGCTGGCCGCCGCGCTCGCCGACGACGGTGTCGTAACCGCAGCTCTTCGACAGGATGAAGTCCTGCGCGGCGGCGGCATTGGCGGCGGCGTGGATCTCGTCATTGCTCGCATCGGCGCGGCCGACGCGGATGTTGTCCTCGATCGAGCGATTGAGCAGGCCGGCGTCCTGGAACACGGTGGCGATCGAGTGGCGCAGCGACTTGCGGGTCACCGTGCGGGTGTCGATGCCGTCGATCAGGATGCGGCCGCTGGATGGCGTGAAGACGCGCTGCAGAAGGTTGATGAGCGTCGTCTTGCCGGCGCCGGTCGGGCCGACGATGGCGACCGTCTTGCCGGCCGGCACCTCGAACGACACGTCCTCGATGCCGTGGCCGGAATTGGCGAACTCGAAGCTGACATCCTCGAAGCGCACATGGCCGGTGACGTTGGTCAGCTCGCGCAGCCCATCGGGCTCGACGGTTTCGGCGGACGAGTCCTCGAGGCGGTAGAAATCCTCGAGCTTGGCGCGCGCCTCGGAAATCTGAGTGGTGAAGGCCGACATCTGGTCGAGACGGGCGATCAGCATTCCGGCAAAGCCGGTGAAGGCGACGACATCGCCGACGCGGAGCTCGCCACGGGTGACAAGATAGGCGCCGATCGAGAGCACGATCATCATCGAGATGGTCGACGACAGGCGGTTCAGCGCATTGGCGATCGCCCACCAGTCGAGCACGGGGTTCTGCGCGTCGAGCAGGTCCTTGACGTAACGCTTCAACGTCGCGGTCTCATGGCCGATGCGGTTGTAGCTCTGCAGCACGGCGACATTGCTGACGCTGTCGGACACATGGGCAAAGACGGTGTGGTAGTGGCGTTCGACGGCGGTCTGCCCTGACTTGGTACGGCGCATGACGATACGGCCGATGCCAACGTAAAGCACGCCGAGGCCAAGCAGCACAATGGACATGCGGATGTCCATGGCGAGCGCGGTCGGCACAAGCAGCACCAGCGCGATGGCCGTCGACAGATGCACGCGCATGAATTCGAGCCACAGGCTGAACAGGGTCTCGACAGCGCGCAGCAGCGTATGCAGCGAATTGGACGTACCGCGCTGGTGATGCCAGGCGAGCGGCATGGTGATCACGCGCTCGAAGGACTGGCACAGCACTTCGGAACGGCGGGCATGCGCGAAGCGATCGGCGCCGCGCGCCACCAGCACGAAAGCGACGACGTTGAAGGCACCAAGAGCGGCCCAGACGGCGAGTGTCGAAAACACCGCGCTCTTTTCGGAAATGGCACCAATCACCCGACCCAACAGGATCGGCTCGAGGATCGCGATCGCTGCGAGCGCAATGTTGGCGCCGCAGATCAGCGCGACACGCTTCTTGTCGGCTGCCAGATAACCCAGCGCTCTCAAGTAAATCTGCAGAAGTGTCACTTCAGCTACTCCGCCAAACTCTCTAGCCGTGCTCAATTCCGGATTTGTGCACTGCACCATTTTTTGACACGTACCGGTTAACGCGTCGCAAAACAATGCCCGTCTATCGCTTCCGTTCCCATTTAGCGAACAAAAGATGACGACGGTGCGAAATCTGACGTGATCACCTAACAGTTTGAGATAAAAGGTGAAATGTCACCCTTGCGGCAAAATAATGGCACTTACCGCTTGCTGCCACATTTTTAATCACAAGGCGCTTGCTTAGCCGGATCTAAAGGAGCTTGGGGACGCTGGCCGGGATTATCGCCAAGTAAAACGCCGAGCTTGGCCGCGCGTCCGAGGGGACGCGCGGCTTATAAGCCAAGCCTTTGATTTTACGCGGGTATCTTGACCACGACCTCGGTTTTGTCGCCAGCCTTCGGTTCGAAAGACCCCGATTTTGTCTTCGAACCATTGACTTCGAGCGAGATCGACTTGGTCTTTTTGTCGCGGATAACGCGGACCTTGATCTCGCCGTCGAACATCCTGAGCGTGGCGGCGTAGCCGTCCCAGTGGCTGGGCAGCTTCGGCCTAAACGTGATCTGCTTGCCGCGCCGCTCGATGCCCAGGATTCCCTCGACAGCCGCCCGGTAAAGCCAGCCGGCTGAGCCCGTATACCAGGTCCAGCCGCCGCGGCCTCCCTTTCCTTCGCCGGCGTAGATGTCGGCCGCCACCACGTAGGGCTCGACGCGGTAGTGCTCGGCAGCCGCCTCGTCCGAGGCATGGTTGACCGGGTTCAGCATCGAGAAGCAGCGATAGGCTTCGTCAACGCGGCCCATTTCGGCGAGCGCGATGACGAACCAGGTGGCGGCATGGGTGTACTGGCCGCCATTCTCGCGCACGCCCGGCGGGTAGCTCTTGATGTAGCCGGGGTCCTTGTCGCTGTTCGAGAAAGGCGGCGTGAACAGCTTGACGATCTTGAGCTCGTCGTCGACCAGCATCTTCGTCGCCTGTTCCATGGCCGTCGTCGACCGCGCCGGGTCGCCCTCGCCCGAAAGCACGCTCCAGGACTGAGCGATGGAGTCGATCCTGCACTCGTCCGAGTTGTGAGAGCCGAGCGGCGTGCCATCGTCGAAGCTGCCGCGCCGGTACCACTGGCCATCCCAGGCCGTGCTCTCCAGCGCCCGCTTAAGCGCGTCGGCATGCCTGGTCCAGGCCTGCGCCCGCTTGGCATCGCCTTGTCCCTTGGCGACGGGGGCGAAGTCGCCCAGCGTCTTCAGAAGGAACCAGCCCAGCCACACGCTCTCGCCCTTGCCGCCCTCGCCGACGCGATTCATGCCGTCGTTCCAGTCGCCGCCGAGGATCAGCGGCAGGCCGGCCGGGCTGCTGCGCTTGATGGCGAGGTCGAGCGCCCTTGCGCAGTGGTCGTACAGCGGGGCGGTGGTCTTGGTGATCTCGGGCGTGAAGAAAGCATCGTGCTCGCCCTCGCCGATCTCCTGCCCGTCGATGAAGGGGATGTGCTCCTTGAGGATCGCGGCATCGCCGGTGACCTCGATATAGCGGGCCGTCGCGTGCGCCAGCCACACCACGTCGTCCGAGATCATGGTGCGCACGCCGGCATCGGTGCGCGGCAGCCACCAGTGCTGGACGTCGCCCTCGGGGAACTGCCGGCGCGCGGCATTGAGGATCTGGTCGCGCGCCAGGCTCGGATCGTGCGCCAGCAAAGCCAGCGTGTCCTGCAGCTGATCGCGGAAGCCGAAGGCGCCGCTCGCCTGGTAGAAAGCCGACCGCGCGCGGATGCGGCAGGCCAGGCTCTGGTAAGGCAGCCAGTGGTTGACCATGGCGTTCAACGCCTTGTCCGGCGTATCGACCTGGATGGTGTCGAGGAAGCCGCGCCAGACGCGCTCGTTGTCGGCCAGCCGCTGGTCGAAATCCTTGCCGCGATGGGTCTGCACCAAAGCGCTCGCCCCGGCGGCCGTGCCCGCGTCGCCGAGGAGCCAGAACAGCGTCACGTCGCCGCCGGCCGGAATGTCGATGTCGCTGGCGATCACCGCGCACGGATCGTCGCCCGCCTCGACGCGGCCGGACAGGGCAAGTCCGCCAAGCACGGCCTGCGGATATTCCGTGGTGCCATGCCTGCCGATGAACTCGCTGCGATCGGCGGTTACCGAATGCACCGGGGCCGTGGCGGCGAGGAAAGCCACCCGCTCGCCGAAGTCGAGCCCATAGGGGTTCTGCGCCAGAAGCGCGCCGGTCGCCGGATCCCGCGTCGGCACGATGGTCGCTGCCGTGCGCGAGCGGTGGCCGCCGAGCACCCATTCGGCATAGGCATAGACGCGCAGCCTTGCCGGCGCCTGGCCGGCATTCTGGATGCGCAGCCGGGTGATCTTCACCGGATCCACCGGGTCGACCACCTGCGTCAGGTCCATCGACAGCGGTCCTCGCTTCGAGCGGAAGGTCGAGAACCCCTGGCCGTGCCAGGTCTCGTAGGTCATCGAGGGGTCGCGCACCACCGCGGCCATGGGCGAGAACGCCTTGCCGGTCAATTGGTCGTAGATGTAGAAGCCCTCGCTCGGCCGGTTCGACACCGGGTCGTTCGACCACGGCGTCAGCTGGTAGTCGCGGCTGTTGCGGCTCCAGGTGAAGCCGGCGCCTTCGGCCGAAACATGGAAGCCGAAGGAAGCGTTGGAGATGACGTTGATCCAGGGCTGCGGCGTCGTGCGCCGCCCGGTCAGCCGCGTCACATAGTGACGGCCATCACCGTCGAAGCCGCCAAAGCCGTTCCAGAGGCCGAGGCCGCCGCCGTCGGCGGCGATATCGGCTCCGCGGCTTGCCGGCACCGGCAAGGGCGGAAGGGTCGGCTCGCGCGGCGTCCCGCCCTCGGCCTGTTGCAAGGCGTCGCGGGCTTGCAATGCGGCCGTCTCGGCCCGTTCGAGCTGGTCGAAGATGGTGCCGTTGCGGGTATGGAGCGCCACGCGCGCGACCGACAGCAGGGTCTTGTAGGTCGGCTCGTCCATCAGGTCGCGGCGCACGGCGAAGATGTGCTGGCGGGGCCCAAGCTCGCGCCCGCGCAGGCGGCTGTTCTCGCACAGCGTTTCCACCGCGCGCTGCAGGTCCTGCACATAGGAGGATGCCTGCTCGTTGACGACGATGAAGTCGATCATCATGCCGCGGGCGCGCATATATTCCTGGAAGCGCAGCGCCTGGGCGACGATCTCAAGATCGGCGACGTCGCCGATGCGCACGAGGAAGATCGGGAAATCGCCGGAGATGCTGGTCGGCCAGAGGCTCGACTGACGACCGAGGCCCGAGGCGATCGATTCCGCGGGCAGACGCAGGAACGGGTCCGGATAGATCAGGTAACGCGCCAGCTTCTGCACATTCGCGGCGTCGGTCAGGCTGAGGCCGAGATGGCGTGTCTGCACCTGGCTGCGCGTCCAGGCGAGCATCGCCTGGCGGGCGAAGCTTTCCTGATGGTCGAGGCGACCGATCGCCTCGTTGAGCTCGCCGCGGTTGGCGCCGACAACGGTCCAGAAGGTCAGCGAGATCTTCTTGTTGGCCGGCACGCGCACCTGGCGGCGGAGCGCCGCCACCGGGTCGAGCGTGAAGCCCTGGTGGCCGCCAAGCCTGGCGCCCGGATCGAAAGCGGCGGCATCGGCGATGGTACGACCCCGGCCAATGAAGGCACGGCGGTCGGTTTCCGCCTCCGCGTCGCGCGAGGGACCCGCCGGATCGGTGACGAAATGCACCATCGTGATGTCGGGCTCGTTCTTCTCGCGCTTGCGCCTGGTGGCGAAGATCGCGCCGTTGTTCTGCGCAATCTCGGTCTCGACGAACATCTTCGAAAACGCCGGATGGGCGTTGTCAGAGGCTTCGTTGCCCAGCACCAGCTCGGCGAAGGAGGTTACCTCGATGTGCCGGTCGGTGGCGCCGTCATTGTAGAGCGTGATGCGGCGGCCTTCGCCATTGCCTTCCGAAATCACGATGCATTCGACTTCCGAACGCAGCGAGCCGACCGACTTGGTGAAGCTCGCCTTGTCGTCGGCAAACAGCGTCTGCACGCGTTCACCCTCCGCGCGCTTTGGTTCGGCTGTCGCCGACCACCAATCGCCGTTCGCGGTATCGCGCAGGAAGATGTAGGAGCCGAGACGGTCCTCGCTCGGGTCCGGCTGCCAGCGGGTGACGGCAAGCTCGCCGAAGCGGCTGTAGCCGGAGCCGGTTGCGGTGACCATGACCGAGTAGCGGCCGTTGGACATGACATTGGTCGCGCGCAGCGCCTTGATCGGATCGAGGATGATGCGGCTGTCGGGGCTCTCGGTCTCGGTCTCGTCCTTGGCGCGCTCGTCGGCCTCGGTGCGGACTGTGGCGGTCGGAATGTCGCGCGGCGCCTTCTCCTGCAGCAGCAGTTCGGCCGACTCGATCACCGGGTCGCTGTGGAAACGTTCGCGCAACCGGCCCTCGAAGATGGCATCCGCCACGGCGGCGATCGACATGCCGGAATGGTGGGCCATGTAGTTCTGGACGACAGCGTGGTCGCTGCCTTCCGGCACGCGTTGCGGCGTGAAATCGACCGCATCATAATAGCCGTGGCGGCCGAGCGCGCCGATCGAGCGCAGCCGCATCAGGTTCTGCACGGCCTCGCGCGGATTGAACTGCGCCGCCAGGATCGTGGCGTAAGGCGCGATCACGGTGTTCTGGCCGAGGCCACGCTTCAGGCCGAGGCCGGGCACGCCGAAATTGGTGTACTGGTAGGTGAGCTCGCGGTCGCGGGCGTTGTAGGCCGCTTCCGAGATGCCCCAGGGCACGTTCTTGGAACGCGCATACTGGATCTGGCGCTTGATGATGAGCTTGCTGGTCTGGTTGAGGATCGAGCCCTGCGGCTCCTTCATCACCAGCGGCGGCATCAGATACTCGAACATCGAGCCCGACCAGGACATCAGCGAGCCCTTGAAGCCGATCTCGACGATCGGGCGGCCGAGCCTGAACCAGTGCTCCGTCGGCAGGTCGCCCTTGGCGATGGCGAACAGGCTGGTCAGTCGCGCCTCGGAAGCGAGCAGGTCGTAGCAGCTCTCGTCGAGCTGGTGCTCCTCGACACGGTAGCCGATCGACAGAAGCTTGCGCTCCTGCCGCATCAGGAAGGAGAAATCCATCTCGAAGGCGTAGCGGCGGCAGCGTCCGCGCAGCGCCAGCAGCTTGGTGCGGAGCGCCGAGACCGCACTTTCGTCATTGTGCGAATCGTGCACATGCGCCTCGCAGGTCGCCTCCAGCCTGGCCGCCCAGTCGGCGATGACATCGCTCTTCGGTGATGCCGCCTCGGTGTGGATCGCCGTGGCGAGCTTGCGGATCTCGCCGGCCAGCACCGCGAGGTTGATGGTGCGGATCGAGGCCATCTCGGGCTGCGCCTTGATGGTCATCACCGCGCGGCGCATGCCGTCGAGCCGGTCGGCGAGACGCTGGCGCAGCGGCCGCAACTGCCGGCGGTCGTCGGGCAAGTCCTCAAGGCTCTCGTCGAGGATGGTGACGGTGTCGAGGATACCCTCGAAATCGCCCTGCAGGTGGACCGAAGGCGCCTCGGCCCATTCGGCGCAGGTCGCGGCCACCGCGACCAGATGGCCGGCGAGATTGCCGCTGTCCACCGCCGAGATATAGAGCGGATAGAGCGGCTTCAGCGTCGTCGTGTCGTACCAGTTGTAGAGATGCCCGCGGTCGCGCGGCATGTTCTCGATGGTGGTCATCGTGGCGTCGATGCGGGTGATGGCGTCGGCAAGGCTGATCCAGCCGAAATCGCGCGCCGACACCACCGAGAGCAGGTAGACGCCGATATTGGTCGGCGAAGTGCGCGGCGCCACCACCGGCGCCGGGCTTTCCTGGAAATTGTCGGGCGGCAGGTAATGATGCTCGGCCGTCACGAAGGTCTCGAAATAGTGCCAGGTGCGACGCGCCACGGTGCGCAGCGCATGGATGTCGGACGCCGAAATGCGCAGCCTGTCCTCGGTCTCTGCCGAGCGGCTGATCCAGCAGGCGACGGCGGGCGAGCCGATCCAGAAAAGCGCGAAGAAGAAGGCGACGAACGCACCAGTGGAATCGGCCAGCACCGGAATGGCAAGGCCGACGATGCCGATGATCACGGCGCCGTACATCATGCTGTAATAGGAGCCGAGATCGCTGCCGCCGCTCTTGTGCGCCTGCGAGGCGGTGCGCCACTCGAGAAGGTTCTGGCGGCTGACGAAGAGCCGGTAAAGCGTGCGGATGATGGCATCGCCCATCATCCAGGCGAGATGCGCCATCAACAGCACTTTCAAGGCCACCAGCGCCGTGCCGAAGACCGTGTCGCGCGCCAGCGCCGAGAAGTGGCCGCGCGGCGTCTGGTCGCCGCTCTTCGGCAGGATGCCGTTGACGATGTCGAAGGTGGGCGCCATGAACAGGCTGAGGATCAAAAGCGCCTGCCACTGCGCGGCCTGCGTGAAGGGCAGCAGCGTCCAGCCGGCGATACAGGCCATCACCCAGAAGATCGGGGTCAGCGTGCGACGCAGATTGTCGACCATCTTCCAGCGCGACAGCGCCGGAACGCCGGAACGAGGATCGAACATGAAGCCGAGCAATTGCCAGTCGCCGCGTGCCCAGCGGTGATGGCGCGAGGCGTCGACCGAGTAGCGGGTCGGATAGTCCTCGACCAGCTCGACATCGGTGACAAGGGCCGCACGCGCCAGGGCGCCTTCGAGCAGGTCGTGGCTGAGGATGGTGTTTTCCTCGATGCGGCCCTTCAGCGCCGCCTCGAAGGCATCGACGTGATAGAGGCCCTTGCCGGTGAAGGAGCCGTCGCCGAAGACGTCCTGATAGACGTCAGAGACGGCGAAGACGTAAGGGTCGAGACCGCGATTGGCCGAGAAGACGCGCTGGAAGAACGAGGCATCGTCGCCGCTGGTCAGCGATGCCGTGATGCGTGGCTGCAGGATGGTGTAGCCGGCGGTGACGAGGCGCTTTGCCGGGTCGAAATGCGGGCGGTTCAGCGGGTGCGCGAGCTTGCCGACCAGCGTCGAGACGGCGTCACGCGTGGTGCGCGTGTCGGCGTCGAGCGTCATCACATAAGTGACTTTTTCCGGCAGCGGCACGTCGAGCGGCAGGAAGGTGGTGTCGCTGTCGCCGCGCAGCAGGAGGTTGAGCTCATGCAGCTTGCCGCGCTTGCGCTCCCACCCCATCCAGCAGCCCTGCGCCTGGTTGTAGAGCCGCCGGCGATGCAGAAGATAGAAGCGCGGCGCGCCCTCCGATGGATAGCGGGCGTTCAGCCTGGCGATCTCGTCACGGGCATATTGCAGGATCTCGATGTCGGCGGCGTCGATCTCGGTCTTGGAATCCGGCCAGTCGGACAAGAGCGCGAAATGGATCTCTTCCGCCGTGTTGGCGAGGTGATGCACCTCGATGTTGCGGATGTTTTCCTCGACGTCGTCGCGCGAGCCGATGAGCGACGGCACCACGCAGAGCGTGCGCGCCGCGGCCGGGATGCCGTGCTTGTAATCATAGCCGACAAGCCGTGTCGGCTTCAGGAACAGCGCCACGACGGTGTTGAAGAAGGCCAACGCGCCTTCGCTGGCGGGCACCGCGAACAGCGCCAGCATCAGCGTGACCGACTCCACCGACAGCCCGAGAGTGGCGAGCGCCCTTCCCGACAGCACAAGCAGCAGCGCGGTCAGCAGGAAGACCGGCACGACGATACCGAGCCAGCCGGCGCTGGCAAAAGCGCGCTTGAAGGTCACATAGAAGGGCGGCCGGTAGCCGATCGCCTTTTCCAGCTCCGGCCTGCGCGGCCCTACCAGGAAGAAACCGACATCTGTATGCACCGCGGGATCGGCGGTCTCGGGGACGCCGGACGCGTCGGTGACCCCAGGCGTGTGGCCCGCAAGCTCGATCGCCTTTTCGGCGACGCGGTACTCGGAAAGGTCTGAGCGGCGCGCCATCTGCTCGATCGCGGTGCGGTACTGGTCGCGCGAGAAGAAATCGAGCGCGGCGAAATCGGTGCGCTCGCGCAGCAGCGTGTCGATGCGGCTGACGCCCTCGAACCAGACCGTCCAGTCGACGTCGTTGATGAGGCGCAGGCCGCGGATAATGTTGCCGGTGGTGACGTTGCCGCTGGAGAGCGTCTGATGCTCCGAGATGATGATCTCTTCGGCGTCCGAGCCGGTCTTCTCGAGCTCGCCCTCCAGCCATTCCAGCGCCCGGCCGGCATTCTGCGAGCCGTCGCGCAGGCGGTAGAGGAGCTGGGTGGCGAAAGTCGTGTCCTGCGCGTGCGCGGCGTAGGTCGACAGGATCCTGGTCCGGTCGGCATTGTCGTCGGTCGCGAGCACGCGGTCGGCGACCTCGTTGGCGATCTGGCGCATCTGCCGGGTGCGGTTGACGCGCACCGCGATACGGCGGAGGTTTTCGATCAGCACGAAACGCAGCAGCGAGGGCAGCGCCCAGAGCTCGCCGATCTTCAGCGGCTCGACTGCCTGGAAGCCTTCGACAATCGCCTTGAACATGGTCGCCGAGACCGAGCTGTCAGAATGCTCGACATAGCTCCAGGCAACGGCAAAGGCGCGCGGCAGGGCGGAGCCGTCGGCAAGCTTGAGCGTCGGCAACTGGCGGTAGAAACGGCGCGGCAGGTCGCGCTTGACCTGGAAGATGGTCTCCTCGACCAGATAATTGTTGTCGAGCAGCCATTGCGCCGCGGGTGTGATCGTCTCGCCCTTGGCCTGGGCGGCATTGGTCGAACGGTAGACTTCGAGAATCTTCTTGGCGCTGTCGCGGATGCGGGCCTGGAATTCGAACGGCGCCAGACCGAACAGCTCCCGGACTTCGCCGTCGGCAAGTGCTGCGCCCAGCGCGCGCAGCCGGTCCTCAGGCAGGAAATTGGAGCGTATCGGCGCTTCCGTGACAACCGGGAAGCCGGCGCTTGTCTGTTCGATCTTGGTGGGATTCGTCTGAATGTTCATTGATTATTCCGTAAGGCGGGGCGCAATGCGGCGTCACCGCCACGGCAATGGCCCTAAAACCGGTTCAAATGCAATTGGTTGCATGGCAGGTCCGGTCGAAAGTTTTTTTGCGCTCCATGACAGGGGCGTCCCCTTTCGACAACTCAAGGGCGAACGCCCCTCGCTTCCCCGCCCCGGGGTCCGATCAGGGAAAGGATTCAGGCTTTTTCGTGGTACATGCAAGGGGCCGGGTGATATTTCGCCCGCGCCGCGATCATGTTTGGAAACAGCCGTTAATCGTTGGCGGCGAGGTTGAAGAGCCTGATAACGAACAGAGGCCCCTGCCCTTCAGGCTCCAGGCGCAATTTCGGGCTGTCTCGGTCGAGAATCAAAATGTCCAGCGGGCCGAGGCTTGCGAGGTCCTGGGAGAAGACTTTGACGCCGACACCGACCGGCAGGACAAGCGTCGTATCGCTGCCGGCGTCAATCTCTCTTTCACTCGAGAGCGACAGCCGCTCGACGGTATGGCCCATGCGGCCCCGGCGCGTCATGACGTTGAGATCGATGATCGGGCCACTGATCAGGGTGGCACTGGTCGGCACGTCTCCGGGGAAGGAAAGCGGCGCCGAGGCTGTCGTCAGCCGCGACGCGGGCTGGCCGGCGATATCGAGCACGATGCCTTCGCCTTCGAGCACCGCGAGCGTGCGGTCGATACCGGCAAAGCTGGAGAACGGCCCGCCCGTCTCGACGCGGGCCATCGAGATGCGCCAGTCGAAATCGTCGAGCCCGGCAGAGTCAGGCGAGACGGCGATCTCGGTCGTCGTGCCGCCGCCATTCTTCCACGGCATGACCCGGTAGCCGGCGGCACGAAGGATACGCATCGCTTCAGCCCAGAATGCCCGGCAGGTTGAGCTGATGCTCCTTGGCGCAGGCAATCGCTATGTCGTAACCGGCATCGGCGTGGCGCATGACGCCGGTCGCCGGATCGTTCCAAAGCACGCGCTCCAGGCGCTTCGCCGCGTCCGGCGTGCCGTCGGCGACGATCACCATGCCGGCATGCTGCGAAAAGCCCATGCCGACGCCGCCGCCATGATGCAGCGAAACCCAGGTGGCGCCGGACGCGGTGTTGAGCAGCGCGTTGAGAAGCGGCCAGTCGGAAACGGCGTCGGAGCCGTCCCTCATCGCCTCGGTCTCGCGGTTCGGCGACGCGACCGAGCCGGAATCGAGATGGTCGCGGCCGATGACGACCGGCGCCTTGAGCTCGCCCTTGGCCACCATCTCGTTGATGGCGAGACCGAGGCGATGGCGGTCGCCGAGGCCGACCCAGCAGATGCGCGCCGGCAGACCCTGGAAGGAGATGCGCTCGCGCGCCATGTCCAGCCAGTTGTGGAGATGCGTGTTGCCGGGGGTGAGCTCCCGCACCTTGGCGTCGGTCTTGTAGATATCCTCCGGATCGCCGGAGAGTGCGGCCCAGCGGAACGGGCCGATGCCGCGGCAGAACAACGGACGGATATAGGCCGGCACGAAGCCCGGGAAGGCGAAGGCGTTCTCAAACCCCTCGTCCTTGGCGACCTGGCGGATGTTGTTGCCGTAGTCCAGCGTCGGCACGCCGGCGTTCCAGAACGCCACCATCGCCTCGACATGCTCGCGCATCGAGGCGCGGGCCGCCTTCTCCACGGCCTTGGGGTCGGAGGTGCGCTTCTCGCGCCATTCAGCCATGGTCCAGCCCTTGGGCAGATAGCCGTTGATGGGGTCGTGGGCCGAGGTCTGGTCGGTGAGGATATCGGGGCGGACGCCGCGCCTGAACATCTCCGGCACGATCTCCGCCGTGTTGCCGAGCAGGCCGACCGACTTCGCCTCGCCGGCCTTGGTCCAACGCTCGATCATTTCCATGGCCTCGTCGAGCGTCTCGGCCTTCTCGTCGAGATAGCGGGTGCGCAGGCGGAAATCGATCGAGTCCGGATTGCATTCGATCGCCAGGCAGCAGGCGCCGGCCATGACGGCGGCGAGAGGCTGGGCGCCGCCCATGCCGCCGAGACCGCCGGTCAGGATCCACTTGCCCTTGAGATTGCCGCCATAGTGCTGGCGGCCCGCTTCCACAAAAGTCTCATACGTGCCCTGCACGATGCCCTGCGTGCCGATATAGATCCAGGAGCCGGCCGTCATCTGGCCGTACATCATCAGGCCCTTCCTATCGAGCTCGTTGAACTTCTCCCAATTCGCCCAATGCGGCACGAGGTTGGAGTTGGCGATCAGCACGCGCGGCGCGTCCTTGTGGGTGCGGAAGACGCCGACCGGCTTGCCGGACTGAACCAGCAGCGTCTCGTCCTCGCCGAGCGTCTTCAGCGTGGCGGCGATACGGTCGAAATCGTTCCAGGTGCGCGCCGCCCGGCCGATGCCGCCATAGACGACCAGCTCGTTCGGGTTCTCGGCGACCTCCGGATCGAGGTTGTTCATGAGCATGCGCAGCGGCGCCTCGGTGGTCCAGTAGCGGGCGTTGAGCTTGTCACCGCGGGGCGCGCGCACTTCGCGGATGTTGTGACGGGGATTGTTCATCATTGTCCCTTTCAAGCAAGGCGGGCGGCGCGGGTCAGCGCCTTGCCCAGTCAATGGCGGTTTCGAGGATGGTCTTCAGCGTGGCGCGGATCGGCGCGGCGTAGCTGGGGTCGTATGGCACCGGCCAGTTTTCCGGCGCTCCCTTCTTGTTCGGCTCGCGCATATAGCCGCGGTTGGAGAGCTCCATCTGCAGCGCATGGACACCGTTCTGCGGCTGGCCGAAGCTTCGCGTGATCCAGCCCCCCTTGAAGCGGCCGTTGACCACCCAGGTCTCGCCGGTCGCGGCGAGGATTTCGGCCACCTTTTGCTGCAGCGACGGATCGGCGCTCTTGCCGTCATTGGTGCCGAGGTTGAAGACCGGCAGCGTGCCTTCGAACAGGCGCGGCAGCACCGAGCGGATCGAATGGCAGTCATAGAGAACGATGTTCTCGTGGATGCCGCGCAACCGGTCGATTTCGCCCTGCAAGGCGGCATGATACGGAACGAAATAAGTCTCGCGGCGCTCATCGATCTCGGACGGCGTCGGTTCGTCGCCCATGTTATAGAGCGGATCGCCGTCGAACGTGTCCGTCGGGCACAGGCTGGTCGTCGCCTGTCCAGGATAAAGCGAGACGCCGGAAGGGTCGCGGTTGACGTCGATGACGGTGCGCGAAATGGCGGTGTGGACGACGGTCGCACCGAGGTCGGCTGCGAAATCGTAGAGCTTGTCGATCCACCAGTCGCAGTCGCGGCGGCCGAGCCAGGTCGAGACCAGCCGGCTGTCGAGACCGGCAAGATCGATGCCGGTATGCGGGATCGAGACCAGCAGCGGCGCCGTTCCTTGCGTGACGGTGAGCCAGGAAGGCGTGGTCATCATGCGGCTCCCGCAATCGATGGCAGCGCGATCGCGCCCGCCGCTTTCACCGCCGCCTCGCTGCGCACCAGGGCGATGGCCTTTTCCATGTCGGGATGGAAATGCCGGTCATTGTCGAGGTGCGGAACCTCGGCACGGACCAGCTTGCGCACCGCTTCGAGCGCTTCACTCGAAGCCAGCGGGGCGTGGAAATCGCAGCCTTGGGCGGCCGCCAGCAATTCGATGCCGACAACGGCGGTGGCATTCTCGATCATGCCGAGCAGCCGTCGCGCGCCATGCGCGGCCATCGAGACATGGTCTTCCTGATTGGCGGAGGTCGGGATCGAATCGACGCTCGCCGGATAGGCCTTCTGCTTGTTTTCCGAAACAAGTGCGGCCGCCGTCACCTGCGGGATCATGAAGCCGGAATTCAGGCCAGGCTTGGGCGTCAGGAAGGCCGGCATGCCGGACAGCGCCGGATCGACCAGCATGGCGATGCGCCGTTCCGACAGCGAGCCGATCTCGCAGACCGCAAGCGCGATCATGTCGGCGGCAAAGGCGACCGGCTCGGCGTGGAAATTGCCGCCCGAAAGCGCGGTGTCGTCCTCGGCGAAGATCAGCGGGTTGTCGGTGACGCCGTTGGCCTCGGTCTCCAGAGTGTCGGCCGCCTTGCGCAGCACGTCGAGCGCCGCACCCATCACCTGCGGCTGGCAGCGCAGGCAGTACGGATCCTGCACGCGCTCGTCGCCGACGCGATGCGATTCACGGATGGCGCTGCCGGCCATCAGGTTGCGCAGCGCCTCCGCCGTCTCGATCTGGCCGCGATGTTTCCGCAAGAGATGGATGCGCGGATCGAAGGGCGCGTCCGAGCCCTTGGCGGCATCCGTCGACAGCGCGCCGGCAACCAGTGCGGACTGGTAGAGCGTCTCGGCCTCGAACAGGCCTGCGAGCGCGAAGGCGGTCGAGAACTGGGTGCCGTTGAGCAGCGCCAGACCTTCCTTGGCGCCAAGCGTCACCGGTTCCAGCCCGTGCGAGACGAAGGCGACTTTGGCCGGGAAGCGGCCATGCGGTGTAAAGCATTCGCCGACGCCGATCATGACGGCGGTCATATGCGAGAGCGGCGCGAGGTCGCCGGAAGCGCCGACCGAACCCTGCGCCGGCACCACCGGGGTGACGTCGTTGGCGAGCATCCCTTGAAGCAGGTCGATGGTCTCGGCGCGAACGCCGGAGGCGCCCTGGGCGAGGCTGGCAAGCTTCAGCGCCATCATCAGCCGCACCACCGCGACCGGCATCGGCTCGCCGACACCGGCGGCATGCGAAAGCACGATGTTGCGCTGGAGCGTCTCGAGGTCGGCTGCGGGAATGCGGGCGCTGGCCAGCTTGCCGAAGCCGGTGTTGATGCCATAGACCGGCTCGCCCTTGGCGACGATGCGGGCGACCGCCTCGGCGCTGGCCTTGATCTTCGGCCGGCAGGCGGCGTCAAGCTTCGGAACGGCGCCGCGATAGATGGCGCGCCAGTCGGCAAGTGTCGTGTTGCCGGGCTTCAGGATCAGTTCGGTCATTGTCCTCTCCAGATACGGGCATGGAGCGGGTTGAAGCCCATGCGGTAGACGAGCTCGGCTGGGCGCTCGATGTCCCAGATGGCAAGGTCGGCCGACTTGCCGGCTTCAAGCGTGCCGGTCTTGTCGAGCAGGCCCAGCGCACGCGCGGCCTCGCGGGTGACGCCGGCGAGACATTCGTCGACGGTCATGCCGAACAGCGTCGCGGCCATGTTCATGGTGAGCAGCAACGAGGTGAGCGGCGAGGTGCCGGGATTGCTGTCGGTGGCGACCGCCATCCTGACGCCGCGCCGGCGGAACAGATCGACCGGCGGCTTCTTCGTCTCGCGGATGAAGTAGTATGCGCCGGGAAGGATCGTCGCGACGGTGCCAGCGTCAGCCATCGCCGCGGCACCCGCCTCATCCGTATATTCGAGATGGTCGGCGGACAGCGCGCCATAGCGGGCGGCGAGCGCTGCGCCATGCAGGTTGGAGAGCTGGTCGGCGTGGAGTTTTACGGGCAGGCCGAGCGCTTTGGCCTTATCGAAAACGCGCGCGATCTGCTCCGGCGAGAAGGCGATGCCCTCGCAAAAACCGTCGACGGCATCGGCGAGCTTTTCGGCGGCAACTGCCGGCAGGATCGTGCCGGCGACGAGGTCGATGAAGGCGTCCTTGTCGCCCTTGGCTTCCGGCGGCAGCGCGTGCGCGGCGAGACAGGTCGTGCGGATCGTGACCTTCCGTTCACCATCAAGCCGGCGGGCGGCGCGCAGCGACTTCTTCTCGTTGTCGAGGTCGAGGCCGTAGCCGGATTTGACTTCGACGGTCGTGACACCTTCGGCCAACAGCGCATCGAGGCGCGGCAGCGTCTCAGCGACGAGTTCGTCCTCGCTGGCAGCGCGCAGCGACTTCACGGAGGAAACGATGCCGCCTCCAGCGCGGGCCACTTGTTCATAAGTGGCGCCGGCCAGCCGCATCTCGAACTCGTTGGCACGGTTGCCGGCATAGACAAGGTGCGTGTGGCAGTCGATCAGGCCGGGCGTGATCCAGCGTCCTGCGCAATCGACGGTGTCGGCGCCCCGCCCGAGCCCGGCCGGCATGTCGGCTTCGGCGCCAGCATAGACAATCAAGCCGTCACGTGCGGCGACCGCGCCTTTCTCGACGATGCCGAGGCCGGCCGCGTCCTCAGCCAGAGTCGCCAGGCGCGCATTGCGCCAGAGACGAAGGCCACTCTTTCCGTTCTCTCCACCCATCATCTTTTCCATTTGAAAGGATGGCAATTATGTATATACATATTGGAGCGCGACGCAAGCGGTAATGTCGCCGAGGCATTCAGATTCGGAGATGTTCGTGACGGCGATCTTTGTGGAACAGGCGCTGCTGCCCGAAGGCTGGCAAGGCAATGTGCGGATCGCTTTCGACGGCGGCCGCATCACCACGGTCGAGACCGCCACTTCCCCGCAGGCCGGCGACGAGCGCCATGCCATTCTGTTGCCCGGCATGCCCAATCTGCACAGCCACGCCTTCCAGCGCGGCATGGCGGGGCTCGCCGAATTGCGCGGCCCTTCGGCGGACAGTTTCTGGAGCTGGCGAGAGGTGATGTACCGCTTCGCGCTGTCGATGACGCCGGACCAGGTCGAGGCAGTGGCGGCGCAGCTTTATATCGAGATGCTGGAGGCCGGCTTCTCGCGCGTCGGCGAGTTCCACTATCTCCATCACGACCGTGACGGGAAGCCATATGCCAACATCGCCGAGATGGCGGAGCGGATCGCGGCGGCGGCTTCCGAGACCGGTATCGCTCTGACGCTGCTGCCGGTCTTCTACGCCCATTCCGCCTTCGGCGGCGCAGCTCCCAATGAAGGCCAGCGGCGATTCATCAATGATGTCGAGCGCTTCGGGCGGCTGCTTGAGAAAAGCCGCGAAGGCGTGTCGATGCTGGAGCAAGCGGTGGTCGGTGTTGCGCCGCACAGCTTGCGCGCGGCAACGCCGGACGAGCTCAATGCAGTCGTGGCACTGGCGCCGGACGGCCCGGTCCACATCCATGTCGCCGAGCAAGTCAAGGAAGTCGAGGATTGCGTCGCCTGGTCGGGCGCGCGGCCGGTTGAATTCCTGCTTGGCCAGGCATCAGTGGACAAGCGTTGGTGCCTGATCCACGCCACGCATATGAGCGAGGCGGAGACCATCGCCATGGCGAAGAGCGGCGCGATCGCTGGGCTCTGCCCGATCACCGAGGCCAATCTCGGCGACGGCACATTTGCCGCGCCGCTGTTTATCGAACAGGGCGGCCGCTTCGGCGTCGGTTCCGATTCCAACGTGCTGATCGGCCTGCCTGACGAGCTCAGGCAACTCGAATATTCGCAGCGCCTCGCCCACCGCGCCCGCAATGTTCTGGCGCGCGCCGGCGGCTCCACGGGGCGCGCGCTGTTCGATGCGGCATTGGATGGCGGCCGCCAGGCGCTCGGTGCCGGATCGTCACGGATTGCAGTCGGCGGTCCCGCCGATTTCGTCTCGCTCGACACCAACCATGCCTCGCTTGCGGGCAAGGCGGGAGACGCGATCCTCGACGCCTGGATCTTCGCCAATGGCAGCAAGGTGGATTGCGTCTGGGTGCACGGGAAAAAGCAGGTCAGCGGCGGCAGGCATGCGAAGCGTGAGGTTGTTGCCGAGCGATTCCGCCAGGTGATGACGGCGCTGTCCCAGAACTGAAGCAGGAAAGCCCATGAGCCTGGTCGAGACAGATGATGTTGAAAGTGGCGAGAGCGTCTCGCTACACCAGCGCATCCTGTCGGATATCCGCGAAAAGATCCTGTCCGGCGCCTGGGCGCCTGGCCATCGCATTCCTTTCGAGCACGAGCTGACGGCCGAATACAAATGCTCACGCATGACGGTGAACAAGGCGCTGTCGCAGCTCGCCAAGGCGGGGCTGATCGAGCGCCGCCGCCGCTCAGGAAGTTTCGTGCGCCAGCCGCAATCGCAGGCGGCGGTGCTGGAGCTCCACGACATCCGGATCGAGGTCGAGGCGCTCGGCCTGCCCTATCGCTACGAACGGCTTGAGCGGCTGAAGCGGCGCAGCAGCGCCGAGGACCGCGCGCTGCTCGGGCTCTCCGCTCCGGGTCCGGTACTTTGGCTGGAAAGCCTGCATTTTGCCGGCGAACGGCCGTTCGCGCTCGAGCAGCGGCTGATCAATCTTTCAGCGGTGGCCGGGGCCGGAGAGGAAGAGTTCTTCGAGATCGCTCCCGGCCCGTGGCTGATCGGCCGCGTGCCGTGGAGCGAGGCCGAGCACCGCATCCGCGCCATGGCGGCTGATGAGACTATCGCCGATGCGCTCGACATCGATCCCGGCGCGCCCTGTCTGGTGGTCGAGCGGCGAACGTGGAGCGCGGAGCACCCAGTCACCCATGTGCGCTTCATCTATCCGGCGGAAAGCCACACGCTGGTAGCGAGGTTTACGCCTTCGCAGGGGTAGCGCCAACGCCCCCCTTCTCCCCTTGTGGGAGAAGGTGGATCGGCGCGCAGCGCCGAGACGGATGAGGGGTGCTGGAAGAAATGGGGCGCCGGAAAATTGAAGGATTGGAAGTGCCTAATTCTTCCATGCCGCGATTCTTCCAACACCCCTCATCCGGCCGCTTCGCGGCCACCTTCTCCCACAAGGGAAGAAGGCAAGGCTGGCGCTAAATCGCCGCCGTAACAATAATCTCGACCAGATATTCCGGGCCGGCGAGCTTGGCTTCGCCGGTGGCGCGGGCCGGTGTGTGGCCCTGCGGCACCCACTTGTCCCATTCCGAGTTCATCTCGGCGAAGGTGCTCATGTCGGCCAGCCAGATGATCGTCTGCACGATCTTGGTCTTGTCGGTACCGGCCTTGGCCAGCAATTCGTCGATGGTCTTCAGGATGTCGCGGGTCTGCGAGGCGACGTTGCCGCCGGGCGCGCCGACCTGACCGGCCAGATAGACGGTGTTGCCGTGGATGACGATCTGGCTCATACGCGGGCCGACATCGATGCGACGAATGCTCATGGGAGGTTCCTTCTTTTCCAGGGTCGCGCTTGTTTAGAGTCCGTGCCGGCTCCGGGCAAGGCCACCGGACGCGAAACCAATTGAGCCAATTGTCCGGCTTCGGCCGTTCGCATACACGCCGAGTTGACCGGCCGGGACACAATTCCGCCCCGGCGGCGTGTTGACTAATGTAATAACATCACATATCGACGATGCACTCGTTTTAGCGGACCGCCGGAACGTCCTATGATGACCAATGCCTGCCTGACCTTCCGCGACCTGACGCTCGGCTACAACAGCCATCCGGCCATTCATCACCTCAACGGCATCGTCAGAAAAGGCTCGCTGACCGCTGTGGTCGGCGCCAACGGCTCGGGCAAGTCGACGCTGATGAAGGGCATCGTCGGCGTGCTGAAGCCGATGGAAGGCGCGGTTGTCCGTGCCCCCGGCGTGCGCACCGCCTATCTGCCGCAGCAGTCGGAACTCGACCGCACCTTCCCGGCGCGCGTCGTCGACCTGGTCTCGCTCGGGCTTTGGCCCAAGCGCGGCATGCTCGGTCGCTACACCAAGGAGGATCGCGAGTCCGTCAGCAAGGCACTGATGGCTGTAGGACTCGGCGGCTTCGAGACGCGCCCGATCGACACGCTGTCCGGCGGGCAGCTGCAGCGCACGCTGTTTGCCCGCGTGCTTCTGCAGGACGCCGACCTCATCCTGCTCGACGAACCGTTCAACGCCGTCGACGCCAAGACCGTCGGCGACCTCATCCAGCTCATAAAACGCTGGCATGGCGAGGAGCGCACGATCATGGTCGTCGTCCACGACCTCGATCTGGTGCGGCAGAATTTTCCCGAAACGCTGCTGCTTGCCCGCCAGCCCGTCGCCTGGGGCGAGACGCGGGAAACACTGCGGCCGGAAAACCTTCTCAAGGCGCGGCGCTTCCACGAAGCCTGGGAAGAGAATGCGCCCTGGTGCGAGCCAAGCGAACACGACCATAGTCATGACCACGGACACGATCATGCGCATGTGCATGATCACCATCACGATCACGGCTCCGGACCGAGGGCCGCGTGATGGAATTCCTCTACGGCCTGTTCATCGCGCCTTTCGCCGATTTCGCCTTCATGCAGCGGGCGCTGTTCGGCTCGCTGATGCTGTCGCTCGGCGCCTGCCCGGTCGGCGTCTTCCTGATGCTGCGGCGCATGAGCCTGTCGGGCGACGCGATGGCGCATGCCATCCTGCCCGGCGCCGCGGCCGGCTTCCTGCTCTACGGCCTCGAGATCCTGCCGATGACTGTCGGCGGGCTGATCGCCGGCATCATCGTGGCGCTCGGCGCGGGCGCCGTCTCGCGCTTCACCATCCAGCGCGAGGACGCCTCGATGGCGGCCTTCTATCTCATCTCGCTCGCCGTCGGCGTGCTGATGGTGTCTATCCGCGGCTCCAGCGTCGACCTGATGCATGTGCTGTTCGGCACGGTGCTGGCGCTCAACAATGAGGCGCTCACCTTGATCGGCGGCATCGTGGTGGTGACGCTCGCCAGCCTCGTCATCTTCTGGCGCGCGCTGGTTGCCGAATGCCTCGATCCGCTGTTCCTGCGCTCGGTGAGCCGCATGGGCAGCCCGGTGCATTTCATCTTCCTCGGCCTCGTCGTGCTGAACCTCGTCGGCGGCTTCCAGGCGCTCGGCACGCTGCTGTCGGTAGGGCTGATGATGCTGCCGGCGGCCTCCGCCCGCTTCTGGACGGTGCGCGTCGAGCCGATGTGCGTGCTGGCCGTGCTGATCGGCTTTGCCTCCTGCGTCGCCGGGCTGCTTCTGTCCTACCACGCGTCGCTGCCGTCCGGCCCGGCGATCATCCTTTCAGCCGGCGTCGTCTATTTCTTCTCGATCGTGTTCGGCTCGCGCGGCGCGCTGCGCGCCCGCATCGTGCATCACCGCCACCGCACCGCCTGATCCCCAAGCAAGGAGACCTACCCAATGCTGAAATCCTTCCGTGCCGCCCTGGCGATGAGCGTTATAACATTAAGCGCCTTCGCAACCTCGTCGGCCTTCGCGGCCCCGCTCAAGGTGGTGGCGAGCTTCACGGTCATTGCCGATTTCGCCAAGAATGTCGGCGGCGGCGACCGCGTCAACATCACCACCATCGTCGGGCCGGATGGCGACGCGCATGTCTATGAGCCGAGCCCGGCGGATGCGGTGGCGATGGCAAAAGCCGATGTCGTGCTGGTCAATGGCTTGCATTTCGAAGGCTTTTTGCAGCGCCTTGTCGACGCCAGCGCCACCAAGGCCGCGATCGTCACCTTGACCAAGGGCGTGATGCCGATCGACTTCAAGCCGGAATTCGCCGATGCGGACGCCGCTGAAGGCGCAGGCAAGACGGTCACCGACCCGCATGCCTTCCAGTCGATCGCAAACGCCAGGATCTATGTGAAGAACATCGCCGATGCCTTCTGCGCGGCGGACAGCGAGAGCTGCGACAGCTACAAGGCCAACGCCGCCGCCTACACCGCCAAGCTCGATGCGCTGGAAGGCGAGGTGAAGGCGGCGATCCAGTCGATCCCCGAGGCGAAACGCGTGGTCATAACCTCGCATGACGCCTTCGGCTATTTCGAGCACGAATACGGACTGACGTTTCTGGCGCCGCAGGGCATCTCGACTGATTCCGAGCCTTCGGCCGCCGACGTCGCCAAGCTGGTTGAGCAGATCAAGCAGGATAAGGCGGCCGCGATCTTCATCGAGAACATCACCAATCCGCGGCTGATCGAGCAGATCGCCGGCGAAACCGGCGTCAAGGTCGGCGGCACGCTCTATTCGGACGCGCTGTCCGGTTCCGACGGCCCGGCTTCGACCTATATCGACATGATGCACAACAACATCACGCAGATCAAAGGCGCGATCCTGGGAAGCTGAGCCGAGCTCGTCGGGCTTGCGCGGCGAAACGGCCAACGCCGCCTTTTCCAGCCGGACCATTTCCGGCTGGATTCCCATGCGAAAAAGTCTATCTGCTGAATGATGATCTCCTGATCGACGCGGATTGACCTTTCCATGACCGTCTTCACGCCTTTCCAGTCCCTGCTTGGCGGAACCCTCATCGGCCTGTCGGCCGTGCTGCTGATGGCGTTGCATGGCCGTATTGCGGGAATGACAAGGATACTGACCGGCGTTATCCCGCCAGTGTCCGCCGACTGGAAGTGGCGCGCTGCCTTTCTCGCCGGCGCAATCGGCGCCCCGTTGCTGATCCGGCTCGCCGGCAAGGATATCGAATTCAATGTGCCGGTGCCGACGCTGGCCCTTGTCGTCGGCGGCTTTCTCGTCGGTGTCGGCGTGCATTTCGGCGGCGGTTGCCCGAGCGGACACGGCATTTGCGGCATCGCGCGATTGTCACCGCGCTCGTTCGTCGCCGTGGCGACCTTCATGGCCACCGCCTTCGTCACCGTTTTTGTCATCCGTCATGTGATTGGAGGCTGAACCATGGGCAAGCTTGTCTCGGCCTTCGTGATCGGCGAACTTTTTGGTTTGGGCATCGCTGTTTCCGGCATGATCAATCCGGCGAAAGTGCTGAATTTCTTCGACATCGCCGGAACCTGGGACCCCAGCCTGATCTTCGTGATGGGCGGCGGCTTGGCCGTTGCCTTCGGTGGTTACCGCCTGATATTCGCCCGACGCAAAAGGCCGGTGTTCGAAACGGCTTTCGCCTTGCCGAGCAAGAAGGACATCGACGGCCAACTCGTCTCCGGCGCTGCGCTGTTCGGCATCGGCTGGGGCATTGCGGGCTTTTGCCCAGGCGGCGCCATCCCGGCGCTCGGCCTTGGCCGCGCGGCGACGCTGATCTTCGTCGTCGCGATGATCGCGGGCATCGCGGTGGCGCGCTTGGCCAGGACCCGGCTTGCGCGCCCGGCGATAACATAGGATTTTCGCCAAGGCAGCGGTTGCCGGCTAGCCCGGGGAGTGGCAGAAACTGCGCCCAAGCCAACAGGCGCTTAAGATTGCGAGGACCACATCATGGAATACCGCCAGATCAGCGACGACTATTCGGTCTCCGGCCAGATCCAGCCCGAGGACATCGCCGCCATCAAGGACGCCGGCTTCAGAAGCGTGATCTGCAACCGGCCGGACAACGAGCAGCCGGGCCAGCCCTCGGCCGACAGCGTCAAGGCTGCGGCACAAGCCGCCGGGCTTGCCTTCCGCTACATTCCGGTGATCAGCGGCCAGATCACCATGAACAATGTCGAGGACCAGGCAGAGGCGCTCGATGAGCTCGAAGGCCCGGTGTTCGCCTATTGCCGCTCCGGCGCACGCTGCACCAACCTCTATGGGCTGATCCAGCAGCAGCGGGGCTGAGGATTTCCAGCGAAGGTGTGCTGAGATTCAGGTCGGGCCGAGTCGAAGATGGCGGCTTCCGAGAACCGGCCTACGCCGGCCGTGGCCTTAACTGCAATGCCACTCATGAGTGCTTCGGCCGGCGAAGGCCGGAAGCGCAGGAAGCTGCCGTTTGTAGACCGGCCTCACCTGAATATCAGCACACCTTAAATCGGCAGCGCGCCGGTTTCCTTCAGCGTTTCCAGCACGATCGCCGTCTTCACATGCTGCACGGATTCGTGCGGCAGCAACACACCGTTGACGAACTCCGCCAGCGATTTGAGGTCGGGCGTCACCACTTTCAGGATGTAGTCCATCTCGCCGGTCAGCGCATGCGCCTCCTGCACCTCGGGCAGCCGCGCCACCAGCTCGCCGAAGCGCCGCGCGTTGTCGCGGTTGTGGGTGGCCAAGGTCACCGAGATGACGTTGACCAGCGAAAAGCCGAGGCGGTCGCGGTCAAGCACAGCGCGGTAGCCCCTGATATAGCCGTCCTCTTCCAGCCGTTGGCGCCGGCGCGAGCATTGCGAGGGCGAGAGGTTCACGCGCTCCGACAAATCATTGTTGGTGAGCCGCGCGTCGCCCTGCAGCAACGCCAGTATCTTGCGGTCAAATTGATCAATACGCTCATCATTCATGGATTTTTCTCCATCCATGCACGTTTTACGCACAACATGAGCATTTCAAGCGCTTGAATGCAAGCATCGTGCGGTCGTCCGGCGCTATAATGGATAAGGATGGCCAGAAACGGCCAAACAGCTTTTCGGAGGACTGCCATGGGCCCCTTCCCGCACGACGCCCCACCCGCCAAGATCAGCAAGCAGAACCCCGCCGGCACCGACGGTTTCGAATTCGTCGAGTTCGCGCATCCCGAGCCTGCCAAGCTCGCTGAGCTTTTCACCCGCATGGGTTATGTTGCGGTGGCGAAGCACCGCAGCAAGGACATCACCGTCTGGCGGCAGGGCGACATCAACTATGTGGTCAATGCGGAGGCCGGCTCGCATGCGATGAAGTTTGTCGACAAGCACGGCCCCTGCGCCGCCTCGATGGCCTGGCGCGTGGTCGATGCCAAGCACGCCTTCGACCATGCGGTGTCGAAAGGCGCCACGCCCTATGAAGGCATCGACAAGGCGCTCGACGTGCCGGCGATCGTCGGCATCGGCGGCTCGCTCCTCTATTTCATCGAGGCCTATGGCGAGAAGGGCTCGGCCTACGACGCCGAATTCGAGTGGCTGGGAGAACGCAATCCCAAACCGGAAGGGGTCGGCTTCTATTATCTCGACCACCTCACCCACAATGTCTATCGCGGCAACATGGACAAGTGGTGGGATTTCTATCGCGACCTGTTCGGCTTCAAGCAGATCCACTTCTTCGATATCGACGGCAAGATCACCGGGCTCGTCAGCCGGGCGATCACCTCGCCCTGCGGCAAGATACGCATTCCGCTGAACGAGTCCAAGGATGAGACCAGCCAGATCGCCGAATATCTGAAGAAGTACAATGGCGAGGGCATCCAACACATCGCGGTCGGCACCGACGCGATCTACGACGCCACCGACAAGCTCGCCGCCAACGGGCTGAAATTCATGCCCGGCCCGCCCGACACCTATTACGAGATGTCACACGAGCGCGTGCACGGCCATGACGAGCCGATCGAGCGGATGAAGAAGCACGGCATCCTCATCGACGGCGAAGGCGTCGTCGATGGCGGCATGACCAAGATCCTGCTGCAGATCTTTTCGAAGACGGTGATCGGGCCGATCTTCTTCGAGTTCATCCAGAGGAAGGGCGACGAAGGTTTTGGCGAAGGCAATTTCCGCGCCCTGTTCGAATCGATCGAGCAGGACCAGATCAAGCGCGGCGTGATCAAGCTGGACGGCAAGGCGGCGTAACGCCTGAGCTTGCGGCTCGGCCAATTATGACCTAAATTCTGGTCAGAAAGGTCGTGCTATGAATATCTCGATCGCCGAGGCTAAGGCCAAACTGTCGGAACTCGTCAGCCGTGCGGAAGCCGGCGAGGAGATCGTGCTCACGCGCCATGGCAAGGTGGCCGCGCGTATCGTACCGCCGGCGGTGGCAGCCCCCCTGCCGCGCATCGGTGCCTTGAAGGGCAAGATTCGGATTGCAGACGACTTTGACGAACTCGGTCCCGAATGGGACGAGTACGTGAAATGACAGTCGGCCCATTTCTCGCCGACACGCACATCATCCTCTGGTCGATCGCGGACGATCGACGTCTCAGCGAGCACCATCGCGCCATCCTGGCGTCGGATGCTGTAGTGTTCGCAAGCGCGGCAAGCGTTTGGGAAATCGCGATCAAACGTTCGATTGGAAAGCTCGAGGCGCCGGACGACCTGCCGGGGTTGCTTCCAAGGATGCAATTTCAGCCGCTTGCGATCACCTTTCAGCACGCGCGTGCGGTCGGCAACCTGCCCCATCACCATGGAGATCCCTTTGACAGATTGCTGATCGCGCAGGCGCGGGTAGAGAACCTAACCATCCTGACATCAGACCCGCATTTCGCCCGTTACGAGGTCGCGCTGGCCTGACTGCCATGCGATCGAGCTACTTTTGGAGGCCGGCGGCCTTCCGCAGAATGTCGTTGATCCGGCTCTGCCAGCCGGGTCCGCCGGCTCGGAAGCGGGCGACCACGTCGCTATCGAGCCGCAGCGTCACCTGCTTCTTCGGATTGTCGAGCGCCGGCCGGCCGCGCGAACGGCGAATGCTTTCGGCAAGATCCGGAAACACCTCGGTGAAGGGACGGGCATTTCTGAAATCCTCCTCTGTCCACCCCGGGTTGTCCGAGACGGCGTCCCAATCTTCCTTGGTGAAGCCCTTGCCTGGCTGGAACTCCTTGTCAGGTTTCGTAACGTTCAGCTTAGGTTTTGCCATCGAACAATCTCCTTTCCGTCCGGTTGGCCGGCCGCATCGAGACGATCGAAATGCCTTCGGTGCCAAGCCGGGCAAAGACCACGGCAACAACGCCGCCGACTATCCGACCAATCGCCTTGAAACGGCCGGCTTTGGCCGCCCGGACGTCGAGGCAAGGAAAAACTCCTCGTCCAACGCAGCGAAATCCAAGCCGTGTTTGTCAATGTTTGCCAAGCGTTTCGGTTCATCCCAAACGATCTTCATCGGAATTTATGTACCTACAATAATTAAGTCAATAATTTTCGTAACTACGATAATTCCTGAGCATTCTCGCTCGTTCAAAACCCCAGCCGCTCGACCTCATCCTTCCTGAGCTTGACATCGTAGTCGAGCAGAAACTCATCCAATTGCGGTGGCGGAACGGAAGTGCCGGAAAGCATGGCGTGCACCTCGCCGCGGTGATGGATGTCGTGCAGGAAGACATGGGCGAGGATATCGCCGATGCGTTCGGGGATCATGCCGTCCTCGCGGCGATCGGTGACGACGCGACGATCGAGATCGGCCTCCGACAGGCCATCGCAAAGGCGACGAGCCTGCGGTCGAAATCGGCCTGTGCCGCCGCCAGGCTTGCCGCATCGTCGAATGGCACGAAGGTGTCATAGGCGGCGGCGCCGAGGCCGCCATCCGTCAGGAAATCGAGATAGAGACGATCGACCGCGAGGATGTGGTTGAGCGTCTGCCTGATCGAGGGAAAGAAGCTGGCGCGCTCGGCTTCGAACTCGCCGGGCTCAAGCGCAAGCACGGCGCGATAGAGCCGGTCGTTCGACCATAGATTGTTGCGCGCCATACGGCGCAGGTGCGCGAGCAGGGTCACCTTTTCAGGTTCCTTTCTCCCCTTACCCCTCGTATCTCTCGACCTTCTGCTCGATGGCACCGAAGATCGAGTGGCCGGCCTTGTCCTTCATCTCGATGCGCACAGTGTCACCGAAGCGCAGGAAGGGCGTCTTCGGCTCGCCGCTCTCGATGGTCTCGATCATGCGCAGTTCGGCGATGCAGGAATAGCCGGCGCCGCCAGCCGAGACCGGCTTGCCGGGTCCACCGTCGAGTTTGTTGGAAACGGTGCCTGAGCCGACGATGGTGCCGGCGGCAAGCGGCCGTGTCTTCGCGGCATGCACGATGAGCGCCGGAAAATCGAAGGTCATGTCGACGCCGGCATTGGCGCGGCCGAATGGCTTGCCGTTGAGGTCGACCAGCAGCGCGAGATCGACCTTGCCGCCGTCCCAGGCGTCGCCCAATTCCTCCGGTGTCACCGCGACCGGCGAGAAAGCGGAAGACGGCTTCGATTGGAAGAAGCCGAAGCCTTTTGCCAGTTCCGGCCCCGTGATGGCGCGCAGCGTCACGTCGTTGACCAGCATGACGAGGCGGATCGCATCCCTCGCCTGTTCGAGGCTCGCGCCCATCGGCACATCGTCGACGATAACGGCGACTTCGGCCTCCATATCGATACCGAAGGCTTCGTCCGCCATGCGGATCGGATCGCGCGGCGCAATGAAGGAGTCGGACCCGCCCTGGTAGATCAGCGGATCGGTCCAAAAACTTGCCGGCATTTCGGCGCCGCGCGCCTTCCGCACCAGTTCGACATGGTTCACATAGGCCGAGCCGTCGGCCCATTGATAGGCGCGCGGCAGCGGCGAATGCGCGTCGTGCTCGTGGAATCGAGATGAAGGCACGGCATTGGTCTCGAGCGATTCCGCCATCGCCGCCAGATGCGGCGCAATCCGCCGCCAGTCATCAAGCGCCGCCTGCAGTGTCGGCACCAGGAAGGAAGCGTCGGTGAACCGCGTCAGATCGCGCGAGACCACGACCAGCTTCCCGTCGCGCGTCTCGTTCTTCAAAGTGGCAAGCTTCATGCGGTTTCCTCTCTTCACGCGGTCTGTGCCGCTGACCCCACAACAAGGCCGTTACGGGCGATCGTCAAGCCGCCCGTTCAAGTTTTCCCGACACTGATACCGCGGGTCAGGACCAGTCGCCCTCGGGCGTGCCGTTGAAACGCTTCTTCAGGTCGGCCCAGCAGTCGATGTAGTTCTCCTGCAGCGTGTCGAGTTCGGCGGCGTAACGCGTCAGCATCTGCGGAAAGCGCGTCTCGAACATGAAGGCCATGGTGTTGTCGAGCTTGACCGGTTTCAAGTCCGCGCGGGTGGCTTTCTCAAAACCTGTCGCATCCGGCCCATGCGCCAGCATCTGGTTGTGCAGGCTGATGCCGCCGGGCACGAAACCTTCTTCCTTCGCGTCGTACTGGCCGTGGATCAGGCCCATGAACTCGCTCATGATGTTGCGGTGGTACCAGGGCGGACGGAAGGTGTTTTCCGCCACCAGCCAGCGCGGCGGGAAGATGACGAAGTCGACATTGGCAGTGCCCGCCTCGCCGCTCGGCGCCGTAAGCACGGTGAAGATCGACGGGTCGGGATGGTCGAACAGGATGGCGCCGACCGGCGAAAAGGTCGCCAGATCATATTTATAGGGCGCGTAGTTACCATGCCAGGCGACGACGTCGAGCGGCGAATGGCCTAGCTCGGTGACATGGAAAGTGCCGCACCATTTGACGATCAGCCGGCACGGCGTCTCCTTCTCCTCGAACCAGGCGCAGGGCGTCTTGAAGTCGCGCGGATTGGCCAGGCAATTGGCGCCGATCGGCCCGCGATCGGGCATCGTGAACTTGGCGCCATAGTTTTCGCAGACATAGCCGCGCGCCTCCTTGTCGGCGAGCTCCACCTTGAATACGAGGCCACGCGGCAGCACCGCGATCTCGCCGGGCCGAAGCTCGATGACGCCCATCTCGGTGACGAAACGCAGCGCGCCGACCTGCGGCACGATCATGAGCTCGCCGTCGGCATTGAAGAAATGGTCGTCGACCATCGAGCGGTTGGCGACATAGACATGCGCCGCCATGCCGGATTGTCCCACCGCGTCGCCCGCCGTGGTCATGGTGCGCATGCCGGAGATGAAGTCGGTCGGCTCGGCGGGCATCGGCACCGGGTTCCAGCGGTACTGGCCGAGCGCCAGCTCATGATCGCCGATATTGGGCGCGGTCTTCCATAAAGGGTAGCTCGTCCCCTTGAAGCGGCTGGTGTGCCGGACACTCGGGCGGATACGGTAGAGCCAGGAGCGCTCGTTGGTGCCGCGCGGCGCCGTGAAGGGCGAGCCGGAAAGCTGTTCCGCATAAAGGCCGTAGGCGGGGCGCTGCGGTGAGTTGCGCCCCTGCGGCAGCGAGCCGGGCAGCGTCTCGGTCTCAAAATCGTTGCCGAAGCCCGGCATGTAGGAAAAGGCCATCCGATCCTCCCTGATCCCGGTTCCAAAGCCTGCCGGAGCGCGGCTTTCCGGGGATGTTGACCAAACTGGTTTCATTTGTAACCATCGAAAATGTAACTATCAACGGCGGACGCATTCGGGGTGCACTCATGGAACCGCAAATCCTCGAACTGGAAAGCTTCCTGCCCTACCGTCTCTATCGGCTGGCCGACACCGTCAGCCGCGAATTCTCGCGCATCTACAAGGAACGCCACGGACTGACGCGGCCGGAATGGCGCACGCTGTCAGGTCTTGGCCAGCGCGGCACGATGACCGCGACCGAACTCGGCGAGCAGTCGGCCATGCACAAGACCAAGGTGTCGCGCGCAGTCGCCGAGCTGGAGCGCCGGCGCTGGCTGACGCGCACGCCGGACGAGAACGATCGCCGCGTCGAGCACCTGATGCTGACCAAGCCTGGGCTCGCCGCCTATCGCGAGATGGTGCCGCTGGCGAAGGCGTTCGAAAGGGAGTTGCTGGCAAGGCTGAGTGTGGAGGAGCAGGTGGCGGTTGCGAAAGGGACGGCGGCGCTGGAGGTGGCCTTAGGGAACAAGTAGAGTGGGAACACCGATACGCTGGCGGGACAGCGCCCCCCTCTGTCCTGCCGGACATCTCCCCCACTTGGGGGGAGATCAGATGTCACGCCGGCTTTCGCCAATCTCCAGCGTTGAAGAGTGAGCGCCGGCGTCGAAGCTGCCAATCTCCCCCCTCGTGGGGGAGATGTCCGGCAGGACAGAGGGGGGCGCGAAGGAACTCGACGTCTCTATCGACGCTCCCTACCAATCCATCACCACCTTGCCCGAGCTGCCGCTCCGCATCGCGTCGAATCCGACCTGGAAATCATCGATGCCGATGCGATGGGTGATCAGGCCCGAGACGTCGAGAGGGCCCTGGACCAGGGCGATCATCTTGTACCAGGTCTCGAACATCTCGCGGCCGTAGATGCCCTTGAGATGCAGCATCTTGAAGATGACCTTGTTCCAGTCGATCTCGAAGCCGGTGGGCGCGATGCCGAGGATGGCGATCTTGCCGCCATTGTTCATGGTGTCGATCATGTCGCGGAAGGCGGGTGCGGCGCCCGACATCTCAAGACCGACGTCAAAACCTTCGGTCATGCCGATCGAAGGCATGACGTCGCGCAGCTTCTCCTTCGAGGCATCGACGACATGCTGGACGCCGAGCTTGCGCGCCAGGTCCAGCCGGACCGGGTTGATGTCGGTGATGACGACTTTTCGCGCGCCGACGCATTGCGCGACGAGCGCGCCCATGATGCCGATCGGGCCGGCGCCGGTGACCAGCACGTCCTCGCCGACCAGATCAAAGGACAACGCCGTGTGCACGGCATTGCCCAATGGATCGAAGATGGCGGCGATTTCGTCCGGCACGTCGT